>JABFXY010000002.1 GCA_013361525.1 Polyangiaceae bacterium | reverse complement strand
GCTCGCCGGCAAGGCGTACTTCGAGAACAACCCCGAAGTCGCCCACGTCGTCCACGAAGACAACATGGCAGTGGCCGCCGAGGAATAGTCCCCCGCGCGGCTGGATCTCGAGAGCCCCCGTCCGCATCGTCGCTCGGGGGCTCTTCCCTTTTGTCGTCGACAACCGCCGAAGCTCATCACCGTGGACCTCGAAGAGTTCGAGCGGCGACTCGAGACGAGTCTCGACCGCACGCGAGATGCCTACCGAACCGACCGTGCGCTCGCTACGCGAGCGTGGCGGGACCCCCGGTACGCAGAAGCGTTGTGGAGGACTATCGTCCGCGAGGGGCGTACCGACGAGCTATTGGAGGGCTCCAGCGGTTTGCTGTATTTCTTTCTCTCCCAGCATCAGGTGCCTTCGGGATCGCCAGCGGCTCGCTTCTTGGCGGAGCACCTGGACAGAATGGGCGATTGGGGGTTATCGCTCGCATTCAGTCGCGCGCCGCTATCGGACCAGGACTTGGCGCGGTTCGGCGGAGAGCCCGGGACGCCTTTGATGGGGCCTTCCGATACGGTCGCGATCTACCGGGCGATCGCACGAATCATGCGAGGCGACGGCGCGGACACGGTCCATCCAACCGCCGTGGATCGGCGACGCTTCCTGCGAGCCATCAAAACGGGCCCTTGGCAAAAGTCCGAAGAGTCGACCGAGAACGCGCGCACTTCATTGCCGCTCCTCCGGGAGGACTGGCTCGACTTCACGCTCCACGCGCTCTTCGACCCCGCACTTGTCCGTGACGCTCGTGCGGTGCTTCGCAACGTAGATTCCGCTCTGTTCTCTGTGCGCCTCGCGAAGCTGCGGACCCAATATCCCGTAGCCTCGCGCACTGCGACCCCGGATCTAGCTGCACTCGACAAAGAGCTTCGGCGAATGCGGAATGCGCTCGAAGGTACCGTTCGACATCTAAAGAGCCTGGATTATCGATTCAGCAGTCCCCTCGGCGGATTGTGGCGTCCCCTACCGCTCGTACCAAGCGGTCTGATAAAGCGACTTGAATCCCGCTATGGACCTATCCCGACAGCGGTCGCGCGCTTCTGGGAAATCGTCGGATGGTTGAATCTTTGCGGCACGAGTCCCCGGTGGGAAGCGTCCGGCTGGACCGAGAGGGGCTCGAAACAGCCGATTTGGCACACCGATCCCCTCGTCGTCCTGCCACCGTGGAGCGCGACGCACGGGTTGGACGCACCCGGCCAACCACTGCTTCCGGAATTGCCCGCATTGCTCGAACTCGCACCAGACATGACAACGAAGGCGAACGTCTCTGGCGGCGCCATCCGCATCGAATGCGCTGCCGGGACGTTCGACCCTGTCCTCATCGGTAGCACACGGGAGGAGACCTTCTTGGAGCACGTGCGGCGCGCCATTGTGTGGTGCGGGCTTCCCGGCTTCGAGCAAATCCCCAATCGTCCGGCCGGGTTCCCCCCCAAAAAGCTCTGGTCCTAACTGTTCACTCGAGCACGACGCGGACGCGCAACCGTGCGGTGCGTTTGCGCCGTTCGCCAACAAAGTACCCGGTGTACGATTCGGAACGTGGACTCGCTAACCAGAGCCGTCGGCGTCGCGTTCCTTGTGTTGTGCTCGGCCTCCTGCGACGAGTCGACTTCAGGCGATGGTGGCGCCGGAGGGACGGGTGCAACCAGCGACGGCGGCCAAGCAGCAGGCGCGGGTTCACCCAACGGCGGCGCCCCGCATACCGGAGGCCAGACGGGCACCGGTGGTAGCGACAACTCGACGTCCATCGGCGGCGGCGGTGGTGGAGACGGCGGCCAGAACACGGGCGAAGAGATCCTCCACGCCGACTTCGAGGCCGCGGCCGAGGGCGAATACACCGAAGACATGGTCGCCGCCGACTTCGGCGCAGAGCCTCCGTGGAACGACGGCCTCGATCAAGGGCGCGCAAGCATCGTCGATGACGGCGGTGAACGATTCCTCCGCGTCACCTACCCCGCAAACGAGTATGGGCCCGGCGACGGCGGCGTGCAGTTCAAAGTGCCATTGAACGATTCGTACGAAGAGCTCCATCTGTCGTACCGAGTCCGCTTCGGCGACAACTTCCAATTCGTCAAAGGCGGAAAGCTCCCCGGCCTCGTCGGTGGGTCCGCGCCAACTGGTTGTGTCGACGACACCACGGGATTCTCCGCGCGCATGATGTGGCGGACCGCCGGGGCCGCGGTCCAATACATGTATTTCCCGGAAAAGGTGAACGACTGCGGCGACGACTACGACTACGCGTCAGGCGGCTCGGCGACTCAGTTCGAGCCGGGGACGTGGCATACCGTCGAGCATCACCTCGAGATGAACACCCCGGGCGAGCACGACGGCATTCTGAAGGCGTGGTTCGATGGTGAGCCGGCGCTCGACGAGCAGATGTTCTTGTATCGATTGGCCGATGCGACGTACGAGATCGATACGCTGTATTTCTCGACGTTCTTTGGAGGGGGTGATTCGAGCTGGGCGCCGACTTCGGATCAGGTTGTGGACTTCGATGATTTTGTGGTGAAGACCGGGCGTATAGGCCCGTGAGGGTGGGCGCGGGACGCCGGATCCCCCCGGGTGCTTGAATCGCGGTGCACCTGGTCAACGTGGGGCTCCCAGCTGCCCCTTTTTGATGACGCGCTACCGAAATAGGGCTCCCAGCTGCCCCTTTTTGATGACGCGCTACCGAAACAGGGCTCCCAGCTGCCCTCCTTCGATGACGCGCTACCGAAATGGGGCTCCCAGCTGCCCTCTTTCGATGACGCGCTACCGAAATGGGCTCCCAGCTGCCCTCTTTCGATGACGCGCTACCGAAATGGGGCTCCCAGCTGCCCTCTTTCGATGACGCGCTACCGAAATGGGGCTCCCAGCTGCCCTCTTTCGATGACGCGCTACCGAAATGGGGCTCCCAGCTGCCCCCGAGGGTCGCGCCTGATCGAAGTAGGGCTCCCAGCTGCCTCTGGGCCGTAGCGTTGCGTCTACAAGGGGCGACCCAGCGGATCGCGGGGATAGGTCGGGCTGCACTGCGCACCCGGTCCGTTGAGCGTTGGACCTCGCCTCCGGCTCGGGTAGCGTCGAGAAAAGCTGTCCGCGCCTGGGCTCACCGGGTGACTACCCCATTACGATGCGAACAACACGACTCGCCTCCCTTATCCTCACGGCGCTCGCCGCAGCCAGCACTTCGACGACCGGCTGCCGCCAGGTCCTCGACCTACCCGAGCAGATCGAGTGCGGCTCGGATGACGCCTGCACAACCGCCGACGAACCCTGCCTCTTGGGCGAGTGCATCGACGGCGTGTGCGCCTACCAGCTCAAGCCCGCGGGCACGGTGGTCGATGAAGCGGGTGAGGACGACTGCACGAACAACGTGTGTGACGAAAACGGCGACGTCGTTGCCGCGGTAGCGTCCGACGACGCCCCGCCCGACGCCACGCCTGGTGATTGCCGCGCGCCGACGTGCGACGTCGACGGCAACATAGTAGAAGGCGCGAAAGACGACGACGCCCCGACTGAAGATGCGCCCGGCGATTGCGTCCGACCGGCGTGCAGCGACGGAGCGCCCTCGACGACGCCGAACGACGCCGACGCTCCTGAGGACACCGTCTCCGGCGATTGCTCGAGCCCCGCCTGCGAAGCAGGTGCGGTCGTACAAGCGCCCAATGTCGACGACGCGCCGATCGAGAACATCATCGGCGATTGCAAAAGCATCGTCTGCGACAACGGCGGAATGATCGTCATCGACGACACCGACAAGCCCACGACGGGGTGCGGCGGTTGCGAAGACGGCGTCGTCGTTCCGTGGACTGCGGGAAACACCGCTTGCTACACCGCCGACGACCCCAATACCGAGAACGTCGGCGTCTGCCACGGCGGATCGTGGGATTGCATCGATAACGAGGCTACGTGTGTGGGCGAGGTCACGCCTACCGAGGAAGCGTGCGGCGGAAGCGCCAGCGGTGTTGACGAGGATTGCAACGGCCAGACCGACGAAAGCGGCACTGGCTGTCTCTGCCAACTTGGGGAGACCGAGGTTTGCTACTCGGGTCCGAATGGCACCGAGGGGGTGGGCATTTGCGAGAGCGGGCTCAGGTCTTGTGAGGCCGGGCCCAACGGGAACTCTTTTGGTGATTGTGTCGGGGATGTTGTTCCGCAGACTTGTGATTCTTGCGTGCAGCCTGGGGATCAGGATTGTTCGGGAACGGCGGCCGACTGCACGTTAGGCCACGTTTGGAGCAAAGTACTAGGAGGAGCTGGTTTCGAGTACGGAGGAGACATTCTCGAGCTACCTAACAAGGAGATTCTCGTCCTCACCACTTTCCAGAACTCGATCACCGCACCAAACACAGTAACAAGCGACGGTGGCTACGACCTTGCCCTCGCTAGATTCGACGAAGACGGGAACGCGATCAACATCAAGGACTGGGGCGGAACCGCGAACGATGAAGCCGGTTTCCTCGTTGGGCTCGACGATGGATACATAGTGGCGGGTCGCCTTGGCGACAACTCAGCCGAAGCGTTTGGCACCGCGTCGACATTAACCGGCGTGGCGGGCGACGGTTTTCTCGTAAAGTTCGACTTCAACCACAGTCCGCAATGGAAAGAGCTCATTGGCGGCCCTGCACCGGACAAGCTGACAGGGGTGGTTCGGATGCCTGACAATGGAGTGGCCGTCTGCGGACAGTTCCAAGGCACAATCAATCTGGGCGGCCAAAATCTAACAAGTGCCGGACTCGACGACATCTTCGTCGCACGCTACTCGGCCACCGGCGCTCACCTGTGGAGCAAAAGATTCGGCAACAACATGCAGAACAATGTGCTCGACCTAGCGGCAGCGGCCAATGGCGATCTCGTCATAGCGGGAACGACGACCTCCAATATTTCATTTGGTGGACCGGTAATCACGACGACTGGCGGGGTCGACGGATACGTCGCTCGCATGGACGCCGACGGAAACCATCTCTGGACACGTGCGCTCCAGTCGACGGGCAATGAGGGCGCATCGAAGGTCGGGATACTGTCGAATGGCGACACCTGGGTTGCCGGCTACTTCGACACAGCTGTCAATCTCGACGGTCAGCCAGGAGCCGAGATCAGCCCGTTCTCGGATGGCCCGGACATGCTTCTCGTGGCCTATTCCACAGCCGGCAACTATCTCGAGAGCATGCAATTTAACGGGAGCGGGGGCACCATCGCAATCACCGGCGCCGATGTCGGAAAGGACGACGCGATCATCTTCTCGGGGTCCTACACAGGTATCCTTACGCTCGCCCCAATGGGTCTCGACTTCGCGGCGGAGGGGACAGATGGGTTCATCGTCAAACTCGGGCCGGACGGATTTGTCCACGAGCAAAGGCGCGTTGAAGGCACAGGAAATGAGGGGCTACAAGCAGTCCACGTCGGCACCTGTGGTGACGTGTTCGCATCGGGGCGGTTCAACGAAAGCGTAGGTTTCGGTGGCGGAAACCTTACAAGCAACGGAAGTCAGGACATCGCGATCGTTAAATATCGCCAGTGATTCGCCGTCACCCTCCCTTCACTTCTCAGCGATTCCCCAACCCAATCGTAAACGGCCCGCCGCCACCAATCTGAACGAACATCGACCGGGGCAGCTCGCCCTCCTCGTCGAATTCGTACATGTCGATGCGGAGCTTCATGCCGCTGGTCGCGGTGATGTCGGCGGTGCCGATGACGTTGTAGGCGACCTTCGGTTGCGTGACGGTGGCGGCGAGGATTTGCGGGGCCATGGCCCACGGCACGGTGATGGGCACGGCGACGACCCTCGTGCTGTTGGAGGGGATCCAAACCTGGGGGCTGACCTGCACGGGGAGGTAGCCGCGCACGTTCTCCATCCGGACGTTGGCGCGCACCTCTCGAACCTCGACGTCGAAGGTGTTGGGGTTGTGAATCGCCAACATCGCGTCGAAGCGCACGCCGGTGGGCGTTGCGCCTCGGAGCGCCGCGCTCTTCAGCTGAACTTCGGGGACACAGCCGATGGCTGTGAGCGCGACAAAAAGCAGCGCAAGGAGAGTGCGGGGAGCCATTGCAGGGAAAGGTAGCGCACGTCCGAGCGGAGGTCAGCGCCCGGGCACGATCCTGCTCATGGTGTTGACGCGGAGGCCGAAGCCTGGGGGGGAGGCGTTATACCGGCGGAAGCACACTCGACCTTCCCCTCGAGGCGTTTCAGCTGCTCGACGATCCGCGGAGACTGCACCTTTAGCGCGGAGGCACCCGTCTTGGCCTCGCATTTTGCGGCCTTGTCGTCGGCGGCGTTCGCGGCCGCGAAGAGGAGCTCGTACGCCTCCGGGGTCCTCCGCTCCTCGAGGTTCTTGCGGGCGCAAGCCAGGGCCTTCTGCGGGTCACCGCCGGCGTTCGTCCAGAACCAGCCGGCATGGTCGGCGTACGCGTACGGAAACTCGGCGTACCGCGCGTCGTAGAGCGTCTTCGCCTTCGCGATGTCGGCGTCGCCGGTGCCCTTCTCGAGGAGGTTCTTCAAGACCCCGAGCTGCGCGAAGAGGTCGGCGTCGTCCGACTCGGACGTGAGGGGCTCGAGGATCGCGATGGCCTCGGTCGGCGGGATGAGCGTCGCGATGTGGGTGGCGACGTGGACGTGCTGCGCGAACCGCTTGAGCGCCGCGCGGTAGAGCTTCGTCGCTTGATCGAGGTTGCCCGCGCGCTCCCACATCTGCGCGCGATCGAAGTAGAGCTCCACCAGCGGGATCGGCGACAGGCTGCGAAACTTGAGCTCCGCCTGGAGGAACATGTCCTCGGCCTCCTTGTAGCGGCCGAGCTTTCCGAGGAGTGCGGCGTAGTCGCCGAACGTCGTGGTCGACGGCTCGCTCTTCGTCCGCTTCTCCATGAGGGGAAGCGCTTCGTCATAACGACCGACGGCGACGAAGATGCTGGCGCGCTGCCCGAGAATGGGATCGGTCGACGCCTTTGCTGGAAGCTCCTTCTCCGCCATGTCGAGATCGGCGAGCGCGTCTGTGAATCGATGGATGGCGGCGCGGCCGCGGGCGCGAAGGATGTAGGGCTCAGGCCCCTTCGACGCGACCGTCACCGATTCTTCTGCGAGCGTGTGAGCCCGCGCGAGGTCGGTCGATTTGCCGAGCACGCGACCGCGCAGGAGAAGGTACCCGACGAGCTTCGAGCGCGCGCCGAGATCGTCGGGCTTCGTGGTGAGCTGTTTCTCCGCCTGCGTGATGTGCCCGTTGAGGTTGTTGATCTCGATGCTGGGGCTCGTGGTCTTCGCGGTGTACGTCGTCACGGGCGCACTCGCACTCGCGGCGGCATCGCTCGATGCAGAAGCCAACGATGTTTCTGCCGACGACGAGGTGGGAGCCGGCGTGGGAGCCGCGTCGTTGCACGCCGACGTCAGCAGCACGCTGAGGAACGCTATCGCCCGAGACCTTCCGCGCATCGCCATTTCGAGACCTGCGTAGAGATGACACGGCCCCTCCTCCGATTGGAAGAGGGGCCGCTCGAATGTTCTCGAATTCGCCGATCAGTGCGGATCGGCGAGGTACGGGAACGTTTCGGGGTGGAGGCCAGGCGGAGCAGGGATGTTGTCGTCGATCCCCGTAGGCGTACCTTGAGTGAGCACGGAGTAGCTCGTTTGAATCACGTCGTCGATGGGTCGCCGTCCTCCGCAGCCCTCGTTATCAAAGTCGAGGAATGCGAACTCGACCGCAAGATACCCCTCAATCGGGCTCGTGGGGGCAGACGAGCTGCAGTTTGTACCGGCGGTGTTGAGCCAGAGGCGGTCATCCGCGAGCACGCTCGCCAGCGTCGCATAGCACTGGTCCATCGAATGACTGATGTCACCGCACGAGACGGGCTGGTTTTCGCATGCCTGCTGATTAGGCAAGCCGTTCAGACCAGTATCGAGCGTATCAATTACGGCAAGATTGAGTCCGAAGATGCCGGCATACGTCCCCGACCACTCGGCCTCATTCGAATCCTGGTTGTATGTATCTTCGTAGCTCGCTCGCTCCATATCGCTAACGGACGTCGGAGCGCCGATGCCATTGAATTGGGCAAAGGCACCTGTCAGCGCAGTATTGATGGCTGGACGCCCCATGCGATCGATCTGGGACCCGAGCTCCGGCTTTGCTGGAATAACGAACGGAGCGCCACCCGATCCGCCCTCTCCTCCGTTTCCTCCGTTCGACGGGATACCACCCGTACCCTCGCCGCCGCCGCCCGTGGTCGGGGGTTGTCCGCCATTGCCCCCAGTCGCCTGGGTGTCGTCTCCGCACGCCGCCAACGCGCCGATGGTGATTAGAAGACCGCTCACGAACCGTAGACTGATGTTCATGTTCGTGTCCTCCTCAGTTCTTCACGTGCGTGCTGCCATACACGCTGATGACGGGGTTATCGTCATTGATGAACAGCGTCGGATCTGCCTCGATCACGATCGCCAGCGTATTTGCGTCAGCAAAATTGTTCGCCGCTGGATCAGCCGCAACGAGCAGCGATCGTAGAGCGCCCGCGACGGTGGGATCGTCGATCTTCGGGCAATTGTTCGGGTTAAAAGGAAGCGGAACCGCTGCGTTCATGGCTGCGCGAACCTGCTCACGCGCGAGATTGAAACCCGTAAGGTAGAAGTAGAAGGGGTCGGCTCGAAGGCCTGCGAAGACGCGGAACCGCCCGAACTCGCTCTCGATACCTTCCTCGACGCTCGCATCACCAGTCACGTAGTCAGCATTGTCGTCGCTACCGATCCAGCATTCGATGTGCTGGTCCGCATTGAAGGTGCACAAAACGTCCGTGCTGCTCGTCGCTGCAGCGGGGAACGCCGTGTGCGCCCCGACGCGGAATCGATATACGACCGCATCCGAGAACCTGGCGTTGGCCTCGGCGAACGGAAACACCGTCATCGCGAGGACGACGCGATCAGCGGACATGAATGCGTACACATCGTTGATGTCGGCAGGGATGTTCTCCTCCGCTTTCACTCCGGTATCACTGCCGTCGCGGTGGTCGGCGGCATATGCCGCCGATAGTCCCACCGCAAATGTCGCGGCGGTGGCCGTCGCCATCGCCGTGCGCGCGATGGTGCGACCAGAAGGTCCAAGCTTCTTCATGCTTCCTCCCTGATGTCGGAAAAGATCTCGAATGGATGGTCGTATCGTCGAACCCACCAGCCCCGCAAGCGACAATCCGTGCTTTGAAACCGCGGTGGGGTGTGGCGCGTACGCTACGAACGAGACTTCACAAAGGTGCCAAGCCTTCGACGTTTCGTTAGGCTTGGCGATTCGAGCACGGGCGGACGCTCGAGGCTCTGCCGTGCCATTTTTGCCTGAGGCCGCGAGACCGCGGCCGCGATGACTTTCGGAGGATGAGCCTATGAACCGTGGGATGCTTGTTCTTGTCAGCCTGGTCTCCTGTGCCGCGATCGCCCTCGTCGGCTGTGGTGACGACACCTCGAGCGGCGGCGGTGGCAACGGCGGTGAGGCACCGGGCGGTGGCGCTCAAGGCGGCGACGGCAACGGCGGCACGCCCTCGAACGGCGGTGGTGGTGAGGGCACCGGCGGCGGTACCGCGGCGGCGACGTGTGATGCGTATTGCACGACGATCACCGAGGGCTGCGTGGCTGCGAACGCGCAGTACGCTAGCAAGGAGGCCTGTGTCGCCGAGTGCGCGGCCTTCCCGCAAGGCGACGCGGGCGCAATGAGCGGCAATTCGCTCGAGTGTCGTGCGTATCACGCGAGCGTCGCGGCGGGCGGAACGGATCCGGCGATCCACTGCGTCCACGCTGGTCCTCTCGGCGGCGGCCCGGTCGCGATGGCCGGATGCGTCGACGAGATGAACGTGTGCAATGCGTTCTGTCAGATCGCAGAGGAGGTCTGCGGCGACATCGATGGGTACTACGAGTTTACGAGCTTCGACGACTGCAAGACCAAGTGCGGGACGATCGACAACACGACCGCGGACTTCAACATCGACGAGACGTCGGGCGATACGCTGGCTTGCCGCATGTATCACCTATCCGTCGCAGCGACGGACGAGACGCATTGCGCGCATCTCGGGACAGAAGTCATGGGCGGCGGCCCGGTGCCGTGCGCCGTGCCGTAAGGCAAGCTGCTGCTTCGTTTCCGTTTCGAGCCCTACACAGCTGAAAAGGCGCCGACTATATCGGCGCCTTTTCTCATTTCGTCGCAGAAGACGCAGGCTCAGGCACGCCCTGCTTCACGCCCGTCTCTTCTTCGACCTTCACGACCGCAGCCTCGAGCGCAGCCTGATCCATCAAGCCGAGGTTGCGAAAACGCTCGCGACCTTGGCGATCGAGGATCGCAACCGCGGGCACGTGATGAAGGCCCGCGAATGGTCCCTCGCCGCGAATGGTCGCAGCATCGGCCATGACGACGGGGTACTTGAGATCGAGCGTGCTCGCGTACGCGGCGGCCATCGGCTGGTGCTCGGGCGGTTCGAGGACGACCGCGACGACGTTGAGACGCGGGACGTGATCGCGCGAGAGCTGCGTGAGGAACCTCACCTGCGCTTGGGACGGCACGTCGTAGGTCGTGACGAAAACGAGGACGCTGACGCGGCCCGCGAGATCCGCATTCGAGATCTGGCCGCCACCGGTGACGTTGGGCCATTGAAAGACAACGGCGTCACCCGACGCGGGCGCTTCTCCCGCGCTTGCGAGCGGGCTCGCGGTCGGGGTCTCGCCTTCGGGCGCAGCGGGCGCACATGCCGCGATTCCAAGCGAGAGAACCATCGCGCCCACGCACACTCTCGGGACTCCCCCCTCACGCAAGTGAGGGGGGGCGGGGGGGAGAAATCGCAGCCTGACCGCGCCCGAATGCGACGCCGCCCTGTTGCTCTTTCGACGGTCAGCTGCCGGTGTCCGCATCGATCTTGGCGTCGAAGAGGTTCGCGAAGCCAACCATCGAGTCGGGGATTTCATGCCCGCGGCGGCGCTGGGCGAGGATCGCGAGCGCGAGCTCCTCGACGACGAGCTTGAGCGGCGTCGCCTCGAGGACGATGCCCTCGGCGCGATCACCCGCACGCGGCGCGCTCGCGGCGCGCTGGATCGAGTCGAGGCGCACCCAATCGAAGCCGGTGTGCGTGCGGTAGCTGCACCAGAGCACCTGCACGAAGTCGGCGTAGAGAGGTGCAATCAGCGCGGCGATGCGCGATTTGTCGCGCGCGACGCCGCGTAGCGCGACGGTGTGCCGCATCGAAACGACGGGTCCGTCCGACTCCATCCCGCGGCGAATGCGCTCGATGCGGGCGGGGTCGACCTCGACCGAAAGGAGTGGCGCGTAGAGCGCGACCTTGGGAACGCCGAGGCTCGGGCCGTCTTCTTCGAGCGCGGTGAGCCACGCATCACGCCCATCGGACGAGAGCGCGCCGTAAACCTGAGCCGCAGCGATCGCCGCCTCGGGATCGGACCCGAGGGCGTTGAGCCATTCCTGCCAGGCGGCGCGGATGCGGGGCTCGACGTCGCTCATCTCCCGCCTCCATGAATCGGATCGTCCGCGGAGTCGAGCGCTTCGACACGTGCGCCGTGATGCGCGACGAGATCGTCGAGGAGCTCGACGAGAGCGGAGCGACGTGCGGCGGGCGTGGCGAACGTGAGGCAGCCGCCGTGGTCGGCGAAGATGCTCGCGATGCCTTCGCTCGCCTCGACGAGGCTCTTGATGAACACCACCTCGCGCGGGTCGACGTCGACGCGAAAGCTGATCATTCCTCGCGCGCCGTCGCTCGGAGAAAGGCGCCCACTTGCGGCGTTTTCGCTTGCGGTGCGCTCGCGTCCCTGCCCCTGCACGTGACGGGCGTTTGGCTCGTTTGGCGTGCCGGGCGCGAACATGGCGTCGAGCACGATCTCAGAAGTCACGTCCGAGATCCAGGCCTTGACGCGACGCGAATGCGATCCGGTAATCGCCAACACATGCACCGGTTCACGGCGGACGATGACGACCACGACGAGGGACTCGACGAGCCCCTCGGCATCGACCCCGATTCCGACACACCCGATACGACACCGGGTAAATCACACGAGGAAGATCCGCTCGGCCCGCGCGAAGAAGACGAAGAAGCGCTCGAGGACGACAGCGATCGCAGCCTCGAAGACGCGTACAGCGACGACCTCGATATCGGCGGCGTCGACATCGCATTCGAAGAAGGTGCCCTCGGTAAGAGGGTGGATGACACGGCGGGCATCGAGCACGACGTGGACGATTTCGCGCCATCCTTCGACGACGGTGCGAGCGAGGCGGGCGACGAGCCGGTGTCCGAACTTGCAACAGACGACGGCGTCGACCTGTTGCCGTCGACAGCGGACGACGGCGGCGCAGAAGGAATCGGTGACGGCTCCGAAGCGGAGGTCGACGAGGCGGCGCTGCCCGCGATGGACGCGGACGCCGGCGGCGACTTCGAGCTGAACGACCTGCTCGAGGAGATGGGGTTTGGCGGCGCCGAGCCGTGGGAGAGCGTCCCTCAGCTGAGCCGCGACGACGCGCTCGCATGCGTGACGTCGTTGGATGGGTTGATCCTCGCCGCAGGAAGCGCCGTGGTCGTGGTCGATCGCGGTGCACTCTCTCCCCGGGTTCGGCCGCTCGCATCGGCGGCGCATGGATGTGCGCTCACGAGCGGCGGCGTGGTGCTCGCAACCGCGCGCGGCGTGGAGACGATCGCCGCGGCTGCGACCTCGGCCCCGAAGGTGTTGTTCGCGCAGGCCGATGTCGGCGCGATCGCCGTGGCAGCGGCGACCCTCTGGGTCCTCGCGGGAACGAGGTTGTTTCGCGTCGACCCCGCGTCGGGTGCGAACAAGGTCGTGCGCGACGACGTGCTCACCATGAGCGCGGCGCAGGGCACGTTGTTCGTGGGTACCTCGAGCCCCGTCGCGGCGCTCGAGCGCTTGCGTGGCGATGACGGCGCATTCGAGCCGCTGGATTGCGACGCGGCGACGGAGCAGCTCCTCGAGGCGGGCGCGACCATTGCCGCATCATCACCTGGTCATCTCGTGCTCGTGCACGAGGGACGCGGTCTCTTGGTCAGGGTGGGCGGTGCCTCGTTGCCGCTGCCGCGCGAGCGCATCGTCGCGGCGACCTTCCGCGGTCATACCGACGCCGCGCTCCTTTTGCTCGTTCGAGCCGGCGAGGGATTGGAAATGGTCTCGATCGACGCCCACGGCGCAGAGGTCTCCGCGGTGAAGGTGATGTCACCGGCGAGCGGCGACGCTTACGCGATCGCTTGGGATGCGACGCGCGAGATCGCGCTGATTGCAGGCCCGCAGGGGCTCGCCGCAATGCGGCCTCGCCTGCAGCACTGACGAAGGCGCGCGCTACTTCACGAATACGTGATGGATCGCGCGCTGCGCCTCGGCGGAGCGATCCGCCGGTATCACCGCGGTGATACGCAATGGTCCGGCGCTGAGCGCGCGCGGAGTTGCTTGCGCCTCCGTCAGCGCTGCGACGAATTGTCCGAGCGCCGTCCCGTCGCCTGCGAGGCCGTCGCCGACGACGCTGACCGTCGCGACGTCGTTCGAGATCTCTACGTGGGGAAGCGCCGCCCGCAGAGCATCGTGAGCCTTGTCGGCCGAGGGGACATTCAAGAGCGGAATGATCGCGCTGCCGCGATCGCCCGCGAGCGCGAGGTCTTTGTAGGCGAGACCTGCGCGCTGCAGCCCCTCGACCACACTCGACGACGAAACGCCGGACCACGACAGGAACGAGATCTTCGCCTCACCCGTAACGGCGCGTGCACCCGCGAGCTGCTTCGTTCCCGGCGGCGCAACGATCGTCTCCTTCGAGCGATCGAACGTGGAGCGAGCGTGAATGACGATGTTGCGCTTACGGGCCCATTCGACTGCTTGTGCGCAGACGACCTTCGCGCCCGCCTCGGCCATCTCCTGAAGGATGGCGTGGTCGAGCTCGGGCAGATGTTTCGCTTCCGGCACGACGCGCGGATCGGCGGAGTACACGCCGTCGACGTCGCTGTAGATCTCACAGCGATCCGCTTCGAGCGCGGCGGCGAGCGCGACGGCCGTCGTGTCGGACCCGCCCCGACCGAGCGTCGTGATCTCGCGCTTGTAGCTCATGCCTTGGTAGCCGGCGACGATGACGATCGAGCCGCGAGAGAGCTCATCTTCGATGCGGTGGGGGCGCACCTCGATGATGCGCGCATCGAAATGGCGATCGTTCGTGAGGATCCCCGACTGCGAGCCGGTAAACGAGATGGCGTGGTAGCCGCGCGCCTGGATCGCGATCGACAAGAGCGACATCGATACGCGCTCGCCGGTCGAGACGAGCATGTCGAGCTCGCGCCGAGCAGGCTCCGAGCGGCTCCCGTTCACGTTGGTCACGCTGTGTGCGAGCGCGATGAGCGAGTCGGTCGTCTTACCCATTGCGCTGACGACGACGACCACGTCGTTTCCCGCCTGTTTGGCGGCGACGACGCTATCGGCCACGCGACCGATCTTCTCGACGTCGGCGACGCTGGAACCGCCGTACTTCTGAACGATGACGGGGCGACCGATTTCGGTTTCTCGCACGCTTGAAGTTCCAACGCTCATACGGGCTCGAAGCATCCCACTAGCAAACCCGCCCGGCGCGGGCCAATTCGACGGCCACCCGCCTCTTCATTGGCTCACTATTGGAAGTTTTCGAGCACCGCCGAGGCTGTCTGGTCGTCGATCTCGAACGGGGTGACTACCGCCAGGCCGCCGCTCGCATAGGCGGCGATGCCCTCCACGTTCGCGCGATCGACGTGGATGATGTTGGCGCCGAACGGCGGGCCGACGATGGCGTATTGGGAGAGCTCCGACGGCAGCTTCGGTAGGAGGACCTCACCGGTCGCAGCCGCGGGGAGCGTCACCGTCCATTCGATCTCCGTGTCGTCGAGCTGGAGCACGACGACGTCGCCGATCGGACCATTGCCGAGCGCCCAGGCGATGCGCGGCTGCCCCGGCGTCGCGAAGCTGGGCTCGGACGGTGCCTCGGGGACGGCCAAGCTCGCGACGTCGAGCATCGTCGATTGACCATCGAAGGGATCGAAGCGTTGCGTCCGAGAGATGAACGCATTCGTGTCGCCGAGCGCCACCGTTTGCGTCGCCGTGAGGTGCGGCACGAACGATTTGACGAGGTGAAGCTCGAGGCTCGCATCCTCTGTTTCGACCGCTCGTCGAAAATGGCCAATGCCGTCTTCGTCGACGACATCCACCGATCGATCGACGGTGTACCCGTTCAGAAATCCCTCCACGCTCATCCCGATACTCGTGAGGTTGTCGGGCATGACCGTATCGCCTTCTTCGGTATTGAAGATTCCATCCTGGAGGGGCCCGGTGCCCATTGCGAATGCGATCGGAATGCCCTCGGGGTCGTAGTTGACGAGGTATGCCTCCATCGTGTCGGCCCCCGGGCAGCCTCGATACGCGTTGTACGCAACCTCCCAGGTGGTGACGTCGAGGGTCGCCGTTTTCTGATGGTCGCAGGAGAGGCCGATTTCGACGGTCCCCTTGCCACAGGGCCCGCAATAGCTTTGTACGTTCACCGTATAGGTATTGCCGATGCTCATTCCGTCGCCCTGTACGAATCGCACCGAGCCGATGCTCGGATCGACGAAGACGGAGGATGCATAGAGCTTGAACGTATTCGAGGTGTCGTCCTCGAATACCGTGACGAGGCCGAAGGTCGGAGCGGTCACGGTGACTTTGCCGTCGGCGCCCGTGGTCGTCGTCTCGACCATTTCCGAGGCGGCGTCGCTGACGAGGACGCTGCGCCCATCCAATGGTGTCCCGTCGAAGCGGACGACCTCAATCGTGAGGTCGACGAATGCAGGAGGTGCACCTCCGCCTCCGCCACCTGCTCCCATTCCACCAATGCTGGCTCCCGCGCCTTCGCCGCCGCCGCCCGATGATTGGAATTCGGCGCCGCGGCACGAGAACGAACAAGCAAGCGCAACGACGACAGCCAGGTGATTGCCGTGGCTCATGCCTCGAGAGCATGGCAGGCCCGCCCCGAGATTGAAACGGATTGTCGCGAGGGCATCGATACCGCTGGTCCGCGGTCACGACAGCGGTTTCGAGACCTCACCTCAGCGAGCGAACAACATGCTCTCGTAGAGCTCCGCCTCCGAGGCGCGTCCCTCGCTACGTGCGGTATCGGCGAGGCGTCGAAGCACGTCGTCGCGTTGCGCGAGAAGCCCCGGCTCGTGCGGCGACTCTTCGATGCGCGCGGAGAGGAGCGCGAAGAGCTCCATGTCGCGACCGAGCCGCTCGAGGACGCCCGCGAGCTCTGCGGCGGTCTTTGCGTCGGAAGGATCGGCGCGGAGCCGAGACGTGAGGGATTCGGCCAGCGCGTCCAGGTCCTCGTCGGCGACCGGAGGCTCCTCGGCGACGTTGGGTGGCTCCGCCGTCGGCTCGTCCTCGATGAGCGGCTCGAGGCGCGCGGGGGCCGGGGGCGCAGCGTGCTCGTCGCGTGCGAGCTCTGCGAGGCGGCGCGAGGCATCGCGATGTTGGGGTCGCAGCCGCACGAGAAGCTCGAGATCGCGGCGCGCCGCACGTGGATCACCGAGCGTCTCGTCGAGCTTGGACGCTTCGAAGAGGGCCGCGACGAGCCGGTCGCGCGCGGCATCTCCCACACTGATCTCGGCGATGGTTCGGAGGCGATGCAGCGCGCGCGCGGCGCCTGCAACGTCCCCGAGCTCGTGTCGCCACGTCGCTTCGTGCAAACGCGCCGTCGGCGCGACATCCGCGTCCTGGGGAATCGCCGCTACGTGTGCGATCGCGTTCGGGCGATCGTTGGCGTAGAGCGCGAGCGCTTCGGCGAGATCCAGCTCGACCTCGTGCCGCGCATCGGGATCTTTTCGTGCGAGCGCGACGGCCCGAGCGAAGAGATCCAATGCGCGCGCGACGCGTCCTCGATCGCGCAGACTGCGCGCGAGACCGGCGACGGCCCGTGCGCTGCGAGGCTCGTAGCGGAGCGAGCGCTCGAAGAGCTTCTCCGACTCTTCGAGCCGCCCTCGTTGGAAGAACAGGTCCGCGGCGCGGCGGAGCACCGTGTGGCGCTCGTCCTTGCCCGCCGCGTTGGCCTCGAGGTGCTCGACGTCGCCGAGCGCGCCGCGCACGTCGCCCGTGGCGAGTCGAACCTCGAGCCGGGACCAGCGCGCCTCGACGAACGACGGGGACCTGACCAGCGCCTCGTCGAGCGCGGACGAAGCCGCGGCGCGATCGGGCGCGAGCCTCGCGGCGCGCGCCCACGCGCGGGCGGAGAGCGGCCCGAACGGCTCGTCTGCAGCCGCGCGTGAAGCAGCCTCGTAGGCAGCTTCTACCTCGCCCATTGCTTCCAGGACTTCGCTCCCGAGGAGGCCGGCGTCGGACACACTCGCGATCTCGGACAGGGTCGCGAACGCAGCCTCCGCTCGATCACCCGCGGCGACGTCGATCGCAGCCAGGCGCGCAGCAGCCTCCGCGTGGCGCGGCGCACGCTCGAGCGCAGTGAGATACGCGGCGCGCGCGCGGTCGAGATCTCCGGCGATGGCGGCGTCGTCGGCTTCGGCCAACAGCTCCGCGGACTCGAGCGAGCGGACGGTGCGCATCGAAAGCTGTGGCGCCGCCGCGCCTCGTTCGCCGACGAGCGCGATGCGGCCCGATTTGCCGTCGTCCGCGACGCCGAGGCTCACCACGATGCCGTCGGACGCCGGCACGCGCGCGCCTGCGTTCGGCAGGAGCTCGCGCGCGACGATCTGAAATGGATCACGAAGGATGAACGCGCTCCCGGCGCGCGACGCGAGGCCCGCGAGAATCGCATCGACCGCGCGACACGCGAGGACGTGTGCCGGCCCGGGTAGGTCTTGGCCGCGCGCGCTCTCGACGACGATGCGGACGTGTTGCGCGTCGGGCGCAGCCACGCAATCGAACGCGAGCGCCCAGGTCGAAGCGGAGAGCCCGACGGTCAGGCCATCGAGCGTCGCCGCGAGCACGACGCGCTCACAGCCAGGCATTGCCTTGCGCGCACGATCGAGCACCACGCCGCCCGCATCGGCGAGCGGGAGCTCCATCCGCGCGCGCGCGAGCTGCCCGCGTACGTGACGAAACCGTCGTACGCCGCCGGAGAGGTCGACCGGGAAGCGGACACCAACGAGCCGAATCGACAGCTCGGTGACCTCGACCGGTCCGACGCGGAGTCTACGCGTCGTCTCGAGGCCGAGCGTTCCCTGCGCGAGCGCGAGCCGCAGGAAGAGATCGTCGTCGCCACCGCCGTCGGAAGGACGGTCCGAACTCGGCGGCAGCGCGGCTTCCCGCAGTCCATGAGCCGGCTTTCGCCGGCCACGGCGCGCACCCGCAAGCATCGACGCAGCTTACCAGTAGGCCCGCGCGGCACCAAAAACAGCGCGCCCCCGAGGCTCCGGGCCCGGAGGTCGGGCGGGGACGCGGGGGCGCGGTCGATGGGTCTACGGGGGCGACCGTGAGCCGTCGCGCGTCAGCCGTCGCCCTTGGCGATCTTCTCCTTCATCTTCTTCGCGAGGCCGGAGAAGCCGTCTTTCTTGATGATCTTGGTGAACTGCGAGCGGTAGCTGCCGACGAGGCTGACCTCTTCGGTGATGATGTCGACGACGCGGTACTTGCCCCCGCCCTTGTCCGCCATCTTGAAGTCGATGGTGATGGGGTCGGCGCGCGAATCCGTCTTGTGCTTCGCCTTCGTCTTCACGACGTACTCGGAGCCGGCCTTCTCGTCGCCGAGGTACTCGAGGTTCCACGACAGGGTCTTGCGCAGGTTCTTCTCGTAGGCGCGCGTGACGAGCTGCTTGAGGAGATCTTTGAACTCCTTCTTTTCGTCGTCCTTCAGGTTCTTCCACTCGTCGCCGAGCGAGGAGGACGCGATGGAGTCGTAGTCGAGCATGTCGTCGAAGATCGTCGCGATCTTCTTCTTGTTCGCGTCGTTGTTCTCCGCTTCGAGAAGCTTGAACAGCTCGCCCTGCTTCGCCTTCACCGCGTCGGTCGCCGCGCCCGCAAAGGCCGAGCTCGTCGCGAGGGTGATGAAAGCGGAGGCAATCAGCGGGAGGAAGAATCGTCGCATGTCCGTCTCGTAGCTCCTTGGGGACGATCTAGTCGAAGCACACTCGGTGTCCCGCAAAATCATCGCGGGAGCAGCATGCAAACGCCCGGACCGCGCGGGGGGCAGGCGCGTGCAACCTCTCTGCCACGGACGTGTATACGCCCACCATTATTCAGTCTTCGTCGTCGAGGTCGTGCTCGTGAGCACACTCAACATGATCGCTGCGTGCGCCCTCGAGCCCGTGCACGTCGATTCGTGCCCGGTGAGCGCACTTCCGTTCTCTCGATCGTCCTAACCGAGCACGGGCTCGGCGCGCGATTTGACGACCGAGGTCTGTGGCACGAGGACTCGAAACGTCGCTCCCTGGCGACCTGCGACCTCGATGCGAAATCCATGCGCGTCGACGATGCGCTTCACCACGGCGAGCCCCACGCCGGTCCCGTGCGAGCGCGTCGTGAAGAACGCGTCGAAGATGCGCTTTCGCGCCTCGGCCGGAATGCCGGGGCCTCGATCGGCGACGGCGATCGCGAGCTCACCGGTCGGCAGAGCGGTCACACCGACGAGAACTTCATCGCCCGCCGAGCTCGACTGCACCGCGTTGCGCACGAGGTTCCACACGACCTGGCGGATCTGCGATGCGTCGGCCATCACGCGCGCGGTCTGCAAGCCGTCGTAGCGCACGCGAACGTCCTCTCCTCGACCGGAGCGCGACGCGAGCGCGACGACGTCCCGCGCGAGCTGCGCGATGTCGACGTCCTCGGGCTGAGGGTCGCGCGGCTTCGAGAGATCGAGCATGTCGCCGACGAGATCGTTGAGCCTCGCGGCCTCGCGCTGAACGATCTCGCAAAGCCGGCGATCCTCCTCGGTGAGGCCTTCGCTCGAGCGAAGCAGCTCGATCGATCCTGCGATGCCGCCGAGCGGATTTCGGATCTCGTGCGCGAGGCCCGCGGCGAGCCTGCCGAGGAGGGCCAAGCGCTCCGCCTCTTGGGCGCGCGCTTCGGCGAGGGCGAGATCGCCGCCCGCGACGCGGAGCCGATGCGCGAGGTAGCCGGCCATCGAGGCGACCAGCGTCAAGCCCAGCGAGTTCGCGAGCATCGGATAAGCCGCTTCGGACCATGTCATCACGTAGAGGTCCGAGCGCTGATCCGGCGGGAGCGGGACGAGACCTTCGATCAGCGCCGCGGTGATGCCGACGTAACAAACGAGCGCCGCTCCCAGCCCCGTGAACGCGCCCCTTCGGCCGAGGGCGACGGCGCCGGCGATGCACGTGAGCCCGTAGAGCGAAGTTGCACCGCTGGTCACGCCTCCGGTCACGAAGACGATGGCCGTCCAGCTCAGCTGATCCGTGACGAGCTGCGCGTACGCAACCTCGCGCAGGAACTGTCCGGAGCGAAGAAACGCGGCATAAACCGCGCTCAATGCGTAGGCGACGGCGACGGTCGCGAAGGCGACGAGCGACGAGTAGCCGCCCGTCTGTCCGCGCATGTAGACGAGCGTGACGAAGCCGAGAAACAGCGTGAGGACGAAGAGGCGCAGCGCGATGAGCCGCGCCAGGCGGCCGCTGAACCCGAGCTCCGGCCGGCCGCCGCGTGTGGACGGCGGCCGTGACTCGCTCGCCTCTGCGGCGCGGTCTGCCTCGGTCACTCCGCTTTGATCTTACCGGCGAGGTCGAAGATCGGCAGGTACATCGAGATGAGAACCACACCGACGATCGAGCCGATGACGACCATCAGGATCGGCTCGAGCAGCGAGGTGAGCGCGGCGACGGCGACGTCGACCTCTTCTTCGTAGAAGTCGGCAATCTTGTTGAGCATCGTGTCGAGCGCGCCCGTCTGCTCGCCGACGGCGACCATCTGGACGACCATGCCCGGGAAGACGTTCGCCTCCTTGAGCGGCTCCGCGAGGTTCTTGCCTTCGGCGATGCGGCTGCGCGAGTACATGAGGCCTTCCTCGATGACGAGGTTGCCCGCCGTTTTCGCTACGATTTCGAGCGCGTCGAGGATGGGGACGCCGGAGGAAAGGAGCGTACCCAGGGTGCGGGAGAAGCGCGCGACGGCGATCTTCTGCAACACGGGGCCGATGATGGGCAGCCACAAGAGCATCCGGTGGAAGATGCGTTTGCCCTGGCGTGTTCGGTAGAACGAGACGAAGCCGAAGATGCCGGCGGCGAGGCCCACGACGAGGAAGGGCAGCGCGCTCACGAAGCCGCGCGACGTGGCGATGACCGTCTTGGTCAGCCAGGGAAGGCCGTCCTTCGCGCCGAACTCTTTGAACATGTTCTCGAACGCGGGGATGACCCACGTGAGAAGCACGGTGACCACGATGATCATGATGATGATGACCGCGGTCGGGTACGCGAGCGCGCCGCGCACCTGCCGAGCGAGCTTCACGCGCTTTTCGATGTAGCTCGCGAGACGATTGAGGATCGTGTCGAGGATGCCGCCGATTTCACCGGCGTGGACGAGGTTGACGAAGAGCTCGTCGAAGATCTTCGGGTGGCGGCGGAGGGCGTCGCTGAACGTCGCGCCCTGCTCGACCGTCGCCTTGATGTCGCGCAGGACGAACTGGAAGTCCTTGTTCGGCTCCTGGTTCGCGAGGATGTCGAGGCACTGCACGAGCGGCAGACCGGCGTCGATCATCGTCGCGAACTGGCGGACGAACTTGACGAGGTCCTTCGGAGAGACGCCGGAGCCGAGCTTGAAGTTGAACGAAAGCTTCTTGCTGACCTTCGTCGGGCTCAGCTGCTGGGCGCGCAAGCGCGCGAAGACGGCGGCCTCGTTGTCGGCCTCCATCGTGCCCTTGCGCGTCTCGCCCATGCGGCCGCGCGCTTCCCAAACGAACTCTGCCATTGTCGGCCTCGGAAATGCTCCCGAGTCTCTTCGAGACCACGGGACTTGGAAGCATACGCGTCGCGGCGACGAAGGGTCAAAGTCGACGCAACGACGAGCTGCGGCTAGGAACGGAACGTATGGCCGAGAGCGGTCGGCGCCTTCACGACGTCGCGAGCCTGGTGGTGGAAAGGTTTGGGGCTTCGCCCGGTGCGGTCGTCGCCGCCAGCCGGCGGATAGGGCCCGAAACCGTGGTTCGAGGTGTCGGCGCGGCGGGCAACCTGACCTACGACGCGACGTCGGCCGTCGTCACGCCGTCTACCTGGTTCGACCTCGCCAGCGTCACGAAGCCGTTCGTCGCCGTCACCCTCGCCCGTCTACAGCGTCGCGGCGTCATCGATCGAAGCGAACGACTCGGAGACGTGGTCGCTTCGCTCCAGGCTACGCCGGCCGCCCGCATGACGCTGGACCTGCTCGCGGCGCATCGCTCCGGTCTCGAGGCGCACCAGAGACTCTTCGCACCGCTCGAACAGGGCTTGCCGTTTTCAGCGCCGGATGCGCTGGTCGCCGCGGCATCGGCGCTTCGGCCCGAGTGTTCGGGCACCGCACCGGAGGAGGGTTTCCCGCCGGTGTACAGCGACATGGGCTACCTCCTCTTGGGGAAGGCGCTCGAAGCGCGCTGCGGGCGGCGGCTCGACGCCATCGTTCACGACGAGGTGCTCGCGCCGCTCGGCATCGCGTTGCACGCCGGATCCGCACACCAGCTTCGCGCGATCGACGCAGCGTTCGACGCGCACGTCGCACCGACCGAGGTCGTGCCGTTTCGAGGCGGGCTCGTGCGCGGGATCGTCCACGACGAAAACGCGTTCGCGTTCGTCGGCGATGGGCTCGCCGGTCACGCGGGGCTCTTCGGCGATGCCGGCGCGGTGCTCGCGTTCGGCGAGGCGATCCTCGACGCGCTCGCCGAACGATCCGACTGGCTGGCACCAGCCGATCTCGAGCCGGTTCTTCGACGTCGTCCAGGCGGCACACATCGCGCCGGTTTCGATGGCCGCGGCGGCGAGACGCCGAGCTCCGGATCACGCCTCGGCGCCGAGACGTTCGGTCATCTCGGCTTCACCGGAACGAGCCTGTGGATCGATCCCGAGCAGGCTTTCGTCGGTGTCCTGCTCACGAACCGCGTGCATCCGACGCGCGAGCACATCGCGATTCGCGCGGCGCGTCCTGCCGCCTACGACGCAATGTTCGACGCGCTCCTCTCCCCCCTCACGCAGTGAGCGGGGCCGGGGGGGAGAAATAGCAGCCCGAACGCTACCGAATGCCGCAGCGGTCCCCCCACATGAACGGTAGGCTCCCGGGGTGACGGCGAGCAGTCCGGATGTGCGTGCGCGGCCGGGGGACGCGGGGGCGCGAGATGCGCTCGCGACCTCCACGACGACGCGCACCCCGATGATGCTGCAGCCGCGCAAGCCTGCGACGCAGAGCTACCGCTTCATCCGCGCGTACGCGACGACGTTCACCGTCATCGGGAGCTATCTGCTCACGTACTTCCTCGGGCGCGTTTTCGGCGCCAAATGGCTCGAAGCGCGGCTCGAAACGGTGCACGCGAAGAACGCGCGGCGCGTGCAGACGACGATCGTCGATCTGCAGGGTCTGTTCATCAAGGTCGGACAGCTCCTCAGCGTGCTCGCGAACTTTCTCCCCGCGCCGTTCCGCGACGGCCTCGCGGCACTTCAAGACAGCGTGCCGCCGCGCCCGACCGACGAGATCCGCCGGCGCATCGAGCGCGACCTCGGCAAGCCCGTCGTGCAGCTCTTTGCGAAGTTCAGCGACGAGCCGCTCGCGAGCGCGTCGCTCGGACAAGTCCACGAGGCGTGGCTCGACGACGGCCAACACGTCGCGGTGAAGGTCCAGCACGCGGACATCGACGAGATCGTGCGGCTCGATCTCGGCACCATCCGGCGCATCATGCGCATCGTTTCCCTGTTTTTGCCGGCGAAGAACCTCGACGTCTACTACCGGCAAATCAAGGCGATGATCCAGGAGGAGCTGGATTTCGAGCGCGAGGCGAAGAACATCGAGCGCATCATGCAGAACTTCGCGGCGGACCCGATGGTGGTCTTCCCGAAGCCCATCGCCAACCTGTCGACGAAGACGGTCATGACGACGACGTTCGTCAACGGCATCAAGGTCGGCGACATGCGGCGCATCGACGAGGCGAAGATCGATCGCAAGGCGCTCGCGCGGAAGATCGTCGAGACCTTCTGTCAGATGGTGTTCGTCGACGGCATCTACCACGCCGATCCGCACCCCGGGAACATGCTCGTCGGCGCCAGCGGCGAGCTCGTCCTGCTCGACTTCGGCGCCGTCGCAGAGCTGTCGCGCGACATGCGCGAAGGCATCCCCGAGTTCCTCGAGGGCGTGATTCGCCGCGACACCGAGCGAATCATCCGCGCCCTCAAAAAGATGGGTTTCATCTCGCGGCACGCGACGGAAGACGTGAGCGAGCGCGTCGTCGAGTTCTTCCATCAGCGCTTCCAAGAGGACGTGAAGCTCGAGAGCTTCAACCTGAAGGACATCAAGCTCGACCCACAAAAAGGCCTCGAGAACCTCATCAGCCTGCGCCGCATGAACATCGGCTTGCGCGAGCTGTCGGAGGCCTTCCACGTCCCCCGCGACTGGGTCTACCTGGAGCGAACGCTGCTGCTCCTGACAGGCGTCTGTACCGAGCTCGATCCGGACATGAATCCGGTCGAGATCATCCAGCCGTACGCGCAGCGCTTCGTCCTCGGCAACCGCGACTGGGCGCAGATCGCCGTCGAGGCCGCGAAGGACATGGCGCTCAAGGCGATCACGCTGCCCGAGGATCTGCGCAAGTATCTGATGCGCGCGAACCGCGGCGAATCGGAGGTGCGGGTCCGTGACCTCACGCGCGCGGCGAACACCGTGGCGAGGAGCGTCCGGCAACTCGTGTTCGCGGCGCTCTCGATCGCAGGTGGGTACGGGGCGCTCCAGCTCTACCTCGCCGGGCACGTCCAACTCGCGCGAAACGTGGGCATCGGCGCCGCGTCGCTCTTCGGGTTGCTGCTGCTCGGCATGCTGTTTTCGCGTCCGCGCGCCTGACGCCAGGGGTCTTGGTCCGGGTCGGCAATTTGGATATATCGAGCGGAGCGAGCACACCCCGGGCGGGACCAACGCCACCCGCGGGCGAGAAATAAAACAGCATGCAGCACATCATCAAATACGAGCCGTCGTTCCCGATGCTCCAGGTGTCGCTCGCGCCCAACGAGACGTTGATCGCCGAGGCCGGGTCGATGGTCGCGCGGGCAACGAGCGTGAACATGGAGGTGAAGCTCAACGCCGGTCGAGGCGCGGGCTTCTTCGCCAAGCTCAAGGCGATCATGGTCGCGTTCGCGCGCAAGCTCGTCGGCGGCGAGACCTTCTTCGTCAACCACTTCTCCGGCGCGAACGGCGGCTGGGTGTGGCTGGCGCCAGCGCTGTCGGGTTCGATGCGGCACATCCCGCTCCAGGGGCAGACGCTGGTGCTCAGCGCGGGCGCGTTCGTCGCGTGCGCGGGTGAGGTCGACCTCAAGCTGCGGTGGGGTGGCCTTCGCGCCATCCTCGCGAAAGAGGGCGCCTTTTTCCTCGAGGCATCGGGCCACGGCGATCTCTGGATCACGAGCTACGGCGCGATCGACGAGGTCTGGGTGAACGGCACGTACGTCGTCGACAACGGTCACCTCGTCGGCTTCGACGCGAACCTTCAGTTCAAGGTGAAGTCGCCGGGCGGTGGCGTGATGGGCTTCGTCGCTTCCGGCGAGGGCCTCGTCTGCGAATTCACCGGGCAAGGCCGCGTCCTCATCCAGTCACGCAACACGACCTCGCTCGTCGACTGGGTGGGCAAGCTTCTTCCTTGAGGTTACGCGTGCAGATCAACGTCCTTTACAAGCCTTCTCAATCGCTCGCCCAAGTGTGGCTCGCCCCGGGCGAAGCGATCGTCGCCGAGAGCGGCGCGATGGTCGGGATGACGCCGAACGTCGTGATGACCACTCAGTCGGGCGGCATCATGAGTGGCCTCAAGCGGATCTTCGGCGGTGAGTCGTTCTTCCGAAACACGTTCACCGCGCAAGGCAACCAAGGCGAGGTGCTCTTCGCGACGCCTCTATGTGGCGACATGGTCGTCGTCGACGTCGGACAGAAGCAGTGGCTCATGCAGAACGGCGCGTTCGTCGCCTGCAGCCCCACGGTCGACGTCGCCACGCGGGCCGGCGCGAAGGGCTTCTTCTCGGGCGCGGGGCTCTTCGTGCTCGAGACACGTGGCCAGGGTCAGGTCGTCCTCGGCTCCTTCGGCGCGATCGAACCCGTCCACGTCGACGGCAGCATGGTCATCGACACCGGCCATATCGTCGCTTGGGAGTCGTCGCTCACCTACGACGTCGGCAAGAGCGGGAGCGGCTGGGTCTCGTCGTTCCTTTCCGGTGAGGGCCTCGTCTGCACCTTCAAGGGGCAAGGCGTCGTCTACATCCAGTCGCGCAACGCCTCCGAATACGGCCAGGCCATCGGCGGCATGTTGCCCCCTAGAGAGTGAGCCATGCAGAGCGAGATTCGCCACAACCCCGACTTCGGTCTCGTCCGCATCCACTTCGATCAGCCCGGTGAGACGATCGTCACCGAATCCGGCGCGATGGTCGCGCGCGACTCCGCGATCGAGATGAAGACGAACATGCAGGGCGGCCTCGGCGCCGCGCTGAAGCGGAAGATGCTCGGCGGCGAGAGCATCTTCCAGAACACGTTCACCGCGACGGCGCCGGGCCAATCCCTGTGGTTCGCGCCCGCGGCCGAGGGCACGGTCGAGGTCTTCAACCTTCAACCGGGGATGGAGCTGTTCCTCCAATCGGGGGCTTACCTGGCGTCGACGTCGGGCGTGATGCTCGACTCGAAGTGGCAAGGCTCGAAGGGCTTCTTCTCGGGCGGTTTGTTCCTCTTGCGCGCGTACGGCCAGGGCCAGATCTGGTTCTCTTCGTACGGCGGGCTGCACGCCGTCGACATCGGGCAGCACTATTACGGGTACGTTTGCGACAACTCGCACATGGTCGCGTTCACCTATGGGTTGCAGTACAACGTGAAAAAGCTCGGCGGGCTGAAGAGCCTGTTCTTGAGCGGCGAGGGTCTCGTTTGCGAGTTCAACGGCCAGGGCCGCCTCTGGATGCAGACGCGCAACCCCGCCTCGCTCGCAGCCTTCCTGCACCCCTTCCGGTCGGTATCGTCCGGCGGTTAACCGCTGCCCTTCAAATTCAGCCGGCTCGTCGCTAAAGTTACCTACCCATCCGTGTCGAGCGATCTCGCATGTGGAAGCTGACGATCGAAGACGACGAGCAGAAGCAGATCTCGCTTCCGCTCGTCCACACCGACTACGGGGTCGGCCGCGACGAGTCGAACGAGATCCGTCTCACCGAGCGCAACATCTCGCGCAAACACGCAACCATCCGGAAGAACAGCGACGGATGGGTTTTGCGGGATCTCGAGAGCTACAACGGCACGTACGTCAACGGCCTGCGCGTCGCGGGTGAGCAGCACGTCAACCACGGCGACATCGTCCAACTCGGCGACTACCGCCTCGAGTTCGTCGACGAGGCTCGCCTCATGCCGGCCGTGCAGCAGCACGCGGCAACGCCACAGGCGCTACCCCCGCACCACCGGCCGGATCGGCTGGTCGTCGTCGTCGGCCCCCAGCCGGGGCAAGAGTTCTACCTCGACCGCGAGCACTTCTCGATGGGCCGGTCGGAGGACGCAGACATCTCGGTCAATCACAGCTCGGTGAGCCGCTTCCACGCCGAGCTCTTCGCGGTCGGCAACGGCCGCTACGAGATCATCGACAAGGGCTCGGCCAACGGCATTCGCATCAACGGGCAAGAGGTGCGGCGCGGCTTCATCGAGGCCGGCGACGCGCTCGAGCTCGGTGATGTGCGCCTGCGCTTCGTCGGCGCGGGGAAGATTTTCAAGGCGGGCTTCGATCGGAACCTCGCGCTCCCCGCGATCACCGGCTTCGACGCGGCGATCAAAGCGCCGGGCGCGGGCTCGAAACCGAAGGCCTCGAGCTCGAGCATCCTGAAGATGGTCGCGGTCGGCGCTCTCTTCGGTGTCGTCGGTGTCGGCGCCGCCGCGGCCTACGTGGCGTCGCGCGATCCGAACAAGCAGGTGCCGACGTCGGCGACGGCAGACCCGCCGGCCGACGATGCGGGTCGCAAGCTCCTCGAAGAAGCGAGGAAGCTCCACGAGGAGGGCAAGCTCGACGAAGCGCACCAGAAGGTCTCGCAGATCCCCGAAGGGTCGAACGCGCTCAAAGATCCGAGCGTCGCGAAGATCGAAGGTGACTGGGCGGACAAGCTCTTCAAAGAAGCCGAGAGCCACCCGGACGATCCGCAGAAGCAGGTCGATCTCCTCTGGCAGATCCGCAACGACAAGAACCTCGACGAGGAGCGCCGTCGAAAGGCGCAGCAGGCGCTGAAGAACATCGGCGTCGAGCTTCCCGAGGAGCTCGAGGACATCAAGCCCGACGCTCCCGCCCCGACGGTGCGCCCGACCGCGTACGTTCCGCGTCCGCCCCCGACGGCTTCGTCCGCGCCCGTCGGCCCCGGCCAGGAAGATCGTGCAGCGCTCAATGATCCGAAGAAGAAGTTCGACAGCCTCCGCGGGCGCCCGGTCAACACCTTGAGCGAGGCGGAGCTCAAGCAGCTCATCGGACTCTGCCAACAGAACCAGCAGCCGCCGTCGTGCATGACGGGCGCCGCGAAGCGACTGAAAGAGCTTCAAGCGAACCCCTCGACGAGCGCGAAGAAGCCCTGAGCCGCAGCTGATCCAGTGGATCAATCGGACATCGCCACGATGTCCACCGCAGCGAAACGATTCTCGCCGCGCGGGAAATAGGCTTCAGGATCCTCGCTGCCCACACGCTGCAGCCGTATGGCACGAGGCGTGAAGTCATCGCCGCCGACGATGCGCACCTTCCCCGCGATCGCGATGCTCGCTGCGGCTCTCGTCGGTTGCAACGCGCTGACGGGCGCGGACCAGCTCGTCATCGACGACGAGCAAGACGGCGCGCAGGACGACGGCACCGAGGACGACGGCGCGGGCGCGAGCGGCGCGGGCACGTCGGACGGCGGCGGCACGCCGATCACCCCGGGCGGCGGCGGCACCCCCGAAAACCCGCTCGGGGACGCGACGGGTTACACCGTCGACGAGGTCTCGTTCTACCAAGCCGTGAAGAGCACCGTGTTCTCGGACGGCGCTGCGCACGCTCCGACGGTGAGCCTCGTCGCGAACCGACCCGCGGTCGTTCGCATCTTCGTCTCGACGACGAACCCGAGCGGTGCGCCCGTGACCGCGCGACTGACGATCGGCGACCACCAACTCGAGGTGCCGGTCTCGGGCAACTACGCCTCGGACGAGAGCGACTACGGCAGCACGATCAACTTCGACGTGCCGGCCGAATACATGACGGGCGGAAGCTTTCGCATCGAGCTGCTCGAAGACGGAACCGACGTCGGCTCGAACCCCAGCGCGTCGACGCCGGAGGCGAACCTCTCGGTGCAGGCTTCGCACGCGCTGCGCGTGACGCTCATTCCGATCCGGTATCAGGCCGATGGCTCGAACCGCCTCCCCGACACCTCGCAAAATCAGATCGATCGGTACCGCGCGTACTTCATGACGCTCTACCCGACCACCGACGTCCTGATCAGCGTCGGGCCGACGCTCTCTTGGAGCGGGTACATCGACCGCGGAGGCGACGGGTGGGAAGAGCTGCTCAACGAGGTCGCGAATCAACGGGTGAACGCGAGCGTCGAATTCGACGAGTACTACTACGGCCTCTTCGAGCCCTCGGACAGCTTCAACCAATATTGCGTCGATAGCTGTGTCGCCGGCCTCGGGTTCATCGGCCAGGCGAGCGGCGAGTACTCACGCTCGGCGATCGGTCTCGGTTACGCGGGCGACGTCGCCGCGTGGACCGCGGTCCACGAGGTCGGGCACAACCACGGCCGCCCGCATTCGCCCTGCGGCAACGTCGAAGGCGCCGACCCCGCGTATCCGCACGCAGGTGGTTCGATCGGCACCTGGGGCATGGACATCTTCGGGCACCAAATGGTCTCCCCCGACTTCAAAGACATGATGGGCTACTGCGAGCCGAACTGGATCAGCGACTACGTCTTCGAAGAGATCCTCGGCTTCATGCAGGACACCGGCGGCTCGGCCAACGTCGTCACACCCGACAGCGGAGAGAGCCAGGTCTACGAGCGCATCAGCATCGGCGGCACGAACGCGGACCGAACGACGTGGCTCCAACCGACGACGCTCCGCCGCCCCCCGATGGGCCCGGCGAAGAACGTGACCGTCACCAACGCGGACGGATCGAAGCGCACCGTCCAGGGAAGCTTCTTCGCCTACGACCACCTCCCCGGCGGCGTCCTCTTCCTGAAGAAAGAGGCGGTGCAGAACATCCGCGCCATCGACCTCGATGTCGACGTCGCGGGTGTCACACGCAAGATTCGCGTCGCTCGGTGAGAAGAGAGAACCGCTAGAAGCCGCGGCGTCGCAGCTCGCGCACCAGCTCGAGGAAGAGCTGCTTGTGGTCGAAGGAATTTCCGAAACCGGGGTTGTCGCCGAAGATCTGGCCGATCTCGTCGGTGTGGTCGGCGGGGACGCAGCCCCAAAACTCGCCGTGCTTCGCGTCCTCGACGCGGACGAGGCCGTCGTTCGGCGAATCGTCGCTACCGTCGATGATCGCCTCGCTGATGACGAAGAGAGCCTCCGTCGGATCCTCCACCGTCTTCAAGCTGTCGATGTACGCGAGGTGGAAATCGGGAACGCAGGCTTGGCCGCCGAGGTGATAGTCCGTGCGACCCGTCATCGACGCGTAGAAGATGCCGGGCGCGTCAGGGTATGTCGCGTTGAACTCGGCGATGCCCGGGGTCGAGAACTGATAGAGCGCGTCGGTCACGCTCGTCTCGTCGCCGACCTCGTCGTAAATCGCAGAGCCGATCAGGTTCACCAGGTTGTCGATGATGTCGGAAGCGGCATCGTTCTCCGTGATGCCGAGCGCGATATCCGAGACGGGTGAGCCGCCGTGTGGGGTCGCGACGGTCAACACCGCGGCGATGAGCTCGGGCCGGTCGTGCGCGACGACGCGCGCGTCGAGGCCGCCCTGTGAATGACCGATGACGACGACTTTGTCCGCGCCCGTCTCTGCGAGGATCGACTCGATGTGCGCCTCGAGCTGCGCACCGCGCGTCGCCGAGTCGTTGAACGGATCGACCGCAGGCGTGAAGATCTGCGTCTCGCCGTTGTCCGCGAGGTACTGCTTCACCTGGTAGAAGTAGGTGGCGAACTCGACGCCCGCGAACTCTTCGAAGCCGAAGAAGCCGTGCGCGAGCACGATCGGATACGGCCCGTGGCTCGACGAGCCGCCGCCTTCCCCGCCAGAGCCGTTGTGACCCCACGCGCCGGTGGAAGCCGTTCCGCCCGTTTCGCCGGACGACGTGCTGCCGTTCACCCCGGTGGTGACGTAGCTATCGTCGTCGTCCGACGGCTCCTCGACGTCGGCACAAGCGGCCGACACGAGCAGACAACCTACGCTCAGCAGATACAGCGATGACGACGTGCTCCGCATGGCGACGACGAAATGGACTCCGTGTCGGTGCGCTCGTCAATACACGCCGGGACGGCTTTTGATACTTTGCCGAGCCCATGCCTCGACACTCATTACGCGTGACTGCGATCGCTGCGATCTCCGTCTTTGCCGCGGCCTGCGGCAGCAGCCAAACCGAGCCGGCATCTTCGAACGAAGAGGGGGTGGAACCCACGAGCTCGGAAGGCGCCGCAACCACCGCAAAGGCGACCGCGGCATCCACCGCACAGGCGGACGCAGGACCTGCCGTCGTGACGACCTGCGAAAAGCAAGGCGACCTCTGCCTACCGACCGCGGCCTTCGTGAAGAAGCTCTGTGGGAACGTGAACCCGGATCTCGCGCTCGTGTACTTCAAGAAGGACTCGCCGTTTTCGCGTGGGTACCTCACGCGCAACACCGACGCGTGGAACGCCTCGGGCGGCGCGTCGTCGTCGAACGACAAGCTCGCGTTCGACGAAGAGGTGATCGTCCTCTCCGTGAAGAAGAACACGACCGGAATCGAGGTGAGCGGCGCGGGCGGCGGCTACGACGTCCTGCGATGGGACGGCTCGTGCGCGTCGCTCTCCGGCGAAGAGCTGACGTTCAAGGCGCCGCCGAAGGCGAAAAACGCGAAGCTTCGCTGGCAGGACTACAGCGAAGAGTCGCAATCGGCCTTCGTCAACGACGCAACGCTCGGGAAGATCAACAAGGAGCGGCGCGACGAATGCAAGGGCGTCACCATGGGTGACGTGAGCAAGGCCTGCGAAAAGGCAGTCGACAAATTGAGCGACGCTATCGCGGCATATGTCCGCGGTGGCGGAGATGTTCCCGTCCCCAAGGCGTTGAAGTAAGCGGAGGCAACGATGAGCCTTCTAACCGAGCTGAAGCGAACCACCCGCGTCGTCGCGGACACGGGCGACATCCAGTCGATCGAGCAGTTCAAACCGCAGGACGCGACGACCAATCCGTCCCTCATCGCGGCGGCCGCTCAAATGCCGGCCTACGCCGAGATCGTCGATCATGCGCTCACCGCTGCTCGGCAAGATTTCGGCGCGGGCGCGTCGCCGCACGACATCGTGGCGCAAGCCATCGACGAGCTCTCCGTCGAGTTCGGCAAACGCATCCTCGCGATCGTACCGGGCCGCGTCTCGACCGAGGTCGACGCGCGCCTTTCCTTCGACGAGCAGGGCTCGATCGCCAAGGCCCGCAAGCTCATCAGGATGTACGAAGAGGCCGGCGTCTCGAAGGAGCGCATCCTCATCAAGGTCGCCTCCACGTGGGAGGGCATTCGCGCCGCCGAGAAGCTCGAGCAAGAGGGGATTCACTGCAACCTCACGCTCCTCTTCGGCCTTCACCAAGCGATCGCGTGCGCCGAGGCGAAGGTCACGCTCATCTCCCCGTTCGTCGGGCGCATCCTCGACTTCTATTTGAAGAAGACGGGCAAGACGAGCTACCCGCCGGCCGAAGACCCGGGCGTCGTCAGCGTCGCCGGCATCTACGAGTACTTCAAACACTTCGGCTACAAGACCGAGGTCATGGGCGCGAGCTTCCGCAACACGGGAGAGATCCTCGAGCTCGCGGGCTGCGACCTCCTCACGATCTCGCCGAAGCTCCTGGACGAGCTCGCCTCGAAGGACGGCGAGGTGCCGCGCAAGCTCGACCCCGAGGCCGCGAAGAAGGCGGACGTGAAACGTATCGCCATGAACGAGCCGACGTTCCGGAGCATGCATGCAGCGGACGAGATGGCTTCGTTCAAGCTCCAGGAAGGCATCGACGGCTTCACGAAGTCGCTCGTCCAGCTCGAGAAGCAGCTCGAGGAGCGGCTCAAGAGCGTGTAAGCACACCTACAGTGTAGGCACCTCCAGCAACCCTCCGGTCCATCGACGATCCGGTCCGGTCCGATCGTGATCCATGAGACCATCCCACAGAGCGGGACTTTCGCTGGGTTTGAGGGGACCAGGCTATGGCCTAGCCCGTGCTTGGAGGTGCCATCGTGAACGAGAAGCAGAACACCCCGAAGCAGAGCAACGTCGAGTGGGTCCGCTGCTACTACGACGCCTTCAACCGACGCGACTGGGAATGGATCGCGGCGATGTTGGCGCCGGAGGTGGAGTGGTTTCACGCAGCCCGTGACGAACGCGTACGCGGCATCGCCGCCGTCACCGCGAGCTTCCGGAGCATGCTCGAAGGTGTTCCGGGCGCGCAGATCGAAGCGCGCGCGATCCACGACGCCGGCCTCATCGTCGTGGCGGAATGTGGCATTCGTCACGCCGCGCGGAAGAGCGTTCCGCCGCTGACCCGCCCGCCGTCGACGCGTCCGCCGCCGGTCCAGCCGCCCACGTTCTGCGAGATCCTCGAGCTGCGCGGCGGCCGATGCATTCGCGGCACGACGTACGCCGACTCGGTGCGCTTGCTGATGGACATCAGCCAAGCTGCCGCGTGAAGCACTGGAGCCGGGTGCTCGCGTCGAGCGCCCGGCTACGTACGAGCACCGTTTGCCGTTCGCACGACGCTGGGCTAATCAGCATCTGAAATGGCGCGAATGGTTCAGTGCGTGAAGCTCGGCCGTGAGGCGGAGGGGCTCGAGAAGCCCCCGCTGAAGGGTCCGATGGGGCAGAAGATCTTCGAGAACGTCTCGAAAGAGGCGTGGAATCAGTGGCTCGAGCACTCGAAGATGCTGATCAACGAGTACCGCCTCGACCTCGTCTCCGAAGCCGGCCAGCGCATCTGGTTCACCGAGCTCGAGAAGTACTTCTGGGGCGAGGGCTCGAAGGTACCGGACCAGTTCAAGCCGACTGAAGAGGGCGAAGAGAAGAAGGGCTGACGCCCGCGCATCACAGCGCGTCGACGTCGATCGTTCCGTAGAGCACCTCGCCGAGGCGGGTGAGCGCGAACGCGACGACGCCGGCGCGTGCCTCTGCATCGAGCTGCACGGGCTCGACGCCGGCGCCTAGATCGAAGCGACCGATCTCCGCGAGCGCGTCGGAGCCATCGTCGAGCCGCGTCAACACCAGCGCGCTGCTGCTGCCTTCGTCATCGACGACGAAGCTGCACGGGCAGCCGGCTTCGGTGCACTCGCCTTCCTCGAAATGGCCGGCGCGATTCACCGATTGCTGCGTGAACATCACGAGCAACCCGCCGGGGATTAGCGCGCCCGAGAGCGACGACGTCACACCATTGCCGATCTCCGCGCAGTTGCCGGAGCAGACTCCGTCCGTCGGCGCTTCACAGGTCGGATACAGGAGCGATGGGAAGTCCGTCGCCAGAACGGGCGCGACGGCAGGACGACTCACCACGATACCGTCCGCTGCTTGATAGAGAGCGGCTGCCCATGAGCTCGCGCCGGGGATGATGGTCAACCCATTCCACGATGCGGATGCGTCCGCCATTGCAATGGCCTCGGTCGGGCCGTCGCCGACGCGCACGACCGGATGGTGGGCGTTATCGCGATAGCCAATCACCGGCGTCCCATCGTCCGCGAGCGACAAGGACATGAACCACGGGTAATCGTCGGCAAGCTCCTCCGTCGTCCACGTTCCGTCCGCAGCGCGCGTCGCAAACACGAGTCGCTCGACACCGGAATCGGTGCCCTTCAATGCGAGCGCGAGGACTTCGTCTCCGGTCAGCTCGAGCCCACGCGGCACCCAATACGCGGCACGCTCATTGGTAATCTCCTCCTCGGCCGCACCAATCGGCCGATAGAACCAAGGCATCGGAACATCGAGCGGCACGTACGACACGAATGCGTCACCGTCCGCATTGGTCGAGAGCACGGCATGCGGCGGCACGTCGGCGAGCTCCGTCACGAGCGACGCGGACGTCTCCGCCAAGTAGAGCGACGCGCCGTACGCCGCCGGATCGAGCAGCAAGACAGGTGACCCATCCGGCGCGTTCTCGACCTGCGTGAAGAAGTTTCGCTCCGAGCACGCGATGCGACCCATGCCCGAGAGGGGGCAGCCGGCGCCTTCGCAAAGGGGCTCGTCGAGCGTCGCCAGCGCGCACTCGAACAGGGAGCTGCCTCCCCCTCCACCTTCGATGCCGCCTCCCTGGGCGCCCCCGCCCTCCGGTTGACCGCCCTCGCCCCCAGCTCCGCCGATGCCGTCGTCACCGCACGCGACGAGCAGCGCAGTGAGCAGCCCCCATCGTAAGCCCACCTTCATGCTCGCGATCATGGCAGCCCGCGTGCCACGAACACACGCCCGATCGACCGCGGAACGAGCGCATGTTCGTGGGTATTCGCCGACCGAACGTCCAGGCTGTGCCCACCTGCGCCGGGTCTTCGCAGAAGATGTCGTTGACGCCAGGCTCCACGTCGTTACCTTGTGCGCGTCCACAAGACACCTCACGGGGGCGACCGGCTTCGACGTGGGGACGGAGAATGCATCTGCGCGTGGCGGCTCCTGCTCCGCCTTACAAAGCGGGACGTTATAAGTGCGAACGACAACGACACCATTGCTCTCGCGGCTTAATCACCGCTAGCAACGTCCAACGGCCAGATCGTCCTGGTAGCCAGCGGGCGCCAATCACTAGGGCTGGGTCGCGCGAGGGAGCCCTCGATAGCGCGGCTGAGATTGCGAGGGATAGGTCGCGGCCGAATCCGCGAGCCCAGTTGCTGGGGACGCAGCAACTACGCGCGTGAACGAAGGTGCATTTGAAGCCTCGCGGACGCGGGTTCGATTCCCGCCGCCTCCACCACTGAGCTGCGCGTAGCGCAGCTCCATTGCGACGCTCATCGGGCCTTTCCCGGACTTCGAAGCTTCGCGCCTTTGGCGCTTCGCTTCTTCGTCCACGCGGCTCGATTCCCGCCGCCTCCACCATATTCCGCTCGGCAGTAAACGGTGACCGGCTCCGGCGGGGGGGTCGTCAGTCGCCGAGCTCGGCGGAGTGGGGTTCCCGCCCCTTCGGGGCGACCTCCACTCCGCTCGTTGACCGCAATGCCTTGGCGGCGACTTCCTCCCTGCCCGCCTACGCCGGACACCGTTCACTGCCTCGCTCCCTTCAGCCTCCGCGTTGTCGCGAGAGCAAGAGGTCGAGCGACTTGCGCGAATGCGGTGGCTCGGCAGTAAACGGTGACCGGCTCCGGCGGGGGGGTCGTCAGTCGCCGAGCTCGGCGGAGTGGGGTTCCCGCCCCTTCGGGGCGACCTCCACTCCGCTCGTTGACCGCAATGCCTTGGCGGCGACTTCCTCCCTGCCCCGCATTCGGTTGCGTCGAGCTTCGAGGTTTCGTGAAGCGCCGCATTCGATGCGAGCGGCGGCTCGCGTTCCGCAATGGCGCAGCTCGGACCGAACCGCGCAATTTCGGTTCTACGAATACGGCGCTGCCAAAGATGGCAATAGAACCGCCCGCGTGCTCTCACCGATAGATTGCCGCGCCTTAGATGCCATTGGGCGGGTGAGGTCCAACGAACGCAGCCTCGATGCGACGCCCGCGCTCTCCGTCTCGACCCGGAGGGTCTCGACCCGGAAGCTTCGCTCGAGAAGGCTTTTCAACCGCGTAAGCCGGAACCTCGAGAAGCATTGATCAATTACCCCTGATCCCTTCCGTCGCAGTCCGTTCGTACAGGGCTGGCGCTTATCAGCATTTCAAGGACTTACGACAAGGCGCAAAGAACAGCTGAAATCTCGAATCAGCTGGGATAGCTCTACCGTCAGCCGTTTCCTCTTCAGTCGGCGGGGCAACCTCACTCACATCTCTCCGCGTCGCGCGGCGATTCATGGGAATGGGGCAAAGGAGAACAAGGGATGGGAACCGACATCAAGACGTGGGCAATTCAGAGCGCTGCGCAATTCGGAAAGGTGTGGAGCTTCGACAATTACTGGAAGCGATCGAACACATTTCACGCTTATCTCCGCTTCATCGATGCCGCGGAACAGCGATGGGGCAAGACCGATCCGGCGCTGGAACCGATACGAAAATTGCGGTCGACGATGGTCGATGCCAATCGTTCGTACTTCAAGAAGTTCATCGGCGACGACAAGGTCTGGTGCGACGACTACGGCTGGTGCGGCATCTCGTGCATAGCAGCCGGGAACTACCTCCTTGCCATCGACGACGGACCTGCTGCGCAGGAGTACTTCGAGCTCGCCGGCGCCTGTTGGGCGCAGATGCGGGAGACGGGGTACGACGCGACGGATAGCGCCACCCCCGTGCCGCACGGGTGTGGCAACGTCTCGCCGGAACGAAAAAGGAACGGCGAGGGACACGGCACCCGAAACACCGTCACGAACATCAATCTCCTGCTTCTGTCGCTCGAGCTCAACTCCGTCGCCCCCGCATCGCTGTATGCGGAGATGATTTCCAGCCAGCTGACGTGGTTCGGTACGTGGTTCTCCAAGCCCTACACCTCGCTCGACGATGGCCCCTACCTGCGAGGCATCCCCGGTCCCAGGAGCCTGATTCATGAGCGGCCGATGGCCAAAGAGACCTACGTGCGTACGAACGACGGGGACTGGGAATCCGGGTGGGTCTGGACCGGCGATCAAGGCATGATGCTGATGGCGCTGGCCGAGGTCATTTCCTCGGGGATCAGCGTTCCCGGCATCGCTCCAACGGTGTTTCGCAACGCGTTCACCACGATGATCGCCGGGACAGAGGCGTTGTTGTTCGGCGCCGACAAAGTACTTCGGGAACCACCGTTTACATCGAGCTTCGGTCCGACCTACGCACCGGACTACGTAGGGGGTCGCGGCGTGATGTTGCGGTACGTGACCGAACCGGTAGTCGCCAAGGTGCTGGGCCGTCCGTTCAATCGCGATGGCGTAATCGCAACCGCGCAGGCCGCGTGGGCCAGCGCGACGTCCAACCAATTCGGTACGCAGTGGGCGCGCGCAGGAGACGCCGCGTACAACCAACGGTTCGTCGAGGCATGGGGGACAGGGCACCCCGGCATCACCGAGTGGTCTCTAGATCCAACGAAGTATTACGGGGTGCTGCAAGCCAATGGCCTGGATGCGATGACGGCGGCGATCCGTCTCGGTGCGGCCTGATCCTGGTTTCCGCTCGAAGGAGAACGAGAGATGAGCACAGACGTCAAGACGTGGGCAATCCAGGGCGCTGAGCGCTTCAACGAGTGCTGGGGGTTCGACGATTACTGGAAACGCTCGAATACATTTCACGGTTTCCTCCGGCTCGTCGACGCCGCGGAGAAGAGATGGGGCAAGACTGATCCGGCGCTGAGCTCGATGCAAAAGCTCCGGTCGGATATGGTCAACCAGAACTATGACTACTTCAAGCGGCACATCGGCAATGACGGGGTTTGGGTCGACGATTACGGCTGGTGCGGCCTCTCATGCATGGCAGCCGGATACTACCTTCGTTCGGCGAACGACGAGCCTGGTGCGCAGAACTACTTCGACCTCGCGGCTGCCTGTTGGGCGCAGATGAGGGAGACGGGTTACGACGCTACCAATAGCGCCACGCCCGTGCCTCACGGGTGTGGCAACGTTTCGCCGGAACGAAAAAGGAACGGTGGTGGGTACGGCACCAGGAACACCGTAACCAACGTCAATCTCCTGCTCCTGTCGCTCCAGCTCAACTCCCTCGCCCGCGCATCGCAATACGCCGACATGATTACGAGCCAGTTGACATGGTTCGGCACATGGTTCTCCAAGCCGTATCCGTCACTGGACGACGGTCCCTATCTGCGAATCCTCAATGGTCCGATCAGCTTGATCCACGAGAGGCCGATGGCGAAAGAAACCTACGTCCGGACGGATTCGCCGCATTGGACACGGGGTTGGACCTGGACTGCCGATCAAGGCATGATGCTCGCGGCGTTGGCGGAGGTCATCTCCGCCGGCATCAAGGTTCCGGGCATCGATCCCTCCGTGCTGAACAATGCGTTCGCGACGCTCGGCGCGGGTGCGGAGACGTTGTTGTTCGGAGACGACAAGGTACTTCGCGAGCCACCGTTCGCATCGAGCTTCGGAACGAATACGGAGGGAAGCAACTATGCCCCGGACTACGTGGGTGGGCGGGGAGTGATGTTGAGATACGTCACCGAGCCGATCATGCAGCAGGTACGGGGACGTCCATTCAATCAGGATGGCATTGTCGCGACCGCACAGGCGGTCTGGAACAGTCGCGATTCGAGCACGCAGTTCGCTGCACAGTGGGCTACTGCTGGAGATGCTGCGTTCAACAAGAAGTTCGTCGCAACATGGGGAACGGGAGACGCCAGTATCACCGCCTACAACCTACCGGGTGACTATCACGGCATCTTGCAGGCCAATGGCCTGGACGCGATGACCGCGGCGATACGCCTCGGCGCCACCTGACCTCGGCGCAAGCAAAACGTGTCCAACTCCGTGATGGGAGGCGCGATGGCTCTCGAAACAGCCGCAGCGCCTCCCGCCGTTCTCCAGTCGAAGGGCGCACCTGCACGGTCGACTCAAATATCCCAACCCACCGACAGGCGCGCCATACCGATCACCGTCGGGGATTGCTCGCCACGCAATGCCTTTACCGCCGGGGCGTCCAGACCCACCGATGCGACGAGCAGCCCCGGCTTCCCTGCTTCGATCGCGGCGGACGCGTAACCGACGAGGCCTCCGGAATCCTCTTCGTTCGCGTCGGTCTCGTCTTGTCCGATCAGCTCCCCCAACCATGTAAAGCCGGCGGCGAATGCGAGTGCCGGCACGGGCCGGACACGCAGCGTGGTGGTTTGTCGGATCATCGCGCCGCGGTGTGGGGCCTCGCGCACGACGATTGGAAGCAGCAGGCCCCCCGAAAACGAGAGCGAGACGAGGCTCCACGCGAGCGCGTAAGAGCCCGAGACCCCCGGTACGATCGACGAGCATCCGGGCTGGAGGTTCGACGCGAGCGCGTCACCGGATGTGTTGTACGTGACGGGCGCCGTCGGAAACTTGAGCTGACCGGTGACCGTGACGTCGTGGCGAAGCGAGGTGCCGCTGCGATGAACCACGCCGGTCGTCCAGACCTCGAGATCGCCGGGCACGATATCGTCCCATTGCGCGGACGAGGTTTGCAGCGTTCGGAACAGCACCGGCATGCCGATTCCGACCTCCACGTCCGCGGTGGGCTGGACGGAGAATCTGCCCTCGATTCGCCGCTCCGAAAGGTCGGTCACGCCCTCGTCTGTTCCGACGCTGACCCCGCCGACGCGCGTGTCGACGCCGGCTGCCATCGCAATGGCTCGAGCGTCGCCGGAGACAGAGGCCGGCATCGCGTCACCAGCAGGATTTGCACAGACGGTGCACGCAATAAAGAGGGTCGTGAACGTCATGGAAGGCGAAATGGGAACGCGACCTGTGCGTTCTGATCGCGAGCAAGATCCCAGCGGGGCGGCGTCGTCAGCCGCGTCGAAGGCCGAGATTTTCCAGCGCAATCGCCGCGGTCCCAGCGAGCGACTCGACGAGCACGGCGCGCGCCGGAGAAAACGCGTTCGCTGCGTCATGCTCGAGATAGAGCACGCCCAGCGCGCCCTCGCGTTGGACGAGCGGAGCTGCGAGCACGGAATGCGCGCCGGATTCGCGAAAGCGAACATCCGCCCCAAAACGGCTGTCTGCCGGCGCATCACCGAGCACGACGGTCTCCCGTGTTCGCAACACGTATTCAACGACGGAGCGCGAAACGGGGTGCGCGGGTGAGAGCGGCTCTCCTCCTCCGGAATGGACTCGCCTTCCTGTCGAATCGGCCACGACCACCAAGCTGCCGTCGTGAGCGAGGAGTAAAACGGCGCGCTGGGCTCCGGTGTTCTCCTCGACGAGCTGCATCAAACGCGCGACCACGCCGTTCGGCTCGCGCTCGCTCGCAACGGCCCGCGCGGATCGGGTGACAAAGTCGAGATCGAGCACGACACCACCGGGTTCCGCATCGGTCGTGGTGGTCGAATCAGCAAGTGAAGCCGCCGGCGGAGCGAGCCGCGTGGCGCTCGTACGCTTTGGATTGAGCGCTTCCAAATGCGCGACGATGGCGAGCGCGCCCCACCGACGATATGCGTCTAGAGCCATATCGAGATACACATCGGCCGAACGGTCGCGCCCCGTCTCGCGCTGGAGCTCGGCGCAAAACTGCGCAGCGAGCGCTTCCACGTGAAGGAAACCTTCGTGTCGCGCCTGGGCGATCGCTTCGTCGTAGGCGACGACCGCATCGTCGGTGGCTCCCTGGATTCGGCGTTGCTCGGCCTCGAGCAGCCGCAGCTTGTGGCCGAAGTTCTGGCGGCAGCCGTCCGTGAGGTATCGAAAGCGCTGTATGCCGCGCGCCAGGGTGCTCGACAGGGCCGCACGTTCCCGCTCCGAACATGTCGAGGCACAGCATTTCGCAGCAGCGAGGCCGTGCCAAAGTGGAATATCGGTAACGGGCGGGACACCATTCAACGTCAGCCGAAAACGCTCGGCTTCCGCGGCGCGATCGAGCGCACGCCGGTATTCGCCGAATGCCAAGAAAAGGTGGGCCTCCAAGACGCGGGCTGCCTCCGCGATCTTCTCGTTTCCCGCCTCGGCGAAGGCGCGAGAGCCCTTGGAGAGCCAATCTCGATCGGCCGGGCGCGGCCGTCGGGCAACGCGGAGCAACGATACGTAGCTATCGGCCAGCGAAAAGATGCTCTGGGTGAACGAGCCCCCCGAACGAGTCATCCACTCGCGGTGCTCCGAGATCTTCTCCGCAACGGAGGGAAGCGGTCGTCCACCCCAGAGATCGACGTGATAGAGCTCGTTGCTGATTGCCCAGCTGATCCCCCGCGAGGAGCCGGAGGCCGTCGCGACACGCAAACAGTCCCGGTAGTGCTCACGACTCTCCTCGACCGGGGCTTCGTAGGGCGTGTAGTGTCCGACGAGCGCAGAGCATTCCGGCAGGTAGGGTGACTCCAGGCGCTGCGCGGCCTTCTCGGCCTCCCGCGCCCAACGCAGATCGCCCCGGTACTGCTCCAACAAGCTCGATCGCATGTGCGAAAAGATCCCGAGAAAGAGCGGTCCGATGGAACTGAGCGCACCTCTGCGAATCGTCTGGCGTACGTTTCGGGCGGCGGCGAAGGCCGTTAGTGAGGGTCGGCGACCGATACTCGCGCATTGCATCGTGGCGGCCTCGAGCGCATCGCAGAGCCAATGCTCCTGTGATGCGTCGGCGGGCATCGACTCGAACCCGTGAGGGTGATCATTGAACCATCCATCGCACGCCTGGACGTGCTCCAACGCCTGCGTAATGCACGTCGTATCCCCATCGGGGTATTCGATGCCCCGCTCGGCAAGGGCGCCGAGGCCGATTCGTTGTCCCTCCTCGTAGCGTCCGCCGGTAAAACAGGCGCGCACGCGCACCTCTTGCGCGGCCAGCCTCGAGAGCGGTGAAAGCGGCTGCTCCAGCAACTTCTCCGCTCGCGCGTGCAAGTCCGCGAACGCGTGCAACATGTAGTCTGCCTCGAGGTGCTCCAACGCGAGCTCCGCCGAGAGCGCGGGATCCTTCTCCCACGCGTCGGCTCCGAGCAGCGATTCGCCCTGCTCGACGAGCCGCGCCTGCAGTTCGTACGACGCGTTCTCCCTGGCTGCCTTGGCGGCCATCAGATTCGTCCGCGCGAGGTCCCTTCGTTCCACCGCGGTGGTGAGCGCCGTCGCGCCGAGGTTGAGGTGCCGGGCCATTTCGAGCTGCTTTTGATTCGACCCGCCCTCTTTCCGAAATAGGATCTGTAAACGCCTTCCTATCGCCAAATGGGTCTTCGCTCGCTGCTCGGGCGCGATCTGCGCGTAGAAGGCATCCTGCACGCGGTCGTGAAGAAACCGATATCGAACATCCGGAATTCGGGTTTGGTGCGCCGTCGCCAGCGCATGGGTTTCGCGGTACGAGCTGTCGTTCGCTACCAACAAGCCCGCGGTCACCGCCGGCCAAAGCTGCCGCACCGCGTCCGCCTGGCGGCGTCCAGATAGCGCCATGAGCTCCCGAAGCGAGAAGCGATAACTTCCACACGCAGCCTGACCCAGGAGGTCCCGGGTCGACGCAGGCAGCTCCAATACCTTGCTTTGCATGAGCGAAAGTACGTTTTCCGTCGCCGGAGCTCGCTCCACCGCGTCCTGGTCCCACTGCCACGAACCATCCTCCAGATCGCGTATCAGTCGCTTTTGCCGGTAAAGCTCCTGGACGAGCTGGACGACGAAGAATGGATTGCCCAGCGTCTTGCGAAACAGCGCAGCAGCAAGCGGCTCGACCCGCGCCGGGCTCGCCGACAGCGCAAGTGTCAACCATTCGCCCAGCGACGCTTCGGTAAGCGGCTCCACCCGTAGCGACCGCACCGGCACACCGCGCTCGGAGACGGCGTCGACGAATCTCCACAGGGGATGCGCGGCGTCTACCTCGTTGTCCCGATACGCCGCTATCACCAGCTGGTGACGGCTGCTCGCATCGGTCAATATCCCCTGGAGGAGATCCAGCGATGCAGGGTCCACCCACTGCATATCGTCTAGAAACAGAACCAAAGGCGGCGATGCGTCGGTGACCGCGCCGGCGATCTCGGTCCAGCGCCTTTTGAGGCGATCGAGCGCCATCTCCGTAGGAACCGCCGGGACCGGCGGCAGCGGCCCGAGCAACCACTCGAGCTCGGGCACCAGCTCGGCTATCACTCGTGCATTGCCTGCGAGAGCGCGATTGAGACGTTCCCTCCAAGCATCGAAGGTCGGTCCGGGACTCGCCGCCAAGTCGCAGAACAGAGCCGAGAACGCCCGGGTGAGTGCGCCATAAGGGGCCGAGCGCCCGAGCTTATCGTGCTTCCCCGACAGCAACATCCCTCGACCCGCCTTCGCGATCTCGCGATAGACGGAGCGAATCAAGGTCGTTTTCCCGACACCCGAAGGACCGCCGACGAGGAGCAGCTCCACCGAACCGCCGGCTGCGCGATCGAATGCGTGCATCAATATTCGATGCTCGGCTTCTCGGCCGACCAGAGCCTCGGGCAATTGCAATACCGGAGAAAAGTCGCTCGCGCCGAGTGCAAACGGGCGCACCCGTCCGTGGACGCGCCATTGCGACAAGGCATATCCCAAGTCCTTGGCCACGCCGTGCGCCGTCTGATAGCGCCACTCCGGCTCCTTCATCAGCAGCTTCGCGACGATCGCCGACACGGCCGGCGGCACGTCCGGAGCGACCGCATCGACGGCCGGCGGAATCGTTGCCAGGTGCGCATAGACGAGCGCCAGCGGATCCGAGAGCTCGAATGGACGTCTCCCAGATAGCATTTCGAACAGCGTGACACCCAATGAGTAGAGGTCCGTCCGGGCATCCACCGAGCGCGCCGTTCGACCCGTTTGCTCCGGCGAAATGTAAGCGAGCGTTCCCTCGAGCGACTCGACGAGGCGCGGCTCCGTCGCCTCCTGCAAAAGCTCGGTCGCGATACCGAAGTCGACGAGCACGAGCTGCGCGCAAGACTCGTCGACGAGGACATTCGCCGGCTTTACGTCCTTGTGTACGACCCCGGCGGTGTGGACCGCGTGGAGCACGTCACAAAGCTGCATGGCGACGCGAAGTGCAGCGTCCACCGGCAGCCGACCGCGCTCTGCAAGGATCCGGCTGAGCGGGTCCAATCCCGCGTCGTACAGCACCAGTGCCGCGGTCCCCTCACCTCGCTCCAAGGCGTGAACTCTCGGCAACCCGGGCACCGCGGCGAGCTTCGTCAGGATGTGGTGTTCGTGCAGGATCCGGCCGACGGTCCGAGGGCTCGGCGTGCCGGCGCGCGGAGACTTGATGACGACGTGCTCCCCCGACGCGAGGCACGTCGCACGGCGAATCCGGGTGTCCCGCGTCTCGTGGACAATGGCTTCCAGTGCATAGTCGTGCAGGCCCAGCATCGTCTCGCACCGGCACTTTCGCGCGCGCGTGCGGAACGGTGGCAATCCATGTGCCTGCCGACAGGCGCGGCGAACAGCCTCACGGCGGTTCCGCGTCTCATGCCGCAATCTGCCTCGCGGCCCGCGGCTCACTCCATCGGCGGCCCACCCGGAGGCCCGCCGGGAGGGGGCGGACCGTGCGGGCCTCCGGGTGGCGGACCATTGGGTCGACACGCGAGCGTCTCCTCGTCGGGCGGCGCATCGCAGGTTCCTTGGATCTCGTGTTCGCCGTCTCGGAAGGAGCAAGTCTCGCCGTCGTCGAGATCCGCGCAGGCCTCCACGGCTTCTTTCGGCGGAGCGCGCCGGCGCGGCGGGCCTTCGCGTCCGCCGTCGCGTGGACCACCAAGTGGACCACCGGGCGGGCCATCGGGGTGACGTGGCTCGGACGGGTCGCATCCCGCAACGACGAGACTCAACGTGAGCAGCGCAACGGCTCGATTCATCGACGACACGTTAGAACGCGCTCTTTGTCGCAACGTTCGCGGATGGTGTGGGAATGTTAACGGCCGGGTCGAGCGCCGATTTAAGGGAGGCTTAAGGTGACGATCAGGCCACGGCGCGGGAGAAACGCCGGCGGAGGCTTCGATGACGTCCGCACGACTTCTCTTCTGCGCCGGCTCACTGCTTTCGGCCACCCTCGCCCTCGGCTGCGGCGCCAATGTCGATCTGGCCCCCGACGGCGATGAGGGCGGTGCGCCGAACGGTGGAGCGCCCGACGACGGTGCCCCGGGTGGGAATGGTGGCAATGGTGGGTCCACCGACGTTTCGACGGGAGGGGCCGCACCCAACGGTCTGCCGCTCGCGTGTGAGGGCGGGGAAGGCGTGCTGGTCGCCGCGAGCTCGCCGACATCGGAGGGCGTCATCGTCGTCGCGAACGAGGGAGCCTGGGCCGCTCCACATATGCTTCCGCCCGCATCCCAGATGGCGGCTTACGTCGATGTCTACGGCGCATTGGGGATCTTTTGGATTGGCTCCATCGACGACATCGACGAGCGCCGCTTCGTGACCACCCACGACGGACGCGCGTTTATCGAACGCGACGTATTCGGCTGGGAGCCGAGCGCCTATGCGCCGCTCTACAAAGCCGAGTGGGCACTGGTCGGAAGCGAAGAAGGGCTCACGTCCGTCGCGTATTTCGACCCCGATGCGATGGATTGGTATCCGCTCGTCGAGCCGACGATGTTCGTTCCGTCGTCGGTGGCCTGGGATTCGGTGAATGGCGGCGTGCTTCTGATCCACGGCTGGCTCGGTGAGCTATGCAGCCAGATGTTCTTCGAGACGCAATGGATGGATAGCCAATGCGACACCACGCATCCGGTCGCAACGGCGATCGGCGGAGAGATCTCACTGCCCCCACCACGCGCCGTCACACTGCCGGACGGCTCGATCGTGGCGATCTATTACGCACCGTCCGACTCGTCCTTGACGCTCGCCGCCGCAACTTGGCAATTCGGGGCTTGGTCTCCAGCGGTGACGACACCCGACGTCGGCTTCGTCGTCGCGACGACGGCCACACCGGGCGGCGATGTTCTCGTCGCGAGCGTCTCGACCGATGGCAACTTGTTCGTGCAGCGACTTACGCCGGGCGTCGGTTTCGATGCTCCGGTTCTCGTCGATAGCGGGATCGATATCTATTACGCGGCCGCCGCTCCGGGTGTCTGCGGTGACGACGCCGTCCTTGCCTACACGCGTGGGTCTGTGGAGGGCGGCGAGCTGCGGGTCGCACGGATCCGCGGCGAGCTGTCGGAGACGACGCAGGTCGCGTCCCTGCCCGACCAGCCGGCCTGGGCGGTCGACATCACCACGCGACCCGCCGCATTGTGATACGCTATATAACAATCGATACTACGAACATCGTTCGAAGATTCGCCGACGAGCATCGACGGGCACGAGGCGCTCGGGCTTGCCCGGCAATTCTTCCTTGTGCCCGATGACGAGCACCCCAAAAACCCTGAGCGAATCACACAATCGCTCCAAAAACACACGCTGGGTCGCGAGATCGAAATACGTAAAAGCCGAGTTGCGACAGAGGATGAGATCGAACGGCCCCTCGGGTAGCTCGGTGCGCAGATCACCTTGGACGAACCTGACTCCCTCGCGAATCTCCGTACGTATACATAAGCCTCCATCGTCACCGTTCACGAGCGCCGCCGTCGCCCAGTCGTGCGGGAGCTCTTTGAACGATCCGCGCGGATAACAGCCGAGCCGCGCCCGGGATATCATGGTCGGGCTCGCGTCCACACCGATGGTCTCGAGGCGCGGCGGCGCGAGGGGGGCGGCGGCGCCGAGCCTCCACGCGATGGCAATCGAATAGGCCTCCTCCCCCGACGCGCAACCGGCGCTGAGGACACGGACCTGCTCGGCTCCCTGCGCGACAGCGTCGCGCGCGAGGCGCGGCAACACGTCTTGCGCGATGTGTTCGAAGACGTCGGTGTCACGGTAGAACCGGCTCACCGGGATGAGGCAGAGCCCCGCGAGCACAGCCCACTCATCGGGATGCTCGTCGAGGTATGCCCGATAGGCCGCACGATCCGGCAGGCGCAGCTCGTTCAGCCGCCGCCCGAGGCGCTTTCGGACGATCGCTCGAACGCGTCTGTAACCTTCGACACGCAAGCCGAGCGTAGGAAGTACCTCGGCGAGCAAGTCGGCGCAGTCGCGGTCGTGCACCCTCGAAGTCTGCCCGATCTTTCGGTCGCCGCTGTCCCCATCGGTCGAAGCACGAAGGCTTGTGATCCTCGCCCTCGCACGCGACGATCGGCGGCGATGAATCCGTACGAATCGCCCAACCATCCGGGGCATGGTCCCCATCCGGGAGGCCCGTATCCCGGCGGCGCATATCCGGGACGGGTCCCTCCCATCCACCCGGAACAAGCCGCCGCCCTCGCTCGCGAGCTGAAGCGTTTGAATACGATGAGCTTCGTGCTCGGCGTGCCGGGGATTCTGCTTCAAGGCGCCGGCCAGAACATGGGTGGTGCGATCGGCGCGATCGTGACCCTCGGCGGTACGGCGATGCTCGTCGTCGGGCTCGTCTTCTACGCGAAGCTTCGCGGACGGCACCCCGCCTTTGCGCTTCTCGGCCTACTCAGCTGCCTCGGCCTGTTGATCCTGTATTTCATTCCGAAGAGCTGCCTCCACTGCAAGACCTCGAGCTCGTTCAGCGCCCGGCAGTGCCCGGCGTGTGGTGCACCCCTCGGCTCCTGATCGGCGCACGCGACAAGGCGTCTTTGGTCTTGCCACTGACCGAAAAAGCCCGTACGGCTCGATGCTGAAGGGATCTCATTCGACATGAAAAGCTCGTTACTTTGGGGTGCAATGGTGGTCATGGCTTCGCTGGCCGGCTGTGGTGACAGCGGCTCGGACAGCAATGGCGGCTCGGGCGGCAGCGCCAACGGCGGCAGCGCCAACGGCGGCAGCAACGCCGACGGCGGCAGCAACGCCAACGGCGGCAGCAATGCCGACGGCGGCAGCAACGCCAACGGCGGCAGCAATGCCGACGGCGGCAGCAACGCCAACGGCGGCTCGGGCGATGGCGGCTCCAACACCGGCGACGGGTGCGAGGATCTCACCGACTGCAGCCAATGCGCCGACGGCAACACCTGCGGAGAATGCTGCTCCAACCCGGAGAACCCGACGTCGGGTGAGGCGTACGGCGAGCTCATCAACACCATCGTGTTCGATTGCGCATGCGTCGACGCCAACGCGACCTGTAACTCGGTCTGCACCGGCGCCGGCATGGATCTCTGCAACGGCGAGAACCCTGATCAGGCGTGTATCGACTGCATTCAGGGCGAAATCGACGCCCAGGGCGCGTGTATGCAGCAAGGCATCCAGGACTGCCTTGGCTCGGCCACGTGCTCGCCGGCCCTCGAGTGCCTCCAGGCATGCCCGCAGTGATCTGCTGCTGACTCATCGAACGCAAAGGGCCCGATGCGCTTGCATCGGGCCCTTCGTCATTTCTTCACGGTGTAAACGTCGCGGTCAGCTCGTAATTGCCGACATCCCCCCGCGAACCGTCGACAATCACCGTTATCTCCTGTCCGGCCGTCAATTGCACACTGGCCGTCTCGTCCGTGCCGGCGAGGAAGCTGCTGCCGCACGCGAGCCAGCTGTCGAACCCGCTCGGGCCACATCCATCCTGAACGTAGAGAACGAAGTCGGCCCGCGGCTGGGTGAGCGCCAAATCCAACGTACCGCTTTCGGGGGCGACGAACGAATACGCATCTTCGAGGCCGCCGAGCTCGACGGCGCAAAGACTTCCAGTCTCGAATAGGTTTTGCGAGCCGATGGTCGAGCCGGCATTGATCGCGCTCGTGGAGAGGACTGGAAGCGAGGCGCAAACGTTGGCCCACTCGATCGTCGAGCAATCGGCGCTGCAGCCGTCGCCGCTCGTCGTGTTGCCGTCGTCGCATGCCTCGGGACCGACCGCGACCCCGTCACCGCACACGGCGGGCGTAAACTCGGCGTGCACCTCGAAGGCACCTTCGTGAATTGGTGACGAGCCGCGAACGATGACGAGTAGGGGGCCATCGGGAGCCTCGTCGAGGTCGATGATCAGCTCGTCGTCCTCACTATCGGACTGGCAACCTCGCTCGGTGGCCGGGTCGGCGCAGTCTTCGTAAATGCTGAGACGAAGGTCCTCCGCGCTCTCGAGGGTCACGTGCACTCGACCCGGCCCGGGCGCGATATACGAATACGTCGCGACCCTGGTCCCGATGAACGGATCACATTGCGACGGATAGCCGGACGGACCGCCGATCGTCGTGCCGGACACGTCGGTATCTTCCGCGAGGGTATCGGCCTGTTCGCAAAGGGCATCGAGCTCGGGCGTCGAGCAGTCCGCGCTGCAACCGTCGCCCGAAACGGTATTCCCATCGTCGCAGACCTCGCCGCCGATGAGATCGAGCTCGCCGTCGCCGCAAACCGCCGGCGCATGGCAGAGCCCATGCCGCGGGTCGTCGAAGAGGCTCAGGCAGACTTCGCCGTTCGGACAATCTGGGTCTTCGGTCCGGCATAGCCGCTCGCACATCATATCGGGCGCGTCGGGATACCACCGGATGCAGACACCGCGAAACGCATCACCCTCGATTCCGCACTCGATCGCCTCCGGCGACGTAGCCGAGCAATTCTGCCCGATGGCGGCTTGGTCGCCGGCGAACGCAGGCTCGCAGAGGTTGGAGAAGGTACAATACCTGTCTTCGTCGCAACCCGCGTCGGGCGTGAGGAAGTTGCATACCCGCGCACATTCGCCGGGCGTTCCGGTGCACACCGCCCCAGGTACACACTCGGTGGAGATATCGCGCGGCGTGCACGCGTCGCCGACCGAGCCCGACCCCGTCCTGTAGCAGGCGCCGAAGGACTGCGTGAGGCCGAGCGGGCGGCAATATCGATCCGCGCCGCAGGACTCCGGGTCGACGGGATCGCAAGTGTCGTAACAAGCTCCAATCGCAGGCCCAAATGGCGAATCCCCAGGCTGGAAGATCTGCGACATGCAAACCTCTCCCTCGGCACATGGTAGATCGCCGAAGAGATCACATTGCGGCGGACCACACTGGGCGGAATCCGGCTCGCAGATCTGCATGGTCTCGTTCGGGCATTGCTCGACGCTGAGGCAAGGGCCGCCGTCGACCGGCATCGTGTCGAAGGACCAGGAATCCACATAGTAGCAATCGCCGCCGGGCAAGAACTCCCACGTAAAATCCTCGTTTTGAATCACTTCGGCGAGCTCGATGCCGCTCGTGCCGCCGGTGACATAGCTCGGAAAGTCCAAGCCGATGCCCTCGAGCTCGAGCGCCCCGTTATGCGGATAGAACGCGCGCTTCGGTGTCCCCGCGGCGTCGTAGGCGACCAAAAGGATGCAATGTTGGCAGGTGCCGTAGTTGTCGTCCGGCGGCGTGGCGAACGGAAATGTCCCTGGCTCGAGGGGCTCCAGCGGCTGTCCGGTCGAAAAGTCGTAATCGTAGAGCTCCATCGTGAGCCGCGTGCTCGCGAGACCTTCCACGCCCGGCGTCACCGGCGCGACGACCGCCGCGCGCGAGATGCTCTCGAAGTAGACCGACGTGTCGCCGAGGGTCAGCGGGGTGCACGGTCCGTCGTAGTTACTGCCCCCTCCAGCGGTCGCTCCCGTTCCTCCGCCGCCCTGATCTTCGCCCCCTCCGCCGCTGCCGCCGCCCCCCGGCGGAGGGTCGAATCCGTCGTCCGAACAACCAGCGATCGAAGCAGCGATCGTGAGCACCCAAGCAGCAGCCCCACGCGACATCCGTGTTCCCATGAAGGTCTTCTCCAAGCGAGGAAAGTCGGGGCTCGTGCCCCGTTGGAGAGTGACCGGCGCTCGGAGATTTCAGCCTGAAAGTTGGTTGAAAGTTCGGGGCCCGAGCTGCCCGAACACGGTCACGGCTGGAACGCGAACGGGATGACGAGGGTCACACGCTCCCCCGCGGTGGTCGGAGCGAACTGTGCCCATCGCAACGCCTCGACGAGGCATAGCTCGAGCGGCGTCAGCGTCGTCGCATTGAGCGCACGCGCGGATTTCACGTGCCCTGCGGCATCGACGAGAACGGCCATGTCGAGCCGGACCGCTCGACCCGGCGCGTGATCGACACCACATCTCGAAAGCTTCCGCTGCATCGACTGGAGAACCTCCGCCGCGTCGGGCACGACGTTCGGCCGCGTCTGCTCCAGCGCTCGGTCGAGCGCCGTCACCTCGGGCGATGCGACCTCTTTCGCGTTGCCGAGCGCGTGCAGAAGCGCGAGCGCAACGCGCCTGCGCTCGACATCCTCGAAGGCATGCGCTGCCTCCGCATAGAGCCAAGCGCGAATCGACGGCGTGTCGATCTTTCGCATGGCCGAAAAGAGCGGCGCCATACGCTCGAGCTGATACTGCCGCAGCTGAAAATCGATGTCGGCGGCGGCAAGAAGAAATCCTCGACGCGTGTTGGCGTCCTCGATGAGAGGGCGCGCGCGCTCGCGCCATGCGGTCGACCCCCGTTCGTTGGCGAGCGCGATGACCCTTTGTGCCGCCGCCGCACGAACCGTCGGACCAGCGGCCGCAGCGCGGTCGACGGCCGCGCCGAAGCCCACGTCCTCCGGGGTCAAGCCGTCGATGGGTGTCGCGACGTCGAAGAGAGAAGACTCATCGGCAGAAGCTCCTGCAGGCGGCGAGGCGACAATGGCCGCCGAAGCCTGCGGCTCCTCCGAGAGATGGCTGTCCGTCGAACAACCGAGTACGAACAGACCACCTACGCATGAGACGGGCAGGGCTCGGCGCATCGCGTAGTCGGGATTTGCGATCTCGAAGCCGATAGGTCGAGGACATTTCTCGCGCCTCGCGAACCGAATATTCGTTGGTGGCAATCGTGCGTCACGACGGCGCCGGCGCCGCGTCACACGGCCTCGCCCGGCGACAGAGATCGTGCGGGGCGGCACATCATCCTCGAACTGGCCACGTCGCAATTGGGTTAACCTCGTCGACCGAGGTGTCACCGATGCGTGTTCGTACGTCGCTGCTTCTGCTCGCTTCCATCATCAGCGCAGCGCTTGCGGCGCCCGCGTGCTCCGACGACGGCGGCACCGGCGCCTCCGGAGGCGAAGCGAGCTCGACGACGACCACGGCGAGCGGCGCGGGTGGTAGCGGGGGCGACGGAGGCGGGACGACGAGCTTCATGGATCACGGCGACGTCGTGAGCGTCACGGTCGACCCGCCGATGACGACGATCGACGTCACGAACGGCGCGTCTTCTCCCGAATCGTTCGTCGCCATCGCGACGTACGAGGACCAAACGACGGCGCCCGTGCAAGCGAGCTGGAGCTTCGATCAGCTACCGCTTGCGCTCGTCGACGAGGACGGCGTCGTCACCGCCAATGGGAATCTCGGCGGCGAGGGGACGTTGACCGCCACCGTTGGCTCCCTCACCGCCACGGCATCGGTGACGGTGAAGCTGCATTTCACCGACAACCCGGCAGGCTTGTCACCGGCGGATCAAATGCTGTTCGACGCGCCGGACGGCAATCCCTCCGGGACACTCCTCTATCCTTATGATCAAACGGTGTTTGCTCGCGGCATCCGCGCGCCGCTCCTCCAATGGGATGGGGGCGCCCCCGGCGATTCGTATCAAATCACCCTCACCGAGCCCTTCGCCGAGGCGACGCTCTACGTGGACGCCGAACCCCCGAGCCGTGCGGCGATCCCGGAGAACATCTGGACCGCACTGACCGAGTCGAACAAAGGGGGCTCACTGTCGTTGTCCATCAAGCGGCTCTCCGGCGGGCAGGCCCATCAGGCCATGACCCAGAGCTGGACCATCGCCCAGGGCAGCTTGCGCGGATCGATTTACTATTGGGCAGTCAACACCGGACAATTGATGAAGATCGCGCCGGGTGCCGCGTCACCGTCGATCGTCTTCGACTCGGGCCCTGCCGATCAGCTCGGTACCCCGACACCCGCCAATTACAACGGAGCCGTGCCTCCTTGGGAGAGCGGCGGAAACAACAAGCGCTGTGTAGCGTGCCACACCGTCAGCAAAGACGGCTCGCGCATCGCATCGGTATTCGAAAAGGCAGGTTCGACCGCGAGCCCGTGGGGGACGATCGATTTGGCCGCCGACCCGCCGGGCGTACTGCAGATTACCCCGTACGATTCGACGACGATCTACCTCGCTCTCACCCCTGACGGCGCGCTCGCGGTGGAGAACGACGTCAATATGTCCATGCGTCTGCGTGACGCGACGAGCGGCGCGCCGATCGCGAGCGCGCTCGACGGCATTGTAGACAAGGTCGCCGATCCTGCCTTCTCCCCGGATGGAAAGCTCCTCGCGTTCTCGAGCAACGTCACTGGATCTTACCCCGTGGAGTTCTGGCGCGCCGACCTCGACGTCTTCGATTTCGACCAGGCGAGCAATGTCTTCTCGAATCGACGCACCATTGCGAATGGCGGCGCCGAGGCCATCGCGTTTCCCAGCTTTTCGCCGGACTCGGGCTGGGTCGTCTACCAAAAGGGCAATTACAGCCGAGCAAAATACGGGGCCAATCAAGTCGGCTCGGACGATCTCTTCATCACCGACGTCGCCGGCGCGGCCGGCGAGAGTCTGCTCGCCGCGGCGAGCGGCGCGGACCTCGAACCGAAGAACCAGCACATCGCCTATCAGCCGACGGTCAATCCCATCGCGGTCGGCGGATATATCTGGGTCGTGTTCGTCAGTCCGCGCGACTACGGCAACTCGATGCGATCGACGTCGAATCCGACTTACGAAAATCGAAAGCAGCTCTGGGTCGCCGCGGTCGACGTCAACCCGGTGCCCGGCCAAGACCCGAGCCACCCTGCGTTCTGGTTGCCCGGACAAGACGCGAGCACGATCAACATGAGCGGCTATTGGGCCCTCGAGGCTTGCCACCAGGAAGGCGACTCGTGCGAGCAGGGCTTCGAGTGCTGCGGCGGGTTCTGCCAACCCGACGACATGGGCAATTACGTTTGCGTTCCGCCACCCGGCGGATGCGCGCGCGAGGGTGAAGCCTGCGAGACGGCGTCGGACTGCTGCGACTCGGCGACGCACGATTGCATTGGAGGATTTTGCGCGCTGGCCGAGCCGCAATAAAAGACGACCGAGACGCGCCTAGCGCCCGACGTACCAAAGCACCAAGACGACGACGCCAACCACGACGAAGTACCAGAGCCACCGCGAGCGAGCGCTCCCCTCCGGGGCGACGCGGGAACGCTCTCGATCCTCCTGAATTTCTCCGGCGCGCGCACGGAGCTCGTCGCGCGCGGCCTCGATCGCGTCGTCGAAGATCTCCCTAGCGGCTTTCGAGTGGCTGCGGCGCCTCTTCCTCAGCGCTCCAATGCGGGCGTCGAGACGCGGAGTCGTCTCGACCAACCGACGAACCTCGCGCTCGGCTCGGCGGATGGCCTGCTCCTTCGTCTCGGGGGCCTTCGCCTCGGCGGCTCTCTTGGTGAGCTCCGCTCGCCGCGCCGCATTCCGGCCCGCGAGCACCGTCACGAGCTTCGCGCGCATCGTGTCTATCGCATTCTGTCGGAGTAGCGAGACGAGCTGGACACGCATCTCGGCCTGCCCGGTCTCCTCGACGGGCGCGGGCCGCGTCGATGCCTGGAAGAATGCGCGGACCTCCTCGCGCTCGAGGTAGCCGACGTGGATGCGTTCGGCGTTCGCCCCGCTCTGGCCGTCACGCACGACGACCACGGACGCGGCGTTCTCGCTCTCCTCGTATGCGGGAGGTTGGGCAAGCGTGAGCTCCTCCAGATCCGCGAGCGCCGACGTTCGCATGGCAACGCGCATGCGACCGGGGCTCGAAATCAAGAACGTCTCACCGATGATGGATCCGAGGCTCGACCGAATACGCACCCAAGTCGTGTCGTGCTCGGCGATGCCCAGCGCTTCGGATACGTCGCCCGGGAGGGGTGCCATGGGCGCATGCTACAATCCGAAGGCGTTTCGAGATCCGTGCAAGACAGGGGGAAGACGATGCGGGCATTGCTTTCCGTCGTGGGGACGCGCGGGGATGTTCAGCCGGTGCTCGCGCTGGCGCTCGAGGTGCGCGCGCTCGGTCACGAGGTGCGCCTGTGCGTTCCGCCGAACTTCGTCGAGTGGGCCGAGCGCCTCGGGTTCGCGGCAACAGCCGTCGGCATCGAGATGCGCTCGCCGAAGCCCGGAGCGCCACCCATCCAGATACCCGATCTCATCGCCGACCAATTCGACACGATTGGTGCGGCGGCGAGGGGTTGCGACGTGATTCTCGGGGCGAACGCGCACCAACACGCGGCGCGCTCCGTCGCGGAGCTTCGGGGCGTTCCTTATGTCAATGCCCTGTACGCACCGACGTCGCTGCCCGACGACGCCAACACCCGCATTTGGAACGAGCGCTCTCTCGAGCGGGTCAACGCCAACCGAGTACGGCTCGGCCTCGCTCCCATCGCGGACTTGTTGCGCCACGTCGTCACCGACGCTCCGTGGCTCGCGACCGACCCGACGCTCGATCCGGCGCCGTCGATGCATGGCAAGAGGTTGGTGCAGACCGGTGCTTGGATTCTCGACGACTCCAGCCCGCTGCCCGCTCACCTCCTATCGTTTCTCGACGGCGGCGAGCCACCCATCTATCTCGGATTCGGAAGTATGCCCGTCGCGGAGGGCACGAGTCGTAAGCTCGTCGAAGCGGCGCGCGCGGTTGGGCGAAGGGCGATCGTCTCGAAGGGCTGGGCCGATCTGGGGCTCATTGACGAATCGCCGGATTGCATCGCAATCGACGACATCAATCAGCAGGCGCTTTTTCGCTGCGTCGCAGCCGTCGTACATCACGGCGGCGCCGGCACGACCCTGACCGCCGCGCGTGCCGCCGCGCCGCAGGTGGTCGTCCCTATGTTCAGCGATCAACCGTTTTGGGCCGGACGCGTGTGTGACCTCGGCATCGGAGCTTCGGTTCCCATTGCCGCACTCACGACGGACGCGCTCACCTCTGCTCTGAAGTCGGCATTCGAGCCGGCGACGGTGGAACGGGCCAGCTCCATTGCCGAGAAGATCGTCGTCGATGGGGCCCGGATCGCGGCGCGGCGGCTCGTCGACGAAGTGCGGTAGAGGCCCCGTACGAGCTTTCGCGAACAGGCGGATGGTGTACGATTTACCGCAATGCCGCTGCCTTTCGCTGCATACGACAAGCGCCATTACCGCACCGTAGACGTGCTCGAAGGCTATCGCCTGTGGTCGCGCTCCTACGATTGTAGGATGACCGACGATCTCGACGTAGCCCTTCTCCGTCGGCTCGCCTCGGTAGACTTCGGCGTGGACTACGCCATCGACCTGGCCTGCGGCACCGGTCGCACCGGCTCGTGGCTCACATCGGTGGGCGCGCGGCGTGTCGACGGTGTCGACCTGTGCCCGCAGATGCTGGACGCCGCACGCCAACGCGGCGTCTACGGTGAGCTGCGGCTCGAGGACATTCGGAGAACGTCGCTCCCCGGCGGGCAGGCCGACCTCGTCATCAATGTGCTTTCGGTGGAGCACCTACCAGAGCTCGACTCCTTGTACGCCGAGGTCGCGCGGCTGTGCCGGCCAGGTGGGGTTGCCGTTCTCGTCGGTTTCCACCCACACTTCTTGCTCAATGGCATTCCGACCCATTTCGATCTCGATACCGGGGAAAGCATCGCGATCGAAAATACGATCCATCTCCTCTCCGATCACGTGACGAGCGCCCATCGGGTCGGCTTCCAATTGCAAGACCTGTTGGAGCGGGTCATCGACGACGAGTTGGTGGCACGCGCCCCCGGCTGGCGGCATCACCGGGGCATGCCTGCGAGCTTTGCGCTCGCGTGGCGCAATGGGCATGAGCCCGGCGCCAGGTAGCTCCAAAAAGCCGAGCTTCAGGCGCCGATCCCCCCCGGGATGTCCCCTCGAAGCTCCGAATTTCGGAACCCCTCAGAGCCGTGAAGCGGTCGCAACATCCCGGAAAGGGGAAACGATGGGCGGACGCTCAGGGTCATGCTAACCCGCATCGTCGATGCGCGCGCACGGGCTGCTTCCGATCCTTCTCTCGGCTTGTCTGCATTGCACATCGGCGGCACACGTCAATTCTGACGAACCCACCGTCGACAAGACGCAAGCGCCCCAATCCGCCTCCACCACGGTCGCGGCGTTTCGTGCCGCCAACAGGCCCCGCATCATCGACGACATCCCAGGCGAGACCGTCCTCGGCGACCAGGAGCGCGAAGCCTGGTGTGGGCGCTTGCTCCAGCTAGCCAAAGAGCACCTCGCGCGTCCTGGAGATCGGATGACGGAGGTCGGTCCCTGTGCGGTGACACTCGTGCCCTCTGCCGTTCGCCAGGTCGTGCCCGATGTACGAATTCGCTTCGACGTGGGCTTCTTCTTCCAGAAGCCCTACGCGGCTGCTTCTTACGACCGGGAAACGCGTACGCTTTATCTTCCTCTCTCCGCGCTCGAGACCCACTGGGACGAGGCTCCCGCGACCCGTCACGAATGGTTCCACGCGCGCATCCACGAACGGGCGCGCGCAGGAGATCCGCTTTCGGCGGCGCTCGAAACCGTGATTGCTTCCGCTCAATACAGACCCGACGCCTTCCACGTCGACGAGGTCCCCGCCAATTTGTGCGACATCGTCCAGGTATTGGAGGCTGGGGGCCGGCCCCGCGCGCAACAAGTCGAGATGGCGAGAAGCTATCTGGAAATGCTCCGAACGGAGCTCCGCGCGATGAAGGGCCCATCCGGCGGAGAGCCAGAGACCAGAGCGGGCGTCTCCGGAATTCGGCTCCCAGCCTCGGACAACACCGTTCGCTGGGTCGGTGGGGCCGACGTCGCTCGAACGGTCGCCTTGCTCGAGGACATGTCGAATGGTGCAACGGGCGCCCTGGATCGAGTGGCCGCCACGCCACCCGACGTCGAAGGAGCGCGAGCCCGCGCGCCATTTTGCGCCCCTTGATTGGGTGGTCAGGCCCGAGGCTCGTGCAACACGACGGGGCGATCCGCGCGCAACATATAGCCGTCGCCTTGCTGAACGAGAAAAGCCCGCAACCCGAGACGGCGTAACGTGGCAATCGCCGCGTACACGCGTTCGGCGCCTGCGGCCGAGAGGATTCGCTCACCCGGCCAACCGACGGAAACGAGCGTCTCCACGGTCAGGGGAACACCAGGCCGCGCGAGTCGAGCCTCGACGAGGACCCGAAGAATCGCGCGCAGCGATTTGCGGCGAGCCAACGATACTTGCTCGGCGGCGTCGGGTGACCGAAAGAAGCTCGCGTCGTGCGCAACGAACAACGGTGGGCTCTCGCGCGCGTCGGCGAAGAGCGCTCGGAGCCTCGCCGCCATACGCACGTCGGCGAACTCCGCAAATGCCGTATCGGCGGGGTCCACGCCGCGCAACACTTGGAGAGCGGCCTCGAATACAGGCCGCTTGTGGGCGGCGAGCAACGCCTCCGCGCGACGGAAGAATCGCTCGGCGTCCGCGCGTGCGCCGCGCAACGCGAACAACACACCTTGAAGCGCGACGAGCGCGCCTTCCACGTCTTTGCAGCTCTCTCGCATGAGCGGGAGCGCCGCTCGAATGCGATCGTCCGCGGCGCGAAGCTCGCCGAGCTCGAGCAACAGAGAGGCGAGGCCGTGAAGGGCAAAGGCCTCGGCGCGGCGAACCCCCGTCTCTTCGGCGTAGGCAACGGCTTCGTGATAATCGGTCAAAGCGCCTGCGCCGTCCCCGGTCTCTTGTTTGACGCGGGCGAGGTGGGTGAGCGCGACCGCGCGAAGGTGCCGCGCCTGCATCACCCGCACCGACCGGCTCGTTTCGAGGATCGATAGGGAGTCGATGAGCGCCGCAAACGCCTCGTCGAACGTACCGCGCTCGACGAGCAATATCCCCAACGACAACCGACCAAACGCCTCCGTGTAGGCATCATTGTGCTCTTCGGCGAGATCGATGGATTGCCGCAGGAGCGGCTCCGCGCGGTCGTACGCGTCCTCGTTGCTGTACGTATTGGCGATCATCGCAATCACGGAGGCGGCAAACGCCGGCGACCCGCGCACCTCCAGCGCTCGCTCCAGATAGCGGCGAGCTCCCGCCCAATCGGCCTGACCGGACTGGGCATTCCCCAGCCCTGCGAGGATGTCCGCGTGAAGCGCAGTCTCCTGGAGTCGCTCTGCGATCTCGAGCGCGCGACCGAGATCGTCGATGGCGCCCGAGAACTCTGCGATGAACCGACGCACCGTGCCCCGTCGAAAGAGGAGCTCTGCGTAGAGACGGCCTTGCAGGGGAGCTGCGTCGAGCACGAGTGTCAGCAGCTGGTGAACATCACCATAGGGCAACCCGAGCGACGGCGCCGAAAGGACCAGCGCGAGCCGCGCCGCGAGCTCCGGCTCACGTTCCCGGGCCCACGCGAGGGCGGCGCGAAGATTCTCGATCTCGGGCGAAAGCGGCGGCGATTCACTCGACTCCGCCTCACCCGCGCGTGCCCAGTACGCTGCATGTCTCGCACGAGCAACCTCCCACATCGGATCGTCTTGCTCGCGGCCCTCGATGAAGTCGCGTACAGAATGCGAGAGCGAGTATCGGTATCGATCCCCCGAGCGCTCGACGCTCAGAAGAGAATGCGCGCGCAAGGCCGATAACGGCCCGAGCGTATCGCGCTCTTCACCCACGACGTGCTCCAGCGCCTCGAGCGGAATTCCTCCCCGAAACACACTACAAGCGCGCAAGACGGCGCGGGCCGACTCCTCGAGCAGACCGTACGAAGTCTCCAATGCAGCGGCGAGGCCACGCCCTTCCCCGTCCAGCGTTTGGAAGCGTTTGTCGAGACGCGTGAGCAGCTGTGCCGGCGTCAAAACCGATAGGCGAGCTGCCGCGAGCTCGAGCGCGAGCGGGAGACCGTCGAGTCGCTTCGCGAGGGCGTGCACCGCGTCGCGGTCGGCTTCGTCGACAACGACCTTCGCAAGCTCCTGCGCGCGACACCGAAGCAGCTCCGCCGCCTCGGACCACCCCCTCCGCTCCACGATGTCGAGCGGCGCGAGCTCGATATGGTCGAGATCGCATTCGAGCCTACGTCGGCTCGTCACCAAGAAGCTGAGCGGCGAGCCGCGCACCCATCCGCGAAGCAGCTCGTCCGCCTGCCGAGGCAAATGCTCGAAGCCGTCCAACACGACGATTGCGGGACCGCGCGACGCGAGCATTCTGAGGAGGTGAGCCTCCGATTCTGCGCCGCTCGAAGCCGGCGATCGAAACACGCCGGCGACCTCCGCGACCCTCGACGCGAGCGCCTCCCTATCCCGAACGTCCGAGAGCTTGACGACCATCGCGTCTTCATCGCTCAACGCGCGAAGACACTCGGCCGCGAGCCGCGTCTTTCCGACGCCGGGGAAGCCGACGATAACGACTGATTGACCCTCGAGGAGACGCCGAGACACGTCGCGCACGGTCTCCTGCCGCGCGATGAACCGATCCTCAGCGACGTGAAGCGCATGTAAGGCCGTCGACACTCGCGCGAGAAGGTAGCGCGTCGAGGCCGAATCATCGACCCTTCAATCGTCGACGGTGCCCTCGACGTCGTATCGAACGCTACAGGGCAGCGCGTCGAACACCGGCGCGGATCCCTCGACCAGCTCCGAGCAGTCCGAGTCGTCGGTCGGCTCGTAGCGAATCTTCCAAGTACCGTCGACACTGTCGGGCGACGCCGAGTCGTCGAATGCGGCGCTGATTTCGTCGGTACGCACGATCCTGCACGGATAGGTCGTGTACCCGGCGTCGCGCATATCGACCTTCATGGAGTCGTCGACCTCGAACGAGACGTCGTCGTCATCGAGATCGCCGTCCGCGGAAATGGTCCCGTCGTCCCAGGTAACGTCGTGTCCGTCGATCGTCACGTCGACGGACATCGTCACGCTTTCGGGCAAGTCGACGCCGGTGGTCCCGCACGAATTCGTCTCCTGCTCCGCGGACACCTCGAACGTCGTCGTTTCATCGTCGTCGTCGGAGTCGTCGTCGCTCGGCGCGAATTGCCAACACCCGGACGCGAGGCCGACCGCAAGGCACATCGAGAATGTCTGCATCTCGGTCCAGTCGAACCGGGCGGCCCGCGGTTCTAATCCCACCGACGGTCGATTTACATTCGAGTGGTATCCTGGCCGCGACCATGCCGGCCGAAGGGATCCACATCACCGCATTTCGCGAAGCGTCGACGGCGTCAGGCCTGTCTCCCGAAGTGCGCCGCGCCGTCATGCGGCACGAGGACGCCGGGCGCCTCGGTGCGGTCCTCATGGACATGCCCTATTTCGACCATTACGCCGAGGAGGTCGTGCGTTACGCCGCGCGCCTCAAACCGCGCGCCAGCCCGTGGGGCGCGGTCGTACATGAGGAAGCGGCCGTGCCGATCGTCTTTGCCCTCGCGAGGGCAGCGCACCGAGCGCGATCGAGCGAGCTCGCCGTTCTCGCGCTCGGCGCTGCGTCACACGCGACCATCGACCGCGCGATGCACCCGCTCGTCAATGCCCTCGCCCGCCGTCACCACGGGGGACGCGACCACGACGGCGCCCACCGCGAAGTCGAGAAGTTCCAATCCATTTGCTTCCACGAGGAGTACTTCGGACAAGATCGCATGGGCACCGACGGCATCGTGCGGCTTGTCCGAGTGCCGTTCGGCGAGCTCTTTGCGAAGCAGCATGTGCGGCAGGCCGTCTGTGATGCCTATTCGCCGAGCATTCCGAACGGCCCAACGGAGACCGATCTGGCGCGAATGGGCAGTGGCTACGAGCTGCATGCCCGGCTGATTGGTAGTCCCGTCGGGCGCCTCGTTGCGTCGGAGAAAGAGAAGAGCGAGGCTCGGCCGAAGTTCCTATACGGTGGGTGGGGACGATTCGAGCAAGTGCTGGAAGAAGCGATTCAGCGATCCGTCGGTGTGCTCGAGCGGACCTGGGCTGTATTTGCGGCCGGGGATGGCGAGAGGGAAGCGCGGCTTCGGGAGTTGGAGAAGGTGCTTCCTCGCGGGACGATTGATGGTCGTGGCGACGATGTGGAGTTGGATATGCCGTTCGCCGCACGGTGACGGAGCGGCAATGTTTACTTCACAGCCAATCGCTCGAGGTAGAACACCCCGATCCAGCGCATGTCCGGAAGCTCGCCGGCAGCCTCAGCCTCACTCGTAGGGTGGGTGGTGGTCGAGTCCAGCGACCATGCCCCTAGGGACAACGCGTTTACAGCGCGCCGAGGCCACCCGGCCTCCTCACCACCCGCTGGCGCGAAAGGCGGGCCTTCACGCCCGCGGGCTATACCAACGGGGCGCCGAGTACGAGGATCGAACTCGCCTGATTCCGATCGACAGTCGGACGTCGACACCAGTCGACTCACTCGGCATCGAGTCGCGAGCGGGCTTCGGGGCCCGCGTGGTATCGAGCATCGTGAACATGGTCGTGAGCGACGCGGCCGCGCGGGATCCCTGACGCGGCCGCGAGAACAGTGGCCGTTTCAGGTGCTCATGCCTCCTCCCAAAGCCCCAATTGGCGCCTTACGAGCTCGGCAAATGCGGGCTCGGGGAGCTTGCGCCGCGCCTCCACGACCTGCACTGTCCGTTCACCGACGAGCCAACGAAGGGGCGGTGACTCTCGAGCGAGGATCTCGACCACCGCCTCGGCGACCAAGGCCGGGTCGTCGCCGTGCGCGCTGCCGTGCTCGAGACGGCGGAGCATGCGCCCGCGCGGAACGTCGTGACGCTGGTCGGCGCGCTCCGGTCGCGTGAAGGTGATGCCGGTGCGCATCGAGTCGAGCTCGACCAGCGTCAACCGCACGCCGCAGTCACGCACCTCGTGCGATAGCGACTCGGTGAATGCCTCGATGGCGTGTTTGCTCGCCGCGTAAGCGCCGAGGAACGGCGGCGGGACGACACCGGAAATCGAGCTGATGACGACGATTCGGCCGGCGCCGCACGATCGCATTGCGGGAAGGACGGCGTGCATCATGCGAAGGGCGCCGAAGCAATTCGTCTCCATCTGCGCTTTGGCCTCCGCGATGGACGTTTCCTCCACCGCGCCGACGAACGCGTACCCGGCGTTGTTGACCAATGCGTCGACGGGGCCGACCCCTGCGACACAGCGAGCGACGGACGCATCGTCCCGCACGTCGAGCTGAAGGAGTGGATAAGGCGTCTTGTCGACACGCGAAGGATCGCGGCTGGTTCCGATCACGCGGTGACCGGCGGAGGATAAACGAGTGGCGATGGCGCGGCCGATCCCGGTCGACGCGCCCGTAACGAGAACCGTTTGGGTCATGAAGGACGCCTCCTTGAAGCGTGGGAGGCAATATGCGAATGTTTGTTCACATTCGCTATTCGCATTGCCCGAGCGCCGCCATGCCCCGCACGACCGTGAAGACAGCCCCGAGAAAAAGGCCCCGGCAAGCGCGCGCCCGCGCGACGGTCGAGGCGATCCTCGAGGCGACGATTCACATTTTGCTGTCCCGCGGATACGAGGGGACGACGACCATCGCGGTCGCCGAGCGCGCGGGCGTCAGCGTCGGCTCGCTGTACCAATACTTCCCCAACAAGGAGGCGCTCGTCGCGGCGCTGGTCGAGCGCCACGTCGCCGAGCTCGTCGCGTGCATCACCGATGCGCTCGACGCCGCGCCCGCGGACGATCCCGAGGCAGCGGTCGCAGCTGTCGTTCGCGCCGGGATCGACGCGCACCGCATTCATCCGCAGCTCCACAAGATCCTGGTGGAGCAGGTGCCACGCGTGGGCCGAATGAAGACGGCGATGAATACGAGCAAAATCATTACCGAGAAGCTCGCGGCTTTCCTCGCCCCGCACGCCGCTCATCTCGGCGGGAAAGATCCGGCGCTCGCTGCGTTCGTCGTCGAAACGGCGGTCGAAGCGCTCACCCACCGGGCCGTCATCGAACGGCCCGAGATGGCGACGGAGCGGCAGCTCGAGGCAGAGGCGCTGGAGCTGGTGATGGGCTACTTGTTCGGTCGCGGTCGGCAAAAGGTCGACGGCCTGCGTCTGAACCGCTCAGAGTGAGCGACTTCCCTCCGCCGGCGGCTCTGTGGGTTTGGCCGGAGGCTCGCTGCTCGGTGCGGGGGGCGGTGTCATGCCGGGCATCATTGGCATTTGGAGCGGCTGATCGCGCTTGCGAAGGATGAAGAACCCGACGCTCGACCACGTACCTCCGCCGGCCATCGCGGCGAACGAGGGCGATGGGCTGACGGTGTCAGCTCCGAGCTTGCACGCCGCAGGACCAATCGCGGCTTGCAATTCAGGCGTAAGCTCATCCGACAGAACGTGACCCTCCTTGTTGACGCCGCTCACCTGGATCTGCGCGATGATATGATAGTTGATGTTGACCGTCGTCGGGTCTTCGCGCTTGAACTCGATGGCGCAGTTCTCAGGCTTCTCCGGAAAGGAAGGTCCCATCGACATAACGGCGACCTGCGGCTTCCTCGGCCCACAAGCGGGTTGAAGACGGGCAGTCAGCATCATCGACGTCGGAAGCAGGCAGATGTGGCTACTCGCCATTCCAACTCGCGACGAAGACTTGGTCGTCACGCCGCGAATCAAGTCGAGTATCAGAACAGGCTGGGAGCGAACGCGGTCGCCCCGAAGCCCGGCCTGCCCCTGAGACAGCTGCACCTCACCGTTCGGCCCGCGTTGACGCCGAGTGGCGGCCGTCCCCTCACTTCCGTGCATGAAGAAGGGGAAGGTCACGGGGAAGCGGAAGCGTCAGGTTGGCGGCCAGACTGTTGGCCCGAACACGAGCACGAGCAGCACCAACGCCGCTTCTCATTCGAGTGCGTCGTCGGCTACGACCCAATCGTGGGGCGAATATGTTGGCTCGTGGTTCTCGCCCAGCTCCTGGGGCCAGTGGATTGGCAGCTTCTTCGGGGGAGCGGTCGATGGGACAACAGACACCTCCTCGTCGTCGCCGACCAACCCGGTGACGAGCAGCCTGCCGAACGCCTCAACGTCGTCGCAACCGGCGTCCAGCAGCTTGCCGAACACGACCACCACCACGACGACGACCACCACCGCGACCGCCACCTCGATATCGCCAATATCAACAACGACCCCTTCATCCGCGACAGCCGCGACTCCGCATTCCCCCCTATCGAGCACGACAGCGCCCAGCGCGGAGGGCGGCACAATCCGACAGCCGATGATGACAATCGACCGTAGCGTTGTCGACGCCATGAAAGGAAGGATCCAGGAGGGCAAAGGACGCAAGTGGGCACCAATGCAGAGTTGGCTAATGAGCCAGTATGACGAGGCCGATGTAGTCCGGCTTGGCTCACGTCTCGAGGCCACGTGGAATGACTTGATGAGCCAATACGGCTCGTCGTCATCGAACTCGAACTCGAACTCCAACTCGACGAGCTCCTCGTCGTCGTTCAGGCCTGCCGCGCCTCCTGCTCCGGCCAACGTCGTTCGAGGAAGCGAGCTGGTCGACCAACTAGAGAGCGCGAGGTTTCGCCGCTACGCTGGGCGAATCGCCGAGATCGAATCCGACCTGCGGACCGTCTTCTGGGACGGCGGCCGGTGGCACATGGGCGGCACCGGCCGCGGCAACTTTCATTACGTTCCCGACGACGGAGCATACCGCGTCGAGGTGGACAACGATGTCGGGGCGGGCACGTACCTTCGCGTACGGGTAGAGATCATGGGCTCCCCTCCGGGCCCCCCCACCATTCGGATCGTCAGGATCTTCGAGGGTCATTGATTCGCGCGTGCCCCGTCAGCACCGTGGCCAGCTGGCGCTCCTTCGCCGACTCGCCATCGCGTGTGGCATCGATGAAGCGTGGCTAAACAGCCTCTGTCGAATTTGCCGCATTCACGATCGACCCGAGCCGCACCAGACTCGGGGGCATGAACGACATCGACACGACCAAGCGCATCACCAGCGTCTCGGACTACAGCCTCCTCGGGCGAAGTGGCCTACGCGTGAGCCCGCTTTGTCTCGGCACGATGACCTTCGGAACCGAGTGGGGCTGGGGCTCGCCGAAGGAGACGGTGCATCGCCTGCTCGATCGGTTCATCGACGCGGGCGGGAACTTCATCGATACCGCGGACGGCTACACGGGCGGCACGAGCGAGACGATGATTGGGGATTACCTCGCGGAGCGGAAGCGGCGCGACGAGGTCGTTCTGGCGACGAAGTTCACGTTCAATACGCGCCTCGGCGATCCGAATGCGGGCGGCAATGGTCGCAAGAACGTGATGCGCGCGGTCGAAAGCTCGCTGAAGCGGCTGAAGACCGATTACATCGATTTGTATTGGCTGCACGCCTGGGATGGGATGACGCCCGTCGAAGAGGTGATGTCGACGTTCGATGCGCTCGTTCGCTCGGGGAAGGTTCGATACATCGGTCTGAGCGACGTGCCGGCCTGGTATGCATCGCGCGGGCAGACAATCGCGGAGCTTCGCGGGATGGAGCGGATCGCGGCGCTGCAGCTCGAATATTCACTTTTGGAGCGCAACATCGAGCGCGAGCACATCCCGCTCGCGATCGAGCTCGGGATGGGCGTGACGCCGTGGAGCCCGCTCGCGAGCGGCCTCCTGAGCGGCAAATACAAGCGTGAAGCTGCCAATGCGGCGGGTGGAGCGGGCCGACTCTCCGAGGTGCAAAAGCAAGGTAACCCCGCCTTCTTGAAGCTGCTCACCGAACGAAACTGGAAGATCGTGGACGAGCTCGTCGCGGTCGCGAAGCAGCTGGGCAGAAGCCCGGCGCAGGTCGCGCTCGCATGGGTCACCCGTAGGCCCGGCGTCGCCTCGACGATCATCGGAGCGACCAAGCTCGAGCAGCTCGAGGACAACCTGCGCGCGCTCGAGACGGACCTGCCGCGCGAGCTCGTCGATCGGCTCGAGACGGTGAGCCGCCCGGAGACGATTCACCCCTATATCTTCTTCGAACCGACGATGCGCGCGATGGTTACCGGCGGGACGTCGGTTCGTGCGGAGCCTCGAGGGTATCGGCCGCTCTGAAATGCGCGAGAAGGTTGTCGACGAAGCCCATCCGGCCTTCGAACTCGTACGGCAATGCCCAAAGCCACGTGACGACCTGAAGCCTTCGCACTTCCTGGTAGAGGGCGATTCGAGCCCGATCCGGCCTTTGTGGATAGGCCTCGATCGCCTCCTCGCCCAGGGTGAGCGACGCCATGTCCCACGCGACGGGACCGAGGCAAACGTCCTCGAAATCGTTCCAGACGAAACCTTGGGAGGTCGCAATGAGGTTTCCGATATGGGCGTCACCATGAAGCGGCTGCAAAGGCCCTCCCGGCTCTGCAATGGCGGGCATGAGCCGCTCGTGTGCGCGGACCAACATTTCGACGTCCTCCTTCGAGGCTGTGCCCGTGAGCCGCAATCGATCGATGGCCGCGGGAATATCGTTCGCGGGTGGGGCGAGGAGAGGAAGCGCGCCTTGGTAGCCACGTAGCTCTCGATGGAGATCGAACAGCATCGAGCCGAACGATTGCGGGCTCGGCGCCTGCTTTTGCACGACGTCGACATATTGCCAAAAGCTGATCGTCAAGCCGTCGCATTCATGAGGTCCGGGGTCGATCTCCACGGTGGGGCGGACGACAGGGACGCCACGGGCGGCGAGGTATCGAGTAACCGACACCTCCCGTGTGAGGAACTCGTGAATCGAGTCGCGAATGAGCGCCGTCCACGTGGGGACGCGCGCAACGACCGGCGCAGGCTTCAGATGGACGCGCACCGAATATGCACTCGCGAGCACGACCGGCTCTTCGATTCGGAGGCCGAGCTTGCGCCCGACGGTAACGGCGGCTTCGACGGCACGGGCTTCCGTGGGGGCTGTTTCGGCGGCGTTCATCGGTCGACCTTTCGTGTGGAAGGGCGCTGACGAGCGGCCCTCGCGATCCTGACGCCGGCTCGGCCGGTTTCGCGCGCACAAAGCACCTCGAGCTGCGAGGCGACCCAGCGGTGCGCCGGCCCCATGACGGTGTCGCTCCGAAACACGATGGATAACGTCAAACGGTGCTCGTCCTCGGCCCACGCTTCTGGGCGAATCGCGACGAGCCGCTTTGCACGCAGGTCGTCACGCACGAGGTGCTCCGGCAGGTTTCCCCAACCGAGCCCCGCGCGCAGCATCATGTGCTTCGTGTGAAGGTCTCCGACGCGCCAAGTCCGCGTGGAAACGACCGCTTGATCCGCGACGCCGACGTCCACGCCTTCGGACAGGACGATCTGAATGGCGCCCGCGAAGTGCTTCATCGATATGGGACCCTTTTGGCGGGCGAGCGGATGTTTCGGTCCGACGACCGGCAGCATCCATATGGGGGATAGTGGACGACGCTCGAGCTCTTGGGTCACCCCGAGCGGCGTCACGACGCCCATCGTCGCCGTTCCTGCCACGACCTTCGCCGACACCGCGGACATGACCTGGGTATCGACGCGAAGGTCCACGCCGGGGAAGGCCTCGGCGAAACCGGTGCAGAGGTCGACCAGCGCCGGGACCGGAAACAGGGCGTCGACGCAAAGGGAAACGAACGGCTCGAGCCCAGTCACAAGGCCGGTCGTCAGCCGCCGCAAGCTGTCGACCTCGGCCAACACCCGTCGCGCGGCACCGAGCACCGCTTTTCCCTCGTCGGTGAGCGTGGCGATCTTGGTCGAACGGTCCCAGAGAGGGACGCCGAGCTGGAGCTCGAGGTTCGACATGGCCGTGCTGACCGCGGATTGGACGCGTTTCAGCTTCCTGCCGGCGGCCGAGAAGCTGCCCTCGTCGACGACCGTCACGAAGGCCCGAAGTTGGTCGAGCGTGAGCTTGTCCAGCACGGGACAACCATCTGTTCAATCGATGGTAGACGTCAACCGTTTGCCGATTTTCAAGATGAGCCCCGGGCCGCACATTGGCGCGAGGAGAAACACCGATGATCACCATCCGATCCGGGCGAGAACGAGGCCACGCAAAACACGGTTGGCTGGACTCTCACCACACCTTCTCGTTCGCCGATTACTTCGACCCCGCGCACATGGGTTTCCGTTCGCTGCGCGTGATCAACGAGGACCGCGTCGCACCGGCGCAGGGCTTCGGGACGCACGGTCACAGCGACATGGAGATCATTTCCTATGTTCTCGAGGGCGGCCTCGAGCACAAGGACTCGATGGGCACGGGCTCGGTCATCCGGCCGGGCGACGTGCAACGAATGAGCGCCGGCACCGGCGTTCGCCATAGCGAGTTCAACGCGTCGAAGTCCGACGAGGTTCACTTTCTGCAGATCTGGATCGTGCCGAGGTCGCGCGGCATCAAGCCGAGCTACGAGCAGAAGACGTTCTCGCCCGCGGACAAGCGCGGACGCTTGCGCGTGGTGGCCGCGCCGGACGGCCGTGACGGCAGCGTCACGGTGCACGCGGACGCGGTTCTATATGCCGGTCTCTTCGATGCGGGCGAGTCTGCGGAGCTCCCGCTCGCCGACGGACGCCACGCGTGGGTTCACGTCGCGCGCGGTAAAGTTCGCATCAATGGCCGCGATCTGGCGGCCGGCGACGGCGCTGCGATCGACCAAGAGTCGGCGGTCCGCGTCGAAGGCGTCGAGGGTGGAGAGGTGCTCGTGTTCGATCTTGCTTGAGGTCTCGGCCTCGGCCGGACACATGACAGGGTTGTCCTACCTGCGTGTGTCCGGCGCCGTCATTCGAGCGTGTTTCCGCGATGATCCGAGGCTTCGGGGCCGTTGGCCTTCGCGTTGCTCCAGTGGGATGCATGCTTGGACCCCATCGCCTCGGATTGTCTTGTTCGGTCGCCGCTATCGCTGTGTTCGCTGCAGGCTGCTTCGACCCGTCCGACACGCTCCTCGACGATTTCGAGGATTCGGAGACGACCATTGCGTGCAACTTGATTCGAGCTGCCGACCCGATCGCCGTCACCGAAGGTGAAGGCGCCGTTCGACCGCTCCTCACCGCCGTCTCCGATCCGTCGGTCGTTGCGCGTGGCGCGACGTTGACGCTGAGCTTCCAGGTCGAGCCGAACGAAGAAGCGCCCGAGGGCGCGACCGACGGCGAAGTCGAATTGGTATCGAGCGAGGGCTTCAGCTGCTCGACGGATGAAAATGGCGATCCGATTTCGGCCGGCGTCACCGACGTCCAAATCGAGTCGATCGCATCGGGCGCCGGCTCGCTGTTGATTCGCCGATCCGGAGAGGTCGTCAGCCGATTCACGCCGACGATCCTCGATCCCGCGGCGCTCACGCTCGAGCTCGCCGACGGCGCGCCGCTGTGCGGCGTCGGTCAGGCGTGCACGATCGAGGCGACCGTTGCGGATGCAGCCGGAACGGCGCTCTATGCGGACGAGGATTTCTCGTGGCGAATCGTGGAAGGCGACACGGCCGGCGCCGACCTTTCGGCAATAGGAAGCCGCGCGACCCTCCCGACGGAGGTCGCCGGTACAATCGTCGTCGAAGCGCAAGTCTTGGGCTTCGTGACGACGATCGACGTCACCATCGCGCCCTAATTCCCCCGGCCGCCCGACGCTTACTTCTTCTTGTCGGCGATCTTCTTGTCGCCGGTCTCTTTGTCGATTGCGAGGCTCATCAGCTTCTCCGCGAGCTTGAGCCGTTTCTTGCCCTCCTCGCGGCCGACGCCACATCTGCCCGACGCGTAGACATCCATTCTCGCGTCGGGGCCGTCCTTCGCGCATGCGCGGAAGGATCTGCGGAGCATGTGCTTCGCAATGGCGAGACACTTCTTCCGGTCCTTGAACAGGTCCTCCTGGGTGAGGCCGCCGATGCCGTGCGTGTGCTCGCTCGTGCGGCCGTCACGAATGCGGATCTGAGCGAGGCAAGCCGCCCTGCCCGAGTCGCACCGTTTGCTGTCCGCCGACGGCCGATAACAAGGCCCGACGTCGACATCCTTTTGGAAGCCGCTCTCGAGGAATGTCACGGCCACGAGCAATGCTGCATCCTGATGACGATTTCGATCGATTCCGTCCCCCTCCCCGACGGTCGTAGCGATATCCGCGGCAATCGACTCGTATCGAGCGCGACGTTCCCCAACCGTTTCCTCATGACCGGGCAGCGACTTCCACCGCTCTTGAGGCGACAGGTGAAGCATGAGCGCAAGGATCCATGCCTTCATGGGGTGAGACCCTAGATCAGCAGCCTCTGAGGTTGAGGCTTCCTTCTCGCGGCAGTCCGTGCTCGCATTCGCGCCGATGCTCAGATTTGTTCACATTGTGGTAGGCCTGAGCGCCCTCTCCGTCGGGTGTGCATCCTCCTCTCCGAATAACGAGACACCGCAGCAACAAGGCTCCGCGGAGCTGACGCTCGAAGTCGTGTCGGAGGAATGTGAGCGCTTCATTGGGAGCGTCAATGCGGGGCATGCCCATATCGACAATGCTGGCGCAATGGCGACCGCCTCCGGAAAAGACGAGCTCGAAGAGCGAGCGCGTGCCCATGAATCCGTCGCGCGCACGATCGGCGAAGTGCCGTATCACACGCCGGACTTGCAGCGGCTCGCAGGGTTCTACGTGGGTATCTCGATCGCGCAGGCCGCGGTGCTGCGCGACATGAGCGCGTCGATGCGACGATCCGACGAGAAGGCCGCCATCGCTGCGACGACGAAGTTCGAGCAGCTGGGCCAGCAGGAGGACGTCGTCGTCGAAGAGCTGAACCAACAATGCCGCGGGCGGTCCGGTGAGGAACCTCCCCCCGGCGCGGCCCAACCCGCGCCGAGCGGCGCTCCGTCGGGATCCGCGCCGGTGCCGGCTCCGTCTGGACAGCCACCGTCGCCGCCACCCGCTACGTCCGCGCCGAGCCCTTCGCCTTCGCCCTGACGAGTCGCACCATCGTTGCTTCGCCCTCGCGCGAGCCGTGGTAAGCGCGACCCAACATGAGTCGCATCTATCGAAAGCTCCCGCCGAAGGGCACCCGCGTCGGCATCGCGTTCTCCGGTGGCCTCGACACGCGCTGTGCCGTCGCGTGGATGGCCGAGCAGGGCATGGATGTCTATGCGTACACGGCCGACCTCGCGCAACCGGACGAGGCGAGCCCGGCGGACATTCCGCCCATCGCGATGTCGCACGGCTCCGCGAAAGCGCGCCTCGTCGACTGCCGCGAAGCGATGGCCAAGGAAGGAATCGTCGCCATTCAAACGGGCGCATTCCACCTCACGACCGGCGGAAAGAAATACTTCAATACGACGCCGCTCGGCCGCGCCGTGACCGCGACCGCAATCGTGCGCGCGATGCGCGAGGACGACGTCCACGTCTTCGGCGACGGCAGCACCCACAAGGGCAACGACATCCAGCGATTCTTCCGTTACGGCGTCCTCGTCGACCCGACGCTGAAGATCTACAAGCCCTGGCTCGACACGACGTTCGTCAATGCGTTCGGCGGACGCAAAGAGATGAGCGAATATCTCGTGCGCCGCGGCTTCCCCTACAAGATGGGGATCGAGAAGGCGTACAGCACCGACTCGAACCTGCTCGGCGCGACACACGAAGCGAAGGATCTCGAGCAGCTCGGGACGAGCATGCAAATCGTGGATCCGATCATGGGCGTCGCCTTCTGGAAGAAGGACGTCGCGATCGAGCCGGAGACCATTACCATTGCGTTCGACAAGGGCTTCCCCGTCGCGATCGGTAAGAAGACGTTCAGCACCGCATTCGACGCAATGGTCGAGGCGAACACCGTCGGCGGCCGCCACGGGCTCGGGATGAGCGATCAGATCGAAAACCGAGTCATCGAGGCGAAGAGCCGCGGCATCTACGAAGCCCCCGGCATGGCGCTCCTTCACATCGCATACGAGCGGCTGCTCTCGGCGATCGCCAACGAATCGACGCTCGAGCTCTACGCGACGCTCGGCCGCCGGCTCGGCCGCCTCCTCTACGAAGGCAAGTGGTTCGACCCCGAGGCGTGGATGCTGAAGGACGCGCTCGTGCAGTGGCTTGCGCCGACCATCACCGGCGAGGTGACCCTCGAGCTGCGGCGCGGCGACGACTACACCATCCTCGCCACCAAGGCGCCGCGGATGGCCTACGCGCCGGAGAAGCTCTCGATGGAGCGGGTCGAAGACGCGCCGTTCACGCCGGAAGACCGCATCGGCGCGCTCGAAATGCAGGCGCTCAGCGTTCTCGACAACCGCGAACACCTGCTCGGCTACATGCAAGCTGCACGAGGGCTCAGCCCCGCCGCCGAGTCCGCGATGGGCAACCTGCTCGGCACGGGCGACGACGAGTCCTGAACCCTAGAAAAGACCTCCGTTTGTGACGCCTCCAGCCTCGCGCTGGAGGCGCTCGTCGGATAGACTCGCGCGCGGAGGTCTGGATGCGGTCGGACGACCCCATGGCCCTGTCTCGTGGGCCTGGATCCAACAGCGCGATGCGCGGCGTTTCAGCGAAGGCAAATAGCGAAAGACGAGGCTTCTTCGCTTTAGCCGGCGTCGCTGCTTGCATCGCGCTGGGGTCTGCCTGCGTCGGCGACATCGGCGACCCGGGCGAGCCGATCGGTGAAGTCGAAGGGCCGGTTTGCACCGGGGAGATCGTTCCGGGCCGCTCGCCGATCCGACGCCTCACGAAGTTCGAATACAACAACACAGTCCGCGATCTGCTCGGTGACACCACGCGCCCCGCGAACGTGCTGCCAGCGGAGGAAGAGCCGCTGGGATTCTCGAACGACGCGACCTCGCTCAACGTGACGCCGATCCTCGCCGAGAAGTACATGCTCGTCGCGGAGAGCGTCGCAGCGCGCGCAACGAACGACGTCGCCGTGCTCACGGGTTGTGGCCCCGACGGCGAGAAAGCCGCGCTCACCGGCTGCGCGCAGACGTTCATCGAGAGCTTCGGTCGCCGCGCGTTCCGCCGTCCCATGACCGAAGCGGAGGTGACGGAGCTCGCGGGCCTCTACGACGCGGCGTGGACCATTTACGCGGACGCGCCCGAGCCGACGTCGACGAGCCATCGAATGGGGATCCAAATGGTCCTCGAAGCGATATTGCAATCGCCCGCGTTCCTCTATCGGGTGGAGCTCGGTGAGGGTCTGTCGCCGGTGGACCCCGACGGTGACATCATGCCGCTCACCTCTTACGAAATGGCGTCGCGCCTCTCGTACTTCCTCTGGGGCTCGACCCCGGACGAGGACCTCCTCGCGCTCGCCGCGGAAGGCAAGCTCTCCACGAAGGAGGAGATTGCCGCCCAAGCGCGCCGCATGCTCGACGACGACAAGGCGCGCGAAGCCGTCGCGATGTTCCACGAGCAATGGCTCGATTTCGATCGCGTCAGCAACGTGACGAAAGACCCGACGCTCTATCCGGAGTGGTCGCCCGCCCTCGCCGAATCGATGAAAGAAGAGATGCGCGTCTTCGTCGAGCAGGTCGTCTTCGCCGATAGCGGCGGCAATCTGCAGACGCTGCTCACGGCGCCATACACGTTCGCAGACGGCGAGCTCGCGGCCCATTACGGGGCCTCCGTCGCGGACGACACCGGCGAGTTCCAACGCGTCGACTTCGCGCCCGAGCAGCGCGCGGGCCTGCTGACGATGGGCGCCCTCCTTTCGTATTACGCGCACACCAATCAGACGTCGCCGGTGCACCGCGGCAAGCTCATCCGCGAAGCATTCCTTTGCGACATCCTCGACCCGCCTCCGGCCGACGTCATGTTCGAGCTGCCCGAGCCGGATCCGAATTCGACGGCGCGCGAGCGCTTCAGCCAGCACTCGGAAAATCCGTCGTGCAAAGGTTGCCACGAGCTGATGGACCCGCTCGGGTTCGGCTTCGAGAACTTCGACACGCTGGGGCGCTATCGAACGAAGGACAACGGGCAGTCGATCGACGCGAGCGGCTCGATCATCGACAGCGACATCGACGGCAGCTTCAACGGCGTTCGAGAGCTCGCGGACAAGCTCGCAGCGAGCGACGACGTAAAGGCCTGCTACGCGAAGATGTGGTTCCGATTCGCGTACGGGCGCGGCGAGACGAAGCAGGACGAATGCTCGCTCGAGCGCCTGAACGTGGCGTTCGACGCCGCCGACGGGAACGTGAAAGAGCTGCTCGTCGCGCTGACGCAGAGCGACGCGTTCCTCTATCGATTCGTCGGCTCCAACGAAACGGCTGACGCGCCTTCGGCGCAAGAGGGTGAGTGATGTCGCGCCGAATCATCCTTCCTCGGCGAACCTTCCTTCGCGGAATGGGCGGCGTGTCGCTGGCCCTCCCGCTGATGTCGAGCTGGGGTTGCACGCCCGAAGAGCAGCGTCGCATCGAGAAGGTCGGCTCCGCCCAGCAGCGAGCCGGTGAGTTCCCGAAGCGTTTCATCTTCATTTATACGCCGAATGGCAATTACGAGCCTCCGACTGCCGACTTTGGCGGTTATTGGAGCACCCTTTTGCCATTGAAGAACAAGATCAACATCATCAAAGGTCTCGACCTGTCGGTGAGCGATCTTCCGCCTGGTGAGCCGCACCAACAAGGAATGGCGATCCTCACTGGGCGCGGCCTCAACACGGGCCAAATGGTCGGCGGCGACGGTTCCCTCGCCGGTTGGGCGAGCGGAATCTCGCTCGATCAAGAGATTGCCAAGGTCGCGGGCGTCATGACGAAACGCGCGACGCTCAACCTCGGCGTGCAATCGACGAACTACGGCGGCACCGAGGTGCGCACCGTCCTCAGCTACCTCGACTCCGACGTTCCGGTACCGAACGAGACGAGCCCCTGGGCTGTATTCGACGCCCTCTTCTCCGATCTCGGGAGCGACCCGGTCGGCTCGGAGAAGCTGACGGCCCGTCGCAAGAGTGTCCTCGATCTCGTCGACAAGAAGTTCGCCACGCTTTCGCAGAAGGTCAGCGCGAACGACAAGAAAAAGCTCGAGCAACACCTCGACGCCGTGCGCGAGGTGGAGATGAGGCTCGACAACCCCGGCGGCGTCATCGGCGGCTTCTGCCAAATGCCGGAGGTCGGCGCACAGCCCGAGAGCATCGACGCGTACCTCGGCGACCCGAACAACTTCGCCGAGATCGGTCGCCTCCAAATGGACCTGTTGTCGATGGCCTTCGCCTGCGACCTGACACGCGTCGCGACGCTGCAATGGTCTGCGTCGACGAACAACCGACCCTATCCGTGGCTGACGTACAACGGTCAACCGATCCTCGACGACGAGCACGGCCTCGGCCACCAGCCGGACCTCGCAGTCGACGCGTGGGGCAAGCTCGCGGTCATTCGGACTTGGTATCTCGAGCAGCTGATGTACCTGCTGAACAAGCTCGATTCGATCGAAGAGGGCGAAGGCACGATGCTCGACAACACCGTCGTCGTCCTGTCGAGCGAGATCACCCGCGGCAACACGCACAGCCACAAGGACCAGTTCTTCATCCTCGCCGGCGGCTGCGGCAACTACCTGAAGACGGGCCAATTCATCGAATACACGGGTGATCGGCCGCACAACGATCTCCTCGTGACGCTCATGAATGCGATGGGCATCGAGGGCACGGCATTCGGCGATCCTGCGTATTGCACGGGGGCGCTGCCCGAGCTCACGGTATGACACAGACCAGAAAGGCGACGCCCGCGCTGCTCGAGGCCATCGAAAAGCGCTGCGGTGCGGGGGTCGTCACGACGGATCCATCGGACCTCGCGGAGCTCGGGCGTGATTGGACGCGGGTCTTTGCGCCCGCTCCGAGCGCCATTGCATTGCCGCGAACGACGGCCGACGTCAGCGCGATCGTATCGATGTGCAACGACGCGAATGTCGCCGTCGTTCCCTCGGGCGGCCGAACGGGCCTCGCAGGCGGCGCCGTCGCCAAAGACGGTGAGCTCGTCCTTTCGCTGACTCGAATGAGCGCGATTGGAGAGATCGATGTCGTCGGTCGCACGGTGCGCGTGGAAGCCGGCGCCGTCACACAGGCCGTGCACGAGCGGTGCGCAGAGCACGACCTCACCTGGCCGGTCGACTTCGCCTCCAAAGGTTCGAGCCACGTCGGCGGCAACATCGCCACGAACGCCGGTGGGATTCGCGTCATTCGCTACGGCCTGACCCGCAATTGGGTCCTCGGCCTGGAGGTCGTCCTCGCGAACGGCGATGTCCTCGAGATGGGGCGCGCGCTGGAAAAGAACAACACGGGTATCGACCTCAAGCAGCTGTTCATCGGCAGCGAGGGGATCCTCGGCGTCATTACCGCGGCGACGCTCAAGCTCACGCGCCTTCCGCGGGAGCACGACGTCATGCTGTTCTCCCTGCCCGACCTCGGCGCCGTCGTTCGCCTCTTCCGCGCCGCCCAAGAAGCTCCTTTTGCGCTCGGCGCGTTCGAGTTCTTTACCGACAAATGCCTGGCGCGCGTCCAACGACACCGAAAGCTCGCGAGCCCCCTCAACGAAAATGGCCAGTGCTTCGTCGTCCTCGAGGCCGAGCGCGGCGAAGCGAACGAAGCCTGGCTCGCCGACGTATTCGGGCGAGGCCTCGTGCTCGACGGGACCATGGCGCAACACACGTCGCAAGCGGCGTCGCTATGGGCATTGCGTGAGAGCATCAGCGAGAGCCTCAGCGCCACCGGCCTCCCCCACAAGAACGACATCGCCCTCCCGATCGCGAAGCTAGAAGGCTTTTGCCGCGACCTCGAATCCATCCTTGCGGAGCGATATCCCGGTTGGGAGGTTTGCCTCTTCGGGCATATCGGCGACGGCAACCTGCACGTCAACATCATGAAGCCCGACGACATGGATAAGGCAGCGTTCCTCGGGCGAACGCACGACGTCGACCGCCACATGTTCGAGCTCGTGCAGAGCTATGGCGGCAGCATCTCCGCCGAGCATGGGATCGGGCTGCTCAAAAAAGATTACCTCGGTTATTCGCGGAGCCCCGCCGAGATCGCTGCGATGAAAGCGGTGAAGGCAGCGTTGGATCCGAAGAACACGTTGAATCCGGGGAAGATTTTCGACGCCTAAACCCGTTCGATCGACGCCGAGGGTGGGGCGGGCGGAAGATATCTCCAAGCTTCTCGCGCACGCCTCAAAGCGGTAGTGTGTCACGGTGCAGTTCTCCTTCGTTCCGCGGCTGATCCCGGGAGTATTGCTGTCGGCGCTCTTCTGGGCTGGATGTGACCGTACGCTTCTGACCGAGCCCGCGGGGGGGCGGGGCGGCGAGTCCCTTGGTGGCGAAGGACTTGGTGGCGCTGAGCCGAGTGGCGGCGGCGGTGAAACATCCTGTACGCCCGGCATCGACTGCTTGTGTTCGCCCGGTGAATTGCAACCATGCTACACGGGCCGCGCGGGAACGGAGCATGTCGGACTATGTTCGCCGGGCTTTCGTACATGTGACGCAAGCGGCCAATCGTTCGGGGACTGCGAAGGAGAGGTCACGCCCTCTCCAGAAAGCTGCGGCGTCATCGGCGACGAAGACTGCGATGGCCAGACCAACGAAGAGGGTGCGGACTGCGCCTGCGTGCCGGGCAGTCGGCATGCCTGCTATTCGGCTGATCCGACGACGCAAGACGTAGGCCCGTGCACCGGCGGCACACAGACCTGCGACAGCGATGGTCTCGGTTACGGCCCTTGTGAAGGTGAGGTCGTTCCAGTCGTAGAAACGTGCAATACGGGGCTCGACGACGATTGCGACGGCGAGACGAACGAAGACGGTGAAGGATGCGTTTGCGAACCCAACAGCATCACGAGCTGCTATTCGGGACCGCCAGAGGCGGCGGGCGTCGGCATCTGTCAGGAGGGGACACAAATCTGCAATGAGCAGGGAACGGCGCTGAGCCCCTGCACGGGAGAGGTATTTCCGAAGCAGGAGAGCTGCGCGGCGCCGGCGGACGAAGACTGCGACGGGAGCGCGCTGGCGTGCACCGGGGATCTGCTGTGGGTGAAGCGATTTGGGAATAGCGAGCACCAACGGGGCATCGCCGCGACCGACTCCAACGGTAATGTCATCGTCTCGGCACGAACCCAAGGCTCGCTTGATTTCGGCGGCGGCGCATTGGCCGCGGGTCCAAACTACGACTTGGCCATCGCGAAGTTCGATCCGTCCGGGAGCCACCTCTGGAGCAAGCTGTTCAATGGCGCCGACGATCAGTGGCCGAATGCCGTCGCGGCGGACGCCGCAGGAAACGTCCTCGTGTTCGCAGACATCCAGGGAACGGTCGACTTCGGAGGCGGCGCGATCACTCCGGCAGGTAGCACGGACACGGTCCTCGTGAAGTTCGATCCATCCGGGGCTCACTTGTGGAGCAAGCGCTTCGGCAACGCAGCCGGCCTCACCTCTGGATACGGAATCGCGACGGACGCGGCGGGAAACGTCTACATCACTGGAGTCTTTTCCGGTACCAACGACTTCGGCGGTGGCCCGCTCACGAGCGCCGACCACTACGACATTTTTGTCGCGAAGCTCGACCCGGCAGGAAACCATCTGTGGAGCAAGCGATTTGGCGGAACGAACGGCCAATGGAGTCGAAAAATCGCCATGACCCCGGGAGGAAACATCGTCGTAGTCGGTGATTTCTACAACACCCTAGATTTCGGCGGCGGTCCGTTGAGCAGCGCTGGACTCTCGGACATCTTCATCGCCATGCTCGACAATTCGGGCAATCATATTTGGAGCAAGCGATTTGGCAACGCGACCTCGCAGGAGGCGTTCGATGTAGCTATCGACGGAGCCGGAGACATCGTCGAGGTGGGACGGTTCTGGGGCAACATCGACTTCGGTGGCGGCTCCTTTGTCAACAACGCAGCGGGAGTCACGACCGACGGCTTCGTCGCTAAGTTCGACGCTTCGGGGAACCATCTTTGGAGCAAGCAACTCGCGGGTGGCACCAACGATCAGGTCGCCGCAACCGTTGCGATAGATGCGTTCGCCAACGTGATCATCGGCGGACACTTCAAGGACAGCATCGGAATCGACACGGGCCTTTTGGTGGGCGACGGGGTCGACGATGCTTTCGTCGCGAAGCTGGATGCATCGGGCAACCATCTGTGGAGTAGGGCGTACGGCGGCATCGACTATCAACGCGTCGACTCCGTCGATGTTGATATGTTCGGTAATGTCCTGGTTGGCGGTCAGTTCTTTGACGCCATCGATCTGGGAAATGGCCCGCTGACCAGCGCCGGGGCGAGCGACATCTTTCTAGCAAAGCTCGCGCCCTGAACCGCGGGGGCGAGATCGACGCAGACTCACAAAGACGCGCAAGCGAGTCATCGACCGGATCCGCGACTGGACGGGCACGCTGATGAGATCCGTGCGGACCGATCCCGGAGGTCTCGATCCGAGCACCCCTCTTCGGTCCGCACGAATGGCGCTGGCCGGTCACAACCAGCGAGTCTGGCGGTCGCTGCGTCAGCAATTGCGTCATAGCCCCGACTCTGACCGCGTGGGCCGGACCGACCCCAGGGGCCTCAATCCGAGCACCCCCACTTCGGTCCATGCCGCCGCGGTGGACACCTCGCGTCAGCGCTGTTCGGCCGGAGTCCGCCCGGGACAGCACGGCCTCGCCGCCGGACGCGCCTGCGATTGCGTCACCCCTGGAGGCGTGGCGACCGCCGCTGGGATGCGCGGCGCTCCGTCGCGCTGCCCGCCACGACGCCTCGCCTACGGGTGCGAGCCCGCTATCGATCCTCGAGCCGCCGCGTTCGAATGCTGGTCGGCAGCGTCGCGATTTGACCGCAGACCTCGCTCGAGACTTCCTGGTCGAGGTCCATGACGAGGTAGCCGATGGCGGGATCGGTAACGAGGACCTGACCGAAGATGTTGGCCTTCTGGTCCGAGATGATTCGCGTGATGTCGCTCATGACGCCGGGGACGTTGCGATGCACGTTGAGGATGCGGTGTTTGCCGTGCAAGAGCGGCTGATCGACGTGGGGGAAGTTGACGGCGGAGCTCGTGGTGCCGCTCGTGAGGAACTTCGCGAGGGCCGTCGAGACTTCACGACCGATCGCTTCTTGCGCCTCTTCGGTGCTACCGCCGATATGGGGCGTCAGGATGACGTTGTTGAGGTTTTGAAGATCGGAGACGAAGCCGGTTCCGTTTGCTTCGGGCTCTTCGGGATAGACGTCGACGGCCGCGCCTGCCAGGTGTCCTGATTGCAACGCGCCCGCGAGCTGATCGATGACGACGACGTCGCCTCTGCTCGCATTGAGGAGGTACGAGCCGCTGCGCATTTGAGCGATCTCGCTGGCACCGATCATGTGGCGCGTTTGCGCGGTGGCCGGGACGTGAAGGGTGACGAAGTCGCTTTGGCCGAGGAGGTCCGCGAGGCTCGGCGCAGGCTTGTTGTTGCCCATCGGGAGGCGCGTCGCGATGTCGTAGAAGGCGACGCGCATGCCCATGGCCTCGGCGAGGACGCCGACCTGCGAGCCGATATGGCCATAACCGACGATGCCGAGGGTCTTGCCGCGGATTTCACGGCAGCCGACCGCGCGTTTGTTCCACTGCCCGAGGTGGACCTCGCGCGATCGATCACCGAGCTGGCGCGAGAGCATGACGACCTCGGCGATGATGAGCTCGGCGACGCTTCGTGTGTTGGACAGCGGCGCATTGAAGACGGGAACGCCGTTCGCATTCGCCTTCACGAGGTCGATCTGATTCGTGCCGATGCAGAAGGCGCCGATGGCGATGAGGTCGGTCGCTGCATCGAGGACGTCTTTCGTGAGCTGCGTCTTGCTGCGAATGCCGAGGACGTCGTACTCCTTCACGAGCTTGGGCAAGTCCGCCTTCGGCGGTGACTTGTCCATCAGGGTGACGCTGACCCCCTCGGCCGCGAGCACGTCGCGGGCGCCGGGATGAATGCCTTCGAGGAGGAGCGCACGAATAGGACGCTGAAGGGTCATGGCTGGGGCCCGGATTAGCAAAGAGGGACCGCGTGAGCAAAGGGTCGCGCCCGAACGGGCGCGTTTCATCCCTTGCAGCCAATCCGGGAACGCGAAAGCCTCGGGGCCGTGAACAAGTGGAGGCTCCTGCTCGCGTTCGCGGCCGTGGGTCTCCTCGTGGGGGCATGGCAAGGGGGCCTCTTCTCCCTGCTCGCAGAGCCCGCACGCCTGAAAGAAGAGGTGCTCGCGCTCGAGGCGTGGGGCTTCTTGCTCTTCGTCCTGGTGTTTTCGTTCATTTCACCGTTCGGATTGCCGGGGCTCGCGCTGGTGATCGGCGCGACGTACGTGTGGCCGCGCCCCATCGCGTACGGGCTCTCGCTCGCGGGCGCGATGGGCGCGAGCGCGGTCGGATTCGGCTTCGCGCGCTTCATCGGACGCGATTGGGTGAGCGCTCGCCTACCCGAGCGCATCCGCCGATACGACGTCTGGATCGAGAAACGCGGTTGGCTCGCGACCGCAGGTCTTCGCGCGATCTTCTTGATGCACCCACTGCTGCACGCGCTGTTCGGCATCTCTCGGATGAAGTTCGCGCCGTACATGCTCGGCTGCGCGATCGGTTACATCCCAGCGCTCGCGGTTGTGACCTGGGCGTCCGGCTCGGTGGTCGATGCCGTCAAAGATCAGCCGAAAGAGCGCTTCATTCTGGTCGGCGTCATCATCGTGACGCTGTTCATCCTGCGCCGGACGCTCACTTGGTGGTGGCGCAAGCGCAAGCGTGCGAACGAAACTTCGCTGACGGTCGAACGACCATGATCGCGCTTTGTCCGTCCTCGCTCGTCTGCTCTCCTTGAGCGCGATGAGCGTAGACGACCGCGATATCGCCGAAGAATCCATCGAGACCCCATCGGTCTCCACGTTGGCAGATCAAGAGCCGTCGACGGCGGTGGATCGTTCGGACGAACCAATCCCGGTAGAGGCTGCGCCCGAGGCCGAGCCCGAGGTCGCGAGCGATCAGAGCGAACCAAGCGCGCCGATCGCGGACCCACCGAGCGATCTCGACGTTCCCGATCCCGATGCGATCCTCGATCCCCCCGACGAAACGGATGCCCCGCTCGAAACGCCCGCAGCTTCGTTCGGCCCATCCGCACCCGTCGTCACGACCGTGAAACCCTTCCGCGTGAATGCGCGCGGGGGCACGTCGGTGACGCTGTTCGGCGCGGGCTTCGTACCGGGTTGTCGCGTCTTCGCCGGGACGGAGGAGCTCATCGCGGAGGTCGTGGATTCGTTCACGCTGCGTTTCGTCGCGCCGGAGATGAACGGTGAGGTCGAAGTCGTCGTCGAGTCACCGAGCGGCAAGCGCTCGCCGCCTGCGACGCTCCAATTCGTCGAAGGGCCCGTGGTGACGCGCGCCATTCCGAGCGAAGGGCCGACGGAAGGCGGCATCGAGATCATCCTCGAAGGAACGAGCTTCTCCGAAGGCTGCACGCTCAACCTCTTCGGCGCGCACGCGCCGGAGCTCACCTTCGACAGCCCGACGCGGCTTCGTTTTCTGCTGCCTGCCGCTGGTGACGGGCCGCTCGACGGCGCGCTCGTCGTCACGACGTTCGACGGCCTCATGGGTCGGTCGGAGGACGCGTTCCGGTACCGCCCCTGGGTGCCTGCCCTCGCCAGCGTGGAGCCGAACAACGGATGGGTCACCGGCGGCAAGCTCGTCAGCCTGCGTGGAGACGATCTGCATTCGAAGGCGCGCGTCTCGATCGGCGGCAAACCAGCCGTCACGCACCATCGAAGCAGGCAGCAAATCGACGTCGAGGTGCCCCCGGCCGAGGCTGCTGGTGCAGTCGACGTGAAGCTCGAAAACCCCGATGGACGTACCTCGCTGCTCGAAGGCGCGTTCACCTACGAGCTCGTTCCTGCGCCGCCGAAGATCATCGACGTGTTCCCGAAGAGCGGGCTCACGACGGGTGGGCTCACGATTCGAATCGTCGGCGACAACTTCACCGAGGCGGTGCGCGTGCGCATCGGCGAGCTCACGGCGATGCGCCGCGTGTTGAGCGCAAAGCTCATCGATGCCGACATTCCGCCTCGAACCTCACCGGGCGCGGTCGCGATCGAGGTGGCGCTCGACGACATTCGCGTTCGTGTGGAAGACGCATTCACCTACGAGTCGCCGAGCGCGCCGAAGATCTCGAGCCTCGAGCCACGATCGGGGCCGACCGGCGGCGGAACACGCGTCGTCCTCGAGGGTGAGAATTTCCCGAAGGGCGCGACGGTCCGTTTCGGCGGCGAGGCGTCGAAGTCGGTGGTCGTGAAGAACGCCCAACGCATCGAAGCGGTCACGCCGCCGATGAAGGGAGCTGGTCTCGTGGACGTCGAGGTCTCCTCGGCGGAGACGGGTCCGGGCGTCGCGACAAAAGGGTTTCGCTACGAGGCGATGTTGCCGCCCACCATTGCGAGCGTGTCTCCGAACCGCGGGACGATCGACGGCGGCACGGAGCTCTCGATCGAAGGAAAGAACTTCGCCGACGGTTGCTCGGTGATCGTCAATGGCATCGCGGTGAGGACCAAAAAGATCAGCGGCAGCGTGCTCGAGGCGCACACCCCCGGCGGTGACGACGGCAAGCTGGTCGATGTCGCCGTCAAAAACCCGGACGGGCAGACGGCGGTGCAAAAGCGCGCCTTCCAATACGACGCTCGCTATCGCAGCTGAAAGCGCCGCGGCCGAGGCCGCGATGCGCGCAAACCAGATCGCCCCGTTGACAAGCGGGGGGCATGGGCCAACACTCCTCCACGAGCGCGGCATTGTCGCCCGCTCACGCGTCGTCCTCGAGTCGGCGCGTAGAACCGCCGGGAGCGATCAGCCCCGGCTGATTGAGAAAGCACGCTGAGCAGGCTCGGATCCGCGCGGATCGTCGGAGGTTGCTCTGCGCGCAGAAAGCACAGAACAGCCATGTACCCTGGATTCTTCGGGTGGTGGAAGCGCGGCGGCTGCGGGCCGTCCGCGGGTTGTGGCCCTCACGATGGAGCGCACATGCACGGTCACGGTCACGGGTGTGGTCCGCGAGGTTTTGGTCGTCACGGCGGGGGCCCGTTCGGACCCGGCGGCGGGGGCCCCTTCGCGCACGGCGGGCCCGATTGGGACGCCGAGGGCGGCGGCTTCGGTGTGCGCAGACCGCTGCGATTCCTCGCTTGGAAGCTCGAGCTCGAAGAGGAGCAGGTCGCGAAGCTCGCGACGATCCTCGACGATCTCAAGACCGAGCGCGCGCAGGCATCGGTCGACAATCGACGCAGTGTGGCCTCGTTCGCGGACGCCGTCGCAGGCGACACCTTCGACGCGGCGAAAGCCAAAGAAGCGGGTGATGCGCGCGTGAAGAGCGCAGAGCAGCTGCGCGAGGCCGTCGTGAAGGCGCTCGGCGAGATTCACGCGATCCTCGATGGGGAGCAGCGAAAGAAGCTCTCCTATCTTCTGAGGACCGGCACGCTCTCGATCTGAGGCATCAACGAGAAAGGGTCGAACGCGGGAGAGTTCGACCCTCTCTTACTTTCGACTCGGCTCGTCGATCAGTCGTTGGTCTTCACGGCGCTCAGGGCTTCTTGAGCGGCGCGAACGGCCTGGTACTCGCGAACCCAGCTTGCCTGGTAATCGCGGACGATGTCGATGTTCTTCGTGTTCGTCTCGTTCTTCTCGACGCGACCGAGCTCTTCCATCTGGCGACGAAGCTCGTCGAGCTTGTCGACGAGCGCGCTCAGCTGCTCGGCGCTCACGGTCGTGCGGTCCTTGCCGGCGAAGTCTTTTCGATACTCCTCGAAGAGGGCATTCGCCGCATTGCCGAGCGTGCCCATGATGTCGACGAGCTTCACCGAGCTACGCGTCTTGCGAATCTCGCCGAGCTCGGCGTCGTAGGCCTTGAGCCGGCCGTCGACGATTCCGATGTTGCCGTCGTTCGACGTGCTCTTGAGGTTCTTGTTCTTCAGATCGAACATCGCCGTTCGATAGCGGCGCAGGTTCTCGATCACGCGAACCAGCAACTGCGGGCGACGCGAGATGCGCGATTGGCCGGCGAAGAAGCTCTGGTAGACCGCGAACTGCTGGTTCGCCAAAAAGGCATATCGGTTCGCTTGATCTTCTTGCGTACCGGCGGCCTGCGCGCGCGGGATCTCCCGCTCCTCGGCCTGGTAGCGCTCGATGTTCTGCGTGACGAGGTCGACGTCGCGCTGCATCGGCTCGGGCAGGTTCTTCGGGGCGATCGCGAGCATTCGCTTCTTGATCTGACGAAGCTCCTCGACGAGCTCCTTGAGCAGGCCGAGATCGCGCGTGTCGCGTGATTGACCGGCGTAGTGCCGGTTGTAGCGATCGAAGACGAAGTTCGCGGCCGAGCCCTCGGCGCTGAAACGACCAAACGCCGGCCCCATCTCGTTCGCCGCCTTCACGAGGACGATCTCGCGCTCGTAGAGCGCGGTGCGGCCATCGATCGACGCGAGCACGGTCGCCGCGTTTTCACCAGCAGTGAGGGCGCCGAGCTTCTCGAGATCCGCGCGGATCGTCTTCGTGCGCGCGATGAGCTTCTCGAGACCGGCCGGGCTCACGGAGTTTCGATCTTTTCCGGAGTAGCCGTCTTCGTACTCCTTATCGAGGTCCGCGAGCTCCTTCTCGATGTCTTCCAGCGTCTTGTCTGCCATGGCAAGGGCAGCTCTTAGCGCGAACGTCAGGCGATGCCTAGGACTAGGCTGTCCCAAGTTTCGGCTCGTCGTTCCGCCCGGTCCGCGCTCACGCGCGCAAGTGAAGGCCGGGCCGAACGACGAGCCGAGCGCCGAAGCCTGGACAGCCCTTCATTGTCGCTTGGCCGCCCTTCGGGCGGACTGGACCCAGCGTTCAGCTGGGTCGGCCCGAAACAAGAAAGCCCAGAGCTCACACGCATTGCAAAAGTGCCGAGCCACCGGCCCGCTCGCCCGTTAGGGCGGGCCGGGTTGCGAGGTCACGACAACCAAGCTCCGGGCTTCGTCCTGGTAGAGTCGCGGACGAGATCGTGCGAGGAGGACTCGTGGCGAGCAAGGAGACGGAAGGGGCCCCGCCGTCCAAGCCGGTGCCGGAGGCGGGCGAGCGCAAGAAGCCATTTTCGATGATTCGCACGTTCGTGCTCGCGGACGTCATCACGCTCTGCAATGCGTTCTGCGGCACCGGCGCAATCCTGAGCAGCATGCTCTACCTCGAGAAGAACGAGCGTGGCGCAGCGATCACCGCGTTCATCCTGTTACCGCTGGCCCTCGTCTGCGATGCGCTCGACGGCCAGGTCGCGCGCTGGCGCCGTAAGTCTTCACCCCTCGGAGGCGATCTCGACTCGCTCGCCGACGTCGTGTCGTTCGGCGTGGCACCCGCAGCCCTCGGCTTCGCGCTCGGACTGCGCGGTGGGTGGGACGCCGCGGCGCTCTGCTATTTCGTCGCGTGCGGCATTTCGCGCCTCGCGCGGTACAACGTGACCGCGTCCGCCCTCTCCGACGAGACCGGCAAGGTGAAGTATTACGAGGGGACGCCGATCCCGACGAGCCTGCTCCTGGTGGGCGTGCTCGGCGCCGCGTTCTCGATGGGAAAAACGGGCGAATCGCTCTGGCTCGGCTCGATGGAGCTCGGGCCGTGGGCGCTGCACCCACTCGCTTTGATGTACGTGGTGAGCGGCTCACTGATGATCAGCACCTTGCGGATTCCCAAGCCGTAAAGCTGCGCCGAGGGTAGCTGCGTAGAGCGAGCAGCGTATCCTCGCCTCATGCGTTTCCGCCTCCACGTCGTCTCGCCGTGCTCGGAGGCGTGGGACAGCTTTCGGGAGGACGCTCCCGGAAGGCGCCATTGCGGATCCTGCGATCGCACCGTCGTCGATTTGACGAGCATGACCGAGCGTGAGGCGATGCGTCTGGCGCTCACCGAGAAGAGCGGCCTCTGCGGTCGTGTCCTCGCGGACGAGCGAGGTGTTGCCGTGTTCGAGCAACGCGCGTCTGGCCGGCGGCTCGGAAGAGCATCCGCGGTCGCGGCGCTGGCACTCGGCGCCGCTGCATGCGCGACTTCTGCGGACACGCCGCCAGCGTTCGCTCCCCCATCGCCGTCCGTCGCGGTGCAGCCTCCGGCTCAGGCCGTGGCCGACGCAACCTGGAGCGGATACGAGGAGCCGCCGTTCGCTGACCAGGACGAAGACGGTCTACGCGACGAAGCCGACGAGTGCCCGGACAAGCCGGGCCCACTTCCGAAGGGATGTCCGATCGTCGTCGTCACATTGGGTGGTATGGCGATGGGCCCGCTCGAACAGGTCCAGTTCGCGGCCGGCAGCGCTCGCGTTCCGAAGGATTCGGAGAAGATGCTCGACGAGGTGGTCGCCATCCTCATCGACGAGCCGGCCGTCATCCTCGAGGTGCGCGGGCACAGCCAAGGCGAGGCGAAAGGACTCGGAATGGCGCGCGCCAATGCGGTGAAGCAATACCTCGTCAAAGCTGGAATCGACGAGGCGCGGCTCCTCACGCGCGATATCGGCGACGCGGAGCCCATCGACGATCCTCGAAAGCCTGCGCGCAATCGCCGGGTCGACTTTCGCATCGCGCCGGCGCCCGCCGATCCGACGGCGCCCGGCTCGACGATCTGATTCGAATCACGCGCGGCCGCGACTCTTGCCGGTCGTCACGCCGCCCGCGATCAGGTGCGCGAGGCGCAATGCCTCCGGGAGCTTCCCGTGGAGCGTCGTCGCCTCGAGCGAGCGATCCGCCTCGTCGAGCGAGAGACCACAACGCTGCACGAATATGCCTCGCAATGGCTCCATCGGGCCCAATTTCTCGATGAGAGACCATTTGCGCGCACCTCCCGGTATCGACAGAAGGGCGTCACGGAACGTCTCGACCCTCGGCCGCCGGCGCGCCACCACCAACACCGGCGTCCCGAAGGATCGATGCAATCGCTCGACGTCGACGACGTTGAAACCAGCGACCGCAATTCCCTGCAAGAGGACGAGCCGGATTTGCTCGGCGAACTGGGAGCGCTCGAGCGATGCGAGCATGCGATCGGTCGCGTTCACGCCGTCGCGGCGGACGCGATCGGTCACGACACCGTCGAGGCGCGTTCGCGCGCAGACGGTTCCGACGAGGAGCACATCGCCGCGATGCTCGTACGGGAACGGCGCGTCGTCGAAGCCGACGACGTTGGTATACGTGCGCCGTTCGTTCACGGGCCGACGAAGATCGGATTGGTGAACGCGAAAGGCGGGACGCCGCTTCGATAGAGGACATCCATGTCTTTCGTCCCGCCGGCGAGCGCGATGACCCAATCCCCCTTGGCGAGCGTCAGCGTCTCGGTGAGCTCGGCGGCGTGATCGCCGGTGAAAGGTCCCTCGAGACGCGCGACGACCTGTCCATTTTTCATGAGCTCGACATACGAGATCGACATCCAGCTCGGCGCATCGACCGTGATGTGCGCGCGACGCGAGCCGGGCGCGACGGTGTCGCCGATGTCCGCATCGTCGACGTGAAATCGAATGAACGGGCCGCTCGAGACGACGACACGCCCTTTGCGAATCGCCTCCACGAAGGCGCGCTGGTCGAGCTTCGCCGGATCGTCGGAGGGGATTTTCACGTAGTTGCGCGGTAGCCCCGGCTCGTGGAACGTGAGCCTGTGCGCGTCGCTGTTGCCGGTCGCGGTGATGCGATGGCCCGCGTCGAGGAGCGCATACCAATCCTTCATGACCCCGCGGACGGTGGCGGGGCTTATCGCGTCGTCGCCATTGAAGAGCTCGACGGCGTCGAAATCGAGCGGTGCCCACGGCGTACGCTTCAGGAACGAAGCGATGTCGTCGGGATCGAAGCGAACGACGTCGAGGTAGCCGATGTCCCCCATTCGAGGGTGGTTCATCTGAATCAACGTATCGGCGCCGAACGGCTTTCGCCGCCGCGCCTCCGCGAGGATCGCCGTCGGGCTGGTGCGCCGGTAGGTGAGCGGCTCCGACCCGCTCTCGAGGGGGAAGACGTTGAAGTGGCCGAATGCCATCTCTTCCGTCGTCACTTCGTCGCCGACGATCGACGCGAGGCTCATCGCGAGGCCGAGCCGTTGAATCGACGGGCCGTAATCGGATACGCGGTTGTGATCCGTCGCGACCCCTACCTCGACGCTGGCCGCCGCGAGCGCGAGGACCCTATCGTCGAGCGATTGCGGCGCGTCGGGAGAAGGATCGGCATGCAAATGAAGGTCGGCCGAGATCCAGCCGGAAGTATCCACCTTGCGATCGATGCCGAGCGCGACGTAGGTCCGCTCGTTCGGCTTGACCTCGACGACCGTCTCGGCGGCCGAATACTCGAAACCACGGTCGACGACGACTTGGTATCGCCCCGGCGGCACGGCGCGTGAGAGCAATCCTTTGTGGACGTGCGCGACGTTGAGCGCGGTACCGTCCTGCGCGTCCTCTCCCCAATCGGGGTTCGACGTGCTGCCGAGGCCGCGCACTTGGATCCGCGCGATACCCGGTTTGTTGTCGGTCAGCGCCGTAATGACGAGCGTGCCGGACGGAGGGAGGGTCTGTTTCGCGAGCTCGTCGATCGGCGCCCACTCGGTGGTTTGGTACCCCGGGGCCCATAACCTCGCCTCGAAGCAACCTTGATTGGGAATGATCACCGGCTCGTTGGCGCGAAAGCGCGCGTACGGCTTTCGCTCGACGTCGTCGGCCGGGCATTCCGCCACCTCGACGCGAGACTCGGGAATCGTGATGCCAGGCGACGCGATCGTCCGCATCGACGATGCGCTGAAGAGCTGGGAGGCGGCCTGCCCGACGGACGTCTCCGAAGCGGCGAGCAGCAACGTGCGCCGCGGCGATCGATCGCCCGAGAGCGCAACGGTGAACTCGCTCGCGCGCCCGATCGCGGAAAACCCCGCGAGGCCCGCGCTGCCGAGGCGCACCATCGACACCTCGCCGCTAGCGCCGATTGCATAGGAGAGCTCGCGCGACTCGCGGCCCATGAATGCTGCCGTTTGCGTCACCGATTCGCGCCGGCCGAACCCGTAACCTTGCACCCACGTCGGGATGTTGCCCCACCACACGCGCTCCCCGAGACCGATCGCCATTCCGCTGTCGGCAATGGACTCGGGCTCGACGGTGGATTCGATCACCAATACGTCGCCGCGGAACGTGACGAACGTATGCAGCCGAATCGGGAGCGCGGCGGATCGACGAATCACGTGCAGCACGTTCGGCGCCTCCGGCTCGACGCCGATGAAGACGACCGGGGAGCGGGGCTGCCCGATGGGGTCGTAGACCGCAGGGGTGATGGCGACGAGACCGTCGAGCGCGCCTTCGGGCCCGAAGTCGATCACCTCTCCGTCGACCCGAGAGACGACCGCGACCATTCGACCGTTCTTGAGGACGAAGTCGCCCTTCTTTGCCTCGACGCGATAACCGCGCAGCGGGATCTGATCCGGCCGGGTGACCTCGCTGATGGTCCCTTGCCCCCCCTGCGGCGGCGCAATCGTGAGACCAACCTTGTGATGAACCCGCTCCGGTGCGAACGCGTCACAACCAGCTGTAACGAGAACGGTCCCGAGCAGGCATGCACGGAGCATCCGACGCACGGGACCGTTCTATCACGCCGCTACTCCACGAGCAGCGAAGCTTTGGATACGAGCTTCACGAGCTCGCGGCGGTGCCCGTCGGGGTCGTCGCCGGTGGCGTCCCCGGCGAAGCCGACGACCTTCGCATAGGTGAGACCGCCCTTGTTCGGCGACTTACGAAGGAGCATCCCGAAGCCGGCGACGCTCGCGGCAAAGCGGAAATCCGTGGAGGCGTCCGCGAAGGCACCGCCCGTGTCCACGACGCTCGACGACACGAGCCGGCTCGTCGCTCCATCGGGCTGTTTGTAGCGGAGCGCGATATCCGCAAGATGCACGCTGCCCGAGACCGCCTCCTTCGGGACGATCTCGTAGAGAGCCGTCACGGTGTGGCCGGCGCCGATCTCGCCGGCATCCTTCGTGTCGTCCTCGAAATCCCGATGCGCGAGCACCCGGTTTTCGTAGCCGATGAGGCGGAACGACTGCACCGTTTTCGGGTCGAACGAGATTTGAATCTTCACGTCCTTCGCAATCGTGTTGAGCGTCCCGGCGGCTTGATCGACGAGCACCTTCCGGGCCTCGGCGAGGCTGTCGATGTACGCGTAGGAGCCGTTGCCCTTGTCGGCCAGCTGCTCCATGGTCGCGTCCTTGAGGTTGCCGAGGCCGAAGCCGAGCACCGTCAGAAACACGCCGCTCTTCGCCTTTTCCTCGATGAGCTTCACGAGGTCGGCGTGATTGGTGACCCCGACGTTGTAGTCGCCGTCGCTCGCGAGGATCACGCGGTTGGAGCCGCCGGCGACGAAGGCTTTCTTCGCGGTCTCGTACGCGAGCTGAATCCCCTGCCCGCCGTTCGTCGACCCGCCGGCCTTGAGCTTGTCCAGCGCGGCGAGGATCGTCTTCTTCTCGTTGCCTCTCGTGGGCGGCAGGACGAGGCCCGCTGCGCCCGCGTAGACGACGATCGACACGCTGTCGCGCTCGTCCAGCTGTTCGACGAGCATCTCGAAACCCTTCTTCACGAGCTCGATCTTGTCGGGTGAATCCATCGACCCCGACGCGTCGATCAAGAACACGAGGTTGGACGCAGGGCGCTTGTCCATTTGAATCGTGCGGCCTTTCAAGCCGACGCGAACCAATCGATGGCCCGACGCCCACGGCGCCGCCGTCGCATCCGTATAGACACCGAATGCCTCGTCGTTCGGCTCGGGGTACGAGTAGGTGAAGTAATTGACCATCTCCTCGATCCGAACGAGGTTCGGATTAGGTAGTTGCCCCGAATCGAGGAGCCTGCGAACAAGGGAATAACTCGCAGTGTCGACATCGATCGAAAAGGTCGATTTGGTGTCTTTCGTGGTTTCGACGAAGGGATTTTCCGGCGGCGGAGCGGGCGCCGGCCGTGCGGCAAGCGCGCGAACGCTCGAGGGTGATGACGCCGACGCCATCGGCTGCGCGTCCCCGGGCTCTTTGGGCGACGCGCGACCCGCTTGGTCGTACATCATCTGCGGCATGTCGAGCGCGTCCACCGCGCCCGTCGCATAGGTGCGTGCCGTCGCCGTCGCAGCCGGACCCGGGACGCCGTAGCGCGAGTTCTCGGCCATTGCCCTCGCCGAGGCGACCGGCGCGGCCTCGCCGTCCGCATGAGAAATGGCAGCTTGCTCGGACCGGCGAGCCTTGTCGGACGTAATCACATAGACGCCGAGCGCAGCGGCTGCGACCGCGAGCGGCGCGAGCGCATACGCAGCTCGACGCGCGAACGAGGGTCGGAGAGGGACGACCGGCGCAACCCTGGGGGGGGCGGTCGCTCCGCTTTTCGCCTCCGGCGATTTCGCGGCTCGCTCGATGGCCTCGCGGTGTGCGGGCTCGAGCTTCGGCGACGGCTCCTTCGCGAGCTCGCTCTTCAACCACGTCGCGGCGCTCGACAGCTCGGCGACCGTTCGCTGCGCGTCGTCGGACTGCATGAGCTCCGCCTCGAAGGCTTGCCGCTCCTCTTCGCTCATCTCACCGAGCGCGTAGGCCGTGAGCCTGGGATCCGTCGGCGGGATCATGATTGCCTTCCTTGCGCGAACACCAGCGCGCGCTCTTTCTTCAACATTCGCTCACGAACCTTCGACAGCGCTTCGTGGAGGATCACGCCGACGTGGCTGACGGTGAGCCCCGTCACCTCGGCGATCTCTTTGTAACTGAGCCCCCCCGCGAACTTCAGCGCAACGACCTCACGGCTGCGCTCGGGCAGCTGCTCGAGAAGCTGAGCGACGGTCTCGCCCGCCTCCTTCCTTTCGAGCTCTCCATGTGGTCCTGCCTCCACGCTTGCGATCCCCATGACTTCCTCCTCGCTGGCGCGCCGCTTCGCGCCGCGTCGTAACGACACGGCGCGATTGCGGCATACGGTGAAGAGCCACGGCACGAGGTGCCCCTCGACGTCCTCACGGCGGGCACGGCAAAGCTCGAGGAACGTGTCTTGAACCACGTCGCGAGCGTCGACCGGACCGACGATGGTGGCCGCGAAGCGGAGAAGCGCGGCCTCATGAGCCGAGAGGGCCGAGAGCACCCAGCCCTTCTCCGGGTTTGCGAGCACCATCATCAACATGTGAGCGTCGAGGAGCCTAACCCCAGCGGCGCAGCTCCCGATGCGACGACGTGACGCTCAGTCTTTTCTTAGAAGAATTTTATCGGCCCCCCTGCGATAGCTTGCTAGGGTCGCGAACTCGCATGGGAATCGCGATCGAAGTCCTGCCGATCGGTCCCGTCGCCGTCGATACCCGCGTGTGGAGGCATCGAGGGCGCCGTCTGTTCACGGCGATCGTGAAGGCCTCGTTCGCCATCCAGCACGACGGGCCCATGACGGTGTTACCCCCGCTGCCGATCTTCACCGAAGAGCAGCACTACCGGGGCAATCCGGTTGCGAGCCTCGTGCGTGGCAGCGATTTTGCGCTCGCCGTTCCAAAGCCGGAGATCGTCATCGTCGGGTCTGCTTATGCAGCGCCCGGTCAGAAGACGACGCAGACGACGGTGCGTCTCGCCGTACAACGCCAATCCACCATCGTGGTGAACAAGCGGCTCGAGATCTTCGGCGATCGCAGAGCGCGACCGGGTGCGCCCGCGCCCGAGCCCGCGCTGTTCCAATCGATGCCGATCCTCTACGAGCGCGCGCACGGCGGTATCGCCTCGCGCGAGAACCCTGTCGGTGTCGGTATGGCGACCGAGCCCGACGGCCTGCTGACACTGCCGAATATCCAGCTGCCCCAACACGGCGGATACGGCCCTGCAGGGCTGGGCCCGATTCCGAGCGCGTGGCCGCTTCGTCAGAAAAAGCGCGGCTCGCTCGGCTGGACGGCCGCAAACCTGAGCCGGGACGTCGACGTGCCCGACGACTTCGACGACGCGTACTACCAAACGGCGCCGCTCGATCAGCAGACCGCCGAGCTGAAGGGCGGTGACCTGATCGCCATCGTGAACATGCACCCACAGCTCGCGATGCTCCGCGCGCACATCCCGATGCTGCGCGCGGTCGCGATGGCGCAGACGTCGCGCGGAGATCGACTTCCGCTCAATCTTCGAATCGACACGGTGCACCTCGAGCCCGAAGCGCTCCGCGCGGAGATTGTCTTTCGCGGAGCCGCGCTCGTCGCCGAGCGCGACCTCGGTGACCTGCGCCTCGCAGCCACGCTGGAGCAACCCGAGGTGCCTTGTGCCTTTCCGGATCTCGCGACGCTCTCGGGTCTCGTCGCACGCCGCACCGACGCGTCGGTGCCCCCGCCGAACTACGAGACCACGGCCGTCATCGGCGAGCCCGCTGCACCCAATGTCCGCGCGCTCGGGGTGCGTGCGCTCCACGACAGCTCGGCGCCGCCGGCGATGGGCGCACGCGAGATGTACGAGCGGGTCGGCCGCTCGGGCACGATGGTGATGGAATCGTCGCCGCCGGCGAACACACCGTTGCAAGAGGTGACGGAGGAACGACGCGCGACCACGATGGTGATCGAAGCGGAGTCACCTCCGCGATCGCTTCCCTTCGACAAGAACGCGCGCGGAAACGCACCTGCTGCGCCGCAATCTACCGAGGGGACGCCCTGGGCCACCGACCCGATGGACAACACGTTCGACGTCGTCGAAGAGACGACGACGAGCGTCGCATTCGACCCGCGCCTCGAGGAGCCGACCCAAGACGTCGACTCCAACACCGACACGCCGAGGCGACCGGGTCCGTCCGCCGTCATGCCGGCGGTGTCGTCCTCGCGCGAGGGCCGAGTGGGGCAGGACACGTCGAGCGAGGCAAGACAGGCCGGGGCGGCTCCCACGAGGCTCGGTTCGCCGGAGGCGAACGCAGGAAAGAAGAGCCTCAAACAAGACTTGTACAAGAAGCTGAAACGATAACGAGAGCCGCTCGATTGAGCTCGACCGATACCCCGTCGATAGAAAGAAAGCCCGCGGACCTCGGGCACGATACCGCCGTTCATGCGGTGCCGAAGGTGCCTGGGCTTTATCGATGTCGCCTCCCGGACCATTGGAATTACATCAGCCCGTGCGGCGGTGTGCTGATGACCGTCGCGCTGCGCGCGATGAAGCGCGAGCTCGGTGAAGATGGCCTGGTTCTGTTGTCGGCGACGACGATCTTCTGTCAGGCGCTGCAGCCGGGAGATCTCGACGTCGAGGTCCTGGTATTGCGGCGTGGCGACAGCGCGGCGCAGGTCCGTGCGAGCGTCCGCAACGCAGCGCAGCCCGGGCCCGGGCTCGAAGTCACGGCAACGTTCGTTCGAGAGCGCGAAGGCCCGGATGTGCACGGCATTCGGATGCCCGACGTCCCGCCGCCACTCGAAGCGCTGGAAGCAGCGAATCGGCGCAACGCGGGGTCGCCGACGACATTGAACATTCATCACAATTGGGATTTCGCGAACGCCGTCGGTGAGCCGCTCGGTCAGCCCGGGTGGAGCGCCGGCCCCGCCCATTCGGGTTTTTGGTATCGCTATCGAGTCTCGCAATGCGATTCGAATGGCATCCTCGATCCGCTCGCGCTGCCGCCGATCGCCGACACGATGCCGCCCGCGCTCACCCGCAGGCTCGGCCCGACGCACGAGCGCCTGCTGATGCCGAGCCTGGACCTCACGGTGTATTTCATCGCGCCGGCGGAGGGTGAATGGATCCTCGTCGAGTCCTTCGCCGAGCGCGCGCGAGCCGGATCTTGCGTCGCTTCCGCGAACCTCTGGGATTGTCGCGGGCAGCTCGTCGCGCGCGCGGCCCAGACGATGACGCTCCGAAAGCGCCGCCGCGCCTGACGATCTCGCGTGCTTGCGCCCGCGCCGGCGTCGGGGGAAAAACAAGGGGTGCGACCGCTCGTCGGACGATCGCAGGAGCTCGAGGCGGCGAGCCGTCTGTTCGACGACGGTAGCTGGCTGGTGTCGATTGCCGGGCCCTGTGGCATCGGCAAGTCGCACCTCGCGCGCGAGATTGCAATTCGGCACGAAGGCATCGTCGTCGAGCTCGAAGGCGCCAAAACGCTGGCGGTCGCAGCGCGCGCCGTGCTGGAGGCGTTGCGTGATCGCGTGGCATTGCCGCGTAGGGTGCGCGGGTGGGCTGCGCTCTCCATCGTGATCCAGAGCCCCGAATGCCCGCTCATCGTGTTGGACGGCTGCGACAGGATAGGCGCGGTATTGGCCGAGACGCTCGCGGCATTGGACGTGCGGGCAGGTCGCGTGCGGGTCGTGACGACGTCGCGCATCCCCATCCTCGACGAAGATGCGGCGACCCTGTTCGTCGGTCCACTGGAGGTCGACGACGCGCTCGCGCTGTTCGAGATGCGGGCTCGTGCACGCGGCATCGCAATGGCCACGGGAGCACGCGACGACGTGCGAGCGATCGTATCGATGGTCGGAGGATCGCCGCTTGCGATCGATCTCGCGGTCGACCGGCTGCGCGCACGGTCGGCGAGCGATCTTGCCGCGCGAATGCGCGAAAGCCCAATCGCGGCCTTGTTCGGGCGGGCGACGCGCGGCAGGCCGCGGGCGGTGCTCGACAGGCTGACGATCGCGTTGTCCGCTGCGAGCACGCGAGAGCAGCGTGCTGCCGAGCGCCTAGCGGCGTTCGGGGGCCCTGTGGATGTCGATTGGCTTTCGGCCATCCTCGAGCGATCCGACGAAGAGGCGCGAGACACGTCGCTCGCGCTCGTCGACCACGCGTTGGGACACCTCGCCCACGACGGCCCGACGCGCACGTTTCAATTGGACCGTCCAACGAGGTGGGTCGCCGAGCGTCAGGCGCAACTGCACAATCGCTGGGAAGCGAGCGAGTTGCTTCACGCGAAGGTGGTGCTCGGAGCATGCGCACCGGACGGTGCGTCGTTTCGGACCTTCGATTCCTCGCGCCTCGACGAGCTCATGTCGGTCGTGAGGCGCGGATCGACCGGGCGCGCGAGCACGGCGCTCGTCGGTTACGCCGTCGACGCAGCGCTTCTTCTCGCGGAGCACGGGTCCTCCCGTCCGGATGTGCCCGCGCTCGTGGAGACGCTCGAACAATACGTCTCCGATCCGGTTCGGCGCATCTCGCTCGCGCGCGCGGGCGCCGCGATGCTCTTGTCGCGGGACCGCGTCGAAGCCGCGATGGCGAAGCTCGGTGAGGTGCCCGTCGATTTGCCGTCGCCGGAGGAGCGGGCGCGGTGCCTGGAGCTTCGTTGTGTTCTCATGCGTCGCCGCCGGCAATTCGAAGATGCCGTCGCGGCCGGAGACACGGCGGTCGCCATTTATCGCGCAATCGGGTCGCGACGCATCGTTCATGCGCTCGGCGCGCTGGGTGCGGTCCTCGTGGAGAGCGGCGACCATACGGCCGCGCTCGAGCGCTTTGGAGACGTCGCGACGGAAGCAACACGGGTCGGCGACGCGCGGGCGGAGCTTCTCGCGATCGGGTTTCAAGGCCACGCGCTTCAAGACCTCGGGCGATTTGCCGAAGCAATCGTCGCCTACGAACGCGCGGCGACAGGTTTCGCGGGTATGGGCGACGAGCGGCTCGGCGCCATTTACGAAGGCTATGCCGCGACCGCCGCCGAAGAGGACGAGCGGTACGACGACGCTGCGCGAGGTTATGCGTCCGCTGCCGAACGCCTCGGCACCGTCGGCGCGGCTGGATTCGCGTCTCTTTTTCGAGCCTGCCATGAGGCACTCTCGGGGCAGGAGCCGGCAATACGGAGCATCCGGGCCGAGGATCCCGGCATCGAAGCCGCCATTCGACTGCACGAACGGCGCTCGGCGATCGCTCGGGGGACGCAGCCGACGACCAACGTCACGACGGCCGTTCGCTTGCGCGAGCTTTCCGACGACGTCCGCTTCGCTTTGCGCCGATTGGCCTCGGTGTGGGCCACGCGCGCTCCGGCCGGGGCGCAAACATTGTATTTCGACGCAGGATGGGCCGCGCTCGACGACGAGGCGCCGATCGACCTGCGCTCGCGGCGTGTCCTTCACCGGCTGCTCGAGCACCTCGTCGCGGGGCATCTCGCTGCACCGGGCCGCGGCGTGAGCGCGCCGGAGTTGCTGCGCGCGGGTTGGGGTGACGAGCGCGTCTCCCCTGCGTCGGCCGCACACCGACTGCGCGTCGCGATCTCCGAGCTTCGCACCAAGGGACTCGCGCCCGTGTTGCGCCACGATCGCTCCGGATATGCACTGACGCCGACCGTGGTCGTGCGCTTCGCGCGCCCCGGCAGGAGCGCCGACGGAAGCGATTTGATGCCCATTTGATGCGCGCCCGAGCCGCAGCACGGGCACGGACGATCGCATGAAAGCGCATCCATTCACCCTGCTCGCGGTCGCGTGCACCTCCGCCGCGTGCTCGTCTTTCGTGCTCACCGAGCCCGCGTCCCCGCCGCTCACGACCGTCTCCGACGCGCCGCCGGGCTACGCGCTCGCATGCGTCCTGCGCGGTAGCATCGTCGGCGCGCTATTGACGATTGTCGTTCGCGACAACGGCACCGTCGTCGGCGCGACGGAAGGACCGGGCCACTTCTGCTGGTTCGCGGGCGAAGGCCGGCACGAGGTGACGGTCGACGGACCGAGCGACGCCGACCCGATCGCGTTCGACGCACGCGCGGGGGAGCGCATCCATCTCGAGCTCTCCGTACGAATCGGCCAAGACGAAATCGTCCGTGCGTCGGCGGAGCGCGCAGCGGAGCTCGAGGCGGAGACTCGATACAGCGTCATCGACGAAGGCCCCGAGGACGAGGCCTTGCCCGCGGGGATCCCGAGCGTGCGAGGAAAACCCGCCTCCCGTTGACATTCGCGCGGCTTGCCGTGCGAATGAGGAGCAAAATTCGCCCCCCGAGAGCACGGGCGGTCAAGCGTCGCTGCGCGGCCGGGCCTAGGCTCCAAGGCGTGACCGAATCGCGAGCCTGGGTCGATCGAATCGTCCGCGTGACGGACTACATCCAAACGCATTTGGACGAGGAGCTCGCGCCCGAGCACCTCGCCGGCATCGCGGAGTTCTCCCTCCATCATTTTCATCGCGTGTTTCGAGGCATCACCGGTGAGTCGGTGATGGGATATGTGCGACGCCTTCGCCTCGAGCGCGCCGCACAGCGACTCAAGTTCGGTGGTGAGTCCGTGACCGACGTCGCCATGGCGAGCGGTTATGGCAGCCACGAAGCGTTCACGCGCGCCTTCACCAGCCAATTCGGGACGGCGCCGAGCGCCTATCGGGAGCGCGAGCGCACGTCTTTCGAGGGCGATCCGAGCTTCTTTCTGCGCGAAGAGTCCGAGCGACATTGTCTGTCGATGCGGCACACCGGGAGCTATCTCGAGTGCGGGCCCGTTTGGGCCCAGCTCGAGCGGGTCGCTGCCGGCGCAGGGCTCATGCGTCATGTCCTCGCGTCTTCGGCGCTTTGCTACGACGACCCCGACGTCACCCGAAGCGAGCATCTTCGCTATGACGCATGTCTCGTGATGCCGATGGCCTCGTGGCCGATGGTGCTTCCGGCGGGTTGTACGCAGAGGACCATCCCAGCGGGACGATATGCCGTCGCGGTCCATCGCGGCTCCTTCGACACATTGCTCGATACCTACGTAAAGCTGATGGGCCATTACCTCCCGACCCGCGGGGTGGAGCTCGTCGACGAGCCCGTCGTCGAGACGTACCTGACCGATCCCGCCCGCACGGCGCCCCAAGACCTGCGCACCGAGGTGAGCGTACGCATCGCGTGACGCGCCTCTCCGAACCGAAACAGCCCAACCGAAACAACGAAACCGAGCCGGAGTCATGACCAACAACCCCAGCATCCTCAGTCACGTGTCGATTGGTACCAATCAGTTCGAGCGCGCAGTCGCGTTTTATGATTCAGTCCTCGCGACCCTCGGCTGCAAACGCATCATGGAGCACCCCGGTGCGGTCGCTTACGGCAAGATGTACCCGGAATTCTGGGTGCAGACGCCGATCGACGGCGAGCGCGCCGGCATCGGCAATGGCACGCATTTCGGGTTCTTCGCTGCGAGCCGCGAACAAGTCGACGCCTTCTACCGCGCGGCGATCGACGCCGGCGCGCAGGGCGACGGCCCGCCCGGTGGTCGCCCGCAGTACAGCGCCGCCTATTATGGGTGTTTCGTGCGCGACCTCGACGGCCACAAGATCGAAGCTACCTATTTCGCAATGGCCTGAGCTTGCCTAAGGCGTGAAGCGGACGACGACCGCTTCGGTGCTCGGCCCGCTCTCGATCGGCTCCGCGAGATCGACCTGTCCGCGGAGGCTCGCGGCAACCCAAAAGCCCGAATCGTCCGCGGTGATCGCCGTCGGTAGAAACAGCGACGTGGCCACATCCGCGGGCCGGATCTCCGTCGACCAAAGCTCCTGCCCCGTCAGGGCGTCGAGCTTGAGAACGAAGGCGTGCCGCCCCATCGCGTCCGGCCGATGCGCCGTGCAGCCCTGAAGCCCGGCCTTGTCGTCGGCGATACATCCCACGACGTACACGACCGAGCCACACTCGGAGCCGTCGCCGACTGCGATGTCGACGACGGCCTCGAACCCTGTGGTCTCGAAGCCGGGCGTCGTGCCCTCTGCAGGATAGGTCCACAATACGCCGCCGTCGTTCACGTCGAACGCCGCAACGAACGCGCCGACGTCGTCGGTGGGCTCGAGCGGAACGTCGTCGATGGTGAGCGCACCTTGGTAGCCGCCGCCGATGAACGCGGCATTGTCGTTCGCGGCAGCAGCCGCGCCGAACGAAGCCGTTGCACCACCAATCTTGATCGATTGCGTTTCCGGCATCGCGGCCGGCCACTCCACGATGAAGAGCGACGACGTCGCACACGCGCCGGTACAAGATTGTCCAGTCGCCCAGACGTTCGCGGCGCCATCGACGGCGAGGTCACCGACCAGATCCCGCGGATAACTGATCTCCGGCACGTTATCGAGGAACACGACTTCGTTACCGCCTTTCATCTCCGGCGATCGCGAAATGAAGTACGCGAGCTCGACGGCCCCTGTGGCCGCGCCGAACGCCTCACCGAAGGCGACTCCGAGGCCGGCCGTCACCTCTGCATTCACGTCGGTCGCGAGGGTGAGCCCGGCATCTTGGACCGATGCATCGACGGACGAGCCGTCGGGATCCATCAACGCGAAGAAGGGAACGAGCGCGCCGTCGACAGGTTCGTCCGACGCGAAGTTTTCGGTCACGCCGAGGGAGCAGTTGTCCGTCTCCCCGGGAGAAAACGCGTAGTTCGTCTGATCGTCCGCCGGCAGACCGCCCGAGATGAAGAGCTGGTCGTCGGTGTTGTGCGATACCCTATTTGCAAAGGAGTAATCGGGGACGGCCGCGTCGCAAGGAACGATGGTGCCCAACACCTCGGCGGAATTGTCGTCGGGTAGGCGAATGGCGAACAAGACATTCGAGGCCGACGACGGAAACGTGAACGGGTCGATGTTGCTGCTGCTCTCGCCGAACAGGTCTAGCCAACGCTCGGTCGGATCGGGGTCTCGAGACAACCCTGTAACGGTGACGTAGTCGAACTCCGTCGCGCTGGGTGTGTGGCCGCGCCACGGAACCTCGGCAATCTCCGATTGGCAAGTGGGACCCGAGCCGCCTCCGCCGAGCGGACCGCCGCCTTCGTCTCCTCCAGCGCCGCCGCCGCCTCCGCGGACCTCCTCCGGAAAGTCGAGCACGAAGCTGCAGCCGCTCGCGAGGACCAGCGCAGCCGTGAGGGCAAATCGGCTCAAAACGCACCTCCGATCCCGACACCGCCGCCACCCGGGACCCAAAGCGGCAAAACCCTGGCATCGACCTTCGGCTCGGACGAGGACCCACGGGTCGAGCCCACGATGACGAGCGTCAATCCCGTCGCGGCGATCGCCGCCCCCGTGAAGAGGGTAATGGTGCTCGCGAGCGCGAGCGGTTCGCCGCGATCGGCAGCTTCTTGCGTCTGATCGCGAGCGGCCGACGATTGGCAGGTAATCGTCTCGCCCGCCGAGGTGCAGACTCCCTCGTCCAGAAGCTCGTCGATGGTGCCCCGGTCCGAATAGGCAATTCCGCCGGTCACCGCGGAGGCCGCGAGCGTGAGCGCGCCGACCCCGGACAACACGCCTCCTGCGACGATCATCCAATCGGGACCGGAAGCCACCGGAGGGTTTGCAGGCTTCTTGGGGGTCGAAGGCGGTGCGTCGGGTGTCGGTGGAGCGGTGGGATCGGCCACCAGCTCGAGCACCACCTCCAGCGTCGCGCCTTCGGCGATCTCGACCGTCTTCGTCGCGGTCTTGTACCCAGTGGCCGACGCCGAGAACGTATGGCTGCCGGGATCGATCGGGACCGTTTGGCCGAGCCCGGAAACCGGAATGAGCGCCCCGTCACGTTCGACCCGAGCCCCTTCCGGCTGAGGAGAGAGCTTCACCGTCACGTGCGGCAGTCGCGTTTCCAATTTGGCAATCTCTTGATCGAGATAGGCGTCGATCTCCTTTTTGCGCTGGGCGCCGGCCGTCTCTTGGTTCAGGACCTTGGCTCGTTTGAACTCCGCCCAGGCGCGCGCGATGAGCCCGTCGTGATCGGCGCAGCGCGCGAGGTTGATTTGAGTACCTACCGAAGGATCGAGCTTCATGCTCGCATCGAACTTTGCACAAGCACCGGTCCAATCACCGGCCTTTTGCAGCTCGACGCCTTTGTCGAACAGCGCTTGGGCCGCTGCAGGGTCCCGACCACCTTGCGCATGCGCAACGGCAATAGGCGTTGCGATGACGACGAGCGCGAACGCGCCGACGAGCATTCGCTTCATCGCGTCTCCCAAACCGGGCGCCCGCCGGACGAAGGCGTGGAGGCGGGAGGCGGGGCCGTCTTCTGCGTGGCAGGGGCCGTTCGCTGCAGGCCCGGTACGTGAACCTGCGCCGACGCGCTGACCACGGCGGAGACGGCCGCGCTCGCCGGCGATGGTTGCTCACTCGCGGCGATGGTGGACACGCCGACCGTAGAAGCCGTCGATACCGCGGTTACACTCGGGCCTTGCGCGTCGGCTGCCGTCCGCTCGGATGTTGCAGTCGGCGTCGCTGCACCAGACGCGGCGGGTGATGTCGGCTCTCCTCGGAGGCCTTCCCGGGCGAGCCAGACCGCGCCCGCCACGACCGCCGCGCCTGCGACCACGCCGACGACCGCTTTCGATCGAGCCGAGCGACTGCCCTCTACGGCGGGCGAGGACGACCGTGGGATCGATTGCGGAGACCCCGTCTGCGATGCCGGATCGGACATGCTGTCGTGCCGCCCGCTGCCGGCGGCGTGCGGCATCGGGATGGTGCCGCCGAGCGCGAGCGGCACGTCCGACGAAGGGGTGGAGGCCGCGATATGGGGGTTCGACGACGAAACCGCTTTCGCGCTCTCACCGAGAGCCGGCGGCACCGAAACGATCCGAATGGGCTCTGCGAGCGCGACGCGAAGCTCGTCAATCATGGATCGCGCAGTCTGATAGCGGTCGCCGGGCAGAGGTTGTGTTGCGCGCATGAACCAGCCGTCGAAAGCCGGCGGAAGAACGACGCCTTTTCGCGCCGCGCGGCGGGTCGCCGCCTCTTCCGGACCGTTGCCGACCGCGAGGAGCAATGTGAGCACGTTGCCGCCGGATTTCGTCGCTTCATCCTCGAAATAAGGGGATCCGACGAGCATCGAATAGGCAATCTGCGCAATCGCATACAGATCCGAAGCCGGGCTGATGAGCTGGGCTTCTCCGGTGATTTGCTCGCGGGCCATGTAATACGGCGTACCCAGTGACTTCGTCGTCGATTGGCCCTTTGCGGTCGTGGAGGTGACGATCTTCGCGATGCCGAAATCGAGAATTTTGACCCGCGGCGAGCCGTCGTCGCGCTTCGTGAGAAACAGGTTCTCCGGCTTGAGATCGCGGTGGACGATCCCGCGCTCGTGCGTCTTTTCGAGCGCGCGCCCGGCCTGGTCCAGGTAGAGGACCGTCTCTTCCGCGGTAAAGCGCTCTCCACGCTTCAGCCGGGCGCCGAGGTCCTCGCCGCGAAGAAGCTCCATGACGAGGTACGGGGCCTCGGTGTCGAGATCGATACCGGCGTCGAATACCTCGACCAGGTGTTCGCTCTCGATCTCGGCCGTGACGATCGCCTCGAGCGCGAACCTGTCGCGCATGAGCGGGTCGGTGACGACGTGCGGCAGCATGATCTTGAGCGCACGCCGCCGCTTGATGTTCTGATCGACGACCTCGTAGACGACGCCCATTCCCCCCGCGCTGATGACGCGCACGACCTCGTAGTGCTTGGCGAAGATCGTGCCGGGCTTGAGCGCCATCATGACGTGTAGACCACCTTGGGGGTTTCCCCTCGCGGAGCCTACACCATCGCCGCGGCGAGCCGAAGCCCGTAGCCTGAAGCCCGAAGTGCCGTCAGAGCTTCTTGGCTTCGACCTGGATCACCATGTCGTCGAGTTGCGCGATCTCGCGAAGTAGCTCCTGCGGTGGCTCGGATTCGATCCGAATGGCGGCGACTGCTGCCTTCTGACCCTGGAAGATCGTATTCGTCATGTCGGCGACGTTGATGCCGTGATTGCGCACGATGCCGAGCACGTGCGCGAGGACGCCGACTTTGTCGTAGTGGCGAACGACGAGCTCACATTTGGCAGGAGCCTTCACCTCGATATTGACGACGCACGGCGGTTTGCCCGTGAGGATGTATTCGCGGCAGATGCGTACGGCCTCTTCGGCGATCGCGTCTTGTGCTTGCTCGGTGCTCGCGCCGATGTGGTGCGTGCCGATGAACCCGGGCATTTGGAAGATCTCGTTCTTCACGTCCGTCGCCGTACCGCCGGCGGGCTCGGACTCGAACACGTCGAGGCCCGCGCGAAGGCCTTTTTCTTTCATCGCGCGAACGAGCGCGGCCTCGTCGTGTAGACCGCCGCGGCTCGTGTTGATGAACATTGCGCGCTTCTTCATCCTCGCGAAGAAGTTTGCGCCGAACATACCTTTGGTCTCCTTCGTCTGCGCGAGGTGGACGGAGACGATGTCCGCGCGCTCGGCGACCTCGTCGGGCGTGCGGCAATAGCCGACCCCGAGGTCGTCCGCGCGCATTCCGGTGAGGGAGCGGGACCAAGCGACGACATGCATCTCGAAGGCCTTCGCGCGCTCGACGACCGCGCGGCCGATCGAGCCGAGCCCGACGACGCCGAGCGTGCGGCCCTTGAGACCATCGGCCTTGCTGTATTCCTTCTTGTTCCAAACGCCGTTGCGCAGATCGAAGGTGTTGTCCGTCACGCGCCGGTCGAGCGCGAGCATGAGCGAAAATGCGAGCTCGGCCACGGCGACCGAGTTCTTGCCAGGGCAATTCGCGACGAAGATGCCGCGTTCGCTCGCGGCTGCGACGTCGATCGTGTCGTATCCGGCGCCCGCGCGCAGAATCAGGCCCAACGACTTCGCGGCGACGATGGCGGCACGATCCACCTTCGTGCTGCGCACGATGAGGATGTTCGTGTCTTTCGCCTTGTCGGCGAGCTGCTCCGCCGTCGCGGAGGGGTCGTACGTGAGGTCGAGCCCGAGGTTCTTGATGTCCGAGAGGTAACGTTCGGGGAAAGCATCGGCGATGAGGGCGCGCATGGGGCCGGAATCATCGCAAGGCGGCACCCGATCTGTCGAGGCGAGACGGCCGCTTCATCACATCGCGCAACCGTCCGATCGAGTGGGTCACGCCGCGCCGCGGCGCTACGATGCGCTCGTGCTGCAGCCCTTCGAGAGCAACACGGCGCGTCAGGTCCGTCGCAACAGGCTGTGGCTCGCCGCAGGCCTGGCGCCGTTCGCGCTGATGATCCCGCTCGTCGCTTCGGCGGTCGCGACCGGCAACTACGCGATGCTGGCGGGCCTTTTTCATCTGACGATCCTCGGGTTCGTGACGACGATGCTCGTGCTCGCTCGCCACCCGCACAGCCAGCTCGCCAAGGGCGCGGTCGCCGTCAATGACGGCGTGGTGACGGTCGGGGGCGCTCGCCTCACCTCGCGCGAAGAGCTGCGGCAAGGTGTCGTCGTTCCGCGGAGCGACGGGGTCTGGGTGAAGCTCGATCGAAAGGGCCGGAAGATGCCCTACTTCTTCCGCGTCCGCGACGTCGCAGAGGGGCGCGCGATGTTGCGATCGCTCGGGTTCGACGCGACACAGTCGACGGCCGAGTTCCGGTGTCTGTCGCCGCTGTTCACGAAGTCGTTGCTCATCCAGCTCGCGCTCAGCCTCGGCCCCCTGTTCGTGGGGATGGCGCTCGCCGGGGGATTGGGCACGACGTTGCTCGGGCCGAAGGGCGCCGCGCTCGCCGCGCCGGGTGGTTTGATCGGGATGGTGTTTCTCTTCGTGTTGCTGCTGTCGCCGACGAGGGTGCGCGTGGGTGCCGACGGCATCGTCACGAGATGGCTCGGGCGATCGCGCTTCTATCGATATGGCGATCTCGAGTCCGTCGAGCCTTGGGAGGCGAACCGCGGCGGCAAGCGCTACATGGGAATTGCGATTCGTGGCAAAGACGGCAGCGTAAGACGCATCGCGGCCGCTCAAAAAGGTTGGAACGAAGGGGCCGCGAAGCAGCTGGAAGAGCGGGTGGCCGAGGCGATCGAGGCCCACCGCGCGGGTGTGAAGGGCGCAGACGTCTCCGCGCTCGGGCGCGCGGGACGCGCATATCCCGATTGGGTAGCGCACCTCCGAAGCGTGGGGGAGGGCGCGACGGCGGGATTGCGAAACGCATTCGTGCCGCTCGATGCATTGCTGCGCCTCGTCGAAGACCCGACGCAACCCGCGCTCGTTCGCGCGAGCGCAGCGGTCGCGGCGGCGCCCAAGGTCGGTGCGGACGGACGTGACCGCATTCGCATTGCCGCCTCGACCACCGCCTCGCCGAAGCTTCGGTTCGCGATCGAGCAATCCCTCGCCGACCAGGCGGAGGACGTCGCCCTCGGTGAAGCCCTCGCAGAGGTCGAAGCCGAAGAGCGATCGACCTTCAGCCGTCGCCCGACGGCTTGAGCAGCGACTTCAATGGCCGAATATCGCCCGTCACCCGATTGCGGCGGCTCAACATCGTGTGAATGTCGGCGATGAAAACGCTCTCGTTGCCGGATTTCTGGATGTAGCCGAGTGCGCCCGTCGTGCGGACGGCGTGTTCGAGCGTGGCCGGGTCTTCGGACGAGTGGATGACCACGGCGGAGCGGGGAGCCGACGGCGAGCGTCGAATGAGCTGAGCGAGCGCATCGCCGCTGAGACCCGGCATATGCAGATCGAGCAGGATGAGATCCGGCTTGAATTGCTGAATCGCCTTCAAGGTCCCGACCGCATCTTGCCGCGTCACCACGGTGAAGCCTTCGGCTTGCAATCGGCTCTGCACGACTCCGAGCACAATCGGGTCGTCATCGATCACCATGATGATCGTCGTTCGGCGGTCCATCTTCAAACACCCCTCTCGGTGGCCAGCACGTTCGCGAGCTCGTCTGCGAGACGACCCACGAGCGCCGGCCCCTGCGAGCCGACGGCGTCGCCGTCGAGCTTCTCGAGCAGACTGCAAACCTCGGCCATTTTCGTCAGGCCGAGCACGACACAAGAACCCTTCATTCGATGCGCGAGCGCGCGGAGCTCCGCCGTGCGGGCCTCTGCGACGAATCCGCGGAGCGCGTCCACCTCGGGGGGTGTGCGCTCTCGAAAGATGTCCATCGGCTTCATCGGTTTCGGCGCCGGCGCTTCCTGAACGAATCGCGGCGGCAGCGGCGTCGACCGAGGTGGCAGTGGGGTCGCACGCGGAGGTGACGCTCGATTCGCCCATCGCGCGAGCGTGCGCTTCAACGCCTCGTGCGTGACCGGTTTGGTGAGGTAATCGTCCATTCCGCCGGCGAGGATTCGCTCTCGGTCGCCCGCGAGCGCATGCGCCGTCAGCGCGACGATGGGCGGGGCTGCCGCGCCACGCCAATTTCGAATCGCTGCGGCTGCCTGCATGCCGTCCATGCCCGGCATCTGGCAATCCATCAGAATGAGATCGTAATCGTGGCTGGTGACGGCCTCGACCGCCTGCTCGCCGTCGCTCGCGACGTCGACGTCACAGCCGAGCTCCGCGAGCATCTCGACGGCGACCATTTGATTGATCTCGTTGTCCTCGGCGAGAAGAATGCGCCGCCTCCCCGCGGGACGCTGCGAATCCCCCGCGGGCCGATACGACGAAGCGTCGACCGGGGTCAGACGGTGGCGCGTGAGCCGCACCAGCGTGTCCCGGAGCGAGCGCTCTCGAATCGGCTTCGCCAAACAGGCGTCGAAACCGGCGGCCTGCGCGGCCTCGTCGTCGAGGCAATCCCCGATCGACGCGATCAACACGAGCAAAACTGACGATAGTGTCGACTCCGCGCGGACCGCATCGGAGAACGCCCACGCGTCCATCGCCTCGGACTGGCCGTCGACGAGGACGACGTCGAAAGGCTCGTCGACGGCGGCCGCTCGCACCAGCGTCTCGAGCGCGTCGTCGCCATCGGCGACCGAGAGACACTGGATTCCCCAGCCCTCGCAGAGCCCCTCGAGGATTTGCCGATTCGTCGCGTTCTCGTCGACGACGAGGACGCGTCGGACGTTGAGCGCATCGTCGTCGTCGCTCGAAGCGGACACATCCAACGCGAACGGCGCCGTAAACCCGAACGAGCTGCCCCTCCCCGGCGTGCTGGATACCTCCATTTCGCCGCCGAGCAGCGAGACCAACTGGCGGCAAATTGCCAATCCGAGCCCGGCGCCTCCGAAACGGCGCGCGTGTGAATCGTCGACTTGCGAAAAGGGCTGAAACAGCTTCGCGAGGGCTTGCTCCGATATGCCGATACCGGTGTCGCGAACCTCGAATGCCAGCATCACGCGCTCGGCGTCTTCCTCCACGACCCGCACGCGGCACGTCACCTCGCCCCGATCGGTGAACTTCACCGCGTTGTTCATCAGGTTGGTGAGGACCTGGCGCAGGCGCTCGGGATCGCCGACGAGGCGATGAGGCAGGCGCTGCCGCAACAGACACGCGACCTGGAGACCTTTGGAGTCGGCGCGCGTCGCCGCCAGATCGGTGACGTCTTCGACGAGGGCGCGGAGATCGAAGGGGCGGGTGCGAAGCTCGAGCTTGCCGACCTCCATCCGCGAATAGTTGAGGATGTCGTCGAGGAGCCCGTGGAGCGACTCCGCGGAGGAGCGCGCGGCTTGGACGAACCGCTCTTGCCGCTCCGTCAGATCGGTGCGCGACACGAGCGACAACATCCCGATCACGCCGTTCAACGGGGTCCGAATCTCGTGGCTCATGTTCGCGAGAAACTGACGCTTCGCGCGGAGCGCCTCGTCGGCGACCTCGCGCGCATTGCGGAGCTCCTCGTTCTTCGCCTCGAGCTCGCGATTGGCGAGCGCCATTCGGCGGATCGTCTCTTCACCGATGCGCTCGGCTTCGACGCGTGCCGCACGCTCGTTTTCGAGCGCCCTGTGGAGGCGCTCGAGCTCCGCGTCGGACGCGGCCCGATCGGAGCGGGAGTCGTCGCTCACCGGTCCCTCGGGAGACTCGCGGAGCCGCAAAGCTCTCGAGCTGATTGAAGATGGAAAAGAAGCATGAAGAGGGCCCGCGAGACCGCGTCTCGGCGCGCGCGCACGACTCCCCCGACGAATCGGCGTGCAGCGCGGGCGCGACCTTACCAGGCCTCGTCCGCACGCAACGTGCGTTGCTTCGATCGCATCTCGGCGGGGGCCGCCCGACGATTGCGCCTGAACCGTTCGATTCGGTCGGCGTATGAATGAATGGATCGCGGGCGGCGGGGTTAGACGAAGAGGCCGACCACGTTGCCCATCATGCAATTCGCAATGGCGCCACCCAACATCGAACGAAGCGCGATGCCCGACAGATCACGCATGCGGCCCGGAGCCATCGCGCCGATTCCTCCGAGCTGGATCCCAATCGACGCGAAGTTGGCAAAGCCACACAGGGCATAGCTCGCGATGATCGCGGACCGCTGGCTGAGCGCCGGCGTCTCGGCGGCCATCGCGTGACCGAGGTTGATGTACGCGACGAATTCGGTGAGAACGAGCTTCTCGCCGAGGAAGCGGCCGACGAGCTGCGCCTCGTCCCAGGGGATCCCCATTGCGAACGCAATGGGCGCGAACAGCCAACCGAGGATGCGCTCGATGCTGAGCGGAGCGCCCATGAAGGGGATCCACCCGAGCATGTAATTCACGAGGGCGACGAGTGCGACGAACGCGAGCAGCATCGCGACCACGTTCAAGAAGAGCTTCATTCCCTCGGTCGCGCCGTCGGCGGCGGCTTCGAGGACGTTGCCGTGAATCTTCTTCACCTCGAGCGAGAGCGACCCTTCGGTTTCGGGCTTCTCCCTCTCCGGCAGGATGATTTTCGATACCGCAATGGATGCGGGCGCGCCGATGATCGACGCGGTGACGAGGTGTCCGGCAATACCCGGAATATGCTGGAGGAAGCTCACGTACGCGGCCATCACGCCGCCCGCGACGGTCGCAAAGCCGCCGACCATGACCAGGAAGAGCTCGCTCTTCGTCATGGTCGCGATGTACGGCCTCACCGTGAGGGGAGCCTCGGTCTGGCCGAGGAAGATGTTCGCAGAGGTACTGAGAGACTCCGCGCCGCTGATCTTGGCGGTGCGCTGCATGATCCACGCGAGCGCGTAGACGATCCGCTGCATCACGCCGAGGTGATAGAGGACGCTCATCAGGCTCGAAAAGAAGATGATCGTCGGCAGCACCCAGAACGCGAACGTCTTCAATGGCGGCGAGATGCGACCGACGATGGTCCCTGTCGGCTGACCATTGGGATCCAAGACTTGATGCGGCTCGATCGATTGGAAGACGAAGTTCGACCCTGCCTCGGAGAAGGACAACAGCCGCCGGACGCCCGCATCGATCTTGTCGAAAAAGAGCGCCTGCACCTGGGGCAAAAGGACAATCGCAGCGAAAAGGATCTGTAGCCCGATGCCCCAGAGGACGGGGCGCAGCTTGATCCCTTTGCGATCGAAGCTCAGCAGGTAACAAAGGCCCAACATCAAGAACAGCCCGAAGAACGAAAGCAGGCGGTACTCGATGCCGACGTTGCCCTGAGCGGTCGAGGCGAACAGGTGGTGCATCCCGGCGCGGATCTGACCACGCGCTCACCGTAGGGGCCCAAAACGTTGCAGGCCGTCGGGGCTGACGCAGCGGGCCAAGTGTGCAACACGGATAGTGGTGACCGAAGAACTGACGACCCGCTTTTCGGAGCTCGTGCGACGCGAGCTCGGCGCATCGGAAGTCCTCATCGCGGATGTGTCGGATCCCGAAACGGAGGGTGCGATCGTCGTCGCCCTCTCCGATGGGCGGCGTATCGAGGCTCGATTCGATGCACCGGTTCCGGACGCCGACAGTCTGACCCGGCGGCTCGAGATCCTGGTTCGCGCATTCGAATCGGTCCTGCTCGAGGACGCGCCCGTCGCAAAAAAACGCGCGCCGGTCGCGGTGTCGTTGCACGACGAGCTGCGTGCGCTCGCGATGCGCTGTGCCGCCGTCGACGCCATCGTGATCGACGCTCACTCGCCCGTCATTTGGGCGAGCGCGACGAAAGGCACGACGGTCGAGGTCGACCACGACCCCGACACGACCATGCCGGAGGAGGCGCAGGCCATGCTCCGATTGGTGCGCGACTCCCATCGAGGAGCGCTCTTTGCCCTCGGAAAGACGGACGCGGAGGCGTTCTCGGTCGTGCCGGTCGATCTCGACGAATGGGAGCCGGGCCCCGCCGCGAACGAGGCAAAGCTCGCCCTCGCGACACGCGCCGTCGAGCACGTCCGACACCTGCCGCAGATGCCGACGCTCCATCGAGGCGGACACCTCGCGCAGTCGGGCCAGGAGGAGGATTTTTACTGGGTCGCGCGCGGGTTCGCGGGCATTTATGTCCTCGTCCTGGTGTTCGATGCCTCGCCGACCGAACCGGCGGCAGAGCCCGGCGCCGAGCCCCCGGCGCAGATCCGGGTGGAGCGTGCGCTTCGGGATGCGCTCCCTCGCATCGAGCGGCTGGTCCTCGCATTGCCACCCCTCGAGCCTGATCCGGTCCCCGCGGGTGCGGTCGCATTCCGGCGGCGCCGGCGCGGCTGAGCGCGGAAACATCAGGGCGCGGCCTGAGCGCGGAAACACGGCTTCCTGACGCGCCCGTCAACATACGGGCGCTCAATGATTGCGACGTGTTATCGTCTTCGTTACTTCGGGGATGGGCGTCGCAGCACGTTGGGTCGAGATCGAGATCGAGCACACGGCCGGGGTGGTTCGAGCGCGGGCGCGTGGAAGCCGCGACGAGGTCATCGAGGCCCACGCATTGGGCGAGGACCTGAAGCTCGACAGCCTTCAGGGCTTCGCGAGCTCCGTCTACGGCGCAGCGGAGGGCGCAAAGGCTTTCGACAAGCCCCTGCTCGAACGCGCGCAAGCGCTTCATAGCGCGGTTTTGCGCGACGGTATCGACGAGCTCCGTGCGCGTCTCCAAGAAGGCGCGCCAGGGCCGCTGCTCGTGCGGCTCCGTTTCGCCCAGCCCGAGCTGAAATCGTGCCCCTGGGAGGCGCTAGCGACGCCGGGTGAATCGATGGGGTTCTGGGGCGCGTCTGCCGACATGTTGCCCGTGCGGAGCGTGGCGAGCGCGGAGGCCTGGCAAGCGCGGGAGATTCGCGGCAGCGTCAAAGTGCTGGTGATTGCGCCGACGGGCGCAGCGACGGTCGATCGGGTGAAGGCCGCGCTCCGCGCGCGAATCGCGTCGGGGGAGGTCTCGTGGCTCGATCCAATCGAAGGCTCGGCCACGCGCGTCGCGCCCCTCTTCGATCGATTACGACGGGACCCCTCCCCCCACGTCATTCATTTCGTCGGTCACGGCCGGGTTCGGGACGGTACCCCGGAATTGCAGCTCGCCGACACCGACGAAGGGGAGACTTGGGTCGCGGCGGAGCTGCTCGCGACGCAGCTCAAAGCCCATTTTCGTACCTCGCTCCGGCTCGTCGTCCTCGAAGCGTGTGAGGGCGCGCAAGCTGCAGCATTCGGGTCCGCCGCCGAAATCCTCACCGAGCGCGCAGCCGACGCCGTCGTCGCGCACCTCTATCCGGTTCGCGCCGACGTCGCGCGCGATCTCTCCGAAGAGTTCTATCGTGCGCTCACGGGTGTTCATTGCACGGAGGGCAACGCGGCGTCCGCGCTGAACGAGGCGAGGCGCGTCATCCTCGCGCGGCACAACGCGAGCGCCGAGGTCTTCTCGGCCGTGTTGTATTTGCGCGGCCCGACCGGCGTCGTCTTCGACTTCGGCAATCGCAATGTCGCGGCACCGGCCGTGGAAACAGCGCCTGCCGCGGCGACCGCCGTCGCCGCTCCCGTGCAGCCCGCCGCGCTCGCGAGCCTGTTTCGACGCCCGTTCTCGCTGTTGCTGGGCGACCGGTGGCGAGCCGAGGGGGCCAGCGTCTCGGGTTTTCGTCGCGCACTGCACGATAGCCTGAGCGATTTGGGCGTCCCGCCGGGTCTGCCCATGAGTGCGCTGGCCCAGCGTTTCGTCCTTCGTCGCGGGGCCGAGGCGCTGCGTATTCAATTCCAGAATTTGTTCCAATCCGACGCGCGCCCGCCGAGTGCATTTTGCGCATTGGCGCGACGCCTCGGGCCGGGCGTGCACACGACCCTGTTGCGACGACCGCTGCTCGAGCGCGCCCTCGCCGAGGCGCAGCCGAATCGAATGCTCTTCGTGGTCCAGCCCGGCGACGAAGCGACGCTCGTTTGGCAGCGCGCGCCGGGCGAAACGTGGAAGTACATGTCCGCGCTGCCGGAGAGCTTCGATCTCGCGGAGCAGATCGTGATTTTGCGACTCTATCGTGGATACACGCCGACCGACGAGTTCACGCCGCCGCTCTTGACCGAGGACGACTATCTCCACGGCCTTCGCGAGCTCGAGCGGACGCTCCCCTCAGCGCTTGCCGACGAGATCCTGGGGCATCTCGGTTACCGACCGATGTTTCTACTCGGTTTGTCGCTGCTCAATTGGCATCATCGGATGTTGCTCCACAGGCTCTTCGGCTCTCGTCCCCTGCCCCGCGGCAGCCTCGTCACGGTCGACCCCACCGACAAAGAGCGGGACCTCTGGGAAAAAGGGACGAGCCTGCCCGGTAAAGCCCCGGTGCAAACGGTCGAGCTCGCGACGGCGGACCTCGTCGCGCTGCTCGAGGCGGACACGGGGCCGCGCACATGAAGCTCAATCCGTTTCCCGGGCCACAGCCGTACCGAGCCGGCGATCACGCGCGATTCTTCGGGCGGGAACAGCTGTCGCAGCAACTGCTCAATCGCATCCTGGCGTATCCCAATACCACCGTGTTCGGCCCCTCGGGCGCGGGCAAGTCGTCGCTCGTCCAGGCTGGCGTCATCCCGAAGCTCGTCAGCCAATTCGACTTCCGCGTCGTGCGCGTCGACAGCTGGCCGGCTTCCACCGCGCCCCTGTCGTGGTTCGTCCGCTCGACGTCGGAGCAACTCGACCTCGCAACGATGCCTCCGGCGTCGGGGGACCCGCTCGCGCAGCTGAATCGAGTCATCGAGCTCGCCCTCTTGAAGAGTGACCGGTCCATTCTGATCTTCCTCGATCAGCTCGAACAGCTACTCCTCCCGGATCGACCGAGGGAGGAGACGGAGGAGCTCTTGCGAGGGCTCTCGCATTTGGCATCCAAGCCGATCCACGGGCTCCAAATGGTCCTTTCCCTCCGGGAGGATTATCTCGGCCCGCTCCGCGACCGGATGCGGGCTCGACGAGAGCTCCTCGACGCTGGGTTTCGTGTGGGCCCGCTCTACGTGCGCGATATGGTGGAGGCGGTGTCGAGCGCAGCCGCTTCCGGCCTGCCGAAGCAGGAATGGCCGCGGAAGATGGTCGAAACGGCGATGCTGCAAGTGCGCGAGAAGGGCTCGCCCGAATCGGTGGAGTCGGCCGTGCAAGCGGCGTTCGCGCAAATCGTTTGTCGCGCACTGTGGGATCAGCGCACCGACGGGCACGTCGACGAGCCGGTCGACGCCGTCGTGATCATGCAGCGGTACCTGGACGAGACGCTGCAATCGATGGGCGCAAAGGCCGAGCAGATTCGCACGCTGCTCGAGGACAAGCTCGTCGACCAACGTGGCAATCGTCGGATCCTCACCGAGCACGAGGCGCGGGAAGTTCTGCCTTCCGAACAGGCCGGAGACTGGCTGAAGAAGCTCGAGGACGCGGCGATCTTACGCGCCGCCGAGCACGAGGGTGGCCGGTATTTCGAGCTCGGTCACGACTGGCTCGCAAAACGCCTCTTCGACGTTCGACGTGAGCGCGAGGAGGTCGAGGTACAGCGTAAAGCCGAGACGGCGCGCCGTGCCGAGCACGTGCGCGCCCAAAAGGCCATCGAAGATCGCTTCGTCCGCTCGATCGCAGTCGGGGCGACGCTCGCGGTGCTGGTCTTGCTCGGCGTCGTCTATTGGGCATTGGAGCAGCGCAAACAAGCCGAGAGCGAACGTATCGCGGCTCAGGTCGCGAACGACATGACGGAGGAGGCGCGCGAGGCGGAGCAGTCGGCCTTCGTCACGGCGCGATCCGCCCTCCTGTCCGCGGGTGTCCGCGAGCTGCTCGCTCGAAACCAACCGGGATATGCGACCCGGCTGCTCCTCGAATTCGACGCTCCCGAGAGCGTACCCGGTTGGATCGGCATGGCCCACGAGGCCCTGGCGACACCCGTGCCGCGGACGCTGCTAGGGCACACCGCGCCGGTCCTCGGCGTCAGCTTCGATATTTCGGGGAGCCGCGTGGCGACCGCGTCGAAGGACGGCACGGTACGCATCTGGAAGGCGGACGGCACCGGCCGGCCGGTGATTCTCGACCACGACGTCGAGGTGCTCTCGGCGACGTTCAGCCCGGACGGGACCCGCGTGCTCACGGTCGCGAAGGACGGGAAAGGCAGGATTTGGCAAGCCGATAAAAGTGACTCATTCGTCACATTGGAGAACGCCGACCCGATCACGGTCGCTCGATACCTGCCTGACGGCACCATCGTCACCCTGACGACCTCCACCTCGGCCTATCCCGCCGGCGATCACGCGTTTTGGTCGGCTCAGCGCTGGGACGCCGAGGGGCAAAGCTCCAAACCGCTGTTGGACGACAAGGCCGTCTTCGCGGCGCTGAGCCCGGATGCCGCATATCTGGTTGCGGTCTTCGGCGATGGGCAGACAAAGAGTCTCCACCTCACGGAGAGCGCCGCATCGTGGCAAGAGCATCCGTGCGGCAGCGGCGCGTCGACGGCAGCTGTCGGCGCCGACGGGGGCGTCGCCGTCCTCACGGCCGACAGACACCTCTGCAGGGCTCATACAGCCCCCAACGTTCCGCCCGAGAAGCTTGGATTGGCCGAGGCCGGGGACGTTCGGGCGCTCGCGTTCGCGGGCGCGTGGCCCTTGTATCTCGACCAGCAACATCGCCTCGTCGGGATGGGCCTGCTCACGGAGAGCCTCGGAGCCGGGGCATCTCGACCTCGCCTTCTGTCGGTGAGCGCTTCCGATATGTTGATCGCCACGAGCGACGGCCAGGCGTACGTCTACGGACACAGCCTGGCGGAGAGCGGATTGCGAGACACGCTGAAAGGGCACACGGCACCGGTGGTATCGGGCGCATTCGGCCCGGACGGCATGCTCGTCACCGGGTCGGAGGACGGCACGGCCGCGATTTGGAATCTGAAGACGCCTCGCCTGCCGCAGGTCGTGACCAATCCTGCTGGTCCCGTCCGGTCGGTCGCGTTCCGCTCGCGCGACGAGGAGCTCCTCTATTGCGACGGAACCCGCGCCGTCACGATTGCGTCGAACCTTCCCAATCCCACACCGGGTGAGATATCGAGCCCCGACTTCCACGGGTGTCTTTCGGCGAGCTTTCATCCATTCGACGACTCGGTCGTGGTGGTCGCCGAGGACGCGGCGAAACAACCCTTCGCGATGCTGGTGCAAGACGTCGGCGCCAAAGACTACGTCCGGCTCGACCAAAAGGGCCGCGTGCTCGCCGCACGATTCAACAGCGACGGTTTCTCCGTGTGCACGATCACCGACGAGGAGGTACTGCGGGTCTGGGACATTCGAGGAAAGCTCATCCGCGAGCTCCCGCTGCCGGGGTCCGTCAACGGCGCAAGAGCCGCATCGCTGAGCGACGATTGCTCCTATGTCGCAGTCGCCGGAAAGGAGGACGTCCAAGTCTGGAAATGGGACCTCGACGGCCCGAGGGCGGTGTCCAGCGCGCCGGATCCGGTCGGGTTCGTCTCGTTGAGCCCCAATGGTCAGTGGTTCGTCGTCGCGCAGGGCGAAATCGTTCGCGATACGGCGCGCCGGTACCAGGTCGGCCTGCCGGGCCCGGACATCTACAGAGGGGGATCGAAGCCTGTCCTGTTCGGGGCATTCGATGCGCGGAGCGAACGCATCGTGACGACCTCCGAAGACGGCGCCGTGCGATTGTGGGACAGCCCCTCGGACACGCCGATCACCCTGCGCGGTCACACGGCGGCGGTTCGAGCAGCGACCTTCTCCGATGATGGAGAAGTCCTGGTCACGGGTGGGGACGACGGGACGGTTCGCCTTTGGGACCTATCCATCGACTCTTTGAAAGGTAAGCTCGCCGCCGCGACCAACGATTGCCTATTACCGGACATGCGCGAGGCATACCTCGGACAAGACCGCACGGTGGCGCAGACCGAATACGAGGCTTGCGAGCGAGAGAACGAGCGCGAACCGTTCGTCAAAAGGCGATGACGACGAGGGATCAAGTCGGAGACGGAAGTCGAACGGCCGGATCGCCGAGAAGAACGTAGCCGCGCAGATCATTTCGGAGCATCCAGAGCGACGCGCGTCGCTCGATGTCGACCTCGTGCGGCTCGGCCCGATCGCGCGCGTCTTCCTCGGCCTGGTAATCCGCAAGCAGGGTATCGTTCGCCTCGCGGTAACTCCGCATCAGCGCGTCGAGGGCAACGCCGGCCCGGCTGCCATTGCCGACCGCGCGCAGGGTCGACAAAATGCGAGAGGCTCGACTCTTGTCGTAATGATTCTCGTCCGAGAAGGAGGCGGCCCAGGCCAAATCCATGTGACCGATCATCGCGAGCGGACCTTCCGGGTTCGAGAGCACCGCTTGCGGCAATGCCGCGATGAACGGAGCCTCACCCGCTTGCGGGAGCGCGCGGACGAGCCGATCGAGATCGTCCGCCGGATAGAGACCTTCGGTCGCGAGGCGCGACAGCCACGGATGGTAGACACTGGAAGAGGGTGTCCCCGCGCCGTAACACGCGAGTGAAAACCAAATACCACCCGCTAGAAAGGCGCCGGCTCGAACGTCGTCCGCAGAGAGGGTGACGTTGGGCCCGAGGACCAGAGCGCCTTGCTTGTTGCGTTGATCTGCAGAGGTCGCCCACCCCCCCTCCGGCGCGCCGGCGCCATGCGCGACCGAAAGAAACACGGACGGCGCCACGCTCTTCAACCCTTCGACGAGCGCGCTGCTGCCGGTCGCGGAATAGCGCAAATGGGTGATTTGCCCGACTTTCAATTGCCCGGCGGCCCGAAGCTCTTCCGCCTTTTTTGCGCAGGGGGAGACGAGACGTTCGGCAGCGAGATTCGTCGCGGCGCTGCCATCGCGCGCGACGTAGAACAGAGCCTGCGGCGGAGCCTCCGGTTTGCGGGACGTCCACTCGATGACCTTGTTGGAATATCGCTCGTACGCGCCCCAATCGGGCTTTCCCTCGGATGTATCGAAATGCAGACGTCCGGTGAATGCCCCCTGCGCGAGCACTTGTTGCAGCTCGAGCGAGCACTCGCTGGGCGAGCCGACCATCAGCAAGTAGCGCGGGCGTTCGTGCTCGGGCACGTCTTCGCTCCGGTAGACGTCGTCGCGAAACGCCAGCGCTGCCCGGACATCCATTCCTGCTCCGACGCGGTAGATCTTCGCGGGAGCTCCTTGCTCCTTCTCGCGAAGCTGAACGAGCGGGATAAGCGCTCGCAGCGCGGCGTCCCCCGACTCCCCGACAGGGGCGACGATACCCCAGCGCTGAGCGGGCAAGTCGTTCGGGTCGCTGTCGGGCGCGTCCCAACGTGCCGCCTCCGCCCGGCGAGCACTCACCGGCTTGGGCGCGCGACCGAGCGCCGCGCTCGGCAGCCCGCGAACGAGGACCGGCTCGTCCCCACGCGAAAGAAGCGGCAAGACGACGGGTGTGGCGCCTTGGATTGCAGCGTCGCTCGGTTGGGTATCCGTCGGATCGCTCATGGTTCGTGGTATCTACGACTACGGGTGGTCGAACGATGCTCGCTCGCTATTCGATGATACGCGGTGCGCCCGCTTCCAGCTTGCCCCAAGGCATTCGTCAGGACACGCGCAAGCACACGCGACATGTCCTTCGGCCCGACGCGGAGATGGTCGCGAAGGTGCTCGCCGCGGCGGACGACGACGGCGCGTGGCGCAGGTTCGAGAAGCAATATCGTGCGCTCCTCGAAAAGCGCTTCAAAGCCGACCGCGCTCCTTTCGACGAGCTCGCCGAGCTCGCGCGCCAAGAAGACGTATATCTCGGGTGCAATTGCCCCACCGCGAAGAATCCGGACGTTCGCCGTTGTCACACGAGCCTGGCGCTCGCATTCATGCACGACCGTTATCCGGATCTAAAGATCAAGAGCTGAGTGGGGCAGGCCACGGCGAGCGAAGCGAGACCGGCCGGGGCGGCTCCCACGAGGCTCGGTTCGCCAAAGGCGAACGCGGGGAAAAAATGCCGCGCTCCGATCACGGCTGAGACACGGCGCAGCTGAGGCACGGCGCGGCTGAGATCAAAGCGGACAGGCGACGATCTCTTCGGTCCAGATGCCGTCGAGGCATTTGCGGCCGCCGTGGACGCCACCGATTCCGCAAGACCCGTAGATGCATAGATCGTTACCGGCGTCGCACGGAGCACCGAGCGCAGGCGCGATGGGCGGGCACGGCGCGGGTGGTGGGGGCGCGCAAACCCACGACTCGGGCCCACCACACGGCCCTGCGCCACAATTGGTGCAGGCGCACGGTGTGTCGCCGTCGTAGACGCAGAGCTCTGGATCGTTTTTGGTGCAATCACCGCTCGGCTGGGTCGCGGGGCACGAAGGGTCGGGCGGTGGGTCGGAGTCGCAATCGACGGCGAACGTCTTCCAGCCTTCGGCCGTGCATGTCGTTCGCGTCCGGCAGGCGAGGACGATGCCGTCGTCGTATTCGCATTGAAGGTTGAACGGCTCACACGCCTCGTTGTCGGGTGGCGGCTCGCTCGGGCAGGGCGAGCAAGTCACGGAGGACAGCTCGACGCACTCACCATTCGCGGAGCACGCTTGTTCGACGCACGGCGCACCATCGGGGCAGGTGCTGCACGGATCGCCGCACGACAATCCCTCACACGCATCGCCGGTGATGGTGCCTCCGCCGCCGTCGTTTCCACCGGTGTCGTTCGTCGACCCGCCGGTCGAGGCCCCGGATCCGCCGCCGCCGTCCGGTCCGTCCTGCACCTCGGAGCCACAAGCGACGACGATCACAGCGACCGCCGAGAAGAGAATCGTACGCCCCGCCATCGGCCGATCATATCGGAGCCGGTGTTAGAGTGGGCAGCACGATGAACGCCTGCCGAAACTGCGGCGCCGCTTTGGAAATCTCGAACGAGGCACAGGCCTGCAAATACTGCGGAGTGGAGAACGCGCCGCCGCCGAAGGCCGTGGAGGTGCCGGTCCCCGTGCAGTTGGTCCAGCAGGTGGTTCAAGTCGTCGGAGGGAGCTCCAGCGTCCGCGAGCTGCGCTGCCCCGACTGCAAAAAGCGACTCGTGACGGCGCGCATCGAAGACGTCGAGCTCCACGGGTGCGCCGGGTGCGGCGGGATTTGGGTCGACAACGTGAGCGCGAAGGTGATCATCGTTCGACCGCAGCGCACGTTCGCGGAGCTCGCCCAGCGCGCCGGCAACAACGCGAGGAACCCGAAGACTCGCAGTGAGTCGTCGTTCCACTCGTTGTCGCATTCGACGGCGAAGCGTCCCTGTCCGGCGTGCGACGCGCTGCTGGACCCCACCTCGTTCGGAAGGCTACGGCTCGATGTCTGCCCCGAGCACGGAACCTGGTTCGACGCCTTCGAGCTCAAGGTGCTGGTGGAGACGTTGCTTGCCCCTGCGCAGGCGAAGGCGGGACCGCCCGCGGATGTCGTGTGCGCGAAGTGCTCGGCGAAGATGCCTGCCGCACAGGCGAACATCACGGGGCACGGTCCGATGTGCGATGGCTGTTGGCGCACGTTCCAGCAGAAGCAGCTCGCGGAAGCCGACACACAGCGCACCGCGGTGGCCCTCGCGGGCGCGCTCGGAACGGCGATGCTGGACGCCGGCATCGCCGCTACCTCGCGACAGCCGACGTCCTGACGCTCATTGCGCTTCGAACGTTGCCGACAGCTCGAACGGCCCGGCGTCCCCCGCGGTGAACCCGTCGACGATGACGGTGACGGCCTGTCCGCCCGTCAATGGGGGTGAGGTCATCTCCGACGTCCCCGGGAATGCAAAGTTGCTGCACGCGACGTAGGTGTCGCGGCTGGCCGGGCCACATCCATCTTGGACATAGAGAGAGAAGTTGTCGCTCGGCTGGGTGAGCGACAAATGGAGAGTGCCGTCGCTCGGTGCGACGAACGAATAGGCGCGCTCTGCGCCGCCACCGTTGACGTACGAGCACTGGCCCGACAAATCGAAATAGTCCGGAGCACCATCGGTCGTGCCCTGGATGGGCGCGTCCGTCGACAGCACGGGAAGCGCTGCACAGAATTGAGGCCATTCGATCGCGGAGCAGTCGCCGCTGCATCCGTCGCCGCTGGCGACGTTGCCGTCGTCGCAGGCCTCGGGGCCGACCGCCACACCATCACCGCACACCGCGGGCGTGAAGTCGGCGTGTAGAACGAACGCTCCAGCCTGCAGCGGCGTCGCGCCCCGCACGATGACCAGCACCGGCTCGGCAGGCTGCGCGTTGAAGTCGACCTCCAAGAGGTCGTCGCCGAGCGCGTTCTGGCAGGAGAGCTCGGAGATCGCATCCGCACAATCGGCATAAACCGAGAGGCCGAGATCCGCCTCGCTCGACAATTGAAGTCGAAGCCGGCCGGGGCCCGGCGGCGTCATCGAATACGTCTCGACCGGCGTCGCCATGTAGGGGTCACATTGCGAGGTATAGCCGGTCGGACCGCCGACCGTCGTGCTCGAGATGTTCTGGTCGAGGACCAGTGGCTCGGCCTGCGCGCAGAGAACATCCAGCTCGGGGGTGAGGCAATCGGCGGCGCAGCCGTCGCCGGAAATGGTGTTGCCGTCGTCGCAGACCTCACCGCCGATGACGTCGAGGACGCCGTCGCCGCACACGACCGGCGGGTGGCAAATACCGACGACTGGATTGGAGAACACGCCGAGGCATATCTCGTCGCCGGGACACTCCGGATCTTCCGTCCGGCAAAGCCGCTCGCACGTCGTCGCCGGGTCCTCGAAGAAGAACTTCATGCAAAGGCCGCGGAAGGCGTCACCCTCGATGCCACACTCCACGAGCTCGGGAGAAGAGCTCGAGCAACTCTCCCCAATCGCCGCCGCGTCGCCCGTCTCGGGGCGCTCGCAGAGGTTCGAGACTGCGCAATAGCGCCCTTCGTCGCAACCGGACTCCGCCGTGAGGAAGTTGCAAATGCGACCGCACTCGCCGGGCTCTCCGGTGCAGACGGCGCCGGGCTCACATTCCGTCGAGATGTCGCGCGGTGTGCATGATTCGCCGACCGCGGCCGTTCCCGACGTCATGCAGACGCCGAAGGCCTGCGTCGGACCGAGCGGCCTGCAGATCATCCCGTCGCCGCATGCCGTCGCGTCGGTCGGGTCACACTCGCGATAACAAGCGCCGACGGCAGGCCCGACGACCATTTGATCCGGATCCACGAGCTGCGAAAGGCAGACCTCGCCCTCTCCGCAGAAGGGCGGATCGCCGGTCAAACTACATTGATAAGGACCACACGTGGCCGTTTCGGGATCGCAAATTTGCTCGATCTCGTTGGGGCATTCTTCGGCGCTCTTGCAGGGCCCGCCGTCCACGAGGGTCGTATCGAAGGCCCAATCGTCGACGTAATAACAATCGCCCCCTGGCAATACCTCCCAGGTGAAGTCCTCGTTTTGGATGACCTCGACGAGCTCCATATCGGAGGCGCGACCGACGACGACCGGCTCGAAATCGACCGGGACTTCGTCGATCTGCATCGTTCCGTTCTTCGGATAAAAGGCGCGCTTCGGCGTGCCCGCGAGATCGAAGGCGACGAGGAGCACGCAATGCTGACAGGTTCCGTAGTTGTCGTCGGGAGGCGTCGCGAACTCGAACGTGCCGGGGACGAGCGGCGGCAGTGTCCCGCTGCCGTCGTCCTCGTAGAGCTCCATCGTGAGCCGGGTCTTCGCGAGATCCTCGACCGGTGGGAGCACCGGTGCCTCGAGGCCGATCCGCGCGACGCTCGCAAAATAGAGAGATGTGTCGCCGACCGCGAGCGGCGTGCACGGCCCCGTGTATCCACCGCCCGTTCCTCCCCCGCCGTCGGTGCCGCCGCCATCGCCGCCACCGGAGCCGCCGCCGCCGAGCGGCGTAATCTCCTCGTCCGGGCAGCCCGTCAAACCGAGAAGGAAAAACGGCACTGCAAGAAGAGAAGCGCGCGAACAAAGCATGGGGGCATCGTGCTTCGGATATCGGACCCGAGCAAACGCGCTGTCGTGCGTGCCAGTTGTCGCCGGCCAGACCGGCACCTCGCCGCTCGCTCTGTTACGCTCCGCCGACCGCGTTCCGAATGAGCTCCTCTCCGACGGCCAGCGTCCAGGTTTCGTCCGATCACGCGTGGCGGAGCGCCGACGAGCGATTGCTCGCCGCGCTCGGTGAAGAGCGCGCCGTCGCGAACCTTTGGCGGGTCGAGGCTCCAGGCGGGGCACGGCCGTTGCCCGGCCGCGCGCGGGTGCTCGCGCGCGGAATAGCCGCGTTATCCGGCGGGGAGGAGGCGGTCGCCCGCGCCGTCGACGGCGACGTCGAAGCGTTTTCCGCGCTCCTGCGCGGGTCGATGGTCGGGTGGTCGGCGGGGCTGTTGCATTCGGCTGCGATCTATTTCGATCGTCTCGCGCGAAGCTTCGCGGCCGCGCGAAATGCGACCGCGCCCGGTTCGGCCGAGTTGGTCGCGTCGCTCCGCGCGAAAGAGCTCGACGCGACGATGCGACGGATGGCGGCGTGGATGGGGCTCGCCGACGAGCAGGCGTATCTCGCCGGCGTGACGGCGAAGCTCGCAGCGGGCGAGCTGACGCAGCAAGAGATCGACGAGCTCGCTCAATCGATGCCCGCACAGGTCGTCGACGAGCTCGCGGCGAGCGCGGTTCGTGGCGCGCGTGACATCTCCGCTTCGGCCGGTCTCGCGCTCGCGGGGCTCGCGCGGGTGCAGGACGCGGGCAAGCTCGTGTCGGCGAGCGCGGCCGTGGCTCGAAGGCTCGTGATGCGCGCGGAACGAGCGCGCGCCCGCGCGATCGACGAAGCGCTCGCCCCGATCGAAGACGCGCTGCACGAGGCGAAGACGCGCTCGGCCGACGCAGCGGAGCTCGCCTCGCTCTTCGGGCGTGTCGGGTCCATTTGGCAATGGAGCGAGCGCGACGTCGCGGTCGAGTATTTCGCGGTCGATCAGGTGACGCCGTTTGCCTGGGAGGTCTATCGACACGCCGGCTGGGCAGAGCTTCGCGAGATCGTCGCCCCGTGCGCGGACCTGTACGACAGCCTCGAAGCGCGTTTGCTCGCGCGACCGGGCGAAATCACCTACGCCGCGAAATGCGCCCAGGTGTTGGTCTTTCGATCGGAAGCCGAAACGGAGCGCGCGAGGGAATGGGCGTATGCGGAGCGCGCGCTCAAGATATGCCCCTCCCATCGCAATGGTCGGCTCGTCATGGCGCACCTCCTGAGCGATCACGTGATCAGCGTCCTCGGCCGATCCACGATCTTCACGGGGCGCGCCGACGTGCACGAGATGACGCCGATCGTCGAACGCGCCGAGACTCTGTTCCCGCAAAGCAAGCGCACGCTGGAGGCGCGCGCGCGGCTCGATGCCGCACGTTCTCGTTGGGGAGGGAGCCGGTGAGCGGCGAAGCAAAGCGCCCCACCCAGGCGTGGGGCAACACCTTCGACGACTTCGATCTCGATCCCGTCGCAAGCTCGGACGCGATCACGGAGCGGATGCGGGAGCTCGTCGAGGACGCCGAGCCGGACGCGCGCCAGGCCATCCGCAGCGCGTGGGAAGAGCTCACGGTCCATCCGAAGAAGCGGATCTTGCAGGCGCTCACGACGTTCGTGGATCCGGAGCCCGAGGTCGTCGCGCCGCCCACCCGAGCCCCGTCGGTGAAAGCGCACGCCGCGCCGATCGACGAGCCGGTGCTGTCGCTGCCCCTGACCGAGCTATATGAAACGCTAGGCCGCGAAGGGCTCCTGCCGAGCGAGCCTTCGGGCTACGTCACGATCGCGTCCGATCCACTCCTCAAGGAATGACCCAGATGCTCCTCTTCGACCGCGCCGTCGGCATCGACCTCGGAACGACCAACTCGGAAATTGCCATGTTGGTTCCGTCCGAGCGCGAGATCCTGGTGTACGAGGATCGTTTCGGTCGCAAGACGGTCCCCTCCGCGGTGGCGTGGGACAAGGACAAGCAAAGCTTCGTCGTGGGCAGGCCGGCGCGCGCTCGCCGCGGAAAGGACCCCGCGCCCGTCGAGTCGATCAAGCGGCGCATGGGCCAACACGTGCAGGTGTCGGTGGGACCGCACGAGCTCACGCCCGAGGAGATATCGGCCAAGATCCTCGCCGAGCTTCGCGCTTCGATGACGACGTTCCTCGCCGACCGCGCGAACGAAGGCGTCGAGATGCGGGTCGATCGCGCCGTCATCACCGTGCCGGCCTACTTCGACGCGCCGCAAATCGAAGCGACCCGGCGCGCGGGTGAGCTCGCGGGGCTCGGCGTCGTCGGCATCATCCAGGAGCCGACCGCTGCTGCGATTTACCACACGTACAAGCGCAAGATCGCCGGCGGAAACTTCCTCGTCTACGACCTCGGAGGCGGGACGTTCGACGTCTCGATCCTCCGGTGTATCGCGGGCGAATATCAGGTCCTCGCGATCGACGGCGACAACCTCCTCGGCGGGGACGATTTCGACCGCCGCTTCGCGGAGCACTTGAGAAAAGCGCTCGTGAAGCGGGGATACAAGCTCGATCTCGACGTGCTGCACGACCCTGCGGACCGCGCGCGGTTCCTGCTTCTGGTGCACCTCGCGCAGGAGATCAAAGAGAGCCTCTCGACGGCGGAGTCGGTCAACGTGTCGCGCTCTTCGCTATTCGAAGACAAAGAGGGCGAGTCGGTCAGCCTCGATATGGAGATCACGAGATCCGAATACGAGGCCACCATCGACGATCTCGTCGAGTCGACCATCGAGTGCTCGAAGCGAGCCATCGAGGAGAGCATGCGCACCGCGGGTGTCGGCGCGAAGGACATCGACCACGTCGTCCTCGTCGGTGGGTCCACGCGTGTGCCGCTCGTGCGACGCAAAGTGATGGATGCGATCTGCTCGCAGACCAAAAACGCGGAGCCGCTCGCCGACGAGGTCGACACGATCGTCGCGCTCGGAGCAGCCATCCACGGCGCCCAGGTGGGCGGGCTCAGCATCGAGGACCAGGAGCGTGCGCTCCGCATCGGGTTCGCATCGCCGCTCGTCGCGACGAGCGCGCGCGCCCGCGTCGCGATTCGAGTCGAGCGAACGCCGAAGCCCGCAGCGTCGTTGAGCGTCGCGCAGAATGGCGCCGTGCTCGCGGAAGCCATGGTTCTCGGCGAAGACAAGCCCGCCCGCGTCGAGCTCACGCTGGAGGGGTCGGGCGATGCGGAGCTGTCGGCGATCGTCCGGGACGAGGCAGGCGAGGAAATCGGCAGCGTCCCGTTCGTCCTCTACCGAGGAGACGCGCGTCCGCGCGCGAGCGCCTTGTCGCGCGCCTCGGTCATCGCGAAGGAGATCGGCATCGAGGTGGTCCGCGCCGGACGTCGCGAGCGCCGCGTCCTGATGGCGAAAGGCGCAGGCCTGCCGACCGAGACGAAACACACCTTCTACACCGCAGACCAAAGCGGAACGGTCGTATTGCGACTCCTACAAGGGCGAATGCCGATCAAGACGCTCGCGGTGAACGTCTCGCGCGAGGTCGCGATCGGCACGCCGGTCGAGCTCACCCTCAAATGTGACGAGGCGATGCGCGTCGAAGCCCGCGCGGTGGTCGCCGGGCAAGAGCTCTGGGCCACGGTGACCCCTGCGGAACAGGCGAAGTTCGAGCAGGCCGAGGTCGTCGACGAGCTTCTCGCCGAAGCAGAGCGCTCGCGCGGCTCGATGTGGGGACATGCGGGCGACATCTTCCGCCGCGAGGTCGATCAGCTTTCGTCATCCATTCGCGAAACGTTGCAAACCGATCCGGCAAAGCTCTCGGCGCTGTGCGCTCGCCTGCGGCGTTTGCTGGACGACGTCGGCGGCGACGCGGCCGATCCGCTACAGCCGCCGATGCACCTGTTCGAGGCGGAGCTCGACAGCTTGCGGCGCGTCGTCTACCGCGCGCAAGGTGTCCTCGTCGGGCTCGACCGCGACGCCTGGGAGGATCGAATTCGCGGCATCGAGGAGCGCGCAATGGAAGCGCATGCCGCCCTCGACGCGAGCGCCTGGCGCCGCACCTTCAACGAGGTGCAGGCGCTCTACGAGACGGCGATTCAAGAAGAGTTTGCCGCGCGTCGATTGGATGATCCCGCATATGTCCAAATGCGCAGCAATTCGACCGCCCGATGGCGCACCCGCGTCGAGCGCGCATTGGTCGATTTCACGCCGTCGACGTCCGACGAGCTCCGCACGCTGCAAACGAAGGAGCGGGATCGGCTCCTCGACGGGCTGCGAACGAAGGTCGCATTGCCGATGACGAGGATCGAATCCGGAGAGGTCGCGGAGCCGAACGAGGTTCGACGCCTCCTCGACCAATGCGACGCGGAGCTCGAGCGAATCGACGCCGCGATGGAGCGGTTGCCCTCGTTGGGTCTGGTCACCGAACGGGGCGGATCGAGCGGAAGAGCGTGAGCTTCTTCGACGACGTCGGACTGCGGGCGGCGGAGCAGCTCGAGAGCTCGGTCGGCCCGTTCATCGCGCTCGCATCGTACAAGCGCCTCTACGCCGGTCCGTCCGACATCCATGCAAAGGCCGTCATGGGCGCATTGAGGTGCTCGATCGCGCTCGCCGACGATCGTGAGATCGATCGCGCGGTCGACGCGTACCGACAGCTCGCGACGCCGCGTCCGAGCGCCCTGCGCCATGCCACGGATCTCCTGGTCATGGGAAAAGCCGATCTCGCGGCCAAGCTCGCCGCCCTCGACGAGGATCGACCGCGTTCCGCCCGCGTTCGTTATGTACGAGCGCGCGCGGCCGAAGCGAGCCTGAGTCAAGCGGGCGACCCACGCGAGGCGTGGCGCGAGGTCGTCACGGGAGCGCTGGCGGCCGGCGACGATGTCATTCATGCCTGTGCGACGGCACGCTGGCTCGGCCTCTGGCTCGCGCACGCGCGGCGCGACGCGACCGCCGTATTGCCACGGGCGGACATCGCACACCATTGCGAAAAGGCGCGCCTCGACGAAGCACAGCCGGAGCAAAAGCTCCTCATCCTTCGAGGAAGGCTCTTGTCGGGAAGCAACTTCCAGCGAGCGAGCGCGCTCTCTGCGCTCGAAGAGCTCGCACGACGAGGGTCCGCGGAGGTCCGCGCCCGGGCGCTCGCCATCGTGTGCCGGCATTTCGACGAAATGCCATTTCACCTTCACGCCATCGAGGTCGACCGGGTTCGTGCCGCGCTCAAACGAATGGAGGACAGCCCGGCCCGTGAGACGCTGTCGCGGCGTTTCGAGTCGACGGTCACCATCATGACGGCGTTCGCGCGACGAACCGACGACGGCGGAGCGAAGCTCGCGGCGGCGGCGAGCGGGCTCGCGAGCACGTCGGCCCCGGCCGCGAAGGGCGGCCCCTTCACGCGCGCGACGGCGGCCTCCGTCGAAGCCATCATGGCAACGAAGGATGGGCGCGCCTCCGACGCCGCGAGATCGATCGACGCAGCGAGCGCGCTGTTGTCACCCGACATTCCGGTGCCGCTGCCGACATGGGCGGCAGCATCGCTCGGGCTCGAGTCGACGTCCGAGGAGCTTCGCGGGTCCGCGGCGCGCCTGGTTCAAGCGGCGTTCTCGCGGACGACGAGCCTTCCACCGCCGCCGCTCGTCGGTCTCGCAGGCCAGCTCGCACGGAACGGAGCAAACGACGTCGCAGCGATGGTCCTCGAGGAGGCGGCGAGGTTTCGCGAGCCCGCGGCGCGGCTCGCAGCAGCAGACAATGCGCGGCGCGCGGGGTACCGGGCCCTCGCCCGAGGAGAACGAGCGACCGCATTCGAAGAGCTTCGAAAGGCGAAAGAGCTCGCGGCGCTCGTAGGAAGCTCCGCGTCGCAGCCCGCTCGACCATGACGGATACGCACCGACCTCGCACCTCCAACGTGCTGAGCGATCCGAGAATCGCGGCAACGACGGCGCTCTATTCGCAGCGCGGTGAACAATTCATCACCCTCATCGGCAAATGGACCGCACGGGTGCGTGTCGACGACGTCGCGTCGCTCACCGATCCGGCGCCGATCCGACATCGGGCCGAATACACGGATTACACCTCCAGCACGAGCAGCCTTCGCATTCCGTCGGATTTGGCGCCGCGTTTGCTCGCGGCGGACGTTCTCCTCCACGCGTCGGCGTACCAGGTGGGCGGCCGCTCGGCGCCGAGCCGCGTCGTCGCGCTCGGCATTCATCGCAATGGCACACCGCTCCTCCACAAGCGTCTCTACGTCTATGGCGACCGGGCAGCGGACGGCTCGTTATTGCCATTTCGATCGATGCCGCTCGAATGGGAGCGAGCTTTCGGCGGACCTCGCAGCGAGCTCAACCCGGCGGGGTGCGGAATGGATCCGGGCTCGAAGGCACCCAACATCGTCGATGCACGCAATGGTCGAATTCCCGGCGGATTCGGTGCGCTGTCGCCTGCGTGGCCGATCCGCGCGAGGCTCCTCGGCGGCCACAGCCCCATTGCGCTGGAAGGCGCGGACGCCCACCTCCCGGACGGGCTGTCGTTCGCGTTTTTCCAGGTCGCGCCGCTGGACCAGCGCGTCGGATTCCTCTCCGGTGACGAATGGCTCGTCTTCGACGGGATGCACCCCACGATGGAGCGATTCCAAACTCGATTGCCCGGCATCGTCATTGCGGGCCGCGTGAGCCGGCGAGACGAATCGATGTCGGAGGTGCCGATGGTCCTCGACAGGCTCTCGATCGACCTCGACGAGATGACGATGGAAGCGGTCTTTCGAGGCTCGTTGCCCATCAAGGACGACCCGCGCGACCTCACCGCGATGTTCGGCGTGCAACTGCCGACGCGGCCTGGGACGTGCATCGTGGAGACGATTTGGCCGGAGCGACGCCCGGAACGTGATGCACGTCCGAAGACGCTCGCGATGAATTCGGACAGCCATTCCGCAGCGGCAGTGCGCCCGGCCACACCCTACGTCGAGCCGGCCCCGCAGCCGGGCCGGGTGGCAATGGCGCCGGGCGCGCCGTGGGCAGGTCCCGCGCCCGTGACACCGCCGGCGGCCGGGCTCGCGAGCACGATGCCGCTCTTGTCCGAGATGATGGCGGTCGAAGATACGGTGACTGCGGACAGCGTGAAGGTGCCGTCGGTCGATCGCGTCGTCCCGGAGCCGCCGCCGTCGATGCCGCGACCGCCGCCGGTTGCGCCGGAGCAGCCGGCTGAGCCGCCGCCTTCGGTGGATGCGCCGGAGACGGCCGTCTCGGAGGAGACAGGCCTGCGAAAGATGGTGCTCGATCGCGTGGCCGACAAAGGCCGCGTCGACTTCGACCTCACCGGCGCGGATCTGAGCGGGCTCGATCTCTCGAGCGCGCGCCTCGATGGTGCCCGTCTCGAGCGCGCAAACCTCGCGGGCGCGAAGCTGGACGGCGCGAACCTGAAAGGCGCCCGCATGGCGGGTGCCGATCTCCGCGGCGCGTCATTGCGCTCGGCGGATCTGTCGGAGGCGCTGCTCTCGCGCGCCATCCTGGACGGCGCCGATATGGAGGAGGCGTCCTTCGTCGCGGCGGACCTGCAAACGGCGAGCGCCCTCGCAGCGATCTTTCGGCGCAGCCGATGCGAGCGAGCACGGCTGTCGCAGCTGAGCGCACGCGGCGCGACGTTCGAGGAGGCGATCCTGCGCGAAGCGGATCTCACGGGCGCGACGGTCGAGGGTGTGACCTTCGATGGTGCAAATGTATCGGCGGCGATGCTCGGAGGGCTGCGCGCCGAACGGGCGTCGTTTCGCCGCGCACGCCTCGACGACGTGAAGGCAATGGGGGCCACGCTCGTCGATTGCGAGGCTGACGAATGCAGCTTCGAGCGCGCCGCGCTGGAAGCTGCAGAGCTATCGAATGGTCGCCTCGCCAATGCGATCTTTCGGGGAGCGACGCTGACGCGCGCGCGCCTCGACGGCGTCGAGGCGCCGGGGGCTTGCTTCGACGGCGCGGTCCTCGCGGGTGCGAGCCTCATCAAGGCGAACCTCGCGGATGCCTCGCTCGTCAAAGCGGATCTGCGGCAAGCTCGCCTGGCCGGTGCAACCGCGCGCGGAGCACGATTCGGCGCCTGCAACGCACAGAAGATCATCGCGAGCCACGCCGACCTCGGCGCCGCCAATCTAACGGGTGCGTCATTTCGCTTCGCAAAGCTCGACGGCGCAGACCTCAGGGGTGCGGAGGTCGAAGGCTGCGATTTTCGTGACGCCAACATGCAAGACTCGAAGCTCGCGGGCATTCGTCGCGACGGCGCTCGAATGGGTGGCGCAAACCTGAAAGGCGCTATCTTCGAGTGAAGAGAGCATGAGCGATGACCGGTGCTGACGGCGGTCCGGACCTCGTCGGCGTGACGCTTCCAGGCGGGTGGCGCGTCGCGCGGCACGTCGGGGAGGGCGCGATGGCGCACGTGTACGAGGCGTTCGGGCCCGACGAGCGACGCGTTGCCGTCAAAGTCCTGCACGGCGCGCTCGTCCATCAAAGGGACGTCGCCTTCCGATTCCGCCGCGAAGCGGAGCTGCTCGAGTCGATCGACAGCCCCCACGTCCTGAAGGTGCTCGGCCGCGGTCGTGACGAGCGCGGTCGCTTTTTCCTCGTGCTCGAGTTCGTCGAGGGGGTGTCGCTGTTCAGCCTCCTCGCGCAGAGCCGAACGCTTCCGTACGGTCACGCGCTCGACATCACGATGCAGATCTGCCGCGCGCTCGAAGCTGCACACGCCGCAGGAATCGTGCACCGCGACATGAAACCCGAGAACGTGATCGTCGATGGGATGCCGACGGAGCCACGCGTGAAGGTGCTCGATTTCAGCATTTCGAAAGACCAGGACCTGAGCTTCACGGCGACCGGAACGATCCTCGGCACACCTTCGTATATGGCGCCCGAGCAAGCGCGCGGCGACGTCACGCCGCTCTCCGACGTGTATGCCGTCGGCGCGATCCTCTACGACATGATGGTGGGCCGCCCGCCTTTCCTCGGGACGGAGCCGGGCAAGGTGCTCGCCGCACTCTTGACCGAGACCCCGCCGCGTCCCCGCGAGATCGCGCCGCACGTGTCACCGGCTGCGGAAGCGGTGATCTTGCGGGCAATCGCGAGGGACCCGAACGAGCGCTATGCGGACATGCGAGCGTTCGCCGGCGCGATCGAAGCACTCAAAGAGGACGCGGAGCGGCAGACGGCCATTTCGACGCTGCCGCCTCCGCCTGCTGCCTTCGTTGCGCCCGAGGTGCCCGCGCCTCCCTCGGCGCCGACTCCGTCGCCGCCGCAGCAAGCTGCAGCGGTGAGGCCGGTTCGCCTCGCGTTGTGGGTCGGCAGCCTCTTTCTCATCGCGCTCGCGATCGTGTGGCTCGCGACGCGGTGAACGAGCTGCGGCCACGCTCAATGCGTGGCCGCCGTCGTTCCGCTACTTCTTCTCGGCCGGGGCCGCGGGGGCGGCGGGAGCGCCTTCCTCCGAGCCGGAAGCAGCGGGTGCAGATGCCGATGCGCCGCGCGCCGCCTTCACGGCCTCGACGACCGCGTCGTAGGTCTCGTCGGAGTCGACGTCGCCGCCCGCCTCCTCGAGCTTCTTGTGCGCGGCGCAGAACGCCGCCACCGAGTCGCGCGCGACGACGTGATTGCTCTCCAAGACGGCGATCTGCCCGTAGGCGTTCGCGTAGACGACGCGATCGACCGACGAGTCGGAGACGCACACGCTCTTGTTGTCGACGCTGCCGCAGCGTCGATCCGCCTTGGAGGTGCGCTTCTTCTCCACCTCTTGTTTCAGGTCGCCGAATGCTTTCGCTTGCGCCTCCAGGTACGGCGAGAGGCCGTCGCAAATCGCCTTCACGTGAGGGGCCGCATTGCGAATCACGACCTCGAGATCTTCCTCCGCCGGGTTGGCGCTCATTTGCGTGACGAGCTGGTGCGCCGAATCCCGCGCGGCCGTCTCGGCCGGGCCTTCGGCGGCGATCCAATCGGGGCCGGTGATGCCCGTTCGCGCGGCCTCGAGGCGGCCGCCATCCTCCATTCCGAACGCCGCCGCTTCGATCGTGCCACCGTACGCGGCGAGCACCGCCATCGAGCGACGCCACAGCTCGTCGGACTTGAATGCTTTGACGCACGCCTCGCTCATCGGCTTTTCGGCCGCTTGAGGATTCGAAGTCATCGCCTCTTGCATCAAGCAGACCTCACCGCCTTGCGGAGCCGTCTGCGACGCCGAGCCGACGCCGTGACCGATTTGACCGACGGCGACGCCGGATTTCACCGCGCCGCCGCAACCCAAGAATGCACACGCAGCCGCTACAACCGCCGTGACGCGTAAGGAGCTTCCCACGCACTGCTTGACGATGTCGTTTCGGAGCATGCGTGCGACGGTATCACCAACGAGTACCGACTCGTCAATGACCCGAGGCACGCGAAGACCGCTTCCGCGCGAGCGACGATTCTATCGTTTCGATGAGCGCGGATAGTTCGAATGGCTTTCGCAGGTACGCGTCGATCACGCTATCGCCGAGTGGCGCGACCTCGTCGGGATCGAGCGACCCCGATACGAGGACACGAGCGCATCCCGGGGACTCGTCGCGAATGCGTCTGAGGAGTGCGATTCCGCTCCTGTCGCGCGACGTGCGGTCCTCACCCGCGCGGTCGGCGATATGAAGATCCGAAACGATGGCGTCGAATTCACCCGCACCGAACATGTTCCATGCTTCGGCCGCCGAACGCGCCGTTTCGCACACATAGCCACGCGTCGATAGCGCCTCTCGCAAAACCCTCGCGAAAGTCGGGTTGTCATCGACGATCAAGACGCGGCGTCGCGTCGGACGATCCACGGCGAGCACCCTAGCACGGCATCGCCTTCCGCCAGCGCTGCTAAATGGCACCATCCTCAATCGTTTGAGGACGTTATCGGCATCACCTCGACATTTGTCGTGCCACAAAATCGTCGCATTGTGGCAATCCGCCTCGATACCGATCTGACGCTTTCGTCATTCAGCGAGGAGGCCGAGCAGGTCGTCTTTCGTGATCGATGCGCCGCCACTGCCTGCCGAAATCGCGACGTCGGCGAGGTGCCGCTTCGTCTCTTGCAGCGCGAGAATGCGCTCTTCGACGGTGTCTTTGGCGACGAGCCGATAGACCATCACGGGCTTGTCCTGACCGATTCGATGCGCGCGATCGGCGGCCTGCTCTTCGACCGCCGGGTTCCACCAAGGGTCGAGCAAGAAGACGTGGTCCGCCGCCGTGAGGTTCAACCCTACGCCACCAGCCTTGAGGGAGAGCAGCATGACGGGCGGTCCGCCGGGATCCTGGAAGGTCTGAACGACGGCCCCGCGATCGCGCGTCGAGCCGTCGAGACGGGAGAACGAAAGCGCGCGATCTCGTAGATGCGGCTCGATGCGGTCGAGCATGCTCGTCCATTGCGAGAACACCAAGGCCTTGCGACCTTCGGCCGCGAGCTCGTCGAGCGATTCGACGAGGCGCTCCACCTTCGACGACGTCTGCGCGTCGCGACCAGGAAGCAGACCACTGTGACATGCAGCCTGGCGCAGGCGGAGCAATGCCTCGAGCACTGCGAGGACGCTCGCTCCTTCGCCGAGCCGCTCCACGACCTCTTTGCGGGTGGCTGCGAGCACCGCCGAATAGAGGGCGCGCTCCTCCTCCGTGAGCTCGCAATAAAGAACCGATTCGGTGCGCGGAGGCAGATCGGTGAGCACCTCCTCTTTGGTTCGTCGCAAGAGGAATGGTCGAATGCGACGCCGCAATCGCTCCGCCGCATCTTTCGAGCCCTCGACGATCGGCGTCGCATAACGATCGAGGAAGTCGCGACGCGGGCCGAGGAGACCGGGATTCGAGAAGCGCATCAGGCTCCAGAGATCTTCGAGGCGGTTTTCGACCGGCGTACCGGTGAGACAGAAGCGAGCATCGGCGCGGAGCCGGAATGCCGCTCGGGCGGATTGGCTGTCCGGGTTCTTGATATTTTGCGCCTCGTCGAGGACGACCATCGTCCAATCGACGTCGGCGAGCCGATCGATATCGTTGCGGAGCACTGCATACGTCGTCAGCGTGACGTCGGCGCTCTGATCGATTTGGCGATTCGTACCTTCGTAGAACGAGATCTCGAGATCGGGACGGAAGCGGCGAATCTCCGTCGCCCAGTTGTGGACGACGCTGCGCGGGCAGACGACGAGTGCGGGTCCGCGGATGGTGCTCAACAGCTGCAACGTCTTTCCGAGACCCATGTCGTCGGCGAGGAGCCCGCCGAGGTTCTGATCGCGCAAGAACGAGAGCCAATCGGCGCCCTCGCGCTGATACGGGCGGAGCAGGGTCGCGACCGACGGCGGGAGCTCGGCGTGCGGGATTCCGGCGAAGTCCTTCGCGAGCGGCCCGATGACGTCCTGGAGCGCAGGAATGTCGACCCCGAGCGCGTCGGCGACCTCGCCGACGACCGGTAGCGCGGTCTTCGGAACGGCGCCTTCCTCGTCGCGCGAGGCAACGAGGTCGAGGATCGCCTGACCGTGCTTCACGAGAAACTCCGCAGGGAGGTGCGCGAACCCACCGCCTTCGAGCGCGACGATCGGTACACCTTCGCGATACGCGGCTGCCACATCGGACGTCTTCGCGCGCCGAGCCTCGGCGCCCTCCGCGGCAGGGAGCTCGAAGACGACGTCGATGTTCGTGCCGTCGACGACGATGCGTGGAATCAGCTCGCGACGCGCAGCGCCCTCGCCGGTCGTTTTCGCCGACGGTTCACGCATTCGGAACGCCTCGAGCTTCGATGCGAATTTCGCCGCCTCGCGGCCGTCGTATCGAACGCGCCGGCCCGGGACCATTTCGAGCTCGTCGCGCAATCGATGGACGAGCTGCCGCTCTCGGTCTTCGTCGCGAACAGGCGCCGGCGGCGCGAGCAGGACGAGCTTGCCCGCGTCGATCCGTGCGCGCGCGGGATCGCCGTAGACGAGCAATGGCAGGACGTGCAGCGCGCCGAGCTCGTGCGAGAGCTCGAACTCGACGCGCGGAAGGATCCGCTTTTCGCGGCTCGGAATGCGCTTGGTATTGACGGTGACGTTCATCGTCCGCTCGAGATCGGGGAGGATCTCGGTGGCGAGCGTGCCGAGCTCGTGCGGCGCGATATCGCGGACGATCGGGAGCTTCTCGAATCGAAGACCGAAGCGGTTGGTCTCCGCGAGCGGACGGAGAACGCCGCCGACGCGGCCGACGCCCATTGCGAGAACGTCGCAGCCGGCGGGCATGACGATGCGCAATGCGGCGCCTTGTTTCGGGCCGTCGTCGACGCGCGCGTCGGGGTAAATCCACTCGCCGCTCGTCCGCACGACCGCTCCGTCGAAATGGACGTCGGGGTGGTGCGCGAGCGCCTCGAGGACGGTGCGCATGTGCTCGAGGGGAACGTCACCGTGCAAACGCCGATAGAAAATGCGGTCGATCGCGATGTCGTCGTGTGACGGATCGAACCGAGGCTCGAGCGATCGCGCGATGCGATCGACGAGTGACACGTCGAGGCGCTTCGGCGCGGCGCCCTCGACCTTGAGAAATCGCTCGATCGATAGTGCTCCGTGCTGAACCTTGAGGTCGTAACGCAGCGACACCGACGGTCCGGCGGCGGGTGCCGGCGCGGTGGGTGCCTCCGGTGCGCCCGCCGCACCGGAGGTGCCGGACGCGGGCGCGCCGCTTTCGAGCTGCCCCAGCGCGATCGCTGCGGCGGCGACGTGGTTGCAGGGCGAAACGCGGCTTCCGCAGTCGCAATCCCACTCGTCGTCGAGCGGGTAGAGAATGACCGTCGGCGCAACGGCGCGCCCGCGCTCGCGAACGCGGAGGGTTACCTCCTCCCGCTTCTTTTCGGCCAGCGTGACGGCCCCTTCGCGCGCCAGCTTGACCCCTTGGGACCACAGCCCGGGCGCGCACGCCTTGCGGACGGCAGACAGGATTTGCTCGTGGGAAACGTCGGCCTTGTCGCTCATGTCGGGTCGTGGGTGGCGCTTTCTGTACTATGATTCCGGCGCCCATGCCCGCTCCGGCACCGAGCGTCACGTTCGCCATCATCTCCAACGCCCCCGCCGCCGGCGCTCTGCTCGAGTCGGTCTGCACCGAGCTCGAAGCGAAGACGTCCGTCAGCATCAAACCCCTCGTCGTCCGCTCTTACGACAAGCTCGTGGGCGGAATGCGTGACGGCGACGTGCACGTCGCCTGGGCGCCGCCGCTCGTCGCGATCGACCTCGAGCGCGATCAGGCGGCGAAGATCCGCCTTTGCTCGCGACGCGCCGGCAAGGCCGATTACGCGAGCGCCCTCTTCGTGAAGGCGGCGGGCGACATTCGAACGCTCGGGGATCTGAAGGGCAAGCGCGTCGCGTGGGTCGCGCGGGAGAGCTCCGCCGGGTACGTCGTGCCGCGGCTGAAGCTGCTCGCCGAGGGCCTCGACCCGGACGAGATCTTCGCCGAGCAGACGATGCGCCGAACCCACGAGGCCGTGGTGCGGGTCGTCATGAACGGGGAAGCCGACGTGGGCGCGACGTTCGCCTCGTTCGAGGGGAACGCGAAGGAGCCCATTTCTGCCGGCTGGCTCGACGCCGGCTACAAGAACGACGAGGTTCTCATCCTCGCGGTCGCCGGTCCGATCCCCGCCGACGTCATCGCCGTATCGACGAAGCTCGAGGACAACCAGGCGGATCGGATCACCGACGCCATGCGCGAGCTCGGCGATCCGATTCGAAAGCTCCTGAACGCGGATGCTTTCGACATGCCGGAGCAGTCCCATTTCGACGAGCTCCGCCGGCTGGTGGAGAGCGCGAACCGAGCGCGCTGAGGCGAGCGGCTCGCCCGAGGAACGATATGCGTGCCCTTTCATCCTGGCTTCTGCTGCTGGCCTTCGCAGCCGCGTGTGGGGATCGCTCCGCGACGCCGTCGTCGTCGGCGGCAAGCTCGTCCGCTGCGACGACGGCATCATCGAGCGCGACCGGCGGACCGGCGCCAGCAACGTCCGCGTCCGGCTCCGCGCCCGATGCGACCGCGGTGGCCGAAGCGCCTCCGAAGCCCGACGACCCGCCGCGCGCGATCGACATGCACGTCGATACGCCCTGGCAGGTGAAATACAAGGACCGCCCGGTGTCGCTGCCCGAGGGCCACGCGACGATGGCGAAGCTCAAGACGGGCCAATACGGCGGAATCGTCTATCCGATCTACATCCCCGATTACCTCCACGACAGTCACCCGACCATTCGGGATGCCGAGGAGATCTTCGACACCGTCGAATCGATCATTTCGGAGCACGGCGACGTGCTGCATGCGTACACGAAAGGCCCGACGCCGCCGGGGAAGGTCACTGCTTACGTTTCGATCGAAGGAGCCGGCTGCTTCGCGGACGACATCTCGCAGATCGATCGCTTCATCAAACGCGGCGTGATCTTCATTGGGCCCGTGCATTGGCACGACAGCGCGCTGTCGACGAGCGCGACGGGCAAAGACAAGAAGAAGCGCGGTCTCACCGAGCAGGGCAAAGCGTTCGCCGAGCGCGTCTATAAGAACGGCGGAATCGTCGACGTGTCGCATATGTCCGATCGCGGATTTGCGGACCTCGTCCCCATTGCAGAGCGCTATGGCGCGCCGATCGTCGCGACCCATTCCAACTCACGCGCAGTCGCCGATCACCCGCGCAATCTGACCGACGAGCAGCTGCGCATCATCGCGAAGACGGGCGGCGTCGCCGGCCTCAACTTCTACGAGAAGTTCGTGAGAGAAGGCGGCGGCGCGACCGTGGACGACCTCGCGAAACACGCGCTTCACATGATCGAGGTCGCCGGGGTCGACCACGTCGGAATCGGGAGCGACTTCGACGGAGGGACGCCGGCGAAAGGGCTCGAAGATGCCTCGAAGGTCCCTGCGCTCGCGAAGGCGCTCCGCAAAGCGGGCGTCTCCGCGGAGGACGTTCACAAGATTTTCAGCGAGAACGTGAAGCGCGTCATCCGTTCGCGCGAGAAGCAACGCGCCGCCGCGTCAGCCGGCGGATCGGAACGATGAGCGCGAGCGCGCCGTAAACGAAGGGGCTGAGGCGGCCCCGCCGCCTCGACGCGCCGTTGACGGGACGCACCGCGCACGCTTCGTCGGCGCCGTCTCCACTGCAGAGATCGTCCGCTCCGGAATCACCGCTACAGGCATCCCCGCTCGCGGAATCGCCGCTGCACGCGTCGCCGCCGTCGCTCTCGCCGCTGCAGCCGTCGCCCGCCGAGTCGTAGCTTTCGCTGCTGCAGCCGTCGTCGAGGAACTCGCCGCTGCCGCTCGTTTCGCCGCTGCAATCGTCGGCATCGTATTCGTCGTAGCTGCCGGAAGAATCGCCGCTGCAATCGTCGACGTAATAAGCGTCCGGTGCTTCGCTCTCCGATTCTTCGACGTAGCCGACGATCGCCGGGGCGCCGTCACAGGTGCAACCGTCGCTCGAATAGATCGGGACGTCGACGACATTGCCGCCGCTGCTCGTCCCGTTTGCGCCCGGACCATTGATCGCGCCGCCGCCTTCGTCGCCGGCGCCGCCCTCGCCCGAGCCGCCCTGTCCGGTGGTGTCGCAACCCGTGAGATCGACCGAGCCGGCGTGCAGCGCGGGGTCGATGCGCGCACCGCCGGGGAACGTCACCGAGCGAGAGATGCCGGAGGTCGCCGGCGGCAAAAGAAAGGTTGCGCGCGTCAGCCACGCCTCGTCGGGCTCGAGATCGCTGAGGACGATCGCGAGGTCGTCGACGGAGCGACCACATCGAAGCAGCGACGGATCGAGGACGCCGGGGCCGAACGTGTCCGAGGCGCAAGGAGCAAGGCCGCCGACGACGCCGAGATCGGCGCGGGGGCAGGTGGTTCCAACCGGCAGGCTCTGCGAGAGCACGGCGGTCGCTTGCTCGATGCACGACGAGGGTTGATCCCTCGTCTCGCCGTAGACCGCAGCGCGATCGAAATAGCCGTGAAGGAACGCCTGGGCATCGGGGCCGTCTTCGCCGAGGGATACGTCGACGGCGAGCGATTGGTGGCTTGTCATGTCGAGCAGGTATGGAGCGGTCGGCGCCCCTTGGAACGCGTCGGACAAGAGGTCGGCGTAGTTCGACGTCTCATCCGCGGCTTTGAGCGCGAGATTGGAAGCATCGATCTGGACCGGCGTGCCCGATGGCAGCGCGCGCCCGGCGCCGATCGAAAACGAGACGATGCGAAGCGGTGACGAGCCCGAGCGCGCATAAGCGAGCGGCAGGCTCGATACGAGCGACGGCCCGACGACGCGCAAAGTTTTGGTGAGATACGTGCCCTCGGGCGCGTCGAACTTCGCGACGAAGAAGCGCGTTCCGGCGTCTTCGGATGCCATGACGGCGGCGAGGTCTTCGGAGATGGAGAGCGAGCGCTCGGTAGCCCACACCTCGACGGCGGCGCTTCCATCGAGCACCGCGGTCTCGGTCGGCTCGAGCGGGGGTGTGCCGTCGAGGTCGCCGAAGACGTGCGCGGCGGCGACCTCGGAGGGCGCGCACGTCGCGTCGATGGCTTCGGGCGCGAGCACGCGCGGCGCGGTGGCACCCTCGAGGGCTTCGAAGAACGCGCGCGACGACCAATCGAGCGCAGCCCCGTCGTCGACGGGGACGACGATCGCGAAAGGACCGCCCTGGGACTCGACGCGAAGCTGAAAGAACGCCGTGCTCCGACTGCCGGAGACGGCAACGGCGATGCGCTCCTCGACCGGTGTCGACGCGCTCGTCCCGACGAAGCCCGCCGCCTGGACGTCGAACGGCGTCGTCGCTGCGAGCGCGCAGACGAGCCATGCGCCGACCTGCCTGAGCCACTTGCTGTTCGATCGCAGGTGCACCGGTCCGCCCATTCCCCTCTCTCGCGAAGATCGACAATGGTACACGCCAGGTGTTTCGGACACGCGCCAGCAGCATTGCGTCGCGAGACAAAGCGCCACTTTCAAAGCGAATTGCGCTTCGCCATGTGTCGTCGCCGCGTAGCGCACGACGCACCTCGGCCTGGTCCATGCGAGGCGTTTCGGAGCACGCCCTCCGTACAGCCGTCCGGCCGAGCCGCTCCGGAGCCGCGGGGGAAAACCAGCAACATTCCGTCGCGCGGTCGCACCGTGGTACAACCCCGGGACGCGTGGATCAGGCAGGGGAGTGGCCCATTCCAATCATCGCGACGCAGGACGTGGCCTGCGGCGTGAAGCTGTGGTCCACCGCGGGCCGAAGCCGCGCGACGGTCGTCGTCAAGGCGACGTTCTACCTGGTGCGCGGTGGGCCGATGCGGCTCGTCAGCCCTGCGCCGATTCTCCTCGGTGATCAACATCACGAGGGAAACATGGAGCGCAGCGTTCTCGCGCCCGCCGACGTCGCGCCTTATCTGCCGCGTGCGGAGGTGCTCTTCGCGGGGCACGCCTACGCCCCGACGCCGAGCCCGTTCGTCCCGATTCGCCTCGCGGTCGTCGGGTCGCGGCCGCTCGTCGACAAGACGCTCCACGTTTACGGCGAGCGGATGTGGATGGAGGGGGAGCAGACGACCGCGCCCGTTCCGTTCACGCGGATCCCGATCCGATACGAGCGCGCGTTCCGTGGTGCGCCGGGGTTCGAAGAAAACCCGGTCGGCATGGCGAAGGCCGCGGGCCTCGCGGTGCACAACATCATCGACCCCTCCGATCCGGAGACGCCCGCGGGTCTCGGCCCGATCGCCGCATATTGGCCGCCGCGAAGGCGCCTGCTCCGAAACCTCGATCCTTCCGTCCTCCAAACGCAGCGGCCGGAGCTGCCCGACACGTTCGCGTGGAGCTTTTTTCACGCGGCGCCGCCCGATCAGCGCTGCAGCTTCTTCGAGGGCAACGAGTGGGTGGTCCTCGAAGGGTTGCACCCCGAACATCCGCGCTTCGAATCGCAGCTTCCGTCGGCGCGGGCGCGCGCCCGCCTCTACAACCGCGAGTCGACGAGCTTCCGCGAGATCACGCTGTGCGCGGACACCCTGTGGATCGACGGCGACCGTTCGCTCTGCTGCCTCTTGTACCGAGGGAACTTCGAGATCGAGAGCGATGCGATGCTCGAGACGGTGCAGCTGTTCGCCGGGCTCGAGCTCCCGGGCCGGACGATACCGTGGCCCGACGCACCGGCGGCGCAGCAGGCGATGCCGCAACAGGCGGCGCCGGCTATCGCCGCGCGCGGCTCCGGCGGCGACAACACGCTGCAGTCGTCGAACCCTGTCGGTCGGCCCGGAAGCGGTACGTACACCGCACATAGCGGCTCGAGCCCGTCGATCCCCGCGGTTCAAGGTCCGCAGCCACGCCCGCCGAGCGGGCAATATGTGGCGACCGGATCCGAGGCTCCGGCCGCGAACGCCTACGCACAGGCAGCCGCGCAGCCGTACGCCGCGCAAGCGCCGGCAGCAGGCGCTTCGCAATCGCTGCTCGCAGCGCTCGCGCAAGAGCAACCGAGCGGTCCCGTCACCTCGGGGCCGGGCGGATCGTCACCGCCGGGAGCGTACGTCCGCGTCGATGCAGCGTGGCTCGAGGAGCCCGTCGCGCCGTCGACCGACCCGGCGGCCGCGCGACCGCCGCTTCCAGCAAGCTCGTGGGATCCGTCGAACATCGCCGTCGTGGAGCAACCGGGACGCGGTTCGATGAGGCCGGGCTCGATGGGCGTGCCGAGCTCGGGGGTGCATACGATGGCGCAACCGCCGAGCCAGCTCCGCAGCTTGCTCGAGCAAACCCGCGCCGAAGAAGCGGCGCGCGCACAAGCCGCTCCGCGCGCGGCGATGGACATCGAGGACCATCCGACCGTTGCGCCCGATACCGGCGATCTCGCGCGCATCCTCCAGGAAGCCGAGAGCCTCGCGCAGTCGGAGGACGAAAGCTCGAAGACCCCCGAGCCGGTCGGCGCGCGCCCGAGCCCCGGGGCGCTGCGAGCGCAGAAGACGACGATCCGGGGCCTCGGCCACAACGTGCAACGAGCACAAGAGGTCGAGCCGCCGCCGACGGCGCGCGTCTCCGCGAACGTCCTTCAATCCGAAGAGAGCCCCACTGCGCAGCTGCCGGTGCCGGAGCTCCTCCTGAAGCTCGCGTCGAGCTCCCCGGCGAGCACCGCCTCTCCCGCCATCGCGGAAGCCCCGGCGCCGGACGCCGCGCACGCAGCGCCGCCGGAAAACCCACTCGCGGTCGAGCTGCCGGATGAAGACGACAGCGGCAGGCCGACGTTCTCCGAGATCGAAGTGCCGCCGATGTCATCCGCGAAGGCGCCGCCGCAGGTGCACAAAGGCGAGTCGCGGATGGAGCTCGAGCGGAGGATCCGCGAGGGGGAGAGCCTCGAAGGCCTCGACTTCTCCGATCTCGATCTCGGCGGCTTCGATCTGTCGGGTAAGAAGCTCGTCGGCTCGCGCTTCGATCGCGCGGTGCTGAAGCGCGCGCGCTTGCGCGGGGTCGACCTCACCGGTGCGTCGCTCGAGGGCGCGGATCTCGCCGAGACCGATCTCGAGGACGCGCTGCTCGAGCGTGCGAACCTCGTCAGCGCGAAGCTCTCCGGCGCGACGTTGCGACGCGCGCTCCTCACCGACGCAAACCTCACGACGTGTGATGCGCGCCGCGCGATCTTCGACGAGGCCTCCGGGCAGCGCACGATGTTCTCGCGGGCGCGGCTCGACGGCGCGAGCGCGCGCGGCGCCAAGCTCGACGGCGCGGACTTCACCGAGGCGCAGCTCGACGGCGCGACGTTCGACGACAGCCTCTTGCCCGACCTGCGGGCCTACGAGGTGAGCGCGGAAGAAGCGTCGTTCCTTCGTTGCACGATGCAGAACGCTCGCTTCGACGGCGCCGTCGTCAGCCGCGCGCATTTCGACGGATCGATGGCCGAAGACTCGATGTGGGATCGCGCGGTGCTCGACGGCGCCAGCTTCGAGAGCGCAAAGCTGACCGGCGCGAGCTTCACCAAAGCGTCGCTCCGCGGCGCCACGTTGAGCGGCGCGGACCTCGCGGAGGCCCGCTTCAATCGAGCAAACCTCAACGGCGCTCGGTTCATCGGTGTCGACCTCGCGCACCTGACGCTCGACGGCGCGGATCTCACCGGCATCGTCACGGAGTCGTGAGCGCGGGCGAGCTCGGCGAGCGCGCCCTCGACGAGCTCGCGCAGCACCAACGGGCGTTGGAGCACGGTCGTGTCCTCCTCCGCGCCAAGGAGAGCCTGATCGCCTTCGATGCGCCGTTCCTGTTGGCGTGCCGCTCCGAAGGGGCCGTCCTCGAGCTCGCGATCTTCCGCGTGACGGCGTTCGCGTTCCTCCTGTCGGGCGTCATCGGCACGCTCGTGGCCCTGCGCGCCGCGCCGCCGCACATCGGCGCGGTGGTCGCCGTTTGGCTCGTGGGAAGCGTCGTCGCCCGCGTCTTCGTGCGGCGAAGACGCGGCGAGCACGGCCGCATCTTGCTCGATTTCGAAGCGATGAGCCTGCACGCTCGGACGCTCGCCGGCACCGAATATCGGCTGCCGTTGTCCGAGTGCCGTATCCGCACGGAGCTCTCCGAGGACGGGGAGGCGCCGGTGTGGATCATCCTGTTTTCGACGACCGACGAAGGCAAAGGACCGAAGCAGCTCAAGCTCCGGCTCGGGCGAGGCGCCGAGCACGAAGTGGATCGCGTGCTGACGGTCTTGCGCAGCCATCACGTCGCGGTCGAGCGCTGGGACGCCGGCGTCGCGACGTGATCGGATAGCCCTCAGGCGTCGCCGCTCGGTGCTCTGGTCGCGATGTCGATGCAGTCGAGCATGTGCCAGAGGATCTCCGCCTTCTTCACGAGCGCGGCGACACAGGCTTCCTCGAGGTCCGGCGTGCGCGCATTGGCGACCACGAACGAGAGCGCGAAGGCTCCGTTCCGCGTCGAACGCTGGACGCGGGCTCGGAAGTAGTCGAGGGCGCTCGCGTCGACCCACGGATAGTGACGAAGCCACGCGTCGATGCGCCGCTTCATCAATTCGGGGACGAAACACTCGGTCAACGACGCGGCCACCGCCTCGATCAGCGAAGCGTTCCGCACCGTCTCGACATGGGCATCACACGCGAGCCGGACACCGGGATGGACGAACGCGAAGCCGCCGAGCGCCGCGGGCTCGACGCCGACGGCGCCTGCGAGGCGGACCCATTTGTGGAGCCCACCTTCGACGTTGTCGTCACCGTCGTGGTCGACCAAACGCTGGCGCCACGCGCGACGGAACGAGAGGTCCTCGCTCTTCGCACAAATGAGCGCGTCGGCGATGGGGATGCGGGTCTCGTAGTAGTAGCGATTCACGACCCACGTCCGAAGGTCCGCGCGCGACAACGAACCTTTGTTCATGCGCGCGTGGAACGGATGCGAGTCGTGGTAACGGCGCGCGCCTTCGGCACGCAATCGATCGGCGAACGCGACGCCGCCGGCGACTTTTGTCGAAGCCTCGAACGAAAGCGAAGAGCTCATAGCGTTATCTCCATCTGATCCCAGGCCACCTCGACTCCGAAGCGTTGAAGCTCGACGCGTTCCGCGCTGTTTTCGAGGAGGATGGGGTTCGTATCGTCGACGTGGACGAGGATGCGTCTTCCCCTCGCCTGCGCGAGCCGAAGGAGGCTTCCTTCGGCTCCGCCGAGCGGCCAATGCCCGGACGAATCGTGTTCCCGCAGAGGCGCAGCCCCGCGCTGATCCGTCGACCAGTGTGTCCCGTCGAACAGCAGCACGTCGGCCCGGTCGACGAGCCGATCCACCGAAGCCGAAGGACCTCCCACCGCGGGGGCAAAGACGAGCGCTTTGCCGCGCGCATCTTCGATCACGAACGCCACGTTGTCTTCGTTGCTCGTGGCGGGAAGCTCGCGGGCGTGCGGCGCCCGCGCGCCCGGCACCGCGACCGCTTCGATGGTGAGGCCGTCGAACAGGAGACAGCGCTCGTCGAGCCGCAGGGGAACCCACTCCACACGGCCCCGACCGTGCGCGAGCGATCGCGCGAGGACATTTCCTTCCAAGAAGCTGCGTCGCACCGCGTCGGTCGAAAGGACGGTGAGCGGCTCGTGATTGCCGAGCGCGAGGAGGCCGACGGTCTGTCCCGGTCCCCCGTTGGCGAGGGCGACAGCACCAACCCCGCTGGCGCGCACGCCGGGTACCGGAGCGAGGGTCGGGTCGGATGCGGCGACCTTCGCCACCGCTGCGGGCGCACCGAGGAGCAACCAACGCTCGGCGGTATCCCCCGCCGCGATCGCCACGCACGTTTCGTTGCGCGGCCACGCACGCCCCTCACGCGCGGCGAAGCAACCCACACATCGACAATTCCACCGCGGAAAACCACCTTCCGAGGCGGACCCGAGCACCCTCGCGCGCATTCACCCTCCCCGCATGCGTTCGAGCCAGCGAGCGTACGCCTCCGGGGGATCCGCGACGATGACGAGCGGCATGTCCCCGTACTTCGGCGCCCGCCGATCCGCGGAGCGACCGACGACGCGCCCGGGGCGCTCGACCTTGATGAACACCGATGTCGCCTCGCCCGGAATGACCTCGCGGTCGCGGCTCAACGTCGGCATCGAGAGGCCGTACACGACGTCGAGCGACGTCAGCTCCAACTTCACCGCCTGCCCGACCGGAATGTGGACCTCGGTCGCCGTGGTCACGTCGGCGGCTCGGTCTTCGCCGGGCGTGACGAACTGCCACCGGCATCGCTCGGCCGTCGCTTGAATCGTCAGGACACCGTTCGGCGCGGATCGACCGATCGAACGCGCCGTGTGAACGCTCGCCGCGACGCTCACGCCGAGCATGAGCGCTGTCGCAACGACGAAGAGGCCGAGCACGCGCTTCATGCGCTGGTCTTCCTCCTCGAGCCCGTTTGGGGCTCCGACGGGCGGCGGAAGCACTCGGCGGTGCAGGACGGCGACGAAACACGCGCCGACGACGAGGAGCCACACGCCGACGGATGCGCCGAGGCACCACCAAAACGAGCTGCTGATGCGCGCAGCCTGGGCCGCGGCAGGATCGAGGACCGACGGATCCATCAAGGCACCTCCCCCAAGGGGCGTCGCGAACCTCGCCGACCACGCGCCGGCATCGAGCGCGCCCAACCAGCCGCCCCGATCAACGAGCGACGTCGCAGCATGAGCCCGCTTCCTGCAGCAACTTCGATGCCCCCTCGAACATCGCATCCGACGGCGTCGTCCCCCCCGACCCGGCGCGTGACGGACCGCCATCCTCGTGGCGTCCTGCCGCGCTCACGCCGGATTGTTGCGGACCGCGAAGCGACGGGCTAGCGGGAAGAGATGCGCGCAGCAGCTTGGGTGTTGGGGGTGGCGCTTCTTTCGACTCCGTTCTTCGTCGACTCGGTTGCTCCTTCGGCCGCGCTCGCGGACACCGCTTCGGCGACGCCGCCCGCCGCGAGCACGAGCGCCCCGCCGACCTCCCCCGCCCCGGCGCCGGCGTGGAGCGATGCGGAAGGTTTCCCCAGCGTCACATCGGCCGACCCGATGTGGGGCGCGCGCACTGCGCCGGTAACGCTCGTCGTGTTCTCGGACATGCAGTGTCCGTTTTGCACCAAACTCGACGGCACCTTCGGGGACCTGCAGCAAAAGTACGGGCCGCAGAAGATCCGCATCATCTTCAAGCACCTGCCCCTGCCGATGCACAAGGACGCGAAACCGGCGGCGATCGCCGCGGAGGCCGTGTTCCGACTCGGAGGGAGCCAGGCGTTCTACGACTTCGTCAAGCTGGCGATGGCCGACCGCAACAACCTCACGCCCGCGAACTTCGACAAGTTCGCCCAAACCGCGGGCGTCGATCCGAAGAAGGTGACGAGGTCGCTCGTCGCGATCGCGGAGAAGAAGGTCGACGCCGACCTCGCTCTCGCGAAAGAGATGGGCGTCGATGGAACACCAACCACCTTCGTGAACGGAACCGAGGTGGTCGGCTCGCAGGATGTCGAGAAGTTCTCCAAGCAGATCGACGAGGAGCTCGCGAAAGCCGCGAAGCTGCGCGGCGTCCCTGCGGACAAGGTCTACGTAAAGCTGTCCAAGCAGGCGAAGTCCAAGGCGCAGCTCGAGAAACAGGTCGAGAAGCAGCGCGAGAAGGCCAAGAAGCGGAAGCCCTGAGCCGAGCACGGGCGGGACGGACGAGCCGTCACTCGCAGGTCGATTCGGACGTGGGGCAGAGACTCGCCCCGTTGAACGGGACGACGACGGGCGTGTCGATCGGATCCGCGGTGAACGCGAGGCCGAACGAGAGCGCGTCGCAAGGTCCAGGGCCGGCGATGGTTCCTTCGTCGCGCAGGTTGCAGAGCGCGGTCTTGTACGAGGGGTAGTCCGGGTACGTCACGAGATCGCCTGGGCACGAGACGGGCGCGTCGGGCGCGGTCATCGTGCGCATACCGGCGAGCGCGGGGACGGCGTCGGTGATGCCCCAGCGGCCGGAGATGACGCCGTCGCGCAGCTGGTATTTGCCCGAATCGGCGAGCTCGATGCGCGACGAGAACGTCGCGTGTTGTAGCTTCACGACGAAGTTCACCGGCAACACCAGCGACAACTGCGCGTCCTCGAACTTCGCGACGAGGACACCGTCCTTCACGTACGCATCGTCGCGTTGGACGAGCGCGTCGTCGAGCGTTCCGCCTGCAGCAAGGGAGTCCTGGCGGATGTTCCACACATCTTCGTCGGCCCATTCCGGCGACGCGGTCGATCCCGTGGTCGAGTAGAGGGCGACGTTGACCTGCCCGTCGTCGGGGTCGCCGTTGTATTGCGACACGCGCACGATCACGCTCCAGGTGCCGATCTCGGTGCGCTGCTGCATGCCCTGCGAGGTGAGCGCGGTGTTGAGCTCCGCGATCGCGAGGAGGAACTTCGCGGCGTTGTTGTCTCGGCCCTCGTTGGGCTCGCCCTCGACCGCGTCGCAGTACTCCTCGGTGGTTCCGAGAGGAGGCGCGCACGTCGACGTGTCGCAGACGTCGCAACACGCGCATACCCCATCGAGATCGAAGCCCGGCCGCGAAGCCATGTGCGACTCGCCGACGTCCACCGCATGCCACGCGGAGAAGAACTCGATCTCGCCACCGGGGTTCGGATCCGCGGGCGCGGTCGGCGGCGTCGCGAGCTCGATCTCGCACGTGCCCGTACCCGAGCTGCCGCCTCCGCCCTCACCACCACCGCCCTGGTCCTTTTCGAACGACGGCAGGAAACACGCCGGCGTGAACAGCGCCGCGAGGATGATCGAGCCGCGCTTCATTGAAAGCTCACCGATAAGCGGAACGACGATACGCCCACCTCGGCCTTCACCGACGTACCGAAGATCCCCTGCTCGGGGGCGAGCAAGAACGAAGTGACACCAGCACCCGCGATCACGAGACCGCCGATGAGCGTCGCACCGGCCGTCCATCGAAGAGCATCGTACGTATCGAGCGTCTCGAACTGGCTGGGCGGGCAGCGGCCGTTCGGGCACGCATCCTCGAGATCCGACTTCATCACGATGGCGGGGATCCCCGTGGCGGTCGCGACGAGCAGGCTCGCGCCGCCGACACCCATCCCGACGTAACCGAGGATCGTCCAGAGCGACGGACCTTTGCTCGCCGCGGCTACGTTGGGCTCCGGAGCGGAGGAGAGCTTCAGCTCGACCGACATCGTCTCCCCCGCGTTGATCTGGATGGTGCGCCGACCGAGCGTCCCACCTTGTCCGCGCGCCTCGATGATGTGCTCGCCCGGATCGGCGGGCCGCGCGGTTGGGCCTGCCTCGCCCACCGAACGCCCGTCGAAGAACACCTCCGCCGCGAGGCCGCCCGCGGTCGTCACCGTGATGCGAGGAAGCTTCGGCCCGAGCGCCTGCATCGCCTTCTCCGCATCGCGCTTCGCGACGATGTACGGAGCTGGAGCGTCGACCGCGAGCGCCGCCGTCGCGACCTTCTCGTAGAGCGCGTGCGCCTCCACCCAACGTCCGAGCTTTTCGAGCGCGCGTCCGCGTTGAAACGAAAACGGCGGAATCGGCGCGATTTGCTCGGCTTGCTCGAACTTTTCGCGCGCTCCGTTGAAGTCGCCGCGATCGAAGAGGCGCGCGCCTTCGTCGGCGAGCGTCAGCGCTCGCGCGCGTTCTTCAGGCGACAAAGCCGGCGCCGATGCTCCCGGCCCGCCGGGGCCTGGCGCGGGCGGAGGCTGCGCGTGGCACAACGTCGAGATCGAGCTGACCCACAGGGCACAGCCCAAAGCAAGCCAACGCATTGGATGTGGGAAGAGTAGGTGGGCCGTCCGGAGCCTGCCAGTCAACTTTGCGCCTCGCCGGGGATTTACTAACCTGCCTGCGCTCGGTGAGGGTCGGTGATCTTCACTGTGATCACCGTCCTCGCGCCTCGCTGTGCGACGACGAGCGTGATCACGCGACGAGCTCGCGGGGAAGACGAAGACAAGCTCGTTGGTTTTCTGCTTCGCAAAGGTGCGAGCGAGGCGCGCGGAGACGTTGAAGATGTCGGATTCGAAGCGACCGGGGCCCTTCCCGGAGGATCCCGCCGACGCGGCGCGAGCGTTCGCTGAACGCTCGACGACGACGGCCACGCGCATCTCCGCGCTCGTCGCGAACGCTGGTCTCGGCTGTCGCTTCCGCAGCATTCTCACCGCGTCGGGCGAGCCGTACGCGGAGCTCGCGCTGCTGTTCGCATCCGACGGAGATCGCGCGCACGGCGAGCGAACGATCTTACGACGCGCGGGCTGGAGCGAGATCCTCAAGGCGGCCGGCTCGTTTCGCGAGCGCGCCGTGACGGAGTTCGCGTCCGCGCAGGGCCTGTTGCCGTCGATGCTCGTGTTCCTCCCGTTCTACTGCGCCCTTCCCGAGGTCGAAGCGATCGGACCTTCGCTCGAAGACATCTTCGCCCAGCACCGCATCGCGCCGAGCCGCGTCATCAGCGAGGTCGTCGTCCCGACGATGCAGCAGGAGCTCACGAACGCGATGGCGCAGGTCGCGTGGATGCGCGCGCTCGGTATCCGCGTCGCGCTGCGCGTCGAGTCGCCGGACGAGCCGGCTGCCGTCGCGCTCGCGGCGGTGACGCCCGACTTTCTCCACTTGCTCCGTCCACCGGGATCCGAGAGCGAACGGCAGACGTTCCGCGCGATCATCGCGAAAGCGCTGGCCCAAGGCGCGAGGACGATCCTCGGCGGCGTCGACACCGACGACGCCGCTCTCAGCGCCGAAGGTCTCGACGCCGCGCTGTTCTACGGGGACGCCATCGCGCCGCCGCGGTTTCTCTGCTGAGCGACGATCGCGACCAGCATCGACGGATCCGCGGGCTTCGCGAGGTGGTTCGAAAAACCCGCCTTCAGCGCACGTGACGCGTCGTCGGCGCGAGCATGCGCGGTGAGCGCGATCGCCGGCACCGATCGCAGCGGCTCGGGCAGCTCGCGCACCCGCTTGAGGAGCGTGAACCCGTCCTCGTCGGGCATCGCGATGTCGCTGACGAGGACGTTCGGACGAAAGTCGCGCATGCACGCGAGCGCGGCCGCCGCCGACTCCACCGCGCGGACCTCCGCCCCGTTCGAGCTGAAGACCTCACGCAACATGTCGCGCGCGTCCGGTTCGTCGTCGACGACCAGGACGCGGATGCCGTCGAGGCTCGTCGGCGGCGCCTCCTCCTCCACGCGGATGTCCGGCACGGAGTCGCCGCGTGTTCTCTCGGCCCGCTGAGCTTGCCCGACGGCCTTCACCGGGAACGTGACCGTGAACGTCGCGCCCTTGTTGAGACCATCGCTCGCGGCGTGCACCGAACCGCCATGAAGCTCGACGAGGTGCCGCGCGATCGCGAGCCCCAACCCCAGGCCGCCGTGCCGGCGAGTCGTGGATCCGTCCGCTTGCCGGAACCGTTCGAACACGTGCGGTAAGAAATCTTGTGCGATCCCCCTGCCGGTGTCCCTCACCTGCAGCCCGACGCCGCGCGCATCCCGCCAGAGCCGCACGTCCACGCGGCCGCGCGGCGGCGTGAACTTGATCGCGTTGGAGAGGAGGTTCCAGGCGATCTGCCGCAAACGCTCCGGATCGCCGACCACGCGATGAGGATCGTCGTCGCGCGGATCGTCGGGCTCGGCGAACGTGACGACGATGTCCTTCGCTGCCGCCGACGCCTTCACCGAGTCGAGCGCTTCGTGGACGACCGCGCGCAAGCTCACCGGCCGCGGATCGAGGACGAGCTTGCCCGTCACGATGCGCGAGACGTCGAGGATATCTTCGATGATCTTCGTCTGAATGCGCGCGTTGCGCTCGATGACATCGAGCCCCTTGGTGAGCGCGCCGGGATCGTTGCGTCGATCGCCGCGAAGGATGCCCGCCCACCCGACGATCGCGGCGAGCGGCGTGCGAAGCTCGTGCGACACGACGGCGAGGAACTGATCCTTCATGCGGCTCGCCTCCTCGGCGGCCGCACGCGCAGCCTCGGCCTCGGCCTCGGCCTTGCGACGAGCAACGGCTTGGGCGACCTGGCCCGCAATCGACTCGGCGAGGTGCACCTCGCTGCTGGTGAAGACGCGCGGTCGGTGCGAGTACACCATGAATTTTCCGAGCATCCGGCCCTTGTGTACGAGGGGGAAGAACGCGAGCGCGCGAATGTCCTCTTCGCGAAACAGCGGACGGAAACGCTCGACCGAAGGCTCCAGCTCGGAGTCCGCGATGAGCACCGGCCGCGGGCTCTTCACGTCGGTCGGCCACGGAGAGTGCCCTTCGACGGCGCGCCGGTACGGCTCCGAGAGGCCGCGCCAGCTGCGAAATCGCATCACACCGGTTCCATCGAGAACCAGCATCGCGCAGCGCGCGACGCCGAGGCCTCGCTGGACGACGTCGAGGGCGTGATCGGACACGCCTTCGATCGTCTCGGCGCGGTTCAGCGAATCGATGAGATGGTAGAGAAGCGCCATCTCCGCCTTGGTTCGCTGCTCGGCCTCGTAGTGCCGTGCGCGCTGCAACGCCTGCGCGGTGTGGTCCGCGACGAGGCCGAGCAGAAAGCGATCCTCGGCTCGGAAGACGCGCGTGCGCTCGAAGCCGAACGTCAGCGCGCCGACGACCGTGTCGGCGACGACCAGCGGCACGCAAGCCACGACGCCGACCTCGCTCGAGAGCGCGGCGTGTTGGCTGCGCCGCTGCGCATCCGGGTACCGTCGAGCGTAGTCGTCGTCGTAGCTGACGATGACCGGCTCGCGTGAGCGGACGGCGTCGCCGAGCGGCGTATCACCGTCGAGCGAAACGCCGAGGAACGGCGCGACGAGCCCCGCGTCGATCCCGCTCTGGCGCATCATCGTCGCCGTCTGCATGTCCGACGCGACGACGTAGAGCGCTCCGGTGCGCGCGCCGATCGACGACGTCCCCACGTCGATGACCGCCTCCGCGACCTGCTCCGACGTCAGCGCGCCGGCGAGCGCCGTCGTGACTTTTTGCAAGCGCGACAGCTGAGCTGCGCGCTCCTCATCCAGCATCCCCCGCATAACCCCCCAAACATTTTCTATCGGACGCAATGAGCGCTAGCAACCCCCGCGGTCGTCACGTGATCCCCGACACCTGGCGAGAAGCGATCTTTCAGCTTCAAAGCGGTCGAGCTCGTGGAGCGACGGCTAGCTAGCCGCGGCGCGGAGCACTCAGTCCGGCCGCGTGCGATCCTGCTCCTCGAAGACTTCCTCTTCCTCTTCCTTCTTCTTTTTCTTTGGCTTCTTCTTCGGGCGCCGCTGCGCGTCCTCCACGTACTTCGAGACCTCGCGCTCGAGCTCCTCGCCGCGAAGTTTCTTTTTTCCGCTCGTTCGCGCCGTCGATGCTTGGGGGCGACGAGCGTCCGAATCTCGCTCGTCGTCCTCGTTGGTCCGCTCGCTCGCCGCGGCCTTCGACGAGCTGCCACACTGACCGATCACGAACGGCAGCGCGATGAGCCCGCCGAGGATCAACGTCGACGCACCGATCCCGACGGCGAACGCGATCGACGTCCTGCGCTCTTGGGGCGCGCTCTTCGTCAAGCCGCCGGAGGTCGCCTCGAGCGCGCTGACTGCGTGAGAAGGGCTCGACGCCGCGGGTGCGGGAACGGCGGACGCGCTCGCATACATCGTCGGCGCCTCGGCGATGCGCCTCGACGCGGCGACGGCGTCGACGGACGAATCGCCCCGCGTCGGTGCGTCGTTTACGGCGGCGGCGCGGGTCGAAAAGGGCGGCTCGGTTCCTCCGATCACCGCGCGGACGTCCTCGAGCATCGTCGCGGCGTCGGGGTAGCGCCGGTCTCGATCGAAGGTGAGCGCGCGATCCACGATCCGCGCGATGCGCGGGTCCACGCCCTGCATCACCGATCGCAGCGACGGCGCCGGCATCGACCCCATCTTGATGAGCAGCTCGGCGTCCGTCTCGGCCTCGTGAATGCGCTTTTCGCTGAGGAGCCGGAACATCGTCGCGCCGACGGCGAAGACGTCCGCGCGACCATCGATCGGGCGGCCGTGGATCTGCTCCGGCGCCATGTACGACGTGGTTCCGAGCATCGCGCCGGTGCGCGTCTGGACGTTCCCCGTGCCCTCTTTCATCCGGGCGATGCCGAAATCGAGCACCTTGAGCCGGCCATCCCTCGTGACGAAGAGGTTGTCGGGCTTGATGTCGCGATGAACGATGCCGGCGGCGTGCGCCGCGCAGAGCACGTCGAGGAGCGCCGCGGCGTAGCGGAGCAGCTCGGTTTCGGACAATCGCGTCCGATAAGCGAGCTGTCCGAGCGACTCGCCGTCGAGCAGCTCCATCACCATGAACGGTGCGCCGTCTTCGGTGACGTCGACGTCGAGCACCTGCACCGTGCCGGGGTGGCCCAGGCGGCCGATCGCGAGGGCCTCCTGCTCGAAGCGGGCGCGCATCTCCTTGGAGACGGCGATGTGCGGGTGCAACACCTTGATTGCGGCGCGGTTTCCCATCCGGTGCGACGCCGCGTACACCGCGGCCATCCCGCCGACGCCGATCAACGCCTCGAGGCGCCACTTGCCTCGTAACGTCAGCCCGATGCGCCGCTGGCAACGCTCGAGATCTTCGTCGAAATCGTCGCCCATGAAGCCCGCAGCATATCGAAGCGAACCAGGCGCCGCCACGAGGGGCCAGGGAGGGTCCAGGGTCGCACCTTGCCCGCGCGATCTGCACGATCGAGCGGGCGATCGTGATCGGCGATCGACTGGATATGGACGGTCCAGGCCCGCACGTTCAGGGTCGTTCACGTGGCAACCTTGCGTTACCGTAAGTTCCATGGGCCGGGGACTCGATAGCTGCGCGTACGCAACGAACCTTCACCGACAGAAGGCAATATCGCGCGTTATCCCATTATCGCCCCGACACTCCACGATAAGGGGAAGAGCCTGAATGGCTCTCCTTCGGCGGCGCGACGGCCAAGCCGAGCTGGCGTTGAGCGCGATGACGCGGATCGGGAGGTCGCTGGACAACGACCTGGTCATCCAAGACCCCTCTGTCTCCCAATTCCACGCCGCGATGAGGTGGATTGCGTCCGGCCGGTGGGAGATACGCGATCTCGGCAGTACGAACGGCACATTCGTCGGCGGGGTTCGCCTCGCCGCGGGTGAGCGGCAGACATTGACCACAGGTGCCCAAATATCGTTTTCCGAAACCGGCGAGACATGGTGTTTGGTCGACGCGGGACAGCCGATGCCGCAAGCGCGCGACCTCGCATCGGGGGCGCGTGAAGTCGGAAGCTCGCATTTGCTCACGCTGCGAGGTGCCGACGGCGCGACCGTCGATATCGTGGAGGAGCGGCGAGGCAGCTGGGTGGTGGAGTCGGACGGCGCCGTGACGGAGGTCCGCAACGAGCAGACGATCACCGTCGGCGGGCGCACCTACAAGCTGATTCTGCCGCTCCCTGCGCCGGAGACGGAGACGCCGCGCTCGACCGAAGACCCCATTTCGACGTTGCCGATGCCGGATGTGCAAATTGCCTTTCTCCTCGGGACGGAGCCATCATCGATTTCGCTTCGCGTCCGCTGGACCAATCGGCAATGGTATTCACAGCGGGCCTATGCGCGCGCTCTCCTCGCCCTCGCGCAAGCCCGCCTCCGCGACCAGCGGCAGCCGACGATGACGGTGGACGACCACGGTTGGGTCGACGCAGAAGAGCTCTGCAAGCTCGCAGAATACGACGGTATCGGCCGCCTCAACGTCGAGGTGCACCGCGCGCGCGCGGACTTCGCGCGGCAGGGCGTTCCCGGCGCACCAGGGATCGTCCAGCGCCGGCGCGGGACTGGGCAATTGCGAATCGGCGCCAGCGTTATCGAGATTCTCGACGGCCCCGGATCGGCGTGAACGAAAGCAATCGCCCACCGGGTCGTGGGCAATGAGGATGACGGCCGGCTCAGAGCGAGGCCGCGGCGCCACCGGGCGGCAATCGTTGCCTGAGGCGCTCGACGTCGTCTTTCAACGAAGTAAGCCTCTCGAGCGCCGCGGTGTTGTCCGAATCGACGGAACGATCCACCACGCGCTCGAGCTGCCGCAGCGAAGTCGTCAGCGCCGCGTAGTCTTCGAGGCTCGGCAGGTCACCGGTTTCGAGCGTCCGGCGGCACCGACCGAGCGCAGCCATGCTGCGCAGGATGTATCTCGCTGCGACCGTCTCGCAACTGTCATTTCCATACGTCGTCATGCCGATCGTTTGCGTGGCATATGCCGTTCCATCTCGATCGAACGCGAGTTTGAGGGGTTATGCCGTCGGGAAGCGATGATCCCTGCCTCGATAGCGGCACACTGCCTCAACGATGTCGCGGAGGCGGGGTGTCCCTGCATGGCAGGACGCCTCTTTGGATGTTTCAGAGGCCCCAGCGGTTGTAACGCGGCGGCGGTTTTCGCGGGGCGCTGGCGGATGCGGAGGCCGCGCTCGAGCTGCCGTTGCCGCTGCTGACGCTGGAGACGGCGGATCCGGCTGCGGACGAGGTCGCGGATGCGGTGGCCGACGCCGTCGGTTCGGTCGACGTCGGCGCGCTCGTCGCGGTCGCGGTCGCGGCCGCCGTCGGAGCGGCGTTCGCCGACGCAGTCGCTTCGGTGCGCTCCGCTTCTTTGGCGTGAGCGCTGGAGGTTTGGAACCGCGTCGCTTCACGGTAAACGAGGAAACACAGCCCCACCGCGAGGACACCCATTCCCGCTGCGATGTACACGCCGCGAGAACGCTTGGCGGGTGGTGGCACGCGCGACGGCGCGCCGACTTCCCACGGGACGATGGAGAGATCGGGAGCAAGGACGCGGGCCAAGGTGTCGGCGAGGTCGCGCGCGTCGGCGAAACGCTGCGTCGGATCGGGGTGCGTCGCGCGCAGGAACCACGCGCCGAACCCGTGGGGTAAGTCCGATGCGCGCGCCGCCTGATCGCGAATGCTGCCGCCGACGATCTGCACGAAGAGCTCCGCCATGGTCGCCGCCGCGTAGGGGAGCCTTCCGGTCAGACATTCGTAGACGAGAATCGACAGCGCCCAGAGATCCGCCTGATGGTCGACCGCGTGGGTGCCCATCACTTGCTCGCGGCTGAGATACGCAGGCGTGCCGACGACGACATTGGACGACGTCATGTTCGGCATCGAGAGGCTCTTCGCGATGCCGAAGTCGAGGACCTTCGAGACCTCGCCGTGCTCGCTGCGCGTGATGAAGACGTTCTCGGGCTTCAGGTCGCGGTGGATGATCCCCGAGCGGTGCGCGACGAGGATCCCTTGCGCGATGTCGCGCGTCACGAGCGCCGTCGCATGCGGCGAGAGCTTGCGGATGCGCTTCAGTCGCGCCGCGAGCGTCTCGCCGAGAAGCAGCTCCATCGCGATGTAGGCGATGCCGCCGTCCTGCCCGTGGTCGTAGATGCGTACGACGTTCGGGCTGACGATCGACGCGGCCGAGCGCGCCTCCAACAGAAGGCGGGACACCGTCTCGGGATCGCTCGTGACCGAGACGAGCTTCAACGCGTACGGCGTGCCGAGCGACGTGTGGCGCGCGCGCCATACCTCCCCCATGGCGCCCTTACCGAGGAACGCCTCCAGGAGGTAACGGCCTCCGATGACGAGGCCGCTGCGTCCCACCAGGGAGGGCTGCGACACGCCGCCAGTGTACCAAGACGAGGCTAAGAAGGCAGGATGCAGGCGCTTTTGTGCGAGGGTGGGAGCCGTCTGTTCATGGGTTTTCGAGCACCACCCCGATGTCGCCTTCACACCGCCGTGGAGAAGTGGACGACCGAGGCAATCGACCGTCAGCCCATCGCGCCGTCATCCTCGGTCGCCCGCTTCTCCACGGCGGTGTTGTTCGATTCAAGCCGGGTCGCGAGCCCACCCGCTGGGGGGCGGCTCGTCCGACGCCGTCGATTCGCGCTCGTTCGCCGCACCGGCTTCGCGATCGGCGTCCGGGTGGGAGCGAGACGCCGCGCGACCACCGCGGAGCTCGCTCAGCCAAGCCAACAGACGTTTTCGGTCTCGCTCGATGGGTCGGGTCACGTTTCCTCGGGCAGGCCACCGAGCAACGGGTGTGCCCACGTTTGTCGCGAACAAACGCGATCCGACGCGCCGCATTCTGCGACGGTCTACCGAGCAGCGGCGTACTTCTCCAGCCATCGGTAGAGCGTCGCGCGATCCAAACCGAGCAGGCGCGCCGCCTCGGTCTTGTTGCCGGAGACGGTGTCCAACACCGCGAGCACGTAACGACGTTCGATCTCCGCCAGCGGGAGGATCTCGTCGGTCGCACCGGGTGCCTCGACGACGGGCTTGCGCGAAGCCGCATTGCGGACCCGCTCGGGCAGGTCCTCGACGGCGATCTCGTTGAAGCGAGCGAGCGCGACCGATCGCTCCATGCAGTTCGCGAGCTCGCGCACGTTGCCCGGCCATGCGTACGCGATGAGCTTTTCCGCCGCTCCGGGTGAGAGACGTTCGACGGGCCGGCGGTGTGCCGCCGCGAACTGGCCGAGGAACTTCTGTGCGAGCAACAGGACGTCGTTTCCTCGCGCGCGGAGCGGCGGCAGGCCGATCCGGACGACGTCGATGCGGTAGAACAGATCCTCCCGGAACCGGCCGTCCGCGACCCTCGTGTCGATGTCCTGATGCGTCGCCGCGATGATGCGCACGTCGGTCTCGATCTCGACATCCGAGCCGACGGCGCGCACGCGCCGCTCTTGCAACGCGCGGAGCAGCTTCGGCTGAATTCCGAGCGGCATATCCGCGATCTCGTCGAGGAAGATCGTCCCGCCGCGCGCCTTCACGAACAGGCCTTCACGATCGGCGCGGGCGTCGGTGAACGCGCCGCGCTTGTGCCCGAAGAGCTCGCTCTCGAGCAGCGGCTCCGGAAGCGCCGCGCAGTTCACCGTGATGAACGGAGCGTTGTTTCGCTGGCTCTGTCGAAAGAGGGCGCGTGCGACGAGCTCCTTGCCGGTGCCGCTTTCGCCCGTGACGAGCACGGACGCGTCGGTCGGCGCGATGCGGCCGATCAAGTCGTGGACCTCTCGAATCGCCTCGCTTCCGCCGAGGATCCCGTCCGGTGCGGACGCCGCCGAGACCGCCTCGCGAAGGCGGCGAACCTCGCCACGAAGCTCGCGGTGCTTGGCCGCGCGTGTGAGCGTCAGACAGAGCGCGTCGATCTCGAACGGCTTCGTGACGAAGTCGTAAGCCCCCGCGCGGATCGCCTCGACGGCGCTCGCGAGGCTTCCGAACGCGGTGACGACGACGACCGGCAGATCCGCTCGAATCTCGAGCGCTCGCCGGCAGGTCTCGATGCCGTCGATTCCGGGCATCTTGAGATCCGTCAAGAGCACGTCGGCGTCGTGCAGGCGCAGGTGCTCGAGCGCATCCTCGGCGCACGTGAACGACGTCGTGTCGAACCCCCGCTTCGGCAGGGATTTGCCGAGCAGCTCGCCCATGCGGGACTCGTCGTCGACGACCACGACCTGCACGCTCATCGCTTCTCCCCCACGGGCAGCCATACCGTGAAGGTGCTGCCACGATCGGGCTCGCTCTCCACCTCGAAGTGGCCGCCGAGATCCGTGACGATCCCGTACGCGACGCTCAACCCGAGGCCGGTGCCTTGTCCCGTCGGTTTCGTCGTGAAGAACGGCTCGAACACGTGGTTTCGCACGTCCGGCGACATGCCGATGCCGGTGTCGCGAACGGAAACGAGGACGTGTGGCTCGACCTTTCCATCGACGTCGCGCATCGCGCGCGCGATGCCGACGACGATCGTCCCACCGAGCGGCATCGCCTGCACGGCGTTCACGACGAGGTTGCTGAGCACCTGGATGATCTGCTCGGCATCGACGAAAGCTCGAAACGGCTCCTGATCGGACAACGTGGTTTCGATGCGGACCCCGGCTCGCTCCGCCACCGGCGTGAGCAGCCGCACCGCGCGGTCGAGCACATCGCCGAGGTTCGTCTGGCTACGCTCGGTCGAGCGGCGGCGAGCGAAGTCGAGAAGCTGCCGAATGATCGTCGTCATCCGGACCGTCTGCTCGTGAATGACGCCGGCGTTGTCACGCGTTTCACGCCCCGAGTCGTCGTCTTCCGCGATGAGACGGGCATATCCGGACACGACCTGGAGCGGCGTCCCCAGCTCGTGCGCGACGCCTGCCGCGAGCTTGCCGACCGTCGCCACGCGCTCGACGTGGCGCAGCTGATCCAGCGCCGCGAGCTTCGCGTCGGTCGCGGCCTTCAGCTCGTCGCGCGCCCGGGCGAGCCGCTCGCGCATCGTGTCGAACTCGCGAGCGAGATCGCCGATCTCGTCTCGCTGGCGAAGGCGCAGCGGCTCCGAAAAATCGCCTGCACCGATCCGCCTTGCTTGCGCCACGAGCGCACGCACCGGGCGGCCGACGAAGAACACGCCCAGCATCATGGTGCTCATCGCGCAAAGAAGCGCGAGGACGAGCGCGGTGAGGACGGCCGAGAAAACCGCCTGCCGGACGAACGCGTTTTCTCCCTGCATCGGCTCCGAGAACTCGAGAACGACGGGGCGCGGCGTCGGCAACGACAACCTCACGTACGTCACGGCGGTGCCGACACCGGCGTCGTCTTCGAGCTTCTTCATGAAGAAACCTGCGCTCTGCAGCTCTTGCCTCTCGATGGCGGACAGGCGCGGCGCGTCCGCTGCCGCGCCGTCGAGAAAGGTCAGGCGAACGCGGATGTCGTCGACGTCCCCGGCGTTCTCGACGAGCTCACGAGCGGCATCGACGCCTTCCTCTCGCCACGTCTCGGCGACGAACGGCCCGAGCGTGCGGCTCATCGCGCGCGCGTGATTCGCGATCTTTTGATCGAAATGGACGACCTCTCGGCGTACCCGCAAGTACGCATTCAGCGCGAGGGCGAGCGTCATCGCGGCGACGAGGGCGACGGTGAAACGAAACGCGAGCTTCATGGTGACGCGCCCCGAGATCCGAAGGTGGGCAACGCGCTGGACGAGGGCCCATCGCAGATTGCGACGGTGCGTTGCAGGATGCGACGCCGCTCAGTCGTGCTCGCAGCGCCCGCGCACACACGCTTCTCCGGCGCGACAATCACGGACGTGGCTGCATTTGCGCTCGCAATGGCCGTCCATACAGCGGTTGCCGTAGCCGCAGCCCGCGTCTCCGAGGCATTCGACACAGCGTTTTTGCGAGCAATAGGTGTAATCGGGGTCGACCGAGCTGCACTCCGCGTCGGTCGTGCAAGCGATGTTTCGAGGAGCGGTTGCGCAGAAGGTGCCGAACAGGACGAGCGAGGCGATGAAAAACCAGCGAAGACGAGCCATGCCCGTTTGCTCTTGGCGTGCCAATCGCTTCCGGCGTGCCAATTGAGCTTCATCACGTATTGCCTAATCGGTGTGCCTGCGCCGCCGGATCGCGAGGAGGCGCTCGAGCACCCAAATCACCTCTTCTTGTCCGCGAAGGCGGTGCGTCGCGCGCGTCGGCCGATCGCCGATATGAAAGGAGAGCGTGCCCGACGGGAGGGCCGCGAACAGGTCTTCATCCGTTCGATCGTCGCCGAACGCTGCAATGGTCGCGCGGCGCGTGATCGCCGCGGACAGGGCGCGAGCAGCGAGCGCCTTGCTCGCGCCTTGGAGGCGGACCTCCAGGACCTTGTCGCCGGTCATGATCTCGAGCGGCTGCTGCGCGAGAGATTGCACGAGGTGAACCCGCAGCTCCCGCGCCTGCATCACGCCGAACTCCGGCTCGGCTCGGCGATAATGCCATGCAAAGCCCGCCGTCTTCTCCTCGAGGAGCGACCCCGGCGTGCGGGCGACGTATTCCTCGAAGATCGGTCGGACGCGCTCCTTCCATCCGTCGGAGACGCTGAGCTCGCTGCTCCACGTCTCGTCCGGCCCTCGCGACCAAAGCGCGTGCTCGGCGTGCAATCGAAGCGGCAAATCCGAAAAATGGCGCTCGAGGAAGGCCATCGGCCGACCGCTCACGATGTGGATCGACGTCGCCGGTAGGGTCGCCAGCTCTGCGAGGAGCAGACGCAAGGAGGCCGGCGGAACGGCGAGCTCGGGAAGCGGCGCGAACGGGACCAGGGTGCCGTCGTAATCGAGCAGGAGCACCAAGTCCTGCGCGGCTCCGAGGATCTCCAGCGCGTCCGCGAGCGCGACCGGGCATGCGCGAACATCGATTGCATTGGGTGACGGCGTCTCCGCGTCGAGCGCAGCCATGAAGGAGGCGACCCAATCGTGTACCGATCGCGAGCGCACCCGCTCGTGGAGCACCGCCATGCGGCTGCGACGCTCGGTCTCGGGCATTTGGAGGGCCCGCGAGATCGACGACGCGAGCACCTCGACGTCATAAGGATTCGTCAGGACGGCCTCACCCATTTCGCTGGCGGCGCCGGCGAATTCGCTGAGAACGAGGACACCGTCGCCGTCCGTACGCGTCGCGACGAACTCCTTCGCGACGAGGTTCATACCGTCCCGCAGCGGCGTGACGAGCATCACGTCGGCGGCGCGGTACAGCGCGCAGAGCTCCGACTGTGACACCGAGCGATAGAGATAATGCACCGGGGGTCCGTGAAGCGTCGCGTATTTGCCATTGATGCGACCGACGCATTGCTCGAGCTCACGGCGAAACGATTTGTAGTCGTCGACGCTTTCCCGGGAGGGCACGCAGAGCTGAACGAAGCGGATCTTTCCGCGCCATTCCGGCTCCCGCTCGAGGAGGCGCTCGATGGCGAGCATGCGGCGCAACAGCCCTTTCGTGTAGTCGAGCCGATCGACCCCGAGCAGAAGCTTCGCGCCGCCCGATGCGTCGCGTACGGCGCGCGCCTCGGCGAGGACGTCGGGCTCCGCCCCGAGCTTCGCGAACGAATCGCCGTCGATGCCCATCGGAAAGACGCCGAGCCGAATGGTGCGGCCATGATGATGAACGCGATCGACCTCCGGCTCGATGCCGAGGATGCGCAAGAGGCTCGTCGTGAAGTGCCCTTGATAGGCAAACGTGTGAAAGCCGATCAGGTCCGCGCCGAGCAGCCCCTCGAGGAGCCGCTCGCGCCAAGGCAAGGTGCGGAACACCTCGCTCGACGGAAATGGAATGTGCAAAAAGAAGCCGATGCGCGCCTCCGGCATCCGTTCTCGGAGCATGCCCGGCAAGAGCATGAGCTGATAGTCGTGGATCCAGATCCGATCGTTGCCCGAGGCGTGCTTCACCACGGCGTCGGCGAAGCGCTCGTTGACGCGCACGTAGTCGTCCCACCCGCGCGGCTGTGGCGGAACGCGGTCCACCAAATAGTGGAACAGCGGCCACAAGACCCCGTTCGAGAACCCTTCGTAGAAGCGCTTGGCCTCCGCCGCCTCGATATGGACCGGCACCGCGCGCATCGCGAAGAGACGCTCGTCGACCGCTTTGCGGCCACGTTCGTCGAACACCGACAGATCCCCCGGCCACCCAATCCATAAGCCGTTTCGCCGGGCGTGCGGGCCCGAAAGCCCCGTCACCAGCCCGCCCGAGCTGGGCACGAGCTGCGCGTCTTCTCCGGAGCCCACGATCGAAATCGGGAGGCGATTGGAGACGAGAATGAGACGGCTCGAAGAAAGATCCCCTGCACCGCCTTCGAATCCTGAAGGCTGGGTCGGCATTGCCGGCGAAAGATGGTTGGAGCACAAACGATTGTCAACCCGAGAGAGCCCGCGCGAGGCTCGCGGCCGCACGACGTTCGCGTGAGGCCGTTCGGACGGGCTCGACGGCGTGGAAAGAACGATGGCTCGCCGCACCGATTTTTCCGCGCCGCGCGCGGAAAGTGTGGCGCAAATGAACTGACCGGACGACGACGCCCGATGTGATACCGTGGGCGTGGCGTTCACGCGGGTACGGCACGGATGATCAAACGAAAGGTCGACGAAACGAGCTGGCTCTACTTCGACCAACGAGGAAGCCTCGTTACCCTGGAGTGGGGGGAGGGCCTCATCACCTTCGTCTGCCGTGGTGTCCAGCTGACCGAGTTCGCCCCCTACGTCATCGAGCACGGCGAGCAGCAGATTCGGAAATTCGGTCGCTGCATCTACATGGTAGATGCCTGGGATTCGAACCAGATGACGACCGATTTCCGCGAGCAGATGACCGGGTGGCTCGCTCGCCATCCCAACGAGGTGGAAGCGCATCTTCTCGTTCGGTCCAAGCTCCTCCAAATGGCGGTCAACGTCACGAATCTGGTGCTCGGGAAGGCGATGACGAAGGCCTACGCCGACATCGCCGGCTGGGAGGCGGCCGGTCGGCGATTCGTGGGGCGGTTCCATCGGCGTGTGCCCGCGTTGCCGGCGGATCTTCGAGAGTCGCCTACCGGCTAAACATGCAATTCGATCACTAATCGATAGCTAGTCGATAGTGGCACGAAAATTGTCTGTACGCGGCCCATGGCTTATTCATCGAATCGTCGTCGTCGCGTCCTCGAGCTGGCAGCTGTGGCCGCTGCGGCGGCCGCGCTTTTCCCGAATACTGCTCAGGCCCAGGAGGTCGGAGGTGGAGCAGGCCTTTATGTGAGCTTCACGTTCGGTGCTGAAAGGCTCGGTGTCGGATATGGCCTCGAGGGCCATTTCCTCGGGGTTCTCGACGGGCGAACCAGTCCCTGCGGAACCGACGGGCGCAAAGGTCTCGGCGGCTTGTTTCAAGTCGGCGGGATCAATGCGGACACGTTCCGCTTCGTCGCGGCAGCCCACGGAGGTGGAGAGCCGGATGGCGATTCCATGCCGGGCTTCGTGGGCGAGCTGGGCCTCGCTGGACATTACGATGGAGAAATATCGCTCGGGGTCCATACGGGCTTTTTGGTGCAGAGCCCGATCTTCATGACGGCGTTCGTGAGGGCCGAGTGGCTGCTCGACGAATATTCGGTAGGAACGGGGGTTCGAGCGTTGCCGACCTTCGGTTGGATCGACCCCTCCGGTTGCTCGGACGGTCGCCCCCTCAGGGACGACGCCGGGCTCGTACAGCTGCCGAAGGCCCGACGGCGCCATGACATCGATGTCGCGGGGCGGCGCCTTCGTGGCGCGACGGAGCACGACATCTTCTTGGCGGAAGTGTGGTCGAACGCCGCGCAGGCGGAGGCCGCGTCGGTTCCCGCATTTCTCCAGCTCGCAGCCGAGCTCATCGCGTACGGCGCACCGGACACACTCGTAAGCGCGGCGCTCGACGCGGCGCGCGACGAGATTTTCCATGCGGAGCTCTGCGCCGAGGTCGCGTCACGTCATGCGGGTGTTCGCGTAAGACCCGTCCTACCCGCGGCGCCCGCGAGGCGCGCGATCCCCGGACGCGACGGTCTTGCTCGGTTGGCCCTCGAGAGCTGGGTCGACGGCTGTCTGGGCGAAGGGGCCGCGGCGGGTCGTGCCATGGGCTCGGCACGAATCGCCGACGATCCCGCGACGCGACGGGCTCACGCGCGAATCGCGCGAGACGAAGCACGCCACGCGGAGCTCGGCTGGCGCATCTTGACCTGGGCCCTCGCGACGGGAGGCTCGGAAACGAAAGATGTCGTCCACGATGCTCGGAGAGCGTCGATTGCCAATCAGGCGGAGGACGCACCTCCGTGCGTCCGGCGCGCCGGATACCTCGGCTCGAGCCGGATTGAATCGATTCACGCGAAACACGAGCGACACGCGCGCAGACGTTTGGATACGGTGCTGGCGAGTCGCTAAGTCCGCACGGAGGGCGGCCAAGTGACAATGAAGGGGCTGTCCAGACTTCGGCGTTCGGCTCGGCGTTCGGCCCGGCCTT
>JABFXY010000130.1 GCA_013361525.1 Polyangiaceae bacterium | reverse complement strand
TGACGGATCGCTCCGTCGGGTGCGCGAGCAAGGATTGGGTGGGTCCTTCGCTTTGCCTCAAGTTCGATTCTTCATGAACGAAGTCATGTGCGTCTCGCTTTGGCGGAACGTCGTCATCACCGATACGGCCGGCGCCATCGGGGTCGGCGAGGTCAAGACGATGGAGAAGGCCTTCCGCACGCTCCTTCTCACGAACCGGCAGATCGCCGGCTTGGCGCTGCTGCGCGCAGGCACCCCCGTCGCGTCCACCGACGCTCGCGCCGAGACGACACGCTTCATCAAGGACCTCGGCGCTGCGCTGACCCTCAACGCGCTCGTCATCGAGGACAAGGGTGTGATGGCGACGATGATGCGGAGCGTGATCCGCGGCCTCAACGTCGTCATGCGCAACTCGACGTTGGTCGTTCACGGGGACGCGAAGGAAGCCGTGCGCGCTCTCGTACCCCACCTCGCGAACAACACCGACGCCGTCGCCAGCGAGAGGGAGCTCCTCGCGGCGTTGGCCGACATGCGAGCGGGATTCACGCCCGGCGTCCGACGCGCTTCGCCGAGCGTTGCGCCGCACGACAATTGAGCCCGCCGATGGCTCCTCGCTCGCGTCATGGCGTGACGCACTGAGCTAATCGACGCAGCGCACGTGTAGCGATGTAGGCGACCGTGGTGGGCAGCGTGGGTTTGGTTGCGCCGGAGGCGCACCAGAAACCGCGTCCGCGAAGCGCTGCTCGATTGAAGAATCGATTCACACCATTGGGTTTTCGGTTTAGATGCCCGCTCGTGGTAATTCGCGATTTCACGAGGCATTCACCAAAGTCCGCCCTGCTCGCTCTCACGCTCGGTGCATTCGGTTGCCTTGCGCTCGCAGGCTGCGCCGCCGGTAGCGAAGACGACGGCGAGGGCGGCTCGTCGGGGAACGTTCAGCCCGGTCCCCAATTCGCCGATGCCGGCGGCGTCACGATCCGTGAGGTCGCGGTCTACCAAGCCGTGAAGAGCGACGTGTTCCTCAACGGCGCAGCGCAGAGCCCGAGCACTCCGATCGTAGCCGAGCGGCCGGCAGTCGTTCGCGTGTTCGTGGATGTCGGCGAGGTCACCGGCGGCGCGATCACTGCGCGGCTCACCGTCGGTGAGAACGACCCCATCGACGTACCGGTCGACACGCTGGTGACCTCGACGGAAGAGGACATCGCTTCGACGATCAATTTCGACATCCCGGCCGGCCTGCTGGCCGTCGGCGATTCAATCGGCGTCGAGCTCCTCGAGCCCGCCGACTCGAGCCCTGGCGACAACGCGGGCTCCAAGACGGGCGCGATCGACGTCCAAGCGCAGCGCTCGAACGTGCTCAAAATCACGATCATCCCCATTCGCTACAACGCCGACGGCTCGGGGCGCGTGCCCGACACCTCGGACGCGACGTTGGAATCGTACCGGAAGCTCTTTTTGAAGATCTACCCAGCGACCGACGTCCAGGTCACCCTCGGCGATACCTTCGACTGGGGGCAGCAGGTTGCCTATGACGGCTTCGGCTGGGACGTTCTGCTCAACGCGCTAGGGGATAAACGCGCGGGCTCCGGCGCCGGATTCGACGAGTTCTATTACGGTATCTTCGATCCAGAATCGAGCGTCCAACAGTACTGCAGCCCGGGCTGGTGCGTCCTCGGTCTCGGTTTCGTCGGCGACCCCGGCGCCACATACTCACGCGCCGCGATCGGCGTCGGCTTCGCCGGCGAAGAGTCCGTTTGGAGCGCCGTCCACGAGGTCGGTCACAACCACGGCCTTCTGCACTCCCCTTGCGGCGTCCAGGACGCCGACCCCAACTATCCCTACGCCGGTGGTGAGACTGCGGTCTGGGGTATGGATATCCTCGATCACGAGCTCTACCCTCCGACGTACAAAGACCTAATGGGCTATTGCACGCCGAACTGGATCAGCGACTACGTCTACGAGGCGATGCTCGACTTCAGGCAGGCAATCGACATGCAGGCCAAGAAGACGTCCGCCTCCGGGGCGCCGACGTTGGAGTACGAACGCGTCAGTTTCGGCGCGCGAGGACCCCAGTTTTTGTCGAGCCTGAAGACCGACAAGGCAGTCGGCGGCGAAACGGTCGACGTCACCACGGTGGACGACAGCGGCGCCGAGCATCTCGTCAAAGGGCAATTTTTGCACTACGACCATATCGATGGCGGTGTGCTCCTCGTTGCCAGACAGTCGGGTGAACCTCGATTGCGAACGCTGCGTGCGAGGGTCGTGAGCGAAGGCGTAGAGCGGGTGCTCGAAGCTCGGCGCTGATCCGCGGGCTGGTGATCGATAGCGCGTGATACGGTGGGCCCATGCAGAAGTGGGAGCCCTGGGAGCGCGCTATCTGTGAGCTGGCCCAAACCGCAGATGCAGCTCGGGTCGAAGAAGCACTGGCCGGACACGAGCACGTGCGGCCGCGTGTGCTCTCCACTGCGCTTTTCTATGCAGCGCAGAACGGACACCTCGAGACAGTCGAGGCTCTGCTCGCGCGCGGAGCCAAGCCGAACGTGCTCGCAGGAGCGGGTGCGAAGGCCGCAGCGCTCGAGGGTACGGTCAGGTCGGCGCGCCTGGACATCCTGAAGCGGCTCCTCGAGGCAGGGGCGGACCCAAACCTTCAAACCTGGTCGAAGGAGTCTTCACCGCTGATGCAGGCGGTGGCCGACGGCAAATACGATGTCGCGCGAGCGCTGATCGTCGCCGGGGCAAGCACGGCGCGCGCGCACGCACCCAAGACCGATGTGCGAACAGTGGCGCGGGAGATGCTGAACGCCGTCGCACACGCCCCGCCGGAGCGGCGCGAGGAAGAGACGCGAAAGCGAAAGACCGTGTTCGATCTCGTCGATGGTTTTCCGGGCGCCGGCCCGAGCGCGGAGACGGCTGCGAAGAAGCGAATGACGAAGGCCTTCAAACCCCACGCGCGACAGAGTGCGTCCGTCACATTTGCAAAGAAGGACGATGCCGCCTTCGACGAATCGGGGACACATTTGGGCGGTGAGCCGAAGCTCGCTCCGGGGGAGTCGTGGCCCACGTGCGCGGATTGCGCGAGACCGATGATCTTCAGAGCCCGGGTGCGGCTCGATGATTTTTCGTTTCTCGGACGCTCCGGGGTCGTAAACCTCTTCGATTGCATTCATTTGGGCGCCGCCAAGGATGCTCCCCCCGCAGCCATTGCACGTTATCGCGCGAGCGACGACGGCTGTGCGGCGCGCGCGGAGGACGGAGCGGTCATTCCGCGCAGGCCGCTTTCGAAGGTCGGCAAAGCCGCCGAAGAGATGCCCGGACCCCTCCTTGTCGGAGAAGGGCTTCCGGCGTTCGGTGCCGTCGCGCCGCTCGAGCGCGCGGTCGCCCACGATCTTTCGAAGGACGCCGACAAGATCGGTGGCTGGCCATGGACACCCGAAGAGCTCGCGCTACCCAAGTGCGCAGTCTGCAGCGCACCAATGGCGCTGTTGCTCCAGCTCGTCTCGGGGGGAAACATCCCCAACGTCGTGGGGTCGAGCCACGGGCGTATGTTCGTCTTCCAATGCGGCGAGCACCCTGAAGGTGTCGAGGTCGTGCCGCAGACCTCGGGCTGGTGACTGTGCCGGGCCGGTGGACTGGGTCCGTCTACTTCTCCGATCGCGTCTTCGCGTACGTCGGGGCAGTCGCGACCACCGGCCTACACGCTCATCACGCGACCCAAGTCGCGATTGCGCTCGACGGCACCATGCTCGAGCTCGGGGATCGGACCGAGCTGTCCGTCGAGGCGCGCGGATTCGTGGTGCCGGCGGATGCGCATCACGCCATCTGCCAGCCGACGCGCGCACTTCTCCTCTACGTCGAGCCGGAGAGCGACCTCGGAGGTGCCCTCGAATCGGTGGTCGAACGCTCCGGTGTCGAGGCGTGGAAAGCCGCCGCGAGCACCCTGCCCGCGCTCGATGTCGGCGAAGACATCGATCTTCGCGCGGTGGTCGAGCAGCTACGTGGCTATCTCGTCTCCCCCATCGGAGGACGGGACTTTCATCCCGCCGTGCAGGCAGCGATCGATGCGCTGCCGGCGCTCGTCGAGCACGGTGAGGTCCGCGTGGGTCGAATCGCGAAGCAGGTCGGGCTCTCCGAGAGTCGCTTCATGCACTTGTTTCGAGAGCAGGTCGGCATCCCGCTCCGTCCGTACGCGCGTTGGCTGCGTCTGCGCTTGGCGGCGAACGCCCTTCGCCGTGCTGCGAGCCTCACCGAAGCCGCGCACGCCGCGGGCTTTACGGACAGCGCGCACTTCAGCAACGTGTTTCACGAGACATTCGGGCTGCCGCCCTCGGCGCTGGTGAAGACGGTGACGTGGGTCGAATAGCAGGTTCTTCCAAGCAGGATCGAAGGCCGGCGCCTCATCGTGCGGTCCATGAGACCGCGACCCGCTCACCGTCACGCTCGCTGGACTGCCACCCAGAACATCGTCCGCGTCGCTTATCCCCTGTTCATGCTCGTGGGGTTGAACGGCCTCGGAATCTGGCTGATTGACGGCGGGGCCTCGCGGCTCTGGCTGGGCGGCGTTCTGGCCGCAGCGATCGTCGCTGCGTTCATCGTCGAGCGCGTCATCCCGTACAATCACGATTGGAACGAGCCACACGACGACGTTTCTCGGGACTGGGCCCACTTCTTCGTCAACGAGGTAGCCAATGTGGCGAGCGTCGCGGCCCTCCCGATAATCGCGTCGCTCGTTCCGTGGCAATCACGGTGGCCGCAAAGTTGGCCGCTGGCGGCCCAGCTCGCGCTCGCGGTGTTGGTATTCGATTTCGGGGTGACGGTCACGCATTGGGCCAGCCACCGCGTGCCATTTCTTTGGCGCCTCCATTCGGTGCACCACTCCATCAAGCGGATGTACGGGTTCAATGGCTTGATGAAACACCCGCTGCATCAAGCGGTGGAGTTGCTCGTCGGCGTGACGCCGCTCGTCCTCATGGGCCTGCCATTCGAAGTCGCGTCGCTGCTGGGGCTCGCGGTTGCGATTCAACTGCTCATGCAACACTCGAACGCCGACTACGCGACCGGCCCTTTTGGATACATCTTCGCCCTCAACAAGGGCCACCGCTTCCATCATCTCAAGTGGGCAGGCATCGGTGACGCGAACTTTGGACTCTTCACCAATCTGTGGGACTTCCTGCTCGGCACGTGGTCGTTCGAGCCGGCGCGATCGTTCACCTCGGACGATCTCGGGATCGGGAAAGAACCCGACTACCCGACGGCGTACCTCGAGCAGCTGCGGGCACCGTTTCGCCCTGGGAACACTGAGAAGACGAAGCCGTGAGCGCGCCGAGGTCGACGTGACATCATGGCAGCGTTCGAGCTCCCATGTCGCGAAAGCCCTCGCCTCCGCGGGCAGTTCGATCGTTCGATCGTGGCGTATCCCAACGATAAACGCGCGGCACCTGGGGAGGTTTGCTCGCCGCGGTGCCAGGCAATGTAATTGCTAGCGAATGCGCCGATGTCGACAGCACCCGCGACCGAACATTTACGGGATGTCGGTCGCTTCTTCGAGCGCACCATCGGACCGCTCTTGCTCATGCTCGTCTGTCCGCCGCTCACGCTGATCTTGTGGGTCATCGTGACGCGCTACGACGGATCGATAGCCGCCTACGTCGGTGCCTTCCGCGAGCATCGGGTCTATCGACTGTTGCCTTTGCCCTCATGGTGGGGCGTCGGCGTGATCGGCGGATGGATTGGCATGCAATGGGCCCTCCTACGGTTCCTACCCGGACCAATTCACAGAGGCCCTGTCACCCCGCGTGGCGTACAACCCGAATATCGGCAGAACGGGCTGCTCGCGTGGTCCGTCACCCACGCGCTCCTCGTCGTCGGCTTCGGGACGGGTTGGCTGCCCGCCCGCGCGTTCTTCGAGCGATACGGAGAGCTCTTGGCCACGCTGACCGTCGGCGCGTTCCTCTTCTGCTGTTTCTTGTATGCGAAAGCCCTGATTGCACCCAACAGCCCCGATCGAGTGCGCACGCACAACCCCGTCTACGACTTCTTCATGGGCGTCGAGCTGCACCCGACGGTCGGAAGCACGAGCATCAAGCAGCTCCTCAACTGCCGCGTCTCGATGATGGGGTGGAGCGCAGTCGACGTGGCGGCCTGCGCATACCAAATCGAAACCCAAGGAACGCTCTCGACGCCCCTTTTGGCTTCCTCCCTGATCCTCGTCTTCTATCTCTTCAAGTTCTTCGCGTGGGAGACGGGCTATTTTGCGTCGCTCGACATCATGCACGACAGATTCGGGTTCTACGTATGTTGGGGCGTCCTCGCCTGGGTGCCTGCCGTGTACCCGATTGCGCAGATCTACCTGGCCGTGCACACGACCGAGCTGTCGGTCCCCGTCGCCGGGGCCATCGCGCTCGCGGGCATCGGCGCCATTTCGATGAACTACGCCGCCGACGCTCAGCGGCAGCGCGTTCGCCAAAGCGGCGGCTCTTGTCGCGTGTGGTGGGCGCCGCCAAAGGTCATTCGCGCGCAGTATCGATGTGAGGACGGCTCGACACGAGAGAACTTGTTGCTCACATCGGGCTACTGGGGGCTATCCCGACATTTTCATTACGTGCCCGAGCTGATGACTGCAGTGGCCTGGACGATCCCGGCGGGGACCTCGCACGCATTGCCTTACATCTATGTAGTGTTTCTCGGGATTCTCCTATTTCACCGCGCGGAGCGGGACGACGCGCGCTGTGCCGGCAAATATGGCCCGGCGTGGGTCGAGTACAAGCGGCGCGTGCCGTACCGAATCCTCCCGGGGCTTTACTGAAGGCTGCCCGATCGGCAACGGAGTTAGTAAATACGTCGAGCCGGCTATCTGACGACGACGTCAGGACAACAGGCACGAAACGCGTCCGCCGCGGCTCCGCGGCCGGGTAGCCCTCACACGAGGCGCCGCCGCTCGGCGGTCGCTGCCGTGCGTGCTCCCCTTTGCCGGTGATCTCGGGACTCACACCTAAAGCTCTATACGTGATTCTCGTGGTCCACGGCTTGCCCTCGCCCGGGACCGGAGGGGAGCCTCATGGCCAGGAAACCCAAAGGCATCGATAAAGGCAGTCGTCCGCAACAAGCTGAAGCTCGATTCGAGGCGACCGTGCACCCGGGTGAATACAACATTGCACTGGCGCGGGTTGCCGATCTCGATCTCGACCGCGTCCCCGATCCGCAAGGCGGCGTCAGGGTCATCGTCACCGCCGACGAGCTCGCCGAGCTGGTTCGCCGCGGCTACGAGGTTCGCGTGTTTCGCTCGGTCCCCGTCGAACCGCTGGATCCCGCACTGATCCAGTCCGACGAGCAGGCAATGCGCTGGCTCGAGGAACGCGTCGCCGGCATCCGCCGGGGGGAGAAGAGCTGATGTATCGCACCGTCGCGCAATTCGACGCTCAGACGAAGTTCCTCGCGACCTGGTTCGGCGGCTTTTTTCACCGCATCAAGTTGCCCGAGTCTTCCGTCGAAGGACGTCCCATATACGCTCTTCGGCTGCGCGCGGGCACGGGTACGGCGCGACGGGGCGTGCTGCTCGTCGGAGGTACACATGCGCGCGAGCTCATGAATCCGGAGGCGGTCTTCGAGCTGGGCGTTGACCTATTCTTTAGTTACGCGACCGGATCCGATCTCGTCTATGGCGGCAAGACCTGGTCTGCATTCGAGATCCGGCTGATACTCGAGACGCTCGACATCTGGCTGATCCCCTGTGTCAATCCTGATGGTCGCGTGTACGCCATGACGGTCGACGGCCTATGGCGGAAGAACCGCGTGAAGAACTCACACACGACCTGCATCGGGGTCGACCTCAACCGAAACGCCGACTTTCTATGGGGTGTCACCGAGGGCCAAACCTCTTGCTCCCCGTGCTCGGACGTTTACGTCGGTCCCCGCGCTTTCAGCGAGCCCGAAGCCCGCAACGTGAAGTACATGCTCGATACGTATCAAATAGACGCCTTCGCCGACGTGCACTCGTATTCCGAGCTCATCCTCTGGCCGTGGGGCCACGCCCCCTACCAGACAACCGCTCCCGCGACGAACTTCACCACCCTTGCGACGACCAAATGCGCCGGTATCTCGCCGATTGGCTATCAAGAATACCTGGCGCCGCGCGACCTTCAGCGTTTCCAGACAGTGGGTGCCCGTATCGTAGACGCCATCGCGGCCGTGCGCGGTCGCAGATACACCAGCGAAACGAGCGTCGGCCTCTACCCGACCACAGGAACCTTCAGCGATTATGCCTATAGCCGCCACATCGCGAACTTCAGGCTCCACAAGACCTACGCGTTCACGTTCGAGACCGGACCGTGGACGGGCAGCGCGGCGGACTCCTTTCACCCCACCAATCCGCAGCCCGTTATCCGCGACGCCAAGTCGGGGTTGGTCGCGCTGTTGCTGCAGAGCGTCTGCGCGATCGAGCTGATTGGCGCACAATTCTTTCGCGCTCAGACCGAGGTCAATACGCTCCGCAAAGTCAGGGACAACGTGCTGGCGACAACAAGCGCGGGGCGCGAATGGATAGACTTGTTCGAGCGCATTCAAGCCCCTCTCCTCGCTGCGATGCTCGGCGACCGCGAGCTGCTCGCGGAGACAGCCCGGCTCGTCAAGCGTACCGCGGGACTCGCCAAGGACGACTCCACCAAGCTGACAGGTCAGGAGGTCGACGCCGGATTGAAGGTCCTGCGTACGTTGCGCACCCGCGTGGCCGACATTGATGTGCAAAAGGGGCTCCGCGTCATCGAGCTTCGGCTCGAGTCCATGCGCGACGTGAGCATGCGGAAGGCCCTGGAGCACCTGATGACCGTGCCACCCAAGGCAAGTTCCACGGAGCGAGCGACGACGAAGCGGAAGGCGAAGCCGCGGCGGTGAGGCACGCAGACGTGGTTGAGCCGCGGCAGCACACGGCGTCGCACGTGTCGTAAAGGCTCAACTTTCCTTGGCTCACAACCAACTTGCCGGCCAACGGGACTCGAACGCGTCAACTGATCGCACCAACATCAGACAGGGCGCGTCTTGACGTGATGACCCGGGCAGCGTCCAATATCACGAATTCGATGCAAGCCATAGAGACCTGTTCCCATTGCGCGAAGACCATCGCAAGCAAACCCATTGTCTCGGTCACCTGTGGCTGCGGAGGCAAACGCACCGTCCATCTGTTCCACGTAGATGGAAAAACAGTTTGCAAAGTATGCAAAAAGAAGTTCGCCGCACAGGCGGGAGACGAGGGGCAACAGCAGCAAGAGCAAGACTCGTCTGCGTTTCCCCAGTTCGGCGACGCGATCCTCGCCACATTTCGACAGCGGCTTCTGCAACGTTGGAACGGTAGATGTCACGCATGCCTCGGTCCTTCCGTGGTAAAGGAGGAGGGCGGCAAGACACACGACAGCATCTCCGCGCATTGCGTGGTCTCGAACCGAGACCTACTCTGGTATTCGCCACAGATTTATGCCGAATTCTTTCGTCTGACGACGGCCAGCGATAATCCAAGCGGTGCCCCAGCTACCGGGGTCAGCAATCTCTTTGCGGGCTTTGATAGTACCCCGCAGAACGCCCCGGCTCAGTTCGCCGAGATCGGCAGCAGGCTGGCGAGAGCGCTCGACGGCTGTCGAACCAAGCGGGACGCACGAGCGTTGCTTGCTGCCTTTCGCGAAGAGATCGCGCGTCGTCTCCTTCGACTTGAAGCTAATGGCGTGTTGGCGCCCGCGCTTGTCGCCACGCCGCCGCCCGATAAAGGCGGCGGAGACCCGCTCAATCGCAAGGCCGCGAACGACACGTTTTGTCAGGCAATGACCGATGCAATCGGCCTTCTGGTGGGAAACACGCGCCAATCAGCGTTTGAGGTTGGCCGACAATGCAAATTCTGCGAGCAAGCTCAAGGAGAGGGCGCACTGATTCAGCGCTATCAGCAGCTGACAACTGAGCCCGGACATCATCCGAGCTACGTAGGTTTGAGCTTTCTTCGCGAGGTCCACAATCAACGAAATGATGGCGGAGTTTGGCGGATCGTATTGGATTTCTTGGCTGGCGGGTTGAATCCGCTGCTCAAGAAGTTCAGCGGCAAGAAGGACGCGGAGACGGTAGCGCTCGAAAGGGCCATTCGGTCGAACCTGGCGCTCTTCGCGCTGTTCTACGCTGCATGCATGCTTGAAGCGAACATGGGCGACACCCCGTTCCGCGATAGCACGAACGTCTTGCCGTCGTCGACGACCACGACGACAACGTCGACCACGTCGACGACTTCTTCGAGCTCCACTACGAATGTGGACGCCTCGTCGAGTTCGTCGACGACAACGGCGACAACGTCGACGACTTCTTCTGCCGCGATCTCGTCCTCCACGACGTCAACACACGTCCTGCAAAGCGGCATTGGTCGCGGTGGGCCGCTCCGCCGCGCGAACTTGGGCAGCGAGCGGCGTCACAGCTGGAGTGGATCAGGATCTGGCGCGGGTAGACCGCGCTCGAACTCGAAATAGGCGACTGCTCCTGCGTCGCGCAGTAATGCACAAGGCTCAGGGTCGTTCCGGCGGGCTGCCCGGGTGGTGTCGAGCCCGCGTCCATCGGATGGCACCGAACCACAGATTGACCATAATAGTGCGCCGTGATTCCTTGGAAGCTAGGGAGCGGAGGCACGAGCAGCGTGGGAGCCCCTGGGACCGGAGGCGCATCCGGCACCGGAGGCGGTACCACCGGATGTGACGGAACCGGTGTCTGCCAGGACAGCGATGACGACGCCTCCAACGACTGCGCCTCGTGCGCTCTCGCCGCCCTTGCCTCGACGAGGTGCAGGCGTGCGACCTCGATTCGGATTGTTGCGGCGGTGACCCCACGTTCCGGGAAGCTGCGTCGGCGCGTGCGGGGGTCGGCCGTGGCTGTCAGCTCGACTGCGAGGACAGTCATCCGACCGGCACTCAACTCTACAACGATGTGCGAATGTGCACGTTCTGCGATACCTGCGCCAATAACTGCCCAAACTTCGGCAGCCTGTGTTTCTGACAGGCGCGAGTGGGGCTCGACGCGGCGCGCGTAGCTTAGGCCGCTCGCGGTAACATGCCGCCGATGGACCCGTACCGTGGCAATCATGAAGTCTGGGCGCGCTCGGCTTGGGCTGCGATCGATGCGGCCGAGCGCGCGAAGCTGCCCATGGAGGGGTTCTTCGACGGGCTGCCGTTCGACGCGAAGAGTCTGCGACGAATGCGGCGCGTCGACTGGAGCGACTACGGCGTCATTTGCGAACGCATGGAGGAGCGCGCAGGTGGTCCGGAGGGCTGCCGGCGATTGCTCGCCGAGGGCTACCACCACGTCATTCCGGAGATCCGCGCGATTGCCGGGTCGCTGGTCAGCGCGAAGGCTCTTTATCGCATCGTCCTCGAGGTCGTGGACCCGATCCTGCTGCAGCCGCTCGTGACGTCATTCGAAGATCTCGGCGAGGAGCGCGTCCTGATCAGCGTTCGCCTTCGACCGGGCGCGCGCCCGTGCGGAGCATTTTTCAGAGGGTCGATCGGTGCGTTCGAGGGCTTGCCGGGGCACCTCGATTTACCGCTGCCGGAGGTGCTCTTCACCGAAATCGACGACGTACATGGCATTTACGAACTTCAGCTCCCGCCTTCGCGGACCCTCGCGGCGCGCATCAAGCGCGCTGCTCGCACGCCCATCCGCGCCGTCGCGCCGTGGATCCTCGGATATACGAGCGAAGGGACGCCGATCGGCGCGAGCTTCGGCGGCCCGACGGCCGGCGACGACATCGGCCTGCGCGTCACGACGGCGACCCGCGTGTGGAAGCTCACGGCGCGACAGGCCGACGTTCTCAGGTTGCTCGTGCAAGGCCGCGCGAACAAAGAGATCGCATCCGACCTCGGGTGCGCAGAAAACACGGTGGAGCTGCACGTCACGCAGCTGTTTCGAAGGAGCGGCACGAGCTCGCGCGCGCAGCTGATCGCCCGGTTCTGGTCCGAGCTGTGACGCTGGGGTTTTTCCCTATGTCGGATCGCCACGGCTTTTGGTAATTCCGTGAAGTGATGGGGCGGAAGAAACGTGTCGCAATCGTCGGCGGAGGCGCGACGGGCGCATCGCTACTGTGGTGTCTCACGAGCCAAGAGGGCCCTCGCGCCGAGATCGACGCGACGCTATTTCACGACGAGGCCACCGTCGGAGGGCACTCGCTCACAATCCCCGTTTGCTTCGACCGCAACGGCCGAGGCCGGCTCACGACCGAGCAAGACCGCGTCGATGGGAACACCGTTTATCCCGTCGACATCGGTGTTCAATTCATCTGTGAATCGATTTACCCCAACGTGTATCGCCAGCTCGCGTTGCCCGAGTTCGCCGGCGCCGTCCGGTTGAAGCGGCACACCGCGCTGAAGATGTCGGGCGCGTTCGGTCACGGGCGCATCTGGGGGAATTTCGGCGAGTACCAAGCGGCGCCGCGATTCCAATGTTTCGACACCGAGACGCGCGGTCTCGCCGAACGATTCGAGCGCGATGTTCGGCGGGCGCCGTGGCTGCGGGTAGAAGGCCGGCGGGTCGCGACGATGACCGTCGGCGAATACCTGGATACAGCGGGCTACCGCCGCGACTCCAGCTTCTTCCGTTATTTGCTATTGCCGTATCTCAGCGTCATCAATGGTTACGGGACCATCGACCTGCTCGAGACGAGCATGAGCGACCTGTTCCCGTTGTACACGCGCATCCCCGGCCTACAGAGCGACGGCCCGTACGTGAGCTTTACCGAGCCCGGGCGCGGATGGGACCGATTCGAGGACGGCGCAACGCGATGGATCGACGCAATGGTCGCCTATGCCGAGGTGCGCGGTGCCCATATCCAGACGCACAGCCCCATCGAGCGTGTCGTCCCGGTCAAAGGAGGCGTCGACGTGTATTGGCGCGACGTCGCCCGCGGCGGCGCCCTGCGGAGCGCACGCTACGACGAGATCGTCCTCACGACCGACATGCGCACGAACCGCGAGCTGCTGCATCACGACGACAATCCTTTCTGGAACCTCCAAAGCGACTTCATCGCGGAGCGATGTTTTCCGCTCTTACCGGGTGTTTGCTACATCCACCAAGACGAAGAGCTGCTCGCGCCCGAGCTGCGCGACGGCAAGGAAGATGGGCAATTCGTCGGTACGTACGCCTGGGGCGACATCGACGAGACCGCCCAGCTCTATGGCCTTCAATACGATCTCGGTAGCAGCTTCCAGACCTTCTCCATGCAGAACATCCTCGGGACCCCCGCGCCGTGCTGGGTATCGATGTACGCCGAAGATCGCCGCGCGAGAACGCCGGATCCGGCGCGCACCATCTTCTCGCGAAGCTGGCGTCACGGCCGGTGGGTCACATCGTTCTTTCGCAAAGCCAAGCGTGACCTCGCGCAGGTGCAGGGAATCGGCCGCATCTGGTTCGCGGGCAACAACACCACGATGGACTCCCAGGAGGGGGCGCTCGTCTCTGCCATGATCACGGCCGGCGCCATCTCCTCCTGGCGTTATCCATTCTCGCGATTCAGCACCGCGTATCTCATGTATCGGCACCTGCGCCAAATCGCGCTTGGTGGCAGACGGCCACTCGTGCAATGGAACACAGAAGCCGATTCGGCTGCTCCGCGACAGGACGGTGAGTCGGAGCGGTCATCGACGTAGGCTCGCGCACGCCTACATCGAGCGATTGTAGGGTCACCCGCCTTCGCAGCTCGCCAGGCAGACACCGACCATCTTTCTCCTCGCGCAATCCCCGCATGCGTCGACAGGGCCATCGCACGGCTGCCCTGGGGCGCACCTGCAATTGCATGTCTCTCCGGGAGAGCAGTCTGCGTCGACGGTACAGACCTTGGGTGACGACGCCGATGCGGCCGGCGGCGCGGTCGAGCCGGCGGTATCTACTGCCGCTGCGTCTGCTGTCGAAACGCTCGTCGGCTCGGCGGCCCCGACAGCCCCCTCCCCCGTCGGCGGCTGCTCTGCCTCGGGGGAGCTCGAACATGCGACGACGCCTGCGAACGCGAAGAGGTAGACCGCTTTCATCAGCCTAACCGATAGCCCGTTTGTCCCTGGCAGACCATTCATCCCGCACGATTCTCTCGCGGCCTTCGTCCGTGATAGCGTTCGCGACAACGACGATGGGGAGCTCGACCACGCGCGCACAGCCATTCACTGAGGGTATACGTCGATGGGTTCTGGGCGCGTTGCTGCTCGCTGCGTCCGGGTGTCAAACATCGGCCGACGAAGGCGCCCTCCGCGGCGACGTCGTCGCGCACTGTGATGGCGTCCACCGGGGAATCGATCAAGCCGCGGCGGCTTACCGCGACGGCCGCGACTCCGTCGCAGGCATCGGCAATGTCCGCGAGTTCATGACGGTTCATGCGTACCGCGAGCTCCTCTTCTGCGCCAAAGTGCGGTCGACCTCATCCGACGGCCGCGCCGCTGCGAAGGCGGAAGATGTTTCGGTGTTGGCGCAGTCCTTGGACGAGGTCGGCCCGCCCAGCTCGCAGCTGGTTGGGCCCGAGCGCACGAAGGTCATCGATCTCATCGACCAGATCGCCGCTCGATCCAAGGAGATTCGCGACATTCCGGTGCGCGGCGATTAGGTCACTCGCCGGGTCGGTCGATTACCAATTAGAGCTGCCAAATCCCCGCGCCGCAGTTGATCTCTTTTGAGGACCGAGAGGCACGCCGATAGGGTTCACTGCGTTGAGCTCACGTGACGCAGCAGATGAAGTCGGAACGAACGGCTCGGGGGCGGCGGCTAGAGGATAGCTGGGTATCGCCGGTGCGATGCGCGGCCTTGGCGGCCATCATTTGCTCATGTGCGGAACCATCGGACGAACCGGATACCAACCCGACCGATTCATCGTCGTCCGGCTCCTCACCTGTCGTCGGATCGAGCAGCAGCGTTATTGATATTCCCATCGGCGGCGCAGGGGGCTCGTCCCCGAACGAGTTTCCGGAGTGCCCCGAAGAGGGCCCGCTTCCGGACAACGTCCCAGAAGGATGGGTCGAGCGGCGCGACTGGAGCTGCCGATGTCCCTTCTACATCCCATCGTCGCCGGAATACTTCCCGGAACCCGTCGAGTGGGAGGAGTGCCCGGAGAACCCGTACGGCCCCGGGTGCCAGCTCATGGCAACCCCCTGGACCGACGCCACGAAGGCTTGGCCTACTGGCCCGTACACGAACTTCATCGATAATGACGATCCGACGCATCCGGTCATCGTGATGCGCAGACTGATGCATAGCGGGTTCGGCCCGAATGATTTTCGCGACCGCATAATGGACGTCGCAGCCAAAGTCGACGGAGATGTTCTTTCGGCCATTCTTCGCGTTTATCCGACGCGCGAAGAGTCACTCGATCCGAGGTGCCTGTTCGACATGGTACCTTCCCACGAAGGGCATTACTTCTACGACCTGCTCGGCAATGACAACACCGGAGACTTCACGAATCCATTCTTCGCCCAAGGGTTCATGATGGGGTCATACACCGACCTGGTCCCGACCATCGTCTACAAGGGTGTGGACAGCTTTGGTTGGCGGGGCGGCGGCCAACTCCTGGTGCGCAAACACGGCAAGTCCTTCGTTTCGCGGCCGGAGCCTGGCTTACCCGGTACGGCCGTCATGACGGAGCGGGGTGCCGTCAATGTGATGACGCACGGCGAGGAGGTTTACTATCTCGGCGCCGGTGCCTCTCCGGGCATTTACAAGTGGTCGGCAAGAGCGGGCGAGGTGACAATCCTCGATCTTCATGGCGACGCATCGAAGGGACTCTTCGACCTCTACCACGATGGAACCAGCCTCGTTTGGGCTCGCGGCGAGGGTCCGCCGCCGGCGCAGACGGGCATGCCGTATCCTGAACGAACCCTCTGGACCGCTCCGTTGCCGAAAGACAACGAGCCACTCGAACCTCGCCTTCTCGGCCCAGCGCCGTACGAGTATCTCGGCGAAGAGCCGCTTCTGGCAGGCTGCGGATACGCGGCGCACATGATGCCCGGCATCACCACCAATCTCGCCTTCGTCGTGCGGCTGAGCGACGGCAAGATGTGGCGCTTGCCCCATTCTGACTTGTATTTCCCGCAAGGCGTCATCGGCGTAACCTGTGAGCACCTTTATCTGGATATGTCCGTCACGAATCCGTACCACATCTCCGCGACCACGCTGAGGGTCCCGATCGCGTCGCTGCCCGAATACCTTCCGGAGTGACCACCACCGCCGGGACCTGGTGGCACTCCAATCATTTCACTGTGGCTCAAACCCACGTGCGGGTAGCGTTGGCCCAGCCATGCCCCCGAAACCGAAGCGCACGAAGGCGAGCAAACCCGTTCCGCCGAACCTGCCCAGTGTGACGGAGAAGCAGCTCGCGTCACTGGCCAAGAAGATCGCGAAGCTGGATGACGATTACCGCATCGAGACGGCGCTCGGGACGGTTGCCGACGCCTACGACCAGAGGGTGCCGCTGGCGTGGCACCTCGTCGTTCACGAGTACCTCGACGCGGCGGCGAACGATGCCCTCATCGAGATCCGGGTGGATCGTCGGTGTTCCATTCACATTGACCGTTACTCCGCGCCGAGCGGCGGCCCCTCGGCGATGCGCGTCCCCTGCCCCGCGACCAATTTCCACCCACCCTCACCGCGGCGGTACACCCGTGTGAAGCGCACGTCTTCGGTCATGGGCTGGCCTTGCATTTCAACCTTCGCGAGCACGTGACCGGTGACGATGCCGACGTCGCCGATTACGCGGTAGTCGATTTGGTCCATATCGATGGACGCGACCTTGACCTGCATCTTCTCGAGGGCCTCGTAGCCCGCCAGGTAATCGTCGCGACGTTCGAGCTGCCCGTCGGGGCCGATGAAGGAAAAGGGCTCGTCGATGATCGTCGCCAGCAGCTTGGGGTTGCCCTCGGTCAGCGAACGGGCCCAGATGTTCTCGGCGTGCTTCAGTCCTTCGATGTCTCGATCCACGGTTTTCGTCTCCATCGTTGTTGGGTAGCGGCCTGCGCCACGACGTTGTCTGCTGAGGAACATACGAAGCGACCCGGCGCCCCCCCATGACCGACGACGCCACAAACTCGACCGAAGACGCCAACGTCGACGCAGCGCGCCCCGCGGGGGGCAGCGTGCTCGCGGCCATGGTGCGGGGGAACCTGGAGGCGGCCGCGGCTTTCGGGTTGGACGCGCAGGCTCTCTCGCGCGCGGCGCGGCTTGCGCCCGAGTCGTTGGCCGATCCCGACGGGCGTGTGGCGTCCGAGCGCCACATCGCGCTGTGGGAGGCGATCGAGGCCGACCCGCACGCGCTGGCGTTCGCGCTATGGCTCGCGCGTGGAATCCAGATCGGAGCGCTCGGCGTCGTCGGCTACGTGATGCAGCACGCCGCCGACGGGCGAGCCGCGCTCGATTGCCTGGAGCGCCATGCGCGTCTGCTCGGTGACGGCGTAGGCCCGGTCCTGACCGACCAAGGCGATCGACTTTCGCTGCATCGCACCGAGCCACCGCGCATCGCGCGCCTGACAGCGTTCTCGATTGCCGCTCCGCTCGGGACCATAACGCTGCTGCGCGAGCTGATGAGGCTCCCTGCCGAAGCTCCCCTCGCAGTCGAGCTCGCATTCCAGCACCCGCCGCTCGCCGAGCCGATCCTCGCGGAGGTGGAAGCGATCGCGTGCTGCCCGGTCCTCTTCAATGCCTCCGAAACCCGGCTCGTGCTTTCGAAAGCGCTGCTCGAGCGACCGCTCCAGGCTCCGAATCCATCGCTCTTCGAATACCTCGATCGCCACGCGCGCGCGCTCACCGACAAGCTCACGAGCGCGACCAAGATCTCCGACCGCGTCCGCGAGCTGTTGGTCGCCCGCGTGCGTGAGGGCGAGCCAGACCAGCGCGCGATCGCGAAGGCGCTCGCGTTGAGCGATCGCACGCTGCAACGGCGACTACAGGAAGAAACGACCAGCTTCGCGGAGCTTGTCGACGAGGTCCGCGCGGACCTCGCCAAGATGTACCTCGGCAATCCTGCGTTGGCCGTGTTCGAGATCGCGTTCTTGCTCGGCTACTCCGAGCCGAGCGCCTTCAACCGCGCTTTCAAGCGTTGGACGGGCATGAGCCCGAGCGCTCATCGCGAGAAGAGCCGCACGCCCTAGCGCTATGGTCGTGTGCCGACGATTCCGAAAATGCGATGTCGAACGACGAGCGGCTCGGGGAACCGCTCTTCGAGCAGCTTCGCGAGCTCGGTGTCGAATGCGGTGATCGCGTCAGGGGGGAGCACGAGGACGCCATTGCATGCGCGGAATCGACCGCGCCAGCTCTCGTGCGTGAACGTAATGGGCAGATCGAATTCGAACGTGTCCACGTCGTGGAAGCCCGCGTCCCGGAGATCATCCGTCCATTGCGGGTAGCGACCGTCGCTGCCGGCCATGGTCCACCGAGGGTTGTAGCGAAGGATGACCTCTTCGGTTGCTTCGGCCACCGTCCCGGCATCCGGCAGATAACAGAAGTAGGCAATCAGCGCCCGGCCCCCCGCGCGGAGCACCCGTCGGCATTCCGCAGCGGCGCGCGCCCGATCGAACCAGTGCCAACACTGTCCCGCGCAAACGACGTCGAACGCGTCGCCGGCAAGGCCCGTCTCCTCGGCTTTCGCCTGCACCCACTCGACCGCGAGACCTTCGGTGCGTGCGAGCTCGCCCGCCTCGACGAGCATCTTGTCCGATGGATCGATGCCGACGACCGACGCCCCCCGCTCCGCGAAGCCGCGCGCGAGCGTGCCGGTGCCTGTGCCGAGGTCGACGATGCGCTGGCCGGCGACGCCTAGGCCGAGCCCCGCGACGTGGTCGAAGAAGGCCACTGGAAAGCCTGGCCGGTGGCGCGCGTAATCGTTCGCGGTGCGACCGAAGTCCACGAGCGGAGCGCCTTCACGGGTCATGACGCGCTCCGTAGGGGCTGATCGGCGCGCCGTCCAGCGACGGTCGCACCTTCGTCAGGGCGTCTCTGCCGGCGCGATCTTGTCCTGTGTGCGCAGCTCGAAATCGCTCGCGTCGTGCCGCTCGTGGAGCTGGTCCTCGAGCTGACCGAAGCTTCGATTGACCTTGCGCCCGCGCTTGACGGCGGGACGCGCCGCGATCTCGTTCGTCCAGCGAACGACGTTCGTATACGTCTGGACCTCGAGGAACTCGGCGGCGTTGTACACGAGGCCGGCGACGAGCGCCCCGTACCAGGGCCAAATGGCCATATCGGCGATCGTGTATTCGTTGCCGGCCATGTAATGGTTCGACTTGAGGTGGCGGTCGAGCACGTCGAGCTGGCGCTTCACCTCCATGGCGAAGCGATCGATCGCGTATTCGATCTTCGTCGGCGCATACGCATAGAAGTGGCCGAAGCCGCCTCCGAGGTACGGGCCGCTGCCCATTTGCCAGAAGAGCCAAGAGAGGCACTCGGTCCGCGCGCGGTGCTCCTTCGGCAAAAAGGCGCCGAACTTCTCCGCGAGGTAGAGCAGGATCGATCCCGATTCGAAGACGCGGGTGGGCGGGTTGGTGCTGTGGTCCATCAGCGCCGGGATCTTCGAGTTCGGATTGACGTCGACGAACCCACTACCGAACTGGTCGCCCTTGCCGATGTTGATGAGCCACGCGTCGTACTCGGCGCCCGCGTGGCCGGCCCCGAGCAGCTCTTCGAGCATGACCGTGACCTTCACGCCGTTCGGCGTGGCGAGCGAGTAGAGCTGCAGCGGGTGCTTTCCGACCGGCAGCGGCGCCTCGTGGGTGGCACCGGCGATCGGGCGATTGATGTTCGCGAACTGCCCGCCGTTTTCCTTGTTCCAGACCCAGACTTTCGGAGGAGTGTATTCGGCCATCGCCGATGTTGTACGCCAGCCGGGGGCGCGCGGGGAGTCTGGTACTGCCGACCGCAAGTTCGTGCCTGGATCCCCTCCGGCCCCCGCGCAGAGCGCGGCAGAGTGCGGGCCGGAGCGGATCCAGGCACGAATCGATAGATCTGGCCGTCAGACTTCTTTGCTCCCGGGTACAGCCGGCTCCGGAAGTGAACTTCCCGGCCGGCGGTACTAGGTCGACCACTCCGCGCATGTGCTCGCGGTGACTGGGCCCTACCGCGTCTGTTTTGGATGCGTGCGTTTGGGCTTTTCTTCTGTCTGCGGCGCGGTTGCTGGCTGAAGGCCCGCCAATGTCAGCGCAACCAGCCTGCGCAGGGCTGCCTCCGACCGCAGGCTTGAGGCTGCAGTCAGCGCGTGAAGACAGAACCGCGCAATCTCTTCAGGCGGTACGTCGCGACGCACCACGCCCGCTCGGGCGCTCTCCATGAGGAGATCCGTCACCAACTTTGCGAGGCCGTGCCACGCGCGGACGACATGGTCGCCTCCGTGAAGAAGTGCCGCGAGCTCGGTGGCGTGGTGCTCCCGTTGGATGGAAGCGAAGGCGGTGAGAACCGCTTCGAGCCTCGCTCGTGCGTCACCGCCCGCCGCCGCGAGCGTGGAGAGCTCCGAGAGATGGTCGCGCACGCGACCCTCATGCCACTCCCTCAAGATCGCGCCTACGTCGGAAAAGTATTTGTAAAGGGTGGCGCGACCGATCCCGACGGCTGAGGCCACCTCGGACATCGTCACGGACTGTAGCCCGCGCTCCGTGACCAGGGCCGCGGTCGTCTCGAGGATCGCGGCGCGAACGTCGCTACGGTGCGCTTCGATGGTTTGGTTCCAGAGCTTCGGCACCCAGCCAGTATAGGCCGCTGCTTCATCGAGACGCCCTGTATTGACAGAGACAAAGTGTATCGTAAAATGAATGCATGAATACTCCGCCTCCTTTCCCGGGCACACCCCGATGGGTCGTGGCGTGTGGGATCGTCGCCATCGCCGCTATCGCGTTGTTCGTCGTTCTACACGTCGGAGGTCACGGGCCACGCGTGCACGGTCATGGAGACTCGGGCGGACCTACCCACGGAATTCACCCTTCAGGGGCCCATTCATGACGGTCGTTCCCGGCCTTCGCAGGATTGCGCTCGTGGCACACGTCTCCGCGTCCCTCGGATGGTTCGGGGCGGTGCTGACCTTTCTCGCCGTGGGCATCGTCGCCCTCATCAGCCCCGAGGAGCACGCCGTTCGAGGCGCCTACCTCGTGATGGATCCCGTCGCGAGGTTGGTATTGGTGCCTCTCTCCATCGCGTCGCTGGTGACGGGCGTCATCTCGTCGCTCAGCACACAATGGGGACTGGTTCGACACTATTGGGTTGTTTTCAAGCTCGTGATCAACGTGGTGGCCACGCTGGTACTGCTCATGTACCTGGAGACGTTTCGGCTTCTGCGAGTCGCAGCAGCCGACCTCAGCGCGCCGCTGGCCTTGGTGAGGAATCCGTCGCCTGTCGTGCACGCCGTTCTGGCCCTAATTCTTTTGCTGGCAGCCACGACGCTCGGCGTGTTCAGGCCTCGCGGGATGACTCTGTATGGGTGGCGCAAAAAGCACGGAGCATGACCGTGGAGGTTGGGTAGGCCAGGAAAGTCGGCTACTTGCAGGTCAGCTCTATCAGAGTGCCCTTGGGGCTTGGCGCCGGACTTTGGGAACACGAGGGTAACGGGCATGGGGGAGGCGACTCCAAGTACTTCGGGCCGGGCGATCACGAGTACGTAGGAGACGCGGTCCAAGACAAGACCTCATTTATCAGGGTCTACGACTATAGTGACTTCTACATGAGCAGCGGCGATAGGCCGGCGGTCGGGCCGATCTTCGGCACGACTGGAGGCACGGGCGAGTATAAGCATCGTGACTGGAGCGTTCGGATACCGGCGGGCTATAAGCCCACGTGGCACATCAGCACGAGGAATGGCAACCACGTCCATGAGCCGCAGGTTCTCGTACAGGATCGCATGTTTCACGTTCGACTCAGCGTCGGTCGGCACATGATCTTTGGCCGCCGGAACTGGATCGGCATCCAGGTGCGCTGCACGCTCATCTGAGCTAGCCCTGTCCCGGGATCTGTTAACGGCCCTCATTCCGACGCGGGGAACGTGATCTATGTAGATGGAGCGCGGGATGGCTGCTCCTAATCGAGCTCGCCGCGGGACCCCAAAAGTGCGCGAGTTCGCGGTGCAGTCGGCATCGGCTACGGTCCTTGGGCTCCGAGAACCTTCGTCTGCTCGGTTCCTCTAGTTTCAGACGCGCCGTCCTGTTGACCGAGGCGGCGCCGAAATGCGAGTTCGAGCTTCACGAACAGCTGTTCGGCCTCGGTATCCATGTACTTGTCCACGTCCGTCCAGTGGTCATACGCGTTCTGGTCGAGCTGCTCTTTGCCCCGGTCAACTCGGATGGAGAAGGATCGTGCTTTACCAAAGAGGGTGCGAGAGAACCCGTCAACATCGTCCGCAAGCGTCTTGGGCAGGTAAAGTCGATGTCGGCAATCGTGAAACGTGCGTATCGCCTTGTTACAGGCTTCGCGGCGCTCGCCTTGTGCGTCGCCTCCATCCCGGTCTGATAGAGGTCATCTTCCGTCGCGGGACCGTGGCCTCGGCCATAGGAGCTCGCGAGCTTGCGGACGGCGCGTGAAACAGCGTCGAGCTCCGCGTTCGTTGGGCAATAGCCGGTGCGGATCGCGGTCGTCATCGCGCCTTCTTTGCCGCAACGTCGGCATCGATCGGTTTGCCGTCGACCATTTCGGCGCTTTGGTCCCCCGCGCCGCGCGGGGCGTGCTCGTC
>JABFXY010000188.1 GCA_013361525.1 Polyangiaceae bacterium | reverse complement strand
GAGAGCCCACTGTCACGTTCACGGGTTGCTTCGTGTGGCCCGTCGTCAGCTGGGCCGAAGAGGTCGACCTCACACTCCGCAGAATCGTAGTCGAGCGAGTGGGTCGCGACGCACTGATCGCAAAAGACGGAGCGACCATCGAGCTACGTGCGGCGTTCGACATTCGTATCAACGCCGAGCCGAGCGACATCCTCGAGGTCGCGCGCGCCATCGGTTGTAGGGATGCGGGCGACGCGTCCCGCATTCGCGAACGATTCGAGCCTCGGTTCCTGGACGCGCTGGAGCGCGTCGGCGGCCGCACCGAGGCCGAAAGGCTTCTTCAGGGACGGTTCGCGTTCAAGGACGAGGTCATCAACGAAGTCGGCGTCGACCTCGATGGCTTCCGCCTCGATGACGTCGCGATCGAGCGCATCGCAATCGGGAGTCCGCGAGGCGCCGCCTGACGACCATCGCTATTGCGCCGGCCACGGAAGCTGGAGCGCCCCCGCAGCATCCTGGATCCCGCCCAGTTGCGGCGGTAGCGAGACGCCGCTCGGAAGAGGCAGCGAGACGGCGCCCGGGAAAGGCAGGCTGCTCGTGTTGCCACCCGTGTTCTGGGGCAGCCCCGGCAAGGGGAGCCCGAGCCCGCCGAGAATCGGGAGCACGCCGCCGCCGGAATCCGACGGGCCTCCGGCATAAACGCGATCGATGGCTTGAATGTCGAGCGACGAGAGCTTCTGCACGCCTTGGACATTCACGCCCGGGATGCGCGAGACAATCGTCGGACCGCCATTTCGCGAAAACGCCGTCGATTGATAATGCATGATGCTTTGATGATCGTACGGCGTGTGCGTCGTGCGGTTGTCGTCGATACGCTCGAGCCATACGCGATGGGCGGGGTCGACGTTCTCCCAGACGATGGTGACGAAGGCGTCGCGGTCGGAGCGCTGATGCTCGTGGTCGAATCCCGCCGCGTGCAGGATCTCGTGCATGATCGTGATCTTGGCGCAGCCGTTGATGCGGACGGCCTGCGCGCCCCCTTTCCTCCCGAGGACGGAGTCGCACGTCCCGCCGGGGTTCTGAACGTTGAACACCATGTAGTCGCTGTCGAGCGGTGTTCTCGGTCGAATCTTCAGGCGCGTCCGGCTGTTGAGCTCGGCGGCGGCGGCCTCGATCTCTCGACGAAGACCCGCATTGACGGTCGGATCGATCTCGTACGGCATGACGCCGCCGGGCCAGAGGCGCGAGGCGCCGTCGATGGTGACCGCTCCGTGCACGCCGGTCAGCCCCGCGTGGGGGTCGGCAGCATACGTTTGCTCCAGGCTGTCGACCGGTCCGAGCCGGATGTCGCCACCCATCACGGCCTCGCCGCCTTGAACGGCGAAGTGCACCAGCTGCGGCTCCGTGTGGCCGGGCAAATAGAGGGAGGCCGACCCGTGTTGGACGGGGGGCGGCGACGAGCTCGCCGCGCAACCTGCGACGGCGGGGAACAGGAACATCAGCGCAGCGACGCGGGAGCGAGATCGGCTCGGCACGGCGCGTGGGACGTTCCCGCCGAGCGCGACCTTACGGCGGGAGCACGAAAACGACCCCGGACCGCTCACAGCGCCAACATGAACGCCACCAAGTCGCTCTTGTCGCCGTCGCTCAGCTCCAAGCCCAACACGAGATTGAAGAACTCCACCGTGTCGTCGAGCGTGAGCAGCCGCCCGTCGTGGAGGTAGGGCGGCGACTCTTTGATACCGCGTAGCGGGAACGTCTTGATCGGCCCGTCGGCCATGGCGAGGCGTCCTCGTACCTCCACGGGCTTGAAGAAGCGCTCGGTGCGGAGGTCGTGCATGAGGTTGTCGGTGTAGAACGGCGCGACGTGGCAGGTGCCGCATCGCCCCTTGCCAAAGAAGATCTTCTCGCCGCGGAGCTCCTCCGGGGTTGCCTTGCCGGGGTCGAGCCGACCGAAGAGGTCGAGCTTGGGCGCGGGTGGGAAGTCGAGGAGCTCTTGGAACTCGGCCATTGCGTGCACTTGGCTGCCGCGTTCCAAGATGTTCATTCCCTTCTTCGTCGCGAGGACGATGTCGCCGTCGAAGTAGGCCGCACGCTGCTCGAACTCGGTGAAGTCCTCGACGGAGCGGAGGGCCCGCTGTGACCCGAAGAGGCGCTGGATGTTCACGCCGCGGAGGGTTGGCGTGTCGATGCGATGCCGCAGGTTCTGCGGACGAATGTCACCGACGAGGTGGGTCGCGCCGTTGGTATGGCCATTGGCGTGGCAATCGAGGCAGGCCACGCCGAGCGAAGGCTCTGCGGATCGCCGGTCGTCGGTGAGATTGAATTGTTGCTGCGGAAACGGCGTAAGGAGCAGACGCAAGCCGTCCAGCTGCTTCGGGTTCAAGATTCCCTTGAAGAGGCGATAAAAGTTCTGATGGGTGACGAGCTCGCCCTTCGACACGTCACCGAGATCGGGCCGTGTCGTCAGAAAGATCGCCGCCGGAAACTCGGGCAGGAAGGCGTCGGGGATGTCGAAGTCGAGATCGAAGCGCTTGAGATCCCGCTTTGTCTGTTTCAACACCTCTTTGATGTGAAACTCCGGAAAGAGCATCCCGCCTTCGGGGTGATTGGGATGGGGCAACGGCAAAAATCCTTCGGGGAAGAGGTTCTTGTCGCGAATCTCCGAAGGCTTCATCCCGGCGAGCTTCTTCCAAGTCGTGGCGCCGGAGAGCTTCACTCGAACCCCGCTCTGAACGGGCTTGCCGCGAAACATCTTGGCCGTCTTGTGCGGCTTGTCGGACAGATCGTAGCGTTTGGCCAATAGGGCCTGCTGATCCTTCATGAGCCCGGCCTTCGCCGCGCTCATCTTCTGAAATGTTTCATCGAAGGGCGCCTCGATGGACGGCAGGTAGCTCGTCGGCCCGACCGGCCCCGGTTGCAGCAACCCCGCCACAGGCGGCGGGGCAGCTGCGGCGGGGCCGTAGGAAGCGTCGTCGTTCGAGTGGTAGCTGGCCGAGCAAGCCCCTGCGACGCCGGCGAGAACGAGGGAGAGCGGCAGAACGTTCCGGATCATCAACGCGGCCGACAAGCACGCGCTATGCCGTATTTCGACTGCGTCGTTCAGGCGCCGGAGCGCACCGGTCGAAGCTCCGCCCCCGACTCACCATCAGGAATCACCCGCGCGTCTTCGTCCGGCACGATGCGAGAGCCATAGAGGTGCGCATAGGTCTGCGTGAACTCTGCGCCGAGAAAGACGATTTGCGCCGAGTAATAGACCCAGACGAGCATAACGACGACCGACCCGGCGGCGCCGTAATGGGAGGCGACGCCGGCGCGCCCGATGTAATAACCAATGAGGAACTTGCCGAGCGTGAACAACAGCGCGGTCACGAGCGCGCCGATCCAGACGTCGCGCCATTGGATCTCGACGTCGGGCAGGACTTTGTAGATGAGCCCGAACAGCGTGGTAAAAATGCCGATCGATACGAGCTCGTGGACTATCTGCCACAAGATCGCGCGCTCCGGCAGCTCGCCCACGTAATGGCCGAAGGCGGACATCGCCGCGCTGACGACGAGCGAGACCATGAGTAGGAAGGCGACCGCGAGGACCAGTGAGAGCGACAAGACGCGCCGCCGCAGAAGGACCCACACGCCGCGCCCGGGCTTCGGCTCGACGCCCCAAATCGCGTTGAGCGACTGCTGCAGCTCCGCGAACACCGCCGTCGATCCGAAAAGCAGGACGATCATGCCCGCCGCGGACGCGATGATCCCGCCCCTCGGGGACACCGCCGAATCGACCATCGATCCGATGGTGTCCGCGGCCTGCGTCCCGACCATGCCCTCGAACTGCGCCATGACCTCCGCGCGCACGGCGTCTCGCCCGAAGACGAGGCCTGCCACCGCAATGGCGACCACGACGATCGGCGCTATCGAGAGCGCCGAGTAATACGAGAGCGCCGCGGCGTGGCGCGACACCTTGTCGTCCTTCCAGGCGGCGACGGTACGCGTAAGGAGGGTCCACCACCGAGCCGGAGGCTTCGGAGGCCTCGGCTCCAAGCGGCTGGAGGATGGGCGACGAAGCTGCATGCGCTCGGCTCCATCCTCTTCAAGAACCGCGCCGCCACTCACGACCCCGCAGGAACCACCTCGATCAGCTCGACGACCTCGTCGAATACGAGGCCGACGCCCCGCGCGTATACCTTCTCGTCTCCGTCTTCGCTGGTCTGACCGTCGAGCGGATTCCAATCTACCGCGACGACCACGTCCTCGAAGCTCTCGGTGGCGACGTCGAACGAAGAGCCGACCTCGAGGACGGCCGAGACGTCTTCTGCCACGTCGGGCGCTCGCTCTTGGAAGAAGCGCGTCCCTTCACGTGGGGTACCGGGCATGAAGATACCCGGCGCGTTGTCACCGTCGCCGGCGCGCCAAGCCCCGCCGTGCGAGACGACGACGCCACCTTCGTAATCGTCGACGTCCTCTCCGAAGTAGCAGACCGTCCCGTCGCTCGCCTGCGCGAAGAAGTTCCGCGAGACCTCGACGAGCTCTTCGTCCTCGAGCTCGGCCTCTTCCATCACGCGCGTCTCGACGCCGCCGACGGTCTCGACCTCGTCGAGCACCGTTATTTCGACCCGAATGATGGTCCCTTGGTCGTCACCCTCGAGGACGATGCGTTGCCCGACCGGGAGCGGGAAATAGGGATTGTCGATATCGAGCGAGAATGGTCCGCTGTCGAGGTCGCAGACCGACATATCGAGCTCCTCGAAATCGTCGGGAGCAACGTCGCCACCGCCGCCACCTCCCGTCCCTGCGCCTCCGACGACGCCGTCGTCGTCATCGTCGTCGTTGCAGGCCGCGCTTCCGAGCACGAAGAGCGCGACTGCGCCCAGCACACAGCTGCATAATCGGTTGTTCGTCACGTCGGCGATACCTCCACGTTCGAGGCAGCCGTTCACGTCGCGCGCCACCGACATTCTGCGGCGAATTGACTCGCGCTCGCGGCGATTGCCATGGGGCGATCGAGCCGGCACGTTCCCTGCTCTATCGGGTTTCATGCGATCGATATCCCATTGGATCGGGACGTTATTGGTGGTGTTGTTCTTCGCGCTCTTTGCCACACCGGTCGCCGCGGAGACGGTACCGGTCGAGACGAAGGACCTCGCATCGGGCCGCCATGCGCACATGCACATGCTGCTGGAGAAGACGGTCCTCGGAGTCGACGTGGTGACCGTCGACATGCAATTCGACGCAAAGACGGCAGAGCGCCTCGAGGCTGCGTCAAAGGGGAAGAAGTATTCGAAGGAGGCCGCGGACGAGATCGCGACAGCCGCCTACCGAGCGGAGAACGCCTTCGTCCGCATGCGGTTCGAGCGGCACGTCTCGTTCGACGATTTCGTCGAGGGCTCGCGCAAATCGCTCGGTTTCGCGCTGAAGGCGGGGATGATCACCAAGGCGAACTACGACCGCAGCTACAACGGCCTACCGCAATGGTTCGGATTCTTGAAGAAGAACGGGATCCACAAAGGGGACCGCATTTACTACCGCGCAAAACCCGACAGCCTGCGGACGGTCTATGTCGACCACCAGGGTAAGACGATGCTCGATCAAACCGACGACGGCGCCGATCCGCGCCTCGCGTTGCTCGCGCCGTTCTTCGCACCCGGCTCGGACTTTCGCGAGCCGCTGATTCGCTCACAATTCGAATGAAACATCGCCCGGACGAGCGGGGTGTCGCCGCCAACTCAGGGGGCGAGCGGCGCCGCCGGTGCCTCGGAGCACTCGACGACGCGGAACGCCATCGCGGCGCCTTGAGGCTCTGCCACGAGGAGCTGGTTGCCCGAAGCTGCGATGGGCTCGCCGCGTCCGAGGCTCGGCTCTCGACCGAGGGGTTCGGCCGGCATTCCGTCCTTGTCGAGCTTCGACAAGAGGTCGGCACCTGCCAGTGTCGGGATGCCGATCCACCCGCCGAGGATCGAGGGGACACCGTCGCTCGGAAGCGGATCCGTGGATTCGTAATGGGCGCCGAGGCCGCCTGCCCGCAGGTTGACCATTCGAATGATGCCGCCACCACCACCGGTCGGGGCGTCGTCGTCGCGGTAGGCAACGACGAGCGATCCATTCGGTCCAGGCGCGATATCGAAGCTCACCACGGTGACGCCTTCGGGCGTGACGCGGAGCGTGTCGCTCGATTGAGCACCGGTTTCGTCGAGCGGCATGACCTCGATGTACGAGGTGGAGACCGCTTCGCCGCCGCGGGTCTCGTCGATCTCTTCCCCCGAGTCGGCCGCTTTTTTGGACTTCTTGGGTTTGGTCTTGCTCGGCTTCGCGCTCGGCTCGGGATTGCGCTCGGTGTCTGGCTTCGGCTCGGCGGGGCCACGCTCCGCGACGTTCTCTCGCTTCGCTTGATCCCCGTGGACGAGGTACGCGAGGTAAAAGCCGTTGTCCGTCGCGACGACGCGCGGCGAGTCGGCGTCGAGCTCCTTCGCGGTCGCCCGGCGCGTGGAGTCGAGCTGGCCGACCTTCTCCAGAGGGAAACCGGCGACATGCACGAAGGACCGGTCGTCTTCGGTCGCGTCCCAAGCGACGACGCCGCGCTTCTTGGTCACCGCGATGTCGAGCGCGAGCGATTCGTCGCGGCCCTCTTGGATCTCCGCGCCCCACGTAAACCCGTCGCCCTTGAGATGAACGAGGCGAATGGCGCGCCCCGATGCGTTGGGCTCGAGCGCCGCGACGAAGAGACCACCGTCGTCCGGCGCGGCCGCGACCACCGGGGGATCCAAATCGGAGCGCGATCGAAAAAGCTTGCGGCTCTGGCCCGTCGAGCCGTCCGGCGCGATCGTCACGACGAACGCCGCGCTGCCGCCGTCGCTCTCGCCGAGCGCGCCGAGCGCGTAACCGCCTGCGTACGGAGCGGCGCGACCGATGACGACCGCGAAGGGCGCGAGCAGATCGTCGCGGTCCGGCTGATCGTCGGTATCGAGCTCGGGCGCCTGCGGCTCGGCGGCCTCTTTGGACGACGTTTTACCGACGACGAAGCCGGAGCCCTGGGTCACGGCTTTGCAGCGGCCGATCGTCGAGGGAACGGCGTCCGAAGCGGAGGGAGCCGCTGCGCTCGGCGCCGTCGCGCCCTCGGGCGCCGCGCAGTTACGGTAAAGCAGCGCCGCACCGAGCACCGCGGCACCGAACAGCGCGCCGAGGAGCCAGCTCGAGCCTCTGGTTGTCTCTTCCGGAGCGGGCACGACGTGCGGGGCATACGACCGCCACGCACGCAGTGCAAGTCGACGACGGTCGTACGATCAGCCGGCGACCCAGTCGTAATAGCGATAACCGACGTCGGTACGCGACGGGCTCGACTCCGTCCCGATGCGGACGAGGGCGAACTCGTTCCGCGGCCGAACCGTGCTCGCGGCCGGTTGGACCAGCGAAAGCGGCACGTCACCCGCCGCGGGCCCGCCGTGCAGGCGCTCGTATTGAGCGAGCTCGAGCGGGATGCGACCGCCGCCCTCGTCGGCCGGTGCGAGGAGCGCGCGCACGTGCGGCGTGTACGACTCGGGGTCGACGAACACGCCGCTGAAGACGCGCGCGCTGGCGCCGCTCCCGTACGAGAAGAACCCGACGCGCCTGCCGCGGAGCTTCGCGCGATCTTCGGCGTGCTCGAGCAGGCTCGCGAGCCCGAGGTACATCGACCCCGAATAGATGTTGCCGATGCGCCGGGAGAGCGAGAGCGACGGCCCGATGCGATCCTTGAAGAAGCGCGCGAAGGCCGGGTCTTGCGCGAGCTGCTTCTCGAACGCGCGGCGGTTCGCGCCGCCGCTCTCGGGGTCGGCGACGAGCGGCGTCGTCGCTGCGAGCGCCGCGCGCCTCGAATCGTCCGCGCGCCACGCTTCACCGAGGACGCGCAAGGCAGCGTATTCGGCCATTCGCGGAAACGGGATGTGGAAGAGGAAGTCGTCGACGATATCGTCGATACCGGCATTCTCGAGCTCGAGTGCCTCGCGCGCGCGACGAACGTAGAGGCGCGCGGCCTCCGCAATGCAATCGAGATAAACGTCGATGGAGTACTTTCCGTCGACGACCGCGGTCGAAAGACCATTGGGACGGAAGAAGTCGCGCTCGTCCCTCGTAATGGTCGCGAGCACGCGGGCGTCGAGGGCGACGAGCCGCGGGTTCTTCGAGACGAGCATTGCAACGGCGCCGGCACCCTGCGTGTACTCGCCGCTCGTGCGGAGCGGGTACTTCGAGATGTCGGTCGCGATGACGAGTGCGTAGGGCTTCGTCGCTTCGCCCGCGCGGAACGAATTGACGGCGGCCTCGAGCGCGTAGGTCGCGCCGATGCACGCGAACTGGAATTGCGGCGCCCCTGCTTCGCGGAGCTCCACGTTGAATCGACGCTCGAGCATCCCGAGCACGTACGCCGCGATCGATTTCGATTGGTCGACCGTGGTCTCGGTGCCGACCGCGATCGATCCGACGTCGCGCGGATCGATGCCGGCTTGCTCGATTACCTTCACCGCAGCCATCGCCGCGAGCGTCGCCGAATCCTCGTGTGCGTCGGGGATCGCCATCTGCTCGACGCCGACGCCTTTGCGAACCTTGCCGACCAGACCTTCGACGGTGGCTTCACCGAGCTCGCTCGCGCGAACGTTGGCCCATTCGCCGCACAGATCCATGTACAGCCGCGGCACGTGCACAGCGATTGCGTCGATACCTACGCTCGAACCATTCGTTATCGATCGTGTCATTGTGAGACAACGATGGCGGAGCATGAGGTGATTCGCAACGCCATAGCAGCGTCGTGACCGCATGGTCATCGTTGTCTCGTTGCTGATTTGTTTTTCAATCGACGTTCGTGAATTGGAACGTGCACGTGCGATCTGCGGAGAAGGACATGCGACCGATGAACCACGCCGCGCCGATCGAGGAAGAAAGACGCGAGGCCCGCTCCGCGCCAGCGCCTGACAATTAGCCACATGCGTACTGTCCTCACTGCGAACGAAGGCAGCTCGGAGGTATGCGACTTTCGGCGAAATTCGAGCGGCACGCGGGCTGCATCGCTGCTGGCCGGGCGGTTCGAGATGCTTTCGCAGGCGAACACACGCGACGTGCTGAGCGTAACGACGGCCGAGTTGGAGGCTGGAGGGAAGAACGTCTCGGTCCCGCTTTCGGGCGGTGCCGATGCGCGCCCGAAGACCCCAACGGAAATCACGTTGGTCTCCGAAGGAGCCGAGCTCCCGACGAGCGGAAGGCAATCGCGCTACCGCGTCGGCTCCGTCATCGCAGGCCGTTATCGCCTCATCGAGCGGATCGGCGTCGGCGGCGCGGGTGAGGTTTGGCTCGCCGAGCACACGCTGCTCAACACGAAGGTCGCGGTAAAATTTTGCCTCGAGCCTTCGTCACCGGACAGCGAGCGCGCGCGAACTGCGCTCGATCGGTTCCGCTTCGAGGCGCAAGTTTCGGCCCAGCTGGGGTGCAAAACCCCGCACATCGTCGTCGTGCATGACGCGGGGCGTGACGCGCGCGGGCCGTTCGTCGTGATGGAGTATGCGCCGGGGCGCGGGCTCGACGAGCTCTTGCGAAGAGAAGGATCGCTGCCCGCCGAACGCGTCGCGAAGATCGTCGAGCACGTGGCGGATGCGCTCTCGGTGGCGCACGCCGCAGGTATCGTCCACCGCGATTTGAAGCCCGCGAACATTCTGATGGTGCCGGATGCCGAGGGCGGTGAGACGGCGAAGCTCGCGGACTTCGGCATCGCGAAAGCAGCGGCGCACCGAAGCACGGCGCTCGCGGTCGATGCGCCGCGCTCGACGGCCCACGGCGTCGTCATCGGCACGCCCGACTACCTGAGCCCCGAGCGGGCGCGTGGTGAGTCGGTCGACGAGAGCGCCGATCTCTGGGCGCTCGCCGTCCTCGCCTATGAAGCGCTCACGGGCGTCACCCCGTTCCGTCGGAAGTCTTCGGGCCCGAGCATGCTCGCGATCCTCACGTCCGACTTCCAGGCGCCGTCCAAGCGACGCCCGGAGCTACCGAGCGGCATCGATGCGTGGTTCAAGCGCGCATTCCACCAAGAGCGCGAGAAGCGATTTACATGCGCGCGGGAGATGAGCGAATCGCTCTCGCGCATCCTCAGCGGCCGCCCGAAGAAGCGGACCGGCCGCCGCGGACCACCGACGCTCATCGTCTCGATGATGTCGCTCGGCATCGTCGTGGCGGGGATCCTCGTTCCCACACGATTGCCGCCGAACGATGCGCTCGGCGCTGTAGGGGACCAAAGCGCGGTGAAGGAGAACGGCGCCGCGCAGGAGAAGCACTCCGCGGCGGCGCTCGATCTCTGGTTCAATGGCGCGCGATCACAAGCTCGGCCAGATCGCCGAGAAGAAGACGACCAGCGCGGTCGAAAGAACGAATCCGGCGAGGCATCCGCAGCCGAGTGGTTTGCCAGCCCCGCCCGTGCTGGATTTGCGGGTGAGCAGGGTGGCGACGATCCCGAATCCGAGCGGGCCGGCAGTCGCCATGGCCATGTTCATCCCTAGCTCTTCGCTCGAGATGCCGGCCGCGACGGTGCCCAATGCGAGGAGGATCCCGAGGGCCAAGAACCCGCGTGCGACGTAGCCGACCCATGCGGGTGGTGCGCTCTGTGCCGGCTGCATGCCCGGCGGACCATAACCGGGTGGACCATAACCCGGCGGACCATAACCGGGAGGTCCCCCTTGCGGCGGCCCACCATAACCTCCCGGAGGAGGTCCACCATAACCACCGGGCGGTCCACCATAACCACCTGGTGGTGGTGCCCCGCCACCATAACCTCCCGGAGGCGGCCCACCATAACCGCCCGGTGGTGCGCCCGGACCACCACCTTGCGGCGGTCCACCATAGCCACCCGGCGGTGGCCCCCCGTATCCGCTTCCTCCCGGCGGGCCGTAGCCACCGGGCGGTCCTTGTCCGCTCATGGGCGAGGATGCTACCAGCGCGAGCGCCGCCGAGTGTCCTGAGTTGTGTCGTCGCAGGGCCCAGTGCGTCGAGGGTCACACGCGCGGCGACGCGCAAAGATGGCGATTCCGTTTCCGCCTCGGCGGCGGTACGAGTGGGCGCGTGACCACGCTGGCGCGGCTGTTCGACGTCATCGGCCGTCCGCGAGGGCTCGTCGGAAAGCTCTTTTCGCACCTGCGCGTCGACGAAACGGATCGCGCGACGGTGGCGCTCGCCGCGAATCGAGGGCCGGTCGTCTTTGTTCTGCGCGCCGTCTCCGGCGTCGACGCGCTCGCACTGTGGCAACTCGTCACAACGTGGAAATTGCCGCCGATCGGCTTCACCCACGATCTACCTGCCGTCCCCGCGGCGCTCCTGTCTCGTCCGGACGGTGCAGGCCTGTTGTCGCGCAAGCGCCGAGGAAACGGCGACGGCAAGCTCGGGTCTCCCGCCGCGCTTCGCGAGGCGCTCGCGCGCGGAGAGACGGCGATCGTCTGTCTTCGCCGTCCTCCTTCCGTGTTTGCCGCGAGCACCCGAGGCAGCCGCGAAGGCGACGAGCTGCTCGACGCAATCCTCTCCTTCGTCGAAGAGACGCAGCGCGACGTATCGCTCGTCCCGACGACGTTCATTTGGTCGAACAAACCGGGTCAGCTCGGGCTTTCGCCATTCGATGTCGTATTCGGCCCGACCGACATGCCGGGTGATTTGCGAGCCGTCGCGCAATTTCTAATCAATTATCAGAATGGCGCCGTTCGAATGGGCAACGTCGTCAGCGCACGCGCATTCCTCGCGAGCGAGCCCGAGGAAGCGGCGTCGTACAGCCGGGTTCGACGATTGACGTTCGCATTGCTGCGCAAGGTGGAGCGCGAGCGTCGCGCCGCGCTCGGACCGATGCAGAAGGCACCGGACCGCATTCGGGACGAGGTGCTGCGCTCGCCTCGCCTGTCCGCGTTGATCGACGATCTATCGAATGGCGAAGCGGTGCAGCGCGCGAAAATTGAAGCGAAGGCTCGCCGCCTGTTGGACGGCCTCGCGGCCGCGCCGAACCCCGACATGCTCCGAGCGATCGAGCTGCTCGCCGACCGGCTGATCGGCAAGGTGTTCTCCGGCGTCGACGTCGAGCCCGCGGGGATCGAGCGGGTTCGAGAAGCCGCGCGCCGCGGCACGGTCGTCCTCCTGCCGAGCCACAAGAGCCACGTCGATTACCTCGTGCTCTCGTACGTGCTGCGCAAGAACCTGCTCGAGCTGCCCGTGGTCGCCGCCGGCGACAACCTCGCATTTTTCCCCGTCGGGGAGGTCTTGCGGCGAGGTGGAGCGTTCTTCATAAGGCGCGATTTTCGCGGCGACCGCCTCTATGCGGCGGTGGTCGACGCCTACGTGCGGCGCCTCCTGCGCGACGGGTGGGCCATCGAGTTCTACGTCGAAGGTGGCCGATCGAGGACGGGCAGACTGCTCCCGCCGAAGCTCGGGCTCCTCAACATCGTGGTCGACACGGCGACCTCGATGGATGGTCGACCCGTCGCGTTCGTCCCGATCAACATCGGATACGAGCGCTTGATGGAAGACTTCGAGCTCGCGCGCGAACGCGCAGGCGCCAAGAAGGAGACGGAGGGCCCGGGCTCGCTCTTCGCCGTCGCCGATGCGCTCTCGTACGACTACGGGCGCGTGCACGTCACGTTCGGCGAGCCGATCGATCTCGACGAGCTTCGCGCGCAGATGCTTTTGACGGCGAGCCCGCTCACGCCGGCGAAACGACGAAGCGTCACGACGCGCCTCGCGGACACCGTGGTCCAGGGCATTCACGAGAGCGCGCGCCTCACCGCGGGTGCCCTCGTCGCGATGGCGCTGCTCGACATGCCGGGGCGCGGACTCGCGCATCCGGCGCTGGTCGCCCGCGTCGGTCGCTTGCTGACGGTTGCGCACCGTGCCGGGGCTCGACCGGTGGAGACCCTCGTGCACGGCGATGGCCGCGTTCGCGAGGCCGCAGTTCGAGACGCCGCGGTCATGTTGGCGCGAGGCGGCCTGGTGAAGGAACACGCGCCCGACGCGACGCTCGAGCGCGGAGCGCGCGTCACGCTGCGCTCCGGCCTTCTGCACGCGGGCGACGACATCGTCTACACCGTGCCGGAGGAAGGGCGCGCGCGCCTCGATTTCGCAAAAAACGGAATCGTGCATTTCTTCGCCGAGCGCTCGCTCGTCAGCCTCGCGTTTCGCGCGGCCGGTGCGCGCAACGTCCCTGCCTCACGCGTCCAACTGGAGGCGTGCGAGCTCGGTCGCGTGCTGTCGCAGGACATGCTCCACCTCGGGGACGCAGCGGGTCCGCTGGAAGAGCGGATGGCGCGGACCATCGAGGACATGGTCGCGTTCGGCGAGCTCGCGCGAAGCGGTGAGCTCTTGTCGGTGGGTCCCGGCAACGACGACGACGACGCGATGACCTGGCTCGGTTGGCACGGCGCGCATCTCACGCCGATCCTCGAGGCGTACCGCGTCGCCGCGCGCGCCACGCGCCTCCTCTTGTCGCGAGGATTGACCGACAAAGAGCTGGTGCAGCAGGCGCTCGAGATCGGCCATCAGATGTTCCTCGGCGGGGAGATCGATCGACGCGAGGCCATCAGCGCGCCGACGTTTTCGGCCGCGTACGTCGCGTTTTTGCGCCGCGGTCTGCTCAAGCGCAACAAAGACCGCTACGAGCTGGCGGCGGAGTGTACCGAGGCGGACGTGCGCGAGCTCGAGGCGTGGATCGTTCGTCACATCGCACCGACGCTCGCGGGCGGTCCGCGACGGTAGCGTCGTCTCACACGCGCCAACGGATCCATTGCGCCACGTGTGGCGTCGCTGCGAATCGCCGTCGCGGAGACCCGGACGTCGTCGGCTCTGCTAGGCTCTTTCGTGATGACGATCCGCGGCGTCGAACGAGAGATCGCGAGAGGGAGGGTCGTCGTCGATGCGCCGGCTTCTCAGCGCCGCGCAGGCGCGGCGATCTCGTTCGTCGGCGTCGTCGCGCTGCCCGCGGCCATTTCGTTGCTCGAGCCGCGCGCGATCGGCGCCGGCGCGCTCGCCGTTCCGGGGATTGCATTGCTCGCGTCGGCGGCGCTGTTCTTCGGAGGGCTCGCCATTGCGGCGTCGGCCGGTGGCCCCGTCGCACCGCCGCGTCGCCCACCGACGGAGCCAATGCCGCAACGTCGCTATGGCAAGCGTTCGGCCGGCGTTCTATTCGAAAGCAATGGTCACCTGTTCGTCCATACCGACGACGGCTCCTGGACGCTGCCGAAGAACGCATTGCGAGGCGCCCATTACGATTCCGACTCGCAGCTTCTCATCATCAATGCGAACGACGACCTGAGAATCGGCCTCACGGTCCGCGACGAGCGTGAAGCACGGCGTATCAGCGCGCTCCTCGGGGTCGAGCGGCGGCGCGCCGGTCTCGAGCTGACCAGGGAGACGCGGGTCGCGCGGGTGGTCGAAGGCTGCGCGGCCGGCGTCGCAGGCCTCTTCGTGAGCCTGCTCTTCATGCTCGCGGCCGTCGTGATGCTCGACGCGATGGTGGCTCCGCCGTTCGGCGGACTGTCGATGCTCGCGCTGATCGGGAGCGGATTGTTTCCCGTGTTCATGACGATCCGGTACGTGTCGCGCTTCGGCGCGCCGCTCTCCGTCATCCTGGGGAGCGAAGGGATGCTGGTGATGGCGCGGCCGGAGCAGCTCTACCTCGCGTACGAAGACATCGACTCGATCGAAGTGTGCGACCGCGGCGTCATCGTCCGGAGGGAGGACGGCTCGGACCATTTCATTCGGACCATCGAGCCGGAGATCCTCGCGAGCGCGCTCTCCGCGCAGCTGCACCGAGAGCCGTCGGCGCGCGTGCGCGTGCCGGGCCTCGAGCGCGGGTCCGCGCCGATGAACGTGTGGCGCGTCCGCCTGGCCGAGCTGGCAGGACGAACGGATCGGTATCGAATCGGCTACGTCGACGACGAGCGGCTCGCCGGCATCGTCGAAGACCCGCGCGCGCCTCTCGAAGAGCGCGTCGGCGCCGCCTTCGTCCTCGCGCAGCGCGGCGACGAGCGGATCCTCGCGCGTGTGCGTTCGGCGGCAGAACGATCCGCACATCCGATCCTCCGCGACGCTCTGATGGCTGCCGCGCGCGGCGACATCGAAGAGGCCGCGGTGGAGGAAGCTCGTTTGGCTGCGGCGCCGCGCACGACGTACGGCGAGCATCTCGCGATGCGATAGTTTTTGCGCTGAGGCCTCGTGGCATCAACGAGATGGACGATGAATGGAGCGCCGCGGCGTGACTTTTTCGATCGAACGCTCCTACTGATTTGCCCGATTTCTGGGCGCCCGCAGATCCTCTATTATCGCCGAGGACAGGGGGGCTTGGCTCGAATGCGCGATCTCGTCAAACGGATGGATCGATGCGAGGTGTATCCACTCGCATCCGCAACATGAACGACCGCTTCGATCTCGAGGCTGCAACACTGTCGGATGTCGACGGTGCCCTCGAGCGCTTGGACGCAGCGGACCTACGCCGTTTCTTGATGAAGGCCGTTTCTCTGCGGCCTTCGTCGGTCAGTCTCTATTCGACAATGCCGGCGCCTCGCGGGCTCGCCCACGAGCTCGTCGAGTTCGCTGCGCGCAAGCTCGGCGGCGCGCGATGGTTGCTCGACGATCCCGATCTACTGGTCGATATCGATCGATGGTGCCGCTCGACGATGCGCACGCTCCGCGTCGATTTCGACGAGTCCAGTGCGCTCTTCGTCCGCGCGCGCAGGCTTCTCCTGCGCAACGAGGCCCCCGCCGCGCGCGCTTGTTACGAGACCGTATTGAGCCTGCTCGCCGAGCTCGAAGCCGCGACGGATCCGGACGGCTCGCCGCAGTCGGGCGCACGGGTCGAAGACCTCGTCACGCCGGCCGTTTTCGGAAGCTATTTGGTCAGCGTCTACGAAGAGGTCCGCGCCGAAGAGCGGGTCGAGGCCGTGCTCGACGCGGTCGCGCGCCTCTCCGATTTGGGATCGGTGTTGTTCCCCCTTCGATTGCTGGAAGAGCTCGCCATCCGTCCGCTCGAAGCGTTTTCGGAGTTCGCACAAGCTTGGGCGCGCGCGCTCGAAGAGCACGCACACCGCGAAGAGGGACGGCCGCAGATCTTCGCTTGGAAACCCTCCGAGGCGCTGCTCGCGGAAGCGCTCGAGCATATCGAAGGCCTCGAAGGCGTCGCTCGAATGGCGCGCCGAACGAGAGATTGGGCCCATTACAGAACTTTCGTCCTCCGCCTCGCCGATCAATCGCAATGGTCCGCCGGCCTGGACGTCGTCGAGGAAGCCGACGCGAGCCTCGAGGACGCTTCGGGCAGGGCGCTTCTCCTCGACATCGGCGTGCAGCTCGCAACACGAATTGCGGACGATCACCGCGCGGTCGAGCTCGCGAAGCGCGCATTCGCCGCGGACCCGACGGTGCCGAGGCTGTCACGGTGGCTGCTGTTCGACGAGCCGGAGCGCGAGGTCCTGGTCGGCAGGCTCGACAGCGCCGCGTCGATGTTCGAGCTCCTCACGCCGCGCATGCGGGCGCTGATCGGCGCGATGGCGGGCTCGTTCGCCGACGTCGCGCATCTGCTCGACCAAAGCGACGAGCAATGGGAGCACGACCATAACGCCGGTCCCATTGCATTTCCTGCGCTCCTCGTCGCGCTTTATGGCGGCCCGAAAGGGACCCCGGTCGCCTCCAAGCTGTGCGCCCCCCTCTTCGGCGCGCGCTCGCGCCACGGCGATGTCATCGGCGCTGCGTTCGCGCTGTCCTCGTCGCAGCCCGACGAGCTCCAGGCGAGCGAGCCTCCCTCCAGCGATTGGGGCTGGAACGCGCTGAGCCCGGGCCCCGCGATCGTGCTCGCTGTCCGCGAGCGGGAAGGCTCGACCGACCACGCCGCGGACCTCGAGATCGTTCCCGAGGTGCTCCGCGCCGCCGCCGCCCGCCGAGCTTCCCTCGCGCTCGCGCACCGGGACAAGGCGATGTACCCCAGCGTCGCGACGCTGGTCGTCGCCGCCGCCGAAGCGACGTTCCGCGCCGGAGATCCCCAGGTCGCGCGCTCGTACCTCGCCGACCTGGCGCAGGTCGCAGGTCGCCAAAATGCGTTCCGCGGAGCGCTCACGAGGACGCTCGCCAAATCCGCATTGGTGAACGAGCTGTAGAGAGATTAATCCGTCAGCTTCGCCCCGCCGAACAGGGCTGAATACTTTTCGACGTCGCTGCGCACCCGCGCCGCGTCGGCCCCCTCGAGCAGCACGGGGCGGAAGTCGTTTTGGCTCTTGTGCCCCGAGAAAGAGACGGGGACGACCTCGTACCCGAGCGGCACGACCTTCCCCGCTTTCTTCGTGAACTTCGCCTGGAAGATCATCGAATCCAAGTCGTCGGGGTGCCCATTGCCGCCGAATACGAAGTTGCCGAGGCTGTAGACGATCTTCTTGCCTTGGTACTCCTCGATTCCCTGCAATACGTGCGGATGGTGGCCTAGGACGAGGTCGGCGCCGGCCTGGATTGCGGCGCGGCCGAGGGTTTGCTGGACGTCGCTCGATTCGTGCGACCCCTCGTTGCCCCAATGGAAGGACACGATGACAAGGTTGTCGTCTCGCTTCAGCTTGCGGACGGCTTTGGCCATTTCGTCGCGAACGTCGAGCTTGCCTCCCGTGTAACCGAGGTTGTGCACCTCGATGCCTTTGACGATACGAGTGTCGATGTCGCCGACGCCGAAATAGCCGATATTAGCCGCCCGCAGGCTCTCGCGGGTGTCGCTCAGACCGCGCGGTCCGCAGTCGTAAGAGTGGTTGTTCGCCAGGTTGACGATATCGACGCTGCCGAGCGACAACATCTTTGCGAATTCGGGCTTGCCGCGAAACGAGAAGGCCGTGCCCTCTCGCGCGTTGGCGGTCGTGAGCGTGCCTTCGAGGTTGGCGATGGTGAGATCGTCGGCACCGAGGACGGTTTGCACACCCGAAAAGGGCCGCGCCAGGTCTTCGCCGTTCTCCACGAATACCTTGTGGAAGCTACCCGGTGCGCGCTCGGTTCCGGCGGGATCCCCAAGGGTGCAATCGCCGACCGCGCTGATCGTGAGGGTCGGCTCCTCGGGCGTGGACGCGACCACCGCGGTTACCTCGGTGGCGGCAATCGGCGCGGACTGGGCTGCGGCAATCGTCTCCGACGGTCGCAGCGCCGTCCCGCTCCGCTCGACGTCGCGGGGCTCAGCGTTTGCCTCCGTACATCCGGAGGCGCCCGCGAGGGCCGTCGTGATGGCGATGAGCGCGAGGGAAAAGCGATAACCCCCGATCGGGTCGAAACCGGGCTTCACCCACGCATCATCATCCGGCCCCCGGGCGCCGGGCCAACTTCGGAACGGCCGGTCCGCGCTTCACGCTCGTCTGCGCCGTCGCACCGCCGAGAAGGCTCGATCTTCGGCTCTCCGAAAGCTTCGTCGCCCCTTCGCGCAAGATGCGTGGAGCCACCTGTTCGCGGCGTTCGAGAAGCAGGTTGTAAACAGCCTCCTCATCGCATTTACAAGCCTCACGGAGGGCCCACCCGACGGCCTTTTGAACCGAAGGATCGCCGTCTTGGAGAAGGCACGCGCAGACGTCGAGCGTCTCCCGGACGAGGCTTCGTCCTTTTTGGTTGAGTGCTGCGGCAGTCGCGACGGCAAAGCGGCGCCGCCATGGGTTCGCCGAGCTCGCCCAGCGGACGAGCTCGCGCGACAGCTTCGGGTCGGCCGCGACCATCGGCGCCGCGACGTTCATCGCGAGCTGATCGCATACCTCCCAATTGTCGATGAGCTCGATAAACCGATCGATTGCAGGTAAAAGTACATCTTTCAGCGTCCGTTTGTGGTCCACCAAGACGAAGGTGCCGAACAACATCTCCTCCCGGCAGCGGCCGTCGAACTGCCCTTCGACGAGAGAGAGGACACCGCCGGCATCGAGCATCTTCGTCTTGGGCCGAAAGAGCTTCGCGAGCTCTCGAATCCGCGGGACGGTCACGCCCAACAGCGGAGCACCCGTCGGCACGAGCCGGCTTATCTTCGCGCGGTATTCAGGGTCGGCGCTTGCCTCGAGCGATGCGCGAATCTCCGCTCGGAGCGCTGCGAGATTCATGATCAGGTCGCCGTGCTCTTCCAAGCAGGGAGGCTCTTGAGCGTCTCGACAGCCATCTGTTTGGCGACCTCGGCGTCGATCCCTTGGGTGCGCACCATCCATTGCGTCATGCCGACGACGGCTTCGTCGTAGCTTCGCATCGACCCGTCGGGCCGCGCGCAGTGTTTGCAATATTCCTTCGAAGTGTCGGAAAGCGCGTGATCCTCCGCGCGCATCATGGGCATACCGCACGCAATACAATGGTTCATGGACCTTCTCCTTTTTCGTCCGCTCGAGATGTCGGACTCGTCAGTGTCATGAAATAGTCGACGAGGCGTGGACCCATCTTCGACAACACCGATTGGCCGGGCGCAAAGAGATCCCGGTTCACCAAATAGTGATGAAGAAGACCAATCCACGTATTGAAGACGAGATCGATCGGCAACACGCGCGCCCCTTTCTTGGGGCGCTCCCGCGACAAGGCCTCGTCGAGCTGGGTCGCGATGGCTGATTGGATCTCCACCAAAACCCGACGCGCCGCGGCCGGCAAAAATGGCCCCTCCGACACGAGCCTTGCGTAGAAGGCTTCATATTCGGTCAGGCACTTCACGTGGGTCGTGAGGACGTCGCGTGCCGTTTGCTTCCGCCCGGAGCCCTCTTGGACGCGGGTCGCGATGTTGCGCCCGACATCCTCGATGACCGCCTCGAGCAATTGGTCGCGTGTCGGGAAATGGGCAAACACGCTCCCGTGGGAGATATGCGCAGCCTCGGCTATGTCCGACGTCTTGGTGGCGAGCAGGCCTCTGTCCTCGAAGAGCAAATATGCCGTGCGCAGGATCAGCTCCCGGGTCTGACGCTTCTGCTCTTGCCTGACCGCCACGTTCGATGAGTTAACACTCATCGAGTCACTAGTCAACGACGATGGGGCGTTTGACGGACCTGGGAAACCAGGAAGTCCCGAAGACCGACGTCACGCCCGGCGAACGCATCCAGGAAGTCTTCGGTCGTGACACTCCCGAGCTGGTGACTGCCCAGATAGGCGCGGACGGCACCGAAGAACGCCCCATCCCCGATGCGCGCGCGCAGCTCGAGCAGCACTTCGCAGCCGTATGCGTACGGCCATGGGCCGCCCACCTCCGTGAACGTCGCCTCTCCCGGCATTTCGAGAGGACGTCCTTTGTTTGCACCGAGCAGCTTCGTCACACGTTCGCGGGCGAGGGTCAGCTCTCGCTCGTAGTCCGCGTTGCCCCAGCGGTGCTCTTTGTAAATGGCCGTCATGGCGGTCGCGAATGCTTCATTCAGCCAGAAGTGCGCCCACCCGTGACACGTCACGAGGTTCCCCCACCAAGCGTGGCTGAGCTCGTGACAGAACAGCCAGTCTTCGTGGGGGTTCTCCAGCCACTGTTGGGCATAGGGTTCGTTCAGCGCCGCAAAAGACGCCTTTTCCTGCATTGCGGTGTCGCCGGCGAAGACGAGGGAGAAGCGCTCGAAAGGGTATCGAATACCCGTTCGTTCCTCGAAGAAGCGGACCATCTTCGTGACTTCGGACAGACACTCCGCGAGCTCGCGCGGTGTTCGCTGGCTGGCGAGCAGCTCGACGATCGGAGCCCCAGACGCCGTCGCCGTGCTGGCTGACCAGAAATCACCGACGGCGAAGCCGAGCGTGTATGCGGGATACGGGTCATCGAGTCTCCATTGGAGACGTGGCGATCCTGCCTCGTGCTGCCGCGTGCCGTTACCCGTGCCGGTCCAACCCGCAGGAGCCGCAATGGATACCTCGAACGTGGAGCGAATCGAGGGATCGAACGCGCATGGCATCCACGCTCGTGTGTCGAATCCCGTAAAGGCGTAATCGGGCGCTATCCGAAGCCCCTCCGACGCTTTGCCCGCGTAAGCGACGCGAACGCGAGCTGTCGGATCGCGGCGGGCTCGCGCGGGCAATTCGAACGAGAGCGTCTCCCCTCGAGTCTCGTAATCGAGCTTCGTTGGGCCGAGCTCCACGTTCGCGACGTCGAGATCCTTCGCATCGAGCACGACGGGTCCGCCGCGTTCAGCGAGCGCGAGCTCGATCTCCGTCGTTGCGGAGAACGACGACGCCTTCTCGTCGAGATCGAGACGAACTCGATACGCGATCGGTCTGTCGCGGACGGCGCGCGAAGACCGCGAGGGACCGCCCTTGGGCGGAGAACTGGGCCCTTCGGTTCGCGTGCAGGCAGCGAGCGCGAGCAGTTGGGCGATGAACAGCCGTCGCTGGCAATCCATTGCGGCAACGATACTGCGCGCTCGGCAGGTTTGGCGTCAGCGAAAGCTCTCGTGGTAACCGGCGTCTTCGATCGCGAGCGCGTGCGGGGTCGGTTGCAGCGGCTCGTAACAGTCGAGCATCACCGCGAGCTCCGTCGTCTGCTTCGAGCCGACGCTCGCTTCGTACGCGCCGGGGTGAGGACCGTGCGCGATGCCCGCCGGGTGGTGCGAGATGCTCCCGGGGCCGACACCTTTGCGCGAGGTGAAGTTGCCGTCGCAATAGAAGAGGAGCTCGTCCACGTCGACGGACGAATGGGGATAAGGACACGGCACCGACTCCGGGTGGAAGTCGACCGGCCTCGGCACGAAGCTACAGATCAATGCCCCGCGCGCCGCAAAGGTGCCGTGCCACGTCGGAGGCAGGTGCACGAGCCCGACCCGCGGCTGAAAGTCGAGGATCGCGAATGCCCACGGGTATACCGACCCGTCCCAACCCACGACGTCGAGCGGGCTGTCGTCGTAGTCGAAACCGTCGAAGCGGTTCTGCCGTTTGACGACCACGTGCCGGAGGCCTTCGTCGCGCGGACCTTCGAAGGTCGGGTTCTTGAAGTCGCGGTGGCAATAGGGAGCATCCATCCGGAGCTGGCCGACCGGATTGCGCCATTGTTTGGGGATGCCCATTCCCCCGAGGCATTCGATCGAAAACAGCCAATGCGGTGCCCCCGCATCGGGGATGAATCGATGAATGGTGCCGCGCGGAACGAAGACGTAATCGTTCTTCTGGTATCGGACGTCGCCGAGCATCGTGCGGAGCGTGCCCGAGCCCTGGAAGACGAAATGGAGATCGTCGCCGTCGCCGTTCGAGAAGTAGACGTCGTCCGCCGTTGTCGGGCGGCTCACCGAGACGACCACGTCACGATTGAAGAGGATCGGCCGCCTTGACGCGAGGAACGTCGTCCCGCCGCCGAGCTTGGTCGAATCGTAATGGCGCCGACGAAGCGCGCGGAGGTCGCCCGTCTCGGGGGTCGGATACGACTGCTTCGCTTCGCCTTGTTTCGCCGTGTGCGGGCGGCGCTCGTGATAGGCGATCGTGTAGGGCCCGTCGAAGCCGTCCCGCGTGAGGCAATGCTCGTAACGGAGAGCGCCGGCTGCGCTCCGAAGCTGAATGTGGTGCTTCCTCGGCAGGTCGCCGACGCTCATCCGCTCGATCATCAGATCTTGCCCTCGGCTTCTTGCTGGCGCTCGATGCTCTCGAAGAGCGCGCGGAAGTTACCCGCGCCGAAGCCCCTGTCGCCCTTGCGCTGGATGATTTCGTAGAAGAACGGCCCTGCCTCGGGTTGGCCGTAGAGACCAGCCGAGTCCTTCAGGAAGATCTGGAGCAGGTACTGTTTCTCTTTTTCGCCGTCGACGAGGATGCCGAGGTCGCGAAGGACGCTCGTCTCCTCCTCGATGCGCTGGACGCCGATCTGCTGCAGGCGTGCCGGCAGCATGTCGTAATACGTGCCGGGCGTCGGCATGAACGACACGCCTCGCTCGCGCATGCCGCGCACGGAGCTGAGGATGTCTTTGACCGTCAGCGCCACGTGCTGGACGCCGTCGCCGCGGTGCTCCTCGTTGAAGATGTTGATCTGCGACGCCTTGAAGAACGGGCGCCACGGCTCGTTGTTGGCGAACTTCACACCCGAGCCCGGCTCCCACATCACGGTCGAGCGAAGGCCCGAGCCCTTGGAGTGATCTTGGTTCACGTCCTCGGTGTGAAATTGCACGTTCCAATACGTCTCGAAGCCCATCACGTGTTCCATCCAGAGGAGTGCAGGCTTCATCGTTTGGAAGTTCGACGTGACATGGTCGAACGCCTCGATGCCGAAGACGTTCTTTCCGCCGCGCGGCTGCGCGTGGTCGACGAGTCCCGGGAAGAGCGGGCCGAAGCCGTTGCGCTGCACGAAGCGGAACGTCGTGTCACCGAACGGCGTCGTGATCGAGAACGTGGAGAGCTTGCCGCCCTTTTCGTCGGTGAACTCTTGAATGTCGTCGATCGGCGTACCGCCGCGCTCGTCGAGGAGACGGAAGGTCTTCAGAATGTCGGCGACCTCGAACGTGAGCGTGCCGATCCCGTCCGGGTGCTTCTTCAGATAGCGCCACGCGCGACCGCCCTCACCGACGGGCTGGGAACAGACGACGTTGCAGTCACCTGCACGGAAGAGGACGCTGTGCTGCTTGCCGTTCGCGTCGAGGTCGGCGCCGGATTCACCGATTTCGGCGAAGTCCATCATGTCGCAATAGAACTTGCGGCTCCGTTCGATGTCGCGAACGTAATAGTGAATCGATTCGATTCGACGAATTCCGAGAGATTCGAGCTTGGGCATGATGCTTCTTCTTCCGTAGCGTTGCGGATGCTTATTCAGAGTCGGGCTGGCGGTCCGGGTGAGCTTGGGCGAACCCTTCCATCTCGGCGAGACGTGCGTCGATCTCGACGAGACGCGGGTAGCGCGCCATGTCGGCCTTGAACCGGCGGGCGGAGTACAGCTGGGGAACCAGGCAGACGTCGGCGAGCGTGGGCTCGTCGCCGATCATGTATTTTCCGCCCGCGTCGACGGCCTCGGCCTCGAGCGCGTCGAGGCCGCGCTCGTTGGCTTGCCGGGCGAATGCGACGGCGTCACCGCCGAGCCGCTTCACCTCGGCCATCGTGGCGAGGTTCTGCAATGGTTGAATGCCGCTGTTGACGATTTCCACGCACTTGCGGACGCGCGCGCGAAGGTATGCGCAACCGGGGAGGAGCGCGGGTTTCGGGAATCGCTCCTCGAGGTATTCGAGGATGGCGACCGATTGCGTGAGCTGCACCACGACGCCCGGCTCGTGCTCGATCTCGAGGAGCGGCACCTGCTCCATCGGGTTCTTTGCGCGGTAGCCGTCGGCGTGTTGCTGGCCGCCGTCCTTCAGCAAATGAACGGGAACGATCTCGAACGGCACGCCCTTGAGACCGAGCGCGATGCGGACGCGGTAGGAGCAGCTCGAACGGAAATAGCTGTAGAGCCGCGTAGGGGCATTCGTCGCCATTTCAGCGCTCCACCTGGACGACCTTCTGCTCGATTCGCCCGAAGATGCTGCGACCACTGTCGTCCTTCATTTCGATCGCAATGGTGTCGCCCGGCTTCATGAACGGCGTCGCGGGCTTCCCCGTCTCGATGATTTCGATCATGCGCCGCTCCGCGAGGCAGGAGATGCCGCGCGCGCGATCCTGATTGGAGACGGTGCCCGAGCCGAGGACCGTGCCGGCGCCGAACTGGCGCGTCTTGGTGATGTGCTGAATCAAATCGAAGAAGGAAAAATGCATCTCGGGGCCGGCTTCGGGGTCGCCGACGAGCTCGCCGTTGAGCTCGGAACGCAGTCGCAGGTGAATGCGGCCGTCGCGCCACGCGTCGCCGAGCTCGTCGGGCGTCGCGACGAACGGAGAGAACGCCGTCGCGGGCTTGGAGCAGAAGAAGCCGAAGCCTTTCTCGAGCTCCGGCGGGATGAGGTTCCGACAAGTGACGTCGTTCACGAGCGCGAAGAGCCGAATGTGTTTCGCCGCATCGGCGGCCTTCGTCCCGCGCGGGACGTCGCCCAAGACGACGGCGACCTCCGCCTCGAAATCGATCCCCCACTCGACGTTCACGCAATCGATCGGCGCCCGCGGCGCGAGCATGTCGCTCGAGCCGCCCTGGTAGACGAGCGGATCGGTCAGAAGCGTCTTCGGCGGCTCGGCCCCGCGGGCTTTGCGCACCAAGACGATGTGATTGATGTACGCGCTTCCATCGACCCATTCGTAGGCGCGGGGCAGAGGCGCGCGCACGCGATCCCATTGAATGGCGGAGGCAGGCCGTGACCCCTTCGCGAGGTCGCTCGCGAGGGCGCGAAGCTTCGGCTCTGCGACATCCCAGTCGTCGAGGGCGCGTTGCAACGTCGGCGCGACATCGGTCGCGGAGCAGCAGCGCTCACCATCCGGATGAACGACCGCGAGCTCACCGTCGCGCGTGCCGTTCTCAAGCGTCATCAGCCGCATTGTTTTCCTCGCGTCGGCACGACGGCCCGGGTCCCGCCTGTAGGGGTGCTCGCTCCGCTCGCACTAGGCACCCAGGCCTGTGCCGACATTTGTTTTCCTCGCGTCGGCACGACGGCGCGCCGATTTGCGCGGACCCTAGCGCATCTTTTTGCGGTCGGCGACCAGACGTCCATGCCACACGATCGGGTGGCATCTTGACGCACGGGGTCGAGACGTTCGACCGTTCGCGCATGGAAAGAGACGTCGAGAAACAGGTCGATCGCGCGAAGTTCATCGACACGCTGCGGCGGCTCGCCGACACGCTGGAGCGCGGCGAGCCGTTCCGGATTCAGGTCGAAAACAAGCGCTTCGTGGTGCCGGCGTCGGCGACGTTGCAGATCGAGCACGAGGTCGAAGGCGACCGCGAAGAGCTGTCGCTCGAGCTCGTGTGGGAGCGTTCGGGCTGAGTCGCAGCGTGCTCTGTCAGAGCACGATGCCGCACGCCTGGAACGTCTCGCAATCGTTGTCGCACATCGCGCCGACCGCGCAGGAGACGTTCGAGTCGCCGTAGCAATGCGTCGCGCTGTTGTCGACGCAGTCGACATTGCATTGCGCCTCGTCGGTCGCGAAGCCGCATTGAATGGCGAACGCACAAACCGTCTGGTCCGACTCGGCACCGCAGAATTGCGCGGCGCCGTCTGCGGTCAGGCACTCGTTCTTGTCGTATTCGAGGACGGGCGGCTCGGGACACTCTTCCGCTGTGCCGCCGGTCCCGCCAGTCCCGCCACCGCCGACGGTATCGGCGCTGCCTCCGGAGCCACCGTCCGAAGAAGGTGTTCCGCCGGTTCCGTTGCCACCGTCTGCGGAGCTACCACCGCCGCCGGCCCCGCCGTCGCTGGTGTCGTCGCCACAGCCAATCGCGGTCACGAGGAGAATCGCGATCGCGGCGAAAGAGCGGTTCGAGGTCATGCCTCGGGCTTAGACAATCCGGCCGCGAACGTAAAGTTAGCGTGCTGTCCTCAGTTTCTCAGCGCTTCCACCATCGCAGGGTGAGCCGCGAGAAGCTCAAGTGCTCTCTTGAGCAGCGTCTTGCCCGGCTCGACGCGATGCCACGTCGATGCACCGCTCGGATGAGGCAACGCGATCACGTCGAGGTCGACACCGTGATAGCGCGCGTGCTGGACGGTTCCGATGACGTCGACGAGCGGGCCCTTGTGACCGAGGACCTCGCTTATCGCGAGCGTCCCGACGGGCACGATGAGCTTCGGCTTGAGGATCGCGACCTCGCGCTCGATGAACGTGCGGCACTGCTCGATCTCGGTCGGGTTGGGCCGACGATCGCCGCCACCACCTTTTGCTTTGCCCGGAAAACAACGCGCGACCGCAGCGAAATACACGCAGGCGCGAATCGTCTCTTCATCGGCGCCCGTTGCTTCCTGAAACCATCGAAAGAGCGTCTTGCCGGCCGTCCAGGCAAAGGGCTTGTTGAACTTGCCCTCGTGCACACCGGGCGCTTGGCCCAGGAGAAACACGGGGCTCTGAATCGCCGGACCGTGAACGACGGGGCCGATCATGCCCGGGCACGCCTGGCAGGCGTCGAGCTCCTCGTGCAATTCGCGAAGCAGCGCGAGACGGCGCGGTGCAGGCATCGCCGCCGCATGTAGACGCTGAGAAGCGCCGACACAATGCGATGACGGTGTCACAAACCGCGAGCCCCCCTCGCGCCGAAGGCGGGAGGGGGGTTGGGGGGAGCTCAGTTTCCAGTTCGCGCAAGGGATTGCGCGAACGTCCTCGAGCTACTTCTTCTTCTTCTCTTCTTCCGCCCTGTGCTTCTTGATGAGCTCATCGGCGATCGAGTTCGGGACGGGGGAGTACTTGGCGAACTCCATCGTGAACTCTGCCTTGCCCTGCGTCGCGGAGCGGAGCGCGGTGGAGAAGCCGAACATCTCGGCCAGCGGGACCTCGGCCTCGACCTTGGAGAAGCCGCTGTCGTCCTCGGCCGTGTTCATGATGATGCCGCGGCGCTGGAGGAGCAGGCCGGTCATGCCGCCCTGGAACTCGCTCGGACCCTCGACCGCGACCTTCATGATCGGCTCGAGGATCTGCGGACCCGCCTTCGGGAACGACTCGCGGAATGCGCCGCGGGCCGCCTCTTGGAAGGCCGCGTCGCTCGAGTCGACCGCGTGGGCCGCGCCGTCGTTGATGGTGATGCTGATGTTGGTGACGGGGGCACCGATGAGCTGGCCCTTGGCGAGCATCGACTGGAAGCCCTTGTCACAGCTCGGGATGTATTCGCGCGGGATGACGCCGCCGACGACGTCGTCGACGAACTGGTAGTTACCATCGGCGTACGGCTCCATGAAGCCGCCGACCTTACCGTACTGACCAGAGCCACCCGTTTGCTTCTTGTGGAGGTAGGTGAACTCCACGCGGCGGGTGATCGTCTCGCGATACGCGACGCGGGGTGCGCCGGTGACGACCTCGGCGTTGTACTCGCGCTTCATGCGCTCGACGTAGACCTCGAGGTGGAGCTCACCCATGCCCTGGATGATCGTCTCGTTGGTCTCCGGGTCGGAGCTCACGCGGAACGTCGGGTCCTCCTTCGTGAAGCGACGGAGGGCCTTCGACATGTTCGTCTGGCTCTTGTTGTCCTTCGGCGCGATCGAGAGGCTGATGACGGCGTCCGGCACGAACATGCTGGACATCGCGTAGTTGAGCTTTCCGTCGGTGAACGTATCGCCCGAGTTACAGTCGATACCGAACATCGCGACGATGTCGCCCGGGTCGGAGACCTCGATCTCTTCCATGTCGTCCGAGTGCATACGAACGAGACGGCCGACCTTGTGGCGCTTGCCGGTGCGGGTGTTCGTGATCTCCATCCCCTTGGCGAGCTGGCCTTGGTAGATGCGCACGTACGAGAGCTGGCCGAAGCGACCGTCCTCGAGCTTGAACGCGAGCGAAACGAGCGGCGCGTTCGCGTCGGACGAAAGGACGACCTTCTCCTCGTTCTTGTCGAGGTCGACGGCCGAGTTCTCGACCTCGCTCGGGTTCGGGAGGTAGGCGTTGACGCCGTCGAGAAGGAGCTGGACGCCCTTGTTCTTGTAGGCGGAGCCCATCATCACGGGCGCGATCTTGAGGCCGATGGTGCTGTTGCGGATGGCCGCGCGGATGATCTCCGGCGTGACCTTCTCCTCGAGCATCGCCTCGGCGAGCGCGTCGTCATGAAGCGAGAGCGCGTCGAGCATGTCGGCGTGCCACTTGTCGGCGTCCGCCTTCATGTCGGCCGGGATCTCCTTGATGGTGATGTCCTCGCCGTTCGGACCGGCGAAGTAGTAGCCCTTCATCTCGATGAGGTCGACGAGACCCTCGAGCTTGTCTTCGAGGCCGATCGGGAGCTGCAGGAACACCGGGTTCAAGTGGAGCTTCTCGCGAAGCTGATCCTTCGCCTTGAACGGGTTCGCGCCCGAGCGATCGAGCTTGTTGATGAAGACGATGCGGGGAACGTTGTAGCGGCGCATCTGACGGTCGACCGTCAGCGACTGCGACTGGACGCCGGCGACGCCACACAGGACGAGGATCGCCCCGTCGAGCACGCGAAGGGCACGTTCGACCTCGATGGTGAAGTCGACGTGGCCGGGCGTGTCGATGATGTTGATGTGGTTGCCCTTCCAGAAGCAGTGCGTCGCGGCAGACTGAATGGTGATGCCGCGCTCGCGCTCGAGCTCCATCGAGTCCATCTTTGCGCCGACGCCGTCCTTGCCCTTCACCTCGTGAATGGCGTGGATGCGCTTGGTGTAAAAGAGGATGCGCTCCGTCAGCGTGGTCTTGCCGGAGTCGATGTGAGCACTGATCCCGATGTTGCGGATCTTCGCGAGGTCCATAGCCGAAAACCTTCTCCCTAGAGTGAGTCGCGCGGGTACTTAATGGTCCTTGCCCGCGTGCGCTAGGGAATTCTTCGGTTTCGGGCCAGGTGTGGCCGGTTCCTCGGAGGAACCGCGGTCTAGCCCTTGTCCTGTAGGGTCTTCATGGGCCGCCCGTTCGCCACCCGCTCGTAAAGCGCCGGCCAATCGCCGTATTCGGTACGAAACAGCCGATCCATCGTCGCCGCCTGGAAGCTGTAGTGCCCCGTCCAGCGTGCGTGGTGGAGCGCGTGGTAGACGAACGGGTTCGCGACGACGCTCGCGGAACGTGTCGCGCCGGCCTTGGACGTGAGCTCGACGTTCGCGTGGCCGACGATGTTCCCCGACACGTTGAAGACCATGTACGCGAGCCACCCGAAGAAGCTGATCGGCACGACCTGCGAGAGCAGGATCGGCAAGCCCACGTAGCCGATCATCCACGCGCACGCCTCGACGAAGCTCACCGATTGCGCGGAGAGCGCGCTCGTGACCTGCGAGCGATGGTGCCAGCGATGAAAGCGCAGGAGCGCCTTCGTGTGCATGGCGCGGTGCAGGCCGTAATAGAAGACCTGAAAGCCGATCATCATCGCGAAGAAGGTCGCGAAGCCGCGCGCGACCGCTTCGCCGAATCGCACGGCGCCGCTCGCGAGCGCGGCCGTGAACGCCGCCGTCGTCACCGCGACGAACACGACGTTGCCCGCGGCCTCGAAGCGGAGCTGTCCCGCCCAGCGAGGAACGTCGAAGATCTTTTGCTCCGGCTTTGCGCGTTCCGCGGCGAAGCCGAGCGCGACGCTCCCGATCGTCAGGAGCGCGAAGAACCCGAAGACGACGGCGCCGAGCGCCGCCGTCGACAATCCGCGAAGGAAGTCCGGCATAGCGAATCCGCGGGCGCTGCGACCGCGCGCGCCCGAACGCGGATTATGGGCCGTGCCGGGGGCGCGCCAAGGGCCGCCTTCGTCGCTCCCCGCTGCTCGTTCGTTCGAGCTCGCGATCAGCCGGCGTGTTTCTCGAGGAGACCGCCGAGGCGCGGAATCGCCTCTTCGACGTGCTTCTTCGCCGAGCCGCGGAGCATCTTGTACGTGCTCTTCACGAGGCCGCTCTTCGCGTGCTCGACCTTCGCGTCGGTGACGGAGAGGAGCGCGTCCGCGACCTGAGCTTTGTTCTTCTCGAGATGGGCGCGCGGCTGACCGCTCTTCTTGCCGTCGTTCCACAGCGGCTCGACCTTCACCGCCATGTCCGGAAGAAGTCGTTCGACCGCTTCGCGGACGAAGCCGGGCTTGATGCTCTTCACAGCGTCGTAGCCCTTTTTTACAGCGAATCCGGAAATGCCGCTCTTCGAGGCAACCTCGTCGTCGACGAGCTTGATCGCGTCGTCGATGATGGCCGTCTTCTTCGTGTCGTCCTTCAGCGCTTCTGCGAGTCCCATTTCGCGCGGCCTACCACGAGCCTCTTGCCTTGCCCAGAGTGCATGTTGCCTCACCCGACGCGGTGTTTTGCTTGAGAGCGCGTCCGTGGTAGGCCAGATCTCGTCAGCCAACCCAAGGAGGAACAGATGACCAGCAAGATTACGGGATTGAGCGCGAGGCTTCGCGGCCTGGCGATCACCGCTGCATGCTGCGCGCTAGTCGCGGTCGGCTGCAAAGAGGAAGAAGCGAAGACGCCGGACGACGCCAACGCACGCACTGCGCCGCCGGCAAAGACATCGGACGGCTCGAAGGGTGACGACAGCCAGAGCTCGGTGAAGATCGACGACAAGATCATCAAGGCGTGCGGCGACATGCCGTCGGCGCCGTTCTCATTCGATTCCGCCGAGGTGTCGCCGGAGGCCGCGAACGTGCTCGATGCCGTAGCGCGATGCTTCATCTCGGGTCCGCTCAAGGGCAAAGGGATGAAGCTCATCGGTCACGCCGATCCGCGCGGCGAGACGGAGTACAACCTCGGCCTCGGCCAGAAGCGCGCAGGCTCGATCCAATCGTTCCTCGCGAAGAAGGGACTCGAGAACAGCCGCATGGCGACGAGCTCCAAGGGCGAGTTCGAGGCGACCGGAACCGACGAGAGCGGCTGGGCGAAAGACCGTCGCGTCGAGATCGTCCTCGCCGAGTAGTTCGACGACCGATGACCTCCTTCCTCGCTTCGATCGCGGCTGAAGCGCCGCGAAAGACACCGCTCGAAACGGCGCTGGATTCGACCGGCGCGGTTTTGGCGGTGCTGGTGATTCTCATCGTCATGGCCGTGATGGGCTGGGTCATCGCGATCCTCAAAGCCCTCCAGCTCGGACGGATGCGCTCGGCCCTCCATCGCTTCGAAAAAGAGGTGTTCAACCTCCTCGACGCGAAGGACCTCTTCGCCGTGGCCCAGCGCAGCACCGACTCCCCCGGTGGTCGCGTGGTGCTCGCGCTCTCACGCCGCGGGGGAAGCGAGAAGGTGCTCGAGTCGATGGCCAAACGCGCCGTCGTGGAAGAGCAGCAGCGAGGCGGTCGCATGTTGACCGTCCTCGCATCGATCGCGTCGTCCGCGCCGTTCATCGGATTGTTCGGAACGGTCTGGGGCATCCTCCAGACCTTCTGGGTAATCGGTGAAAGCGGCGAGACGAGCCTCGACAAGATCGGCCCGGCGATCAGCGAGGCGCTCATCGCCACGGCGGTCGGTCTGCTCGCCGCGATCCCCGCGCTCATTTTCTACAACCTGCTCAACCGACGCCTCGAAGACCTCATCTCGGAGCTCGAGGCCGCCACCGACGCGTGGGTCCATCTCGTCGCCGAGAGCGACCAACGCCTCGCCGTCGCCGCGGACAAGACGATCGCGCAGTCGCGCGTCGGCTCCCAGCCGCCCGCTTACCAAAGCTACGCGGGGGGCTGACGGATGGGAGCGAGCGTCGGCGGAGGCCGGAGGCGCTTCGGCGCAGGGTTCGCAGACATCAACGTGACGCCGTTCGTCGACGTCATGTTGGTGTTGCTCATCATCTTCATGGTCACGGCGCCGCTTCTCGCGACGGGGCTGAAGATCAAGCTCCCCGACGTTCAAGCGACGGAAGCGCCCGTCAAAGACGCGAAGCTCGTCATCAGCATCACCAAAGACGAAAAGGTCTTCATCTCGGCCCGCGGCAAAGAGAAGGACGAGGAAGACATCACGCAGACACTCGAGAGCTACTTCATCAAGGACGAGCGAATCCAGAAGGAGAAGGAGCTCTACATCCGCGCCGACAAGGACGCGCGCTACGGCATCGTCGCGCGGGTCGTCGCCGCGGCTCGCCGCGCGGGCGTCAACAACTTGAACCTGATGGTCCAGCCCGAGCTTCAGGACGACACGGAAGCCGAGAAGCCGAAGAAATAACGGATGGCGTCCTCGGCCTACCGCGACTTCGAAGCCTGGGAGATCGCTTCGGCGATCATCATCGCGATCTGCGTGCAGGTCGGCACGGGCACCGTCATGTACCTCTCCAAGAAAGAGGACAAGTGCTTGGCCACGCCGCCGCCTTCTTGTCCCGCCGGAGAGATCGCGAAGTGCGGCCCAGGCGGCTGGGAGTGCAGACCTTCGTGCTCTGCGCCTCCGCCCTCTTGTCCGGAGGGCGAGCAGCCGACCTGCGAGGCCGACGCTTGGGAGTGCAAACCGCCGGAGGAGATCGTCGCGGTCAAACCGGTGATCGACTCGGACGCGATCGCCGCCGCCGAAAAGGCCGGTAAGAAGGCGGTCCTGCCACCCGAGTGGGATCGTGCGCCCGAAGCCGTGAAGAAGGCGATTCAAGCGACGCCGATCAAACCGCCCGACACGACGACTGCGTCGACCAAGGTCGAGAACGACGACATCCCCGACGCCGGCAAGGTCGAGCGCGATTGGGGCAAGACGGACGAGAGCCTCGAGCCGAAGGACGCGGAGGTCGCGTCCAACGACAACGACGCGGCGCCGGAAGACGGCGGCGACAGCGGGACGGACAAGCCCTCGGGCGAGGACGCCGGCCCCGATGCGACGACGGACGACGCCGGGGGTACCTCCCAAGGTGGCGGCGGAGGGTGCGCCGAAGGAGATCCGAACTGCATCCCGTCGCACATCGCGAACGCGTACGCCGGGAAGCTTTCGGCCTTCTTGCGTGCTGGATTCGCGGTATCCGGCCTCGGCCTCCCACCAGAGGAAATGAAGAAGCTTCGCGCCGGCGGAAGCGTAACTATCAGCCCCGACGGCACGATCACGGGCTTTTCCCTCGGGTCGAGCGGAAACCCCGCGTTCGATGCGGCGGCCAAAGCGCACCTGCAGTCGAAGGTGGGCAAGCAGGTTCCACCGCCCCCGGAGGATTATCCACAGCTCATGAAACCTTCGCAGGGCGTCACCCTCACGTGCGGGTCGGGTTGCAACTGACGCCGAATTGAAGAAGAAGTCGGCGTGCGGCCTCGTCCAACCGGACGCTGCCGCTCCCTCACCCGGCAGGCCGAGTGAGCCCCGAGGAACGATGACGCACGAATCGAAGAGATATCGCTGGAAATTGGCTGCAGCCGTAGGCGTCGCGCTCGCGACGGTGCTCGGAGGGGCACCCATCCTCCCGGAAACGGCGCAGGCTCAGCCCGCGGCGAAGGCCGAGGACGATCCGCTGGCGAACATCGTCGTTCCGGCCGATGCCGCGACGCAGATTCCGCTGCCGAAGATCGCGGTCCTCTCCTCCACGGCGACGGACATGGAGAACGTGAACCTCTTCAGCGTCGTCCGACGGGACATCGAGCTGTCGGGGGAGTTCGACATCCTCACCGACGACAAGCTCCCCGACGGTCCGTACGTCGGCGAGTCGATCGACGTGAAGGCCTACGAGGGCAAAGGCGCAGAGGCGATCCTTCGGGTCACGGCCCGCAAGCTCTCGGACACGAAGGCCGAGCTCCGCGGCCAGGCGTTCGTGGTTTCGCAGGGCGACATGGCCGTCTACGACAAGCGATTCGAGGTGCCGATCGACCGCGTCCGAACGGAATCGCATTACGTCGCGGACCAACTCATCGGCGCGCTGACGGGCACGCAGGGCGGCTTCTTCAGTCACCTCACGTTCGTCTCCGGGACGGGCTCTCTCCGCCGCGTGTATCGCATCGACTCCGACGGTTTCGACGCGAAGCCGATTTCCCCGCAGGATCACGTCGCGATCGCGCCCGCGTACGGATCCGGGGGCGAGCTGTTCTGGTCGGCGAGCGTCAACAAGGACGAGTACAAGATTTTCAAGGCGAGCGAGCCGACCAAGGCGGTCAAGACCAACGTCAAAGGCAGCGTCTACGGTCTCGCCTTCAACAAGGACTACAGCCAGATCGCCGTTTCGATCGGCGTCGGCGACACCATCAAGGTCTACACCGGGCCGGCGTTCGATCAGCTGAAAGAGGCGTCGCCGATCGGAATGGCGTTCCGCCCGGGCTTCACCCCGACCGGCAAGCTGGCTTTCGCCGGCGAAGGCAAGTTCGGCCAGCGGGTCTACGTCGACGGCAAGCCCATCTCGCCGGACGGGCTGTTCGCCTCGGCACCGACCTTCTGCCGCCACCCCGACGGGATCCGGACGGTGTTCGCGGTCGGCGCCGGGAAAAAGTTCGACCTGGTCGCGACGGGCGAGACCGGCGGGCAGCTGGTTCGCCTCACCCAGGGCATGGGCTCGAACAACTACCCAGCGTGCAGCCCCGACGGTCGAATGATCGCGTTTTTCTCGACCAAGCCGGGCGGCGAGGGCCTGTACGTGATGCGCCTGGGCGGCGGGAGCCGGCCGAAGCGCATCTCGACCCTCATGGGCGACTCCCTCCGGTGGGACCGGTTGCCGCCGAGCCACGCCGTGGAGAAGAAGTGAACCGGAGTGAACGACCGCGTGGCGCGGCGTCACATGCGGTGAGCGCACAATACTGGCCCCGGGCTGATTGATTTTTCGCGCGGGAGGCGCCATAGTCGGCGCGCAGTAAAGACACGTCGGTAGCCGAAGTCGCACGTCTCCGCTTCTTGGATCCGAGCCACTCTCTGCGACGCGACACGAGAACATGATGCGCGGCTTGCCGCGCTGTCGGGGAGCTCCGAATCAGCGGGCGGCCCCACCTCCTCGGAAGGGTCTCGTGGCCCCCTTTCGTCGAGACACTGGCGGAAATCTAGGATCCGTCGCAGGGCCCGAGACAGTGCAGACACCATGGGTACTCGACTCTACGTGGGCAATCTTTCGTTCAACGCCACGGCCGATAGCGTCCGTGAGGCATTTTCTCAGTTTGGAACCGTCGAAGACGCGCACGTCGTGACCGACCGTGAGACCGGTCGTTCGCGCGGCTTCGCGTTCGTGACGATGGGCTCGTCGGCCGAAGCGCAGAACGCCATTCAGGGTATGAATGGCGCGATGCTCGACGGTCGTCCGCTCCGCGTGAACGAGGCCGAGGAGCGGTCGCGTGGTGGCGGCGGCGGCGGCGGCTTCGGTGGTGGCGGCGGCGGCGGCGGCTTCGGCGGCGGCGGCGGTCGTGGCGGTGGTGGTGGTGGTCGCGGGGGTGGCGGTGGCGGAAGCCGTCGCGGCGACCGTCGCGATCGTTGGTGATCGCGCGCCTTCGGCGCGACCTCGTTGGTGATCGCGCGCCTTCGGCGCGACCTCGTTGGTGATCGCGCGCCTTTGGCGCGACTGCTGACGGAGCCGATCTCGATTCGATAGAAAAAGAAGTGAAGGCCGCTCGGCCGCCTCGAGGAGAGGCGAAACCGCGCGGCCTTCGCGCTTTTGTGGCCCGAGGATCCGACCCACGGCGCGGTGCAATCGTGCCCGAAAGGCTCGCGCGGTCGACGTACGCGGGACCGGCTGGCTACCATCGGACCAGGAGATCATCGATGAACGGTCGCGCTTCTTCGCTTGCTCGCTGGCTCCCCTGTTTGGCGATCGCCACGGCGTCACTCGCGACGGGCTGCCGGCGCGACCCCTGCGCAATCGACGGCTACGAGAGCAACGAGGACTTCGACGAAGCGACCGACCTCGGCGACTTCACCGATCAAGAGACGACGGTGAATCTGCCGCTGACGCTCGACAGCCGCGACGACACCGACGTCTTCTTCTTCAACGTTCGCGACGAAGGTATCGACGGAAATCCCGAGGTCGAGATCTGGCTCGAGGGGCAGGACAACGAGCAGCTGGAGATGACGCTCGAATACCAATGCACGAGCGACGTCATGCTCGAGTTCAACTGCAATGGTGAAGAGGTCCAGTCGTCGCGCGGTCGCGCGTGCCGCGTCGCGGGACCGGACGAGCTCTACATCGACCTGACCTACGACTGCGCAGGCAGCGCCCTCGACGACACCGACAGCGGTTTCGCCGTCTTGACGATCACGAGGACCAATCCACCCGCCGACTGCGCGGCGTACGACCTCGAGATCCACACCGACTGAGCGGGCCTCATCATCGCGGCGGGTGGTAGGCTCCCCGCATGCGATACCAGAACCTCGGTCGCACCGGGCTGAAGGTGAGCCGCGTGTGCCTCGGCACGATGAACTTCGGTCCGCACACCGCGGAGGCCGAGTCGCACGCGATCATGGATCGCGCGCTCGAGCTCGGAATCAACTTCTTCGATACCGCGAACGTCTACGGATGGAAGCGCGGGGAAGGCGTAACCGAGCAGATCATCGGCCGCTGGTTCGAGCAGGGCGACGGCCGCCGCGAGAAGACCGTCCTCGCGACGAAGGTGTACGGCACGATGGGCGATTGGCCGAACCAATCGCGCCTCTCGGCGCTGCACATCGTGCGCGCATGTGAAGCGTCGCTCCGCCGATTGAAGACGGACTGCATCGACGTCTACCAGATGCACCACATCGATCGCGACACGCCGTGGGAGGAGATCTGGCAAGCGATGGAGACGCTCGTGACGCAGGGCAAGGTGCTCTACGTCGGGTCGAGCAACTTCGCCGGGTGGCACATCGCACGCGCGTGCGAGACCGCGAAGCAGCGAGGGTTTCTTGGTCTCGTCGCCGAGCAGAGCCTCTACAACCTCATCGATCGGACCGTGGAGCTCGAGGTTTTGCCTGCATGCGAGGCCTACGGGCTGGGCATGATCCCTTGGAGCCCGCTCAAAGGTGGTGTCCTCGGCGGTGCATTGAAGAAGGCGTCGGAGGGCCGGCGCGCATCGGACATGCAGCAGAAATGGATCGAGAAGCACCGGCCGAAGCTCGAGCGGTTCGAGGCGCTCTGCGAGCGGATCGGCGCGCTCCCGGGCGAAATCGCGCTGGCGTGGGTGATGGCGAATCCGATCGTCACCGCGCCGATCATCGGTCCGCGCACGGCGGATCAGCTCGACTCCGCCATTCGTGCGATCGAGATCGAGCTCACCGACGAGGTGAAGAAAGAGCTCGACGACATCTTCCCGGGCCCGGGCGGCGCCGCCCCGGAAGCGTACGCCTGGTGAAGCGATCGTCCTTCGCCGCGCTGGTGTCGTTGCTGGCCCTCGGTTGCCAGACGGAGGGCATGGCGCGCGAGGAGCTCGAGCGAGACGGGTTCACCGACATCGAGCTCGAGAAGGGCGGCGAAGGCTACGAGTTCACCGCGAAACGCGACGGCCAAACCTGCAGCGGAAGCATCACCGTCGAAGCGCTGCCCGGCAATCGCAAGACCTCGAAGTTCGTTCAATGCACCGGCTCGGGCGCGTCGCCCGTGATCGCGCAGCTCGAGTGCGGCAAAGAGCGTCCGGACCTCTGCCTCACCGAAGGTCTCGAGGCGGAGAAGAACGACGAGTTCGTCAACGCGAAGGAGAAATACGACAAGGGGTGCCTCTTCGCGCACGCCGGAAGCTGCAACAACCTCGGCGTCCTCTACGAGCGGGGACGCGCCGTGCCGCAGTCGTATGACGAAGCGCTGAAGCACTACGAAAAGGCGTGTGAAGGCGCGAGCCCGCTCGGCTGCCGCAACGCCGGTCTCATGCTCGAGCGCCGCGTCGTCCCTGCTCGTCCCGAGGAGGCGCTCCAGCGATTCGACAAGGCGTGTGGGCTCGATGACGGCGGCTCGTGTGTCCTCGGCGGTCTGATGTACGTCGAGGCGCGCGGCACGAAGAAGGACGACGCGAAAGGGTTCGAGCTCTTCGACAAAGGTTGCAAGCTCGGCGACCAGGACGGCTGCAGCAACCACGGCACGATGTCGTTCGAGGGCCTGGGCGTGAAGGCCGACAAGAAGGCCGGCGAGGCCCAGCTTCGAAAGGCTTGCGACGAAGGCTCGGGCCGAGCCTGCACGAACCTCGGCGTCTACGCGCAGAACGGCACCCTACCTCCGAAAGATCCGAAGGCCGCAGCCGGGTTCTTCGAGCGCGGCTGCAACGCCGGCAACGATCGAGGCTGCAACGAGCTCGGGTACGCGGCGGAGCGTGGGCTCGGCGTGAAGAAGGATTTGCCTCGAGCCGCATCGCTCTACGAGCAGGCCTGCGACAAGGGCTCGATGATGGGTTGTGGCAACTTTGGCATCTGCCTTCGCGACGGCATCGGCATCGAAAAAGATGCCGCGCGCGCCAATCAGCTCTTCGCAAAGGCATGCGACGGGGGCGCCGACTTCGCCTGCAAGCTCAAGAAGCCGTGAGGAAGGTAACGCGGCTCACGCGTCGAGATCGCCGGCCTCCGCGCGCCGCATGAGGACGAGCCGGTCCGTCGCTTCGTCCTCGACCAGACGCGCGTTTCTGCGCAGCTCGTAGATGCGCTCGCGGCTTCGAGGCATCTTCACCGCCAGGTCGCGAAGGCCCTTCTTGAAGGCGCGGACGGCCTCGAGCTCGCGCTCGATCGTCGCGGCGTCGGTCGCCTCCTCGACACGTCGCTCGTACTCGCGAAGCTTCTCGTACTCCCTCCCGAGCACGAAGCCGGGGTGTACACCGAGGAGCTTCGGAGCGAGCCCGGCCGCCGGAAGCAACACGGTGATGATGGGCACCAGCAAGAGCTTGAGCCGATCGAGCCACAGAAGCGCATTGAACGAGATGTGGCGACTCATCCACGACTGCCCCTCCGCCATGTAGAGCCGCGCGGCCGGGTGTTGCTCGAGCTCGAGGCCGGTCGACGAAGGGAAGGTGTCGGGCGGATCGAGGAGATTGCCTGGGCCAAATCGCTCTTTCGCCGTCATCAACAGGAGCTCGACGATGCGCGGATGTGTGTCCTTGCGCACGACGAGCGTCGCGCGCGTCGCGAGCAAAACCAGCGGCTCTTTCGGGAGGTCGTCCTCGACGGACAGGAGCGCACGATCCACCTCCACCGCCGTCAGGTGGGGCAGGCGCTTCGTGTACGCGCGATGATCGGAAAAGCCGAGGAGCTTCACCCCCGGCATTCGCAACAAGCTCTGAATGATCGGCGACGTGGGCGAGCCGCTCTCGAACGTCGCGTCGAGCTCACCTCGCTCCAGGGCCGCGGCGGCGCTCGTGGGATCGAGCGCGACGAGGTTGGTGTTGTCCTCCGTGATGCCGGCGATCCGAAGGATCTCGATCGCGTCGACGCGTGTGCCGCTCCCCTCGAGGCCAATCCCGATCGTGCGTCGCTTGCCGTCCTCGGAGGGTCGATAGTCCGATAGCCGGCGGACCTTTTCGTCGGCGCGGTGAAAGAGCCAAATCGGTTCGGAATAGATGCTCGCAATCGATCGGAGCTCTTCCTGATGCTTTTCGGAGAGCGCCGCGCGCGCCGATCCTCCGTGAACGAACGCGACGTCGGCGCGCTTGTCCGCGAGTAGACCGAGGTTCTCGACCGAGCCTTTCGTCGGCTGCACGTCCACGGACCGCACGCCTCGGCGCTGCAGGTCGCGCGCGATGAGGCCGCCGTATTCGAAGTACGCGCCGTGCTCGTCGCCCGTCGCAATGCGCACGTGGCGCGGCGGGGGAGGATCGCTCAGCCACACGACGACGCCGACGATGATTGCCACGATCGATGTGGCAATCCAGAACGCCATCAGCTTCGGACTCTGCCGCAGCCGCCTACCGAAGCCCGCCATCGCCACAAACGTTATCGCTAGGCCTCCGCGACGAGCCGAAAAACCGTCCCGCACGTTTCGCGCGCGTGCGCCGTGGGGTAGCCTCCGGTCGGTTCACGACCATGATCGGCAGCTCGATCGGCAAGCGACTCATCGGCACCGTCTCCTCCTCCGTCGATCGCCTCGTCGGACGCGGGCTGACAGGTCGAAGCGCGAACGCACGCAAGCGCTCGCGCGCGGAGTCGCTCGGCCCGGAGGAGCGCGCTGCCGCCCTACGCCAGATCGAGACGGTCTATGCGGCGGCGGCTCCACTCGAATCGGTCGATCGGTTCTTCGGCGAAGCCGTCGCCTGCGATCCCAAGCTCGTCAAAGTGGGCCAGCGGCGCGCGGGGAAGATCACAGCCGACGTCTTCGACGCGCGTTGGATCTCGCGAACGACGACGTTCTGCGACGACCCGCAGCTCTCCGCGCGTTTTTCCGCCGTCGTCGAGAATCACAGCGCGGCCGCGCGCATGTTCCTCGGCCGGCGGTCGGGCGGCGGTCCGGGTCGGCCCGCCGTCATCCTCGTGCACGGCTACCGAGCAGGCCAATACGCGATCGAAGAGCACGTGTGGCCGATGAGCTGGCTACTCGAGCGCGGGCTCGACGTCGCGTTGTTCGTCCTTCCGTTCCACGCCGTTCGCGCGGAGCCTCGCTCACCTCCTCGCTTCCCGGGCACGGATCCGCGGTTCACGAACGAAGCGTTCCGGCAGGGCATTGCGGATCTTCGGGCGCTCGTCGCGTTTTTTCGCGCGCGGGGCGCACCGCTCGTCGGCGCGATGGGCATGAGCCTCGGCGGCTACACCGTCGGGCTTCTCTCGACCGTCGAGCCGGCGCTCGCGTTCTCTGCGCTGTTGATCCCGCTCGCGTCGTTCGCCGACGTCGCGCTCGAGGCGGGTCGCTTCGTCGGGACGGTGGATCAGCAGCGCGAGCAGCACGAGCTCCTCGAACGGGCGCATCACGTCGTGAGCCCTTTCGCGCGAACACCCAAGGTACCGGGCGACGCGCTCGTCGTCGTCGGCGGCGAGGGCGATCGAATCACACCCATCAGCCACGCGGAGAAGCTCTCGCGACACTTCGACAGCGAGCTCGTCCGCTTTCCGGGTGGACACCTCTTGCAAATCGGTCGAAGCGACGGCTTTCGCGCCATCGGCCGAATGATGAAAAAACATGGGGTCTTCGATGCACGGTGAGGCTGCGTCACAATCCGAGGGCGAAGCGCGCGACTGGGTCGACCATCGAAAGGATCCGGCCGCCTGGGCGAAAGAGCTCGGCATCTCGCGCGAGGCGGTGGACCTCTACCTCGACAGCGACGTCATCGATCTCCACATCGATTCGTTCATCTGGACGCGCGTGTTCGGCTACGACCTCACGAAGCGCCACGATCGCGGCCTCTTCGGCGCGAGCTTCTACTCGCAGGTCGACTTCCCCCGCATTCTCGAAGCCGGGGTTACCGGCGCGACGTGGGTCATCACGACGAACCCCGCTCGCGTCGCGACCGAGCGCAAATCGACCTTCAAAGAGAACCTCGCGCAGCTGCGATCGATCTTCGATTCGGTGAGCGACGAGTTCCAGGTCGTGACGAGCGCGGCCGAATACCGCGCGGCGCGTGCTGCCGGCAAACACGGCGCATTCATCGGCATTCAGGGTGGCAATGCCCTCGACGTCGCGCCCGACGCGCTCGACGCGATCCCCGACCGAAGCGTTTTGCGCGTGACGATCGTACATCTCACGTCCTCCGAGCTCGGCGCGACGAGCGCACCATTGAAGCTGAAGAGCGACGCGGGTCTCACGGATCGGGGCCGCGATTACATTCGGCGCCTCAACGAAAAGAAGATCTTCGTCGACCTCGCGCATATCTCACGCCCCGGCTTCTGGGACGCACTCGAGGTGACGGATCGCTCGCAGCCGGTGCTCGTCACCCATACCGGCGTCTGCGGCGTACACGACCACTGGCGCAACCTCGACGACGATCAAATCAAGGCCGTCGCGAACACTGGCGGAACCATCGGCATCATGTACGAGGCGACGTTCCTCGGAGACTCGAAATGGGCAGGCCGCGCCGATCGAATCGTCGACCACCTCGCGCACGTGGTGAAGGTGGCCGGTGACGACTTCGCTTCGCTCGGCAGCGATTGGGACGGCGCCATCGTCACGCCGCGCGACATGCCGACGTGCCTCGAGCTGCCGATCCTCGTGGACAAGATGCTGACGCGGGGGCTGTCTCCTTCGACCGTCCGGAAGATCCTCGGGGCGAACTTCCTTCGGGTGGTCGAGGCTTTGCGCGGATGACGGTTTCTCCGCGCGCGTTCGTCGCGAGGACGTCCGCGCTCCGAATCGAAACGGCGAGGCGATTCGTCGAAGGGCACCTCGCCGAGAAGGGTTCGAAGGCGGAGTGTCTCGTCGTGGGGCCGAATCGGCCGGCGATCGACGAGCTCGCGATCGCGCTTACCTTCGAGCACCAAGCGGTTTTCGGGCTCCATCGAAAGACGCTCTCCGGCCTGGCAACCGAATGCGCCGCGCTCGCGCTGTCGCTCGACGGCAAGACGCCTGCGACTTCCATCGTGCTCGAAGCGCTCGCGAGAATCGTCGCGAGGACCGAGCTACAGGCGGGCTCACTCGAGCATTTCGGACGGCCGTCGACCTCGGGGCCGCCCGTCGCCGACACACCGGGCTTTGCGCTCTGCCTCGCTCGAACCCTCGCGGAGCTCGATCGGGAAGACGTCGATCTCGACGCGCTCGCGGGCGCTGCGCCAAACGCAAAGGACCTCGCCGTGCTTGCGAAGGAGCTGCGCCGCGGGCTCGCCGAGCAGCGGCTCGCGACCCGCGCCGACGTGTTTCGCGTCGCGGCTGCGAACATGGAGCGAACCCCGCTCGCGGGGCTGCCGGTCGTGCTCCTCGACGTGCCGGTCCGCGATCGCGTCGAGTGCCTCCTCATCGAGCGGGTCCTCGCGTCAGCGCCCGACGCCGTCGTGCTGATCCCTGCCGGTGATCACCGAACGATGCGCGCGATGCGCGCGATGCGGATCGACATCGCGGAGCTCGAGGAGCCCGATACAGGCGCGACGCTCTCTCGGTTTCGACACAGGCTGGTCGCGGCGGATCTCGAGGATGCCTCACGCCTCTCGGACAAGTCGGTCTCGCTTCGGTCCGCGCCCTCCGAATCCCTGGAAGCGGTGGAGATCGCGCGTTTGCTCCTCGACGAGAGTGCGCGCGGCGTGCCTTTCGACGAAATGGCGGTGTTGATTCCGTCGCGCGAGACCTACGCCTCACACCTCGCTTCGGCCTTCGGTCGCGCGGGGATCCCCGCGCGGTTCGAGACCGGTGCGCGGCGGCCCCATCCGGCGGGCCGCGCCCTCCTCGCGCTCCTCAAGTGCCGTGCCCAGCGTGGCTCCGGCCGCCGGTTGTTCGAATACCTCTCGACGGCGCAGATGCCGCGGATCCCGGTCGTATCGGCGGAGATCGTCCTCGCGACGGACAGCGACCTCGGTCGATTCGGCGGTGACGCCGACGCGATCGATCGCGACGAGGACCCGTCCGACGAAGACGACGCGGCCGCGATCGCATTTCGACCTCCGCCGCTTCGGAAATGGATCCGAATGCTCGGCGAGATCGGCATCTCGCGCGCGCGCCAGGCCGGCTCGATCGCGAGCTACATCGCGAGCCGTATCGGCATTGCGAAAGAAGAGATCCTCGCGGCGCGCGCCGGGCTCGAATGGGAGGAGGCGGACGACGACGCTCGACCGAGCGAAGCGCAATCACGCGCCGATCGAGCCTGTGCCGAGCTCGACGAGCTGTGGATCGGGCTCTCGCCGATCCTCGAGGGGCTCGATCGCGTGCCGCTCCGTGGAACGTGGGCGGCGTTCGCGCGGGCCATCGGCGAGCTCGCGACCATTGCATTGAAACGTCCGGCTCCCATTCAGTCGCTGATGGTGGAGCTCGAAGCGCTGGCCACGTCGGATTCGGAGGTCGACCTCGACGAGGTGCTGGCCATTTTGGATCCGAGGCTGCGCTGGCTGGAGCGTGCAGGGACACGCGCCGTCGACGAAGGGCGCGCACAAGTCGTCGTGACGGCCATCGATTCGATGCGCGGACGCGCGCGCAGGGTTGCCGTCGTCGCCGGCCTCGCCGAGGGGCTTTTCCCCGCCCGAACGCGTGAAGACCCGCTGCTCGCCGACGAGGCCCGCGACCGGGTCGGACTGCCCACCGTCGTCGAACGGACCGCGGACGAGCGGCTGCGGCTGTACGTCGCGGCCGGCGCCGCGAAGGAGCGGCTCTACCTCACGTATCCGCGCTACGAGGCCGCGACGGGTCGACCTCGGGTCCCGTCGGTATTCGCGATGGAGGTTGCGCGGGCCATCGATGGCCGGCTGCCGAGCCTCGACCAAATGGAGCGAGCGGCCACACCGCCGTCGCGCATCCTCTTGTCGTGGCCCGCGCCGCACAGCACGGACAACACCATCGACGACTTCGAGTATTCCCTCGCGAAGATTCGCGATCTGCGCGGCCGAAAAGACGCGTCGATGAAGGGCCGAGCGCGCTTCTTGATCGAAGCGAACCCGGTCCTGCTGCGCGCGTTGCGCGCTCGGTGGTTGCGCCACAACGCCCCGCGCTTCACGGCGAGCGACGGGTTCTTCGCGACGCAGCCGGCGACGCGCACCCTGCTCGCTTCCCATCGATTGTCGACCCGCGCCTACGCACCGTCGGCCCTCGAAGCGTACGCCGCGTGCCCCTATCGCTTCTACTTGCGGAGCCTCGCGGGGCTCTCGCGACGCGCCGTCCTCGAAGAGGTCGATCGCCTCGATCCGCTGCTTTTCGGCGACCTCTATCACCAATGCCAGGCCATGCTCGGCTCGAAGCTCGCGGCGCTGGATATCGATCCTCAGCTTCCTGAATCGCGTGATCGCGTGATCGCCGAGATTCGTTCGATCGTGCGCGCCGTCGGCGAGCGCGCGATGCGGCGGTTCGAGCCGATCGTCGAGCGTGTCTTCGAATCCGAAATGGCTCGAATCGAGGCCGACCTCGTCGGTTTTGCAGAAGAGGAGATCGCTCGCGGCGACGGCTATCGCCCTCACCGCGCAGAGCTGTCGTTCGGGCTCCCCCGGCATCGCCACTTGGCACCCGAGAGCGTGGAAGAGCCCGTGCGCGTGAGCGGTGGCTATCGATTGAAGGGCGCCATCGACTCCGTCGAGCGAGATGCACAGGGGCGCCTCCGCATCACCGATTACAAAACCGGCCGCGTCCCTGAAGAACGCCGGAAGGGCGTCACGATTACCGGTGGCGGCGAGATGCTGCAGCCGTTGCTCTATGCGCTCGCGGTCGAAAACCTTCGCGGTCGGGCGGTCGCGAGCGACGACGTCGTCGCTGCGTGCCGCCTCTACTATGCGACGCGACGCGGTGCTTACGAGTCGGTGCACGTCGCGGTCGCGTCCGACAACGTCGCGAAGGCCATTCGCGTGCTCGACACGATCGACATGGCGGTGGAAAAGGGCATCTTCGTCGCAGCGCCGCGTGAAGGCGCGTGTGAACGCTGCGCGTATCGCGCGGTGTGCGGGCCCAACGAAGAGGCGCGCACGAAGCAAAAACAACCCGGACCGACCACGGTGGAGCGCGATATTTTCGAGTCGCTCCGCGACATTCGAAGGGTCCCGTGAGCGACATCGAAGACGCGGAAGCGCGCCGGCGGATCGAGCAGGACCTCGACACCACGTTCATCGTCGAGGCTGCTGCCGGCACCGGCAAGACGACGAGCCTCGTCCGGCGGGTCCTCGCGACGGTCGGCGCGGGCGTCGACATCGCGAACATCGTCGCGGTCACCTTCACCGACAAAGCCGCGGGCGAGCTCAAATGGAGGATTCGCGCAGGCCTCGAGCGTCGAAAGAGCGAGAGCACCGACGAGCTCCGACGCCGCTTCGATCGCGCGCTCGCCGGCCTGGAGGAGGCGCGCGTGTCGACGATCCATCGATTCGCCGGCGACTTGTTGCGCCTCCGGCCGGTCGAGGCCGGGGTCGACCCGCTATTTTCCCCGCTCTCCGCGACCGAGTCGCGCGCCCTCTTCGACGAAGCCTTCGGGCATTGGCTGGAGGGCGCGCTGGCGAAGCCTTCCACGGCCCTGCGGCGGGCGCTCGCGCGGCATAACGGGAGCGTCGAGCGATTGCGCTACAGCGCCATGCGCTTGATGGAGCATCGCCACCTCGATGCCGAATGGACGCGCAAACCGGTCGACGTCGTCGCGGAGGCGAAAGTCGTCGTCGCGGCGGTGCAGGACGTCGCCGCCCGGTCCGAACGTCCGCGCTATCGGACCGACAAGCTCTTCGTCGCGCTCGCACCATTTCGCGATCTCGCGCGTCGTGCCTCCGGCCTCGACGACGAAGCCCTCGAAGGAGAGCTCGTCGCGCTGGCGTCCGCGCCGTTCCCGGACCGGCTGGGGTCGGGCCAATACGGAGCCGGCGTCGACCGAGCCGCCCTCATTGCGGACGTGGAGGCGGCGCGCGCGGCGCTCGCGGCTTTCATGAGGCAAGCCAATGCGCACCTCGCCGTCGAGCTGCGTGACGATTTGCTCGGCCCCGTGCGCTCCTACGACGAATTGAAGCGTAAGCGAGGCGCGCTCGATTTCGACGATTTGCTCCTTCGTGCGCGCGACGTCTTGATTCGCGATCCGCGATTGCTCGCCAACGTGAGAGAGCGCCTCACGCATTTCTTCATCGACGAATTCCAGGACACCGACCCGGTGCAAGCGCAGCTCCTGTTGCTGCTCGCCGCGGAGGACGGTCAGCCGCCGATCCCATTCGAATCGCGCGTCGCCGCCGGCAGGCTGTTCGTCGTCGGCGATCCGAAGCAATCGATCTATCGCTTTCGACACGCCGATCCCGGCACCTACGAGCTGGTCCGAAAGCTGGTCGTCGACGGCGGCGGCGAGGTCCTCGAGCTGGGCGTCTCGTTTCGCAGCGTGCCGGGGATCGTCTCGTTCGTGAATTCGGCCTTCGAGAGGGTGATCGAGCGAGACCCGGTGTCTCAGCAGGCCCATTACGTCCCATTGCGGCCGAGCCGCGTCGACGATTGCAACCCTTCGGAGCCCCCCGTCGTCGGGCTGCCCATTTCGCGACCCTATCGACGCCGGCTCGGCAAGGGCGCCATTCGCGCGTCGCTGCCGGAGGACCTCGCGGCGTTCATCGTATGGCTCCTCGAGGACAGCGGTCGCACGGTGGTGGACCCGACGACCAAAGAGCGCGTGCCGATCGCCGCGCGGCACGTCGCGGTGCTCTTCCGGCAATTTGCGGGCTCCCGAGGCATTTCGACGGAGCCGCTTTCGCTGGCGCTGACGAGCCGCGGCATTCCGCACGCCGTCGTCGGCGCGAGCCTCCTCGGCGGGCGCGACGAAGGTCACGCGATCATCGTCGCGCTGCGCGCCGTCGAAATGCCGGACGACGATCTACTCGTCTATGCGACGCTGCGAGGCCTGCTGTTCGGGCTCTCCGACGAGACGTTATTCGAATGGATCGAGCGGTATGGCGGGCCGTCGGCCTCGCGCCTACCGAAGACCGCGATACCGGCGCATCTGCAGGGTGTGTTGGAGGCGCTCTTGGTGCTCGTCGATTTGCATCGAATGCGCAACGTGCGGACGCCGGCCGAGACGCTCGCCAAGCTCCTCGAGCTCACGCAAGCATCCATCGGCTTCGCGCTCGCGCCCTCCGCGGAGCACGCCTTCCTGCAAGTGGCGGCGATCGAGCAGATCGCGGCCGCGCACGAGCACAACGGCGGGCTCTCCTACGCGTCCTTCGTGGCGGCGCTGGATGCGCTCGAGAACGAGCGGGCGAGCGCGGTCGAAGACGCGAGCGACGACGAACGCGGGGGCGTGCGCATCATGACGGTGCATCGAGCAAAAGGCCTCGAGTTTCCGGTGGTGGTGCTCGCGGATCCGGCCGAGGGGAGCGTCCGCGAGCCCGACAAGTTCGTGGACGTCGGCAAGAACCTCGGCGCGTTGTCTTTGATGAGCTGCGCGCCTTGGGATCTCGTCGACGCACACCCGATCGAGCTCGCACGCGCGGCCGCCGAGGGCGCACGTCTCGCCTATGTCGCGGCGACGCGCGCGCGTGATTTGCTGGTTGTGCCCGTGGTGGGTGACGATCCGGCGTTTCCTGCCGATGGCTGGCTGGCGCCATTGACGCGCGCGCTGGCGCCGACCGGGCACGCGGATGGTCCGGATCTCGTCCTCAATCGACCCGACGACGTCGAACGCCCCATCCGCTCGATCGGCGCGGGTGTGCACGAGACCGCGGGCGGTCCCGTCGCATTCGTGGACCCGAAGGTGATGGCGACACCGTCGAAAAGCGCGCTCGGAATTCGCGAAGTGGATCTTCTCTCGAAAGATGCGGACGCGACGGTAGTCGAAGCGGACAACCGCGCGTGGCGCGAGGCACGCGCGGCGCGACAAACGTCGATTGAGCGAAGCGCGCGCGCTCCCCGGATCAGCCAGACGGTGACGAAGCGCGCAAAGGCCGCCGCCCCGGCCGGCGCAGCGCCGTCGCTGACTCGGGAGATCGGTCTCGACAAGGTGGCTCGCGCCGCGGGACGCCCGACCGGCAAACGATTCGGCACGCTGGTGCACTTGGTGCTCGCGACCGTGCCGCTCGACGCCGATAAAGACGTGGTGCTGGCGGTTGCACGTTCGGTGGCGCGGCTGACGGGCGCGCAGCCCGGCGAGCCGGAGGCCGCCGCACAAGCCGTCTCACAGGCGCTCGCACACCCGATCTTCGAACGCGCGCGGGCGAGCAGCCGCGTCCAGCGCGAGGTGCCCGTCACGTTGAAGCTCGACGACGCCAACATGGCCGACGGGATCGTCGATCTCGCATTCCAGGAGGGTGAGACGACGATCGTCGTCGATTACAAAACCGACGATCCCGAACGAGTCTTACCGGAGCACCTCGACGGTTATCGCGCGCAGGTGGACCTCTATGCGCGCGCGATAGAGAAGGCGACCGGCCGGCTCGCGAGCGGCTCGCTCCTCTTCGTGTAGTTCTTCTTTTCGCGCGCGCACGACGGCTCGGGCCCCGCCTGCGTGGTGTGCTCCCTGCGGTCGCACGGCACCCAAGCCTGTGCGCGCCCTGTTCCATCGAGTGCTGTCGAGCCGCCGGCGGCCGATGGCCGCCTCCTGAAACCTGCTCTTCTTTCTATTGGGAGCAGCAAATGGCGCGCGGCAATCCGGGCTCCACACCGCCGCCCGCTACATACGTCGTTTGGCACGATGCATTCACGGTGGGGCGATATTTGACGCTGTTGAAGCTCGTGAACGCATTGTCGCGAAGGCACCCGGACTCGATGACCTGCGGCTCGATATTGCCGCAACCGGTATCGGAATAGATGTCGAACCCAGGGACACACGTCCCCGTGACGCTCCCGCACGCGCAGGAGCAATTGCGCGTATCGGAGAAGTCCTTTTCGATAAGGATCGTCCTTCGAACGTCGTAGCCCGGCGGGCACGTGCCGGTGTCGTCGCCGATGAAACAAATGTTGTCGACGCCGCCGGGCACACAGGTCGAGGTGTCGTCGCAAGCACTCAGCCCGACGTCACAACCGACGATCGGATCGGAGAAATAGATCGGCGGCAACGTCGGAGGCAGCCCATTGGAGGTGCAGCCCGCGTTCACCGCCGAGATCGTCGTCGGGATCTTGAATGAATAGGCGGCCGCCGCAGGGGTCGTCACGCATGTTTCCTCGGCGAGCGAATAAGCCTGCGTTTGCGCACCACCGCATTGCGCCTCGTCGTAGAAGGAGACGCTGACGGGCGCGCAACCGAGGAGTTCCGGGGGATTACAGCCGCAATTGCAGGTCGCGCCCGCTGCGTCGAATTGCCCGCCTTGATCGATGTATCCGCCGCGAAATGCCGGAATTGCGCCGCAATCGTTGGCGCCCACACGAAAGCCCGTGAACGTCCCGTGAGGCACGCAGGTTCCACCTGCGGTCTCGCAGGCCGAAGCGCCGCCGGTGTTGGTCGTGGGCGCGCCGCCCATTTCACCGCCGCGCCCGTCGCCCCCCTGCCCTCCTGTCGACGGCTCGCCACCATTCGAAGAGCCGCCGGGCGACGTGTCGCCGCCGTGGGGACCAACGCCGTCGAAGTCGAGCGTGCACCCCACCAGCAACAGGGCCGCGCTCCAAAGCCAAGCATCCCCACGAAAGGGCATCCCAGGATACTAACCGCGGTCGCTCGAGAGCACGAGCCGGAGGCGAACGACCTCGAGCGCACCGACTCGGTGCGTGAGGTACCGCTCGTATCGCCCGACCGTGGGCATCCGGCGGACGATACCGACGACGCCCGGCCGCTGCGGGACGGTGAAGAAAGCCTGCGATCGATGCGTGAAGACCACCTCTGCCTCGCAGGTCAGGTCCACGGAAAGATCGAGCGACAAATCGATCGCATGGGGAGCGACCGCCGCGCAGAAGCTTTCGTCGTCGCGCGCGAGCACGTAATCGCCGCACCGGAGCCGCACGTATCGATGCGCCGTGACGGAGAGCACCTCACCCGAGCAGCGGGAGGCAACGTCGACGAGCGCCTCGAGCGCCGCGGGCGGAATGGGTTCCGTCGAGAATGCGTAGCGACCGCGATGCGCGAGGTCGAACCCTTCGAACGTGACGTGCGCTGCCGCCTCGCGCGTTTGTCGCACGATCGAAGGATCGATCGCGTCGTCGACGGCGACCGCCGGCAGCCGCGAAGTGCGAAAGCTGGCCGCTTGCACGTCGAGCTCGCTCATCGAACGAACCACCCCGCGAGCGAAAGGCGCCCTCCGGCGGTGACCTCTCGGACGCGGTGAAGCGATTGGTCGCTGACCTCGAAGATCACGCACCGATTCGCGCAAGGCTCGATGGTCGTGCCGACACGTGTCTCGACGATATCGCCGTCTTTCGAAAGACATTCGTACAGATCGAGCTCGCCGCCGGTCGTGCCGTCGAACAGATCGACATAAAAGGCATAGGCGAGACGCCGGCGTCCGCCGTCGTCTCGATCGGCGTGGGGCAACAGGTAGTGGCCCGGCAAATAGGCATACGCGCGCATTTCGGCGCCGGTCAGCGATTCGCCCGTGATCGCGTGTAGGGCGGCGAGGAACACCGGAGCCGTCATGGCTGCGTGCAATGCTCGAAATACGTCCACCTCCGGCGGCGCGCTGGAAGCCATGACGTCGAAGATCTCGTCTTGGAGGTTCGAGGCGGGCTCGTCGTCGAAGGCAGCTCGAAGGGACGCGAGGAATGACGCATCGACGAAGCGGTCGATGACGACGTGGGAAAACGGCGACGCGACACGCCAGCGCTCTCGGAGCGCTTCGAGGTTCCAGCGGGTAGGGTCGATGGGCATCCGCCTCCGAGACCCTACTCCGAAGCCGCGACCGGCTCGGGCGCCCGGCGTTTGCGCACCAGCGAGGCGACGCGCAAGACGAGCTTCTCCGGCTCGAAGAAGCTCGCGAAGGCGATGAAGAACAGCTGATACGGAAAGAGAATCCACATCAGCGCGAGGACGCCGGCGTGGAACGACCAAGCGAGGAGCGCCCATCCCTTCGCGAGGCGCCCTCGTAGAAGGACGACCGGCGCCCCGAGCTCGATCACCAGCGTGAGCACGGCGAACGGAGGAAACATCCACGAATGCCGCGCCGCCCATGCGCCGAGCCTCGAATACGAATCGCCGAGCAGGAGCTTACGAAGATTGTCGTGGGCGATGTGATTGCGAAGGATGTCGCCCGTCGCCCAATCCATCCCCGAGACTCGAAGCTTCGCGATGCCCGCGAGGACGTAGGCGAGCGCCGTGACGAGCCCCATACATTGCAATGCAAACCCGAAGCGAGGCGCGGCCGCAGGCGTGGATCCGACGCGGCGAGCGTCGAGGCTGAAAGCGGCGGCCGAATCCGACAGCGCCAAGATCACGACGTGCATCACGAGGAGGTTTTCCGTGTGGAAGACCATCCCGAACGAGTTGCGATAGCTCAATACCCAAAGAAGCGCGGCGGCGAAGGCGGGGCCCGTTTGGCGGAATCGCCAGCCGATCAGGAACGGAATCGCGAGCGCACACGCCACGACGACGGACGAATAGACGAGCCAGGCGGGCGCGGGTTGCGAGAGCAGGTGAACCGGCCCGACGGCCGAAAAGTCCGACGCCTGGTGATGCGCGACGCCCATCAAGGCAGGCGCGCGCGCTGCCAGGTAGATCGTCGCGAACAAGCCGGTCAGGATGCGGACCGCGGCGAGGCGCTCAGCGGGTAGTGCCGGCCGCACGACGCGATCGATCGTGTCGGCGATCGTCATCGCTTCACCGGGCAGCGCGCGTGCACGCGCTTCTTCGACGGGGGCGCAGCGGGGTCGTCGAAGTAGCGAATGGATTCGTACGTGACGGTGCGAATCTCGACGTTCGCAGCGCTCGCCCACTCGGCGTCGACGGCGATGCGCGACGCGATGCGCTCACACAATGCGATGGCAGAGGGCTTCTTGCGAGCCGCGTTCGCGAGCGTCGCCTTCGCTTGCAGGACCTCGTCCGTCCCGAGGAAACGCGGCGGGATCGGACGGTCCGGCGCACCATCCGCGATCGCCACCGCCTGCGTGATCGTGGTGCTCTCGTCCTTGTTCTCCGCGAACATTCCGTAGGGCGACAGCGGAAAGTCGTCCTTTTCGCCCTTCATCGCGAGCGGATACAGCTCGAGCGCCGCGAAGATCACGAACAGCAGATACGCGGCCGTTCGGTGCTCGGTGAAGTGGGTGCGTCCGGTCGCTTCGGTCAACGAGACGGCGAATAGCAGTCCCGCGCTCAGGCAGAAACGTCGTCGATCGAGGGTCGCGCGGAGGGCAGACGCGCAATGCCCTGCTGGCGCTGTAGATCGAGGGCGGACCACGCGCGTGGATAGGCGGAAGCGACCCCCAAAGCGCCGCAGCATCCGCCCTGGTGATCGATGACGGGCACGATCAGGCTGCGGCCGTACGTGAAGAGCGGCGCTCGAACGGTGCTGCGCGCCCGCAACGCCTCGCGCCCCAGCTGCAGGACGAGCTGCGAGAACCTCTGGAAGAACCGGGCGTGCCGCGCCTTCCCGTCACGCAGCACGACCGCGATCCCGGGGGGAACCGTGGCCACATAGCAGCACGCAAAATCGGCGGACGTGAGCGCGCAAGCGAGGCGCACCATCGCCTGCAAGTCCGCGCGTCCACGTAAATCGGCCTCTTCGGTCTGCGCGGGCAACATGTCGGCAGATCCGCACTGCATCCCGCGTACCGGCCGCGGACACGCGGCGCCGCCCGCTGGAACCCGCATGTCGGGGGCGGTGCGCTGCGCGCGTTCGCCACACGTGTCGAAGAGCGTTACAGCCGCTGCGCGAGACGGGAGCGGGCGGACGCGAGGTAGCGCTCGAAGATGGCCTGCGCTTCGGCGGTCGCTATCGCGATCTCGCGCGCGGGCCTGCGCGGGAGGTCGAAGAACAGGGCGAGCGCGTCGGCGAGACGCGTCGAATCGTGGCTCGTGCCCGCGGGGGCGGCGACCGGAGCGCCATACTCGTACGAACCATCGTCGCGCAGCGTGCGCTTGATGCCGTCCGCCGCATGACTGAGCACGTCGAGCACGACGGATTCCCCGCCGCTGCCGATCACCAGGTGATCGCGAAGGATCCGCTCTTGGTCGGCGATGGAGATACCGGAGGGCGCGCCGTCGCGTTGTTCGGCCCGAACGTTCTGGACGAAGACCCGCCGGCCGGGCGCACGCGCGATGACCGCCGCCACGTTGCCCGTCGTCAGCACCGCGAGGGTGGACCCGACGAAGCTCCCGGGACCGATAAAGACGAGATCGGCGCGTTCGATCGCGTCGATCGCTTCGGGGCTCGCTTGCTCCGGGCCGGCGACGGTCGCGACCATCGTCTGCGCGCTGAGCCGCTCGATCGCGGCTTCGCCGGCGAGCGTGCCGTGCACCAAATCGTACACGTTGAGGACGCCGGCCCGTTCGGCGACGGGGACGACCCGCCCGACACATCCGAGAAGAGCACCCGCCCAATCGACGGCGCGCTGCAGACTCCCGAGGTCTTGCGTCATCTCCGCGAGCACGAGGTTGCCCACACAGCGCCCCTCTTCGTGCTCACCCCGGAGCCGATCTTCGAAGTGTTTCGCCTCGTCCTTGAAGGTCGCAAGGCTGACGAGGCAACGCCGGATATCGCCCGGCGGAGGCATGCCGAGCTCTTCACGGAGCTTGCCCGAGCACCCGCCGTCGTCCGCGACACTGACGATCGCGGTGATGTGGCAATCGAAACGTCCGAGCGCATCCAGGAGCGCCGCCTGGCCGTGCCCACCGCCCAGCGTGACGATGCGTGCGCCGCCGCCCTGCGCAATCCGCGGAGAAGGAAGATCGCTGAGGCGCCGCATCGGCCGAGCACGAAGTCTTTCGCGGGCCGAGCACGATGTCGAGCCCCTGACTCCAGAGCTCACCTCGATTGAGCTCGCGACGCGGCCCGCCCTTACGGGCGAGCGGGCCGGTCGCTCGGCCCGTTGGCACGAGTCTGAGCTCTGGGGTTCCTTGTTTCGGGTCAACCCAGCTGAGCGCTGGGTTCCAACCGTCATGACGCCGTGGGAGGCGGGTAGTACGCTGGGGGCCGTGAAGCGTGATGTACAGGCCTTCGCCGAGACGGTCGCCGAAGCCGGCTTGACCCTCGACGTGGCAGCGGTGTCGATGCCCGTGTCGACCGAGACGCCGACCAGCACACGGGAGGTGCTCGCCGGCCGATGGGAGATCCTCGGCCTCATCGGCACGGGCGGGATGGGGACGGTCTACAGGGCGCACGACCGCGAGCTCGAAGAGGTCGTGGCGCTGAAGGTGATGCGCCCCGAGGTGTTGAGCCCGACGGCGCTCGAGCGATTTCGCCGCGAAGTGAAGCTCGCGCGGCGCGTTTCGCACAAGAATGTCGCGCGTGTATTCGACTTCGCCGAGCACGCGGGTCGTCGCTTCTTCACGATGGAGCTCGTCGAGGGAGAGTCGCTACGGACGCGCCTCGACCGTCGCGGCGCGCTCAGCGTCGCGCGCACCGCCGAGATCGGCATCACCGTCGCGCGCGCGCTCACCGCCGCGCACGAGGTCGATGTGATTCATCGCGATCTCAAGCCCGACAACGTCCTCGTCGGCCGCGACGATCGCATCGCCATCACCGATTTCGGTATCGCCGCGTCGCTCGACGCCGCCGCCAAAGGCCACATCACGCAGGCCTTTCTCGGCACACCGCACTACATGGCGCCCGAGCAGGTCGACGGTAAGCGGCCGATCGATGCGCGGACGGATCTCTACGCGCTCGGCGCGCTCCTCTACGAGCTCCTCACCGGCAAGCCGCCGTTTTCGGGGGAGACGGCGATCGCCGTCGCGGTCTCGCGTCTGATGGAGCCACCACCCGACCCCCGCGCGCTCCGTCCCGAGGTGCCCGAGGCGCTCGCGAACGTGATCCTCAAGTGCATGGCGCGCGACCCCGACGCAAGATTTGCGTCGGCCTCGGAGGTGGAGCGCGCGCTCGTTGGGATCGATACGAAGGACGCGCGCAGCACGATGATGCCGACCAGCGCGGCGCCGTCGCAGTCGCACACCACGGGCTCCAACTTGACCGCGCCGACCCCGGGAGCATCGCGCGTCGTCCGCATTGCGGTGCTTCCACTCACGCTGTGGGGCGGCGAGGCCAGCCGTGACGACGCCTATCTCGCCGAAGGCCTCACCGACGACCTCATCGACGCGCTCTCGACGGTGCCGAGCTTGCGCGTGACGGCGCGCGGGCTCGTGCAGCGCCACGCCGGCCGGCGCGACCTCGACTTTCGCGCGGTCGGCACGGAGCTCTCGGTGCAGGCGCTCGTCGACGGCTCCGTGCGCCGTCTCGCCGACGGCATCGTCGAGCTGAAGATTCGCCTCATCGGCGTGCAGGACGGGATCCAGCTCTGGGCCCGTCGTTTTCGGGTGAAGAGCGGCGAGCTCCTCGAGATGAACGACGAGGTCACGACCGCAATCACGCAAGCGGTGCTGGTGCAGGCCTACGCGGGCGATCGTCGCCTCACCGATCCGGTCGCCGTCGAGCTCTACCTGCGCGCCCGCTCGCGCTACCGCGACTTCGGAATGGATAGCGCCCGCGACGCGACGGAGCTCTTCGAACAAGCCCTCGAGCGCGCCCCCGACGAACCGATGCTCGTCGCGGGATACGCCCTCGCGCTCGCTCGGCTCGCGTTCTTCAACGTCGACATGGTCCCGAAATGCGAGGCCGTGTGCCAGCAGGCGCTCCGGCTCGCGCCCGACCTCGGAGAGGCACACCTCGCTCTCGCCGCGATCGCCTTCCAACAAGGCAACTTCGAGCAGGCGTATGTGACCATCCACGCGGCGCTCTCGCGGGCGCCGACGCTCGCGGAAGCGCACTTGTTGCTCGGCCGCATCCTGGTCGAGACGGGCCCTGCCGACGCGGCCCTTCGGACGCTCGACTTCGCGATCGAGATCGATCCGACGTCGCAGATCGCGCTTCGCGAACGTGCACGCTTGCACGCGCTTCTCGGCCGCTGGCAGGAGGCCGTGGTGTCGCTCGAAGGCGCAGCGGCGAATCCCTTCGATGCCGCATCACGCACCGTCGCGCGGATGCGTTTCGCGCTCTGGCGCGGCGACGTGGAGGCGTTGCGTGAGCTCCGGACCGAGATGACCGGCGCGCCGGCCGTCCTCGGCGGTCTCGCCCCCGTCTTCATCCGCTTCGTCGACCTGGTGCTGGCCGCCGAAGAGACGAAGACGCCGCTCGACGATGCTCAAGCCGTCGGCCTGTTCAACATGCAACCCGGCCGAGGGAGCGCGCGCCGCTCGTCGTTCATGCTGCAGCTCGCCGTCGAAGCACACGCGCGTTTCGGCGTTCTGGAGGCGTCGCTTTCGTACCTCGAGCGTTCGGTCGACGCCGGGCTGACCGATCTGGTCTGGATGGACCTTTGCCCGGCGCTCGACGTCGTGCGCGACAGCGCCCGATTCCGCGCGGCGCGTGCGATCGTCGCAGAACGCACGGCCCCCGTCCGCGATCGCGCGGCGCTCGCGGCCCTACCCCGATCGCGAAAGACATGAACGCACCGAAGACCACCAACGGCAAAGGCGCAGCGACGACGCAGTCGAGGCTCGTCGTCCTGATGGACGGCAAGCCGCTCCCCGACGAGGAAGCGCGCGAGATCTGGAACGACTTCTCGCTCCACATGGACGAGCACCAAGGCGACTTCGCGGGCTTCGCGAAGAAGCGCGGGTGGACGAGCGTGAAGCCCGAGCCCCGCGCCGGCAAAGCCGTGCTCGTGGTCACGACGGGCACCTCGAAGAAGTAGCCGCAGCGGGCCGAGCTGCGAGGTCGACACGAGCGAGCTCTGGGCTTAGGGTAGCGCCGCTGTCATGCGGCTCTTGATGATTCACACCGGCGGGACGCTCCTCATGCGGCCGCGCGCAGGTGCCGCGCTCTCCGCCGACGAGGTCACCCAAGATCTGCTCGGCGAGCTGCCTGTCCTGAAACAGATCGCGCAGATCGAGACGCAGCTTCTCTATCGCCTCGACTCGGCCGACATGCAGCCGGAGCAATGGGTCGAGATCGCTCGCGTCGTGCACGAGCGCATGGAGGAGTACGACGGCTTCGTGATCGTGCACGGCACCGACACGATGGCGTACACCGCGAGCGCGCTCGCGTTTCTCCTTCCCGGACTCGATCGCAGCGTGGTGCTCACCGGTGCGCAAAGGCCGCTCGGCGAGGTGCGCTCCGACGGCCGCGCGAACCTCGTCGACGCGTGTCAGGTCGCGACGATGCGCATCCCCGAGGTCACCGTCGCGTTCAGCTCGCGCCTGTTTCGAGGTTGCCGCGTCACGAAGATGGACGCGTGGAGCATGAACGCGTTCGGCTCGCCGAGCTGTGCGCCGCTGGTCGAGCTCGGCCTCGGCGTGCAGATCGCTCCGCATGTCCGAAAGGCGCAACCCAAGGCTCCGTTCGACCCACGGCTCGAGGCGCGGGTGCTCGCCGTGCGCGTGTTCCCAGGCCTCGATCCGAAGCTGTTGCAAGGCGCGCTCGCAGCAGGGGTCCGAGGCATCGTCGTCGAGGCGTTCGGCGCGGGCAACGTGCCGCGACTCGAGCGGTCGCTCATCCCGGTCATCGAGTCCGCCCGCGCCATCGACGTCCCCGTCGTCGTCGTGAGCCAGTGCCCGCGCGGCGCCGTCGATCTGGGCGCGTACGAGGGCGGCGCGGCAGCACGCGCGTCGGGCGCGATCGGCGCATCCGACATGACGGCCGAGGCCGCGCTCACGAAGCTCATGGTGGCGCTAGGACGCGCCGAAGAAGGTCGTGTCGCCGCCGCTCGGGCCGCATTCTGCGCGGACTGGGCCGGTGAAGTGACGATCGCGTGAAGCGACCGCTGTGGCTCGTGCTCGTCGCGAGCGTCGCGTTCGCGACCGCATCTCCGCTCTCGCGGGTGGCGCGTCCCGCGCATCCGATCGCCATCGCGTTCGGCCGGCTGCTGATCGCGACGGTTCTCCTCTCCATCGTCAATCCAGTCGCGATCGCCCGCGCGTTCGCGAGGCTCGACGCGAAGTCGCGTGTGCGTGTCGTCTTCGCCGGCCTTCTCTTGGCCGCCCATTTCGCCCTGTTTCAATGGGGGCTCGACGAGACGTCCCTGCCCGCCGCGGTCTCGCTGGTGTCGCTCGAGCCACTCGCCGTCGTGCTCACGGCGTGGGCGCTCTTCGGTATCGCTCCGAAGCGGCTCGAGAAGATCGGCGTCGCCGTCGCCACCGCCGGCGCGCTCGTCGTCGCACGTGGCGCAGGCGAAGGTGAACATCGCTTGCTCGGTGATTTGCTCGTTCTCGGCGCCGTCGGAATCTATGGGCTCTACGTGGCGTCCGCGCGTGGTCTTCGCGACGTGATCGAGCCGCTCCACTATGCGCCGCTGGTCTACGGGTTCGCCGCGCTGAGCCTCGCCGTCAGTCTCCCGTTCGTGCCCGCCCACACCAGCGCGGTGTTTTGGCCTCTACCCGGTACGTCGATCCTCGCGATCGCCGCGCTCGCGGTGATTCCGACGATCGTGGGGCACACATTGGTTCAATTGGGCGCGCGCACGTTGTCGCCGAGCCTCGTCGCGCTCGTGTCGCCGGGCGAGACACTGGGCAGCATCGCGATCGCGATGGTCGTCTGGCAAAAGCCTCCTACAATCGAGGAAGCGCTCGGCGGTGCCGTCATCCTGATCGGCTCGGCGATCGCGATGCGGGCCCAAGCTGCGTGACGACGCAGGGCACAAGCAGCATGACCGATGCACCGATTCCCCGACCGAGCCGGGCCGCCACGGGCATGCTCCACATCTTCAGTCGCGTCGGGACGATCACGAGGCGCGCGGCCGTGTGTCTGCTGCTTCTCGCGCCGTTCATGCGCGGCGGGATGATCGCCCCGTGCGTCTTCGCCGCCTTCATCTATGGGCATATCGGTGGTGGCCCGCGCAAACGTGGCCGCTTCGTCGCCGACGCCGACGGCATCCGCCTCGAGTCCGGCGCCCTGGTGCTGCCGCGCGCGATGTTCTCGATGGCGTTCACGCAAGACGACGGAGAGGGCAAAAAGACCCTTTGCTTCATCCGCGCCGGCGAGATCGTCGCGGAGCTCAGGGTGGAGGACGCGGCGGCTCGTCAGGCGTTGCTCGAGGACCTGGGCTTCGGCTCCGAGCCTCGCGTCCTTCGCGACGAAGGCGCCGTCGTGCCGGAGACGCGCGCCATCGCCTCGGTCGTCGGCTACATCGTCTCGGGCTGTGCATTTGCGTTCGCTGCGCGCCACGACTCGCTGCTGACGATGGCGGGTGCGCTGCTCTTGATGGCCTGGACGACCGCCCTGCTCGTGCGACGCGACGTCCATATCGGATACGACGGCATTTGGGTCGCCGCGCCATTTCAGCGCTATTGGGTGCCATTTCGCGATTTGCGCGGCGTCAGCCGCGCCGGCTATTGGATACGGCTGCACACCGCCCGCGGCGACGTGGACATGAGCCCGCCGCTGCCGTGGCCCGGCCGGCGTTCACGCGCGGCAGGCGAGGCGCTCATTCAACTCATCAAGCGCGCCGCAACTCGGTACGACCGACTCCCCGATATGCGCGCCGTCCCGAGCTCAATGCGCGACGACGCCTTGAGCGCGCCCCGCGAGGGCGCGTTCCGCGAGTCGCCCGTATTCGTCGAGGATCTGGCGCGAATCGTCGAAAACCCTCGCGCCGAATCGAAGCTGCGAATTCGCGCGGCGGCAGCATTGCTCACCGCCGCGCCCACACCCGACAACGTCGATTGCGTGAAGCTCGCCGAGGAAGAGGCGGCGGAGCCGGAGCTGCGAGAGGGGCTGCGAGGCGTCAGGGCGGCGCGGGCCGGTTAGCGGCAGCGCTCAAGGCTCTTCCGGAATCTTCAATGCAGGGGGGACGGTCGTGTCGTTACGCAGGCATTCGTCGAAGGCCCGCATCATCGCGACCGGCGAGCGAAATCGTCGGTTCGGTGTCTCGGCGAATGCCTGCGTGAACCAGTCATCCAGATCCTTGGGCAGATCACGCCGCATCCTCGAGATATGCACGTAGCGCCGGGTCATGATCGCGAACATCGTCTGCAGCGCCGATTGTCCCTCGAACGGGACCTTGCCCACCAATGCTTCGTACGCCATCACCGCGAGCGCCCACAGATCGGTGTGCGTTCCCATACATCGATCTTCGATCTGCTCCGGGCTCAGGTAATTGGGTGTTCCCCAAATCGGTCCGTGCGCCGTATTGCTCGGATACCCCGGGCCGAGGAGCGTCCCCGTGGCAATGGCCAATCCGAAATCGGCGAGCTTGATTGATTCGTTCCCCTCCGCATCCAGGACGACCATGACGTTCGCGGGTTTCACGTCGCAATGGATGAAGCCTTCGGCATGGACGACGGCGAGGACGTCGGCGAGCTTCGTCAGGATGGACGACACCCGCTTGGGCTCGAGCGGGCTCTCCTTGGCGATCATCCGGTCGAGCGGGCACCCGTCGACCAGCTCCATCGCCATGTAGGCACCCCGCTCGTCCGACCCGACGTCCAGCACGCGAACGATGCCCGTTGTCTTCCGGGCGAGCTGCTCGGACACGCGGGCCTCGCCGCGGAGGCGGTCGGCAACGCGCTCGATGGTGTCGTCCGCGGGGCTCAGCGGGAGCGGGCGGCAGAGCTTGATCGCGACGCGCCCGTTCAGCACGACGTCGTCCGCGGCCCAAACTTCCCCGTATCCCCCGCGCCCGACGCGCTCGGTAAGGCGATATCTGCCCGCAATCGTGTCCCCCGAGGCGTAGGTCCAGTGCGCGGGAAAGGCGATGGCAGGGGCGTTGGCGCGGCGGCTCCAGTCGTTCACGACGAGGTAAGCGGATCGCCCTGCTCGACGCTTAACGCCACAGCTCGGTGTTCGTGCGTCTTCGCCCGATCCCCGAGCCCGAGACGAGTTTCACCGATCGCGCAGATGCGTCCCGCTTCAAGTGGCCGTGCCTTCTCTCGGTCACCGCATTTTTCCGGCAAGGCACGAGCGCTGCTTGTGACTCGCGCTGCTGGCTGATTGCGAAAGGAGCCTGCATGGACGTCCGAGACTCGACGCGCTCGCATCGGCACAGGCCGACGCTGTTACACATTGCAACGACGGCGATCATCGCAGCTGCGGGAATGCTTGCGCTCGTCGATTGTGGCGATAGCGACAACGACAATGGCGGAAGCAACACCGGCAACTCGAATGGCAATGGAGGCGCGAACTGTCCTCCTAATACGACGTCAGGCACGGCAGGCTCGCCTTCGGCGGGCGGCACCTCCGCGGCGGGCGGCAGCGGTGAGGGGGGTACCGGTGGCGCGCCGCAACCCGATCCGTTCATGGAGCAAGTGCAGGCTCGGCTCGAGGCCGGTCGGCAAACCTTCCGCTACGACACATTCGGCGACGAGGAGTTTTGGGGCGGCGAGCTCCGACTGCACGACGCCATCAAAGGCGAGACCCTCGGCGGCGTCGGTCCGGGCGTGAGCCCGACGGCGGCGCTCGAGTTGGGGCTCAAGGTCGACATGGATTCGTTGCCTGCAGAAGTCGTGGCGGGCATTCAAGACGGAACGGTCGATTTGAACGATCCCGCGAGCACGGTGGCGCTACTGCAGCTCAATGCGGTCGTCGGCGTAACGGGATTTTTCGATGCCGACGGCGCGCTCACGTCGATGGGCATTCAATGCGCGCTATGTCACTCCACGGTCGACAACGCATTCGCTCCGGGCGTCGGGCACAGGCTCGACGGGTGGCCGAATCGTGATTTGAACGTCGGTGCAATCGTGGCGAGCGCACCCGATCTCAGCGCCTTCGCGACGCTGCTCGGCGTGGACGAGGCCACCGTGCGCACCGTGCTCAACAGCTGGGGGCCGGGGAAGTTCGACGCGGAGCTGATCCTCGACGGTAAGGCGTTCCGGCCCGACGGTTTGACGGCGGCGACCCTGATGCCGCCGGCATTCGGTCAATCCGGCGTCAACTTGCACACGTACAGCGGTTGGGGCTCGACGACGCATTGGAACGGGTTCGTCGCGAACCTCGAAATGCACGGCAAAGGCACGTTCTACGACCCGCGCCTCGACGATCCGGTCAAATTCCCGATCGCCGCGGCAAACAACCTCGGGCACATCAAAGCGGAGGAGGATTTGGTCACGGGCAAGCTGGGGGATCTGCACCTCTACCAGCTGTCGCTCGTCGTCCCGACCCCACCGCCGGGCCATTTCGACCCGACGCAAGCGACCGCCGGCGCGGCTATCTTCAACGGGAAAGCGCAATGCGCCAATTGCCACGTTCCGCCGCTCTTCACCGAGCCGGGTTGGAACATGCACACCCCGGAAGAAATCGGCATCGACGACTTCCAGGCGACGCGCGCACCGGACAACCGGTACCGCACGACGCCGTTGCGAGCGCTGTTCGTACGCGAGACGGGCGGCTTCTATCATGATGGCCGGTTCGCGACGTACGCCGACGTCATCGACCATTACGATACGTTCTTCAATCTCCAGCTGACGCCGGACGAAAAGCTCGCGCTCACCGAATACCTCAAATCGCTCTGAGCGCCACAATCGGCGCGCGGGTCGGTGCGAGACCGGCCCTGTAAACCAAGGCGGTCACGTTGCGCACGTGACCGCCTTGCGCGATCGCGCATCACGCACGCCACAGCTGGGGCGTTCTGCGATCAGGCAGCTCACCTCGGTTGAGTGGATCACACCTCAATTGTCGCGGTTCTGCGCTTGGAATGGTGCTTGCTTTGCCGCTCGGCTCCGGAGGGGGCCATGAGAGGATTGAAGGCGGCGTCGCTCGAATCTCGTGCGTCGGAAGTACAGCGTCGTCCCACATCTCGCTCAGGCCCCATCGCCAAGCCGCGGTTGGATGGGCCTGGGGACGTCCTGCGACAAGGCGCGGTCGTCGCCGATCGCTATCGGCTCGAGGAGATGCTCTGGCAGGGCCGAACCGGCATGATTTGGGAGGCGACGGACCTCGGGACGAAGGAGAAGCCCGAGGAACGACGGGTCGCGCTCAAACTCTTCAACGATTGCGATCCGCTCGATACCGAGGCCGAGGCGCGGTTCTTCGACGAGATCTCGTCGGCCTCCGGTCTTTCGGGGCCGGGGTTCGTCGAAATCGTGAGCTACGGAATGTCCGCGCGGATTCCCTATGTCGCGCTCGAGCTCCTCGACGGCGAGCCGCTCGCTCGCCACCTCCGGCGGATGTCGCGGCTGAGCCCGCTCCAATCGCTGTGGTTGTTCAAAGAGCTGACGGCGACGCTCGCTGCCGCACACGCGCGGGGCGTCGTGCACGGCGCGATCAATCCGGCAAACCTGTTTCTCGCGTCGCAAACCGGCACTTCGAGGCCGATATTGAAGGTTCTCGGCTTTGGCTGTCCCACGGACATCGGCCTCGGGTCGATCGCCGTGGAGCCCGATAGCGAGCAACCCCACTATTGGAGCCCCGAGCACGTACGAACGGCGGCCGAGGTCGATCAGCGGGCCGATCTCTGGGGCGCCGGCGCCGTCCTCTATCGCTGTATGACCGGGTTACGCCCATTCGAAGGAGAGATCGATCAGTTGATGGATCAGATCGAACGGACCGAGCCCGCGGCGCCGTCCTCGATCGTTCATGGGCTCGGGCAGCACCTCGACACGTTCTTTCGAATTGCCCTCTCGAAAGATCCGGAGCGTCGCTTCGCGACTGCGGAATCCATGTTCGCGGCCTTCGAGGCCGCCATCGCCGGAATTGCGCCGACGCCGCCGGCGGCACCGGTTGCATCGCCGGCCCCAACGCCCGCCCCTATACCCCTTCCCGGCCCGGCCACCGAGGCTCTCCGCGCATTCGCGGAGAGCTCTCCCGAGCCGGAGGAGGCCCCAGCAACGCCTCAGCGCGACGATGCGTCATTACGCCGAGCCCTCGCGCGCCGCCCCTTCGCAGAGCGACGGGTCACGGCGCGCTCGGGGGAACGCCGCCGGTTGCACTCGGTGTCGCTACGCAATGCAATGGTGAGCGGCACGCGAAAGGCCGTGTCGCGAAAACGCCGGCGCGTCGTCGCGAGCATCGCGTGCTTCGCGATTGGGGTCATCGCGTTGGCGCTGTCGATCCTTTATGCGATTTCCAGGACGCGAGGCTGACGCGGGGCTCACCGTCACGCGTTGATGGTGATGGCTTTCCACGCGAGCATCGCGCCGTCGGATTGTTTTGCGGTCGAGCAGACGACCTCACTGACTTCGAGACCGGACTCCTGAATCACGTTGTCGCCCGCGTTCGGCTGGTAGCCCTGCCCGCTCGTGGGCTCGTAGTTCGGCTGGCTGTTGTAGATCTCGACTTTGAGGTCCTCGTCGAAGAACAGCTGCGAGACCATGTATTGCGTATTACCGACGGTGACGCGGAAATGAATGTGCGTCGCGCGTCCACCATACCAGCCGGGGAAGTTCGTATCGAAGGTGACGCGACCGTCGGAGCCCGCCGTCTGAATGCCTCGATACCAGGAGGCGGCCGCTGCCTCTTCGTCGCCGCCCGTGCAGAAGTCGTCGTTGTTGCCGTCGATGTCGCCCGAATAGACGCCGAGCGTATCGCAATGCCAGATCTCGACCTCCGCATTGGGGACGGGGTTGCAATCGGCGTCGACGATCAGGAGCTCGAGCCGCATCGGCAAACCCGGATAGCCCTCGCTGACGTCTTTTCGTGTCGGGCTCGGCGCATGACACGGCCCTTCGGTGGAGGATGCATAGACGTTGCACGTCGGGCCCACGCCGTCTTCGAATGGGTTGCCGTAGTCCTTGCCGTCCATTACCTGCGTGCCGCCGGTCGCCCAGTCACCGGATTGGGCCGCGCCGCCCTCGCCACCCGTACCGGGTGAGCCCGCTGCTCCCGCGCCGCCGGAGCCGCCCACGGAAGGAGAGCCGCCGGCGCCACCGCTGCCGTCGATACCGCCGGATCCACCTTCGCCGTCGGAGCCACCGGAGCCGCCGGTGCTGCCGTCGTCGCTGCACGCCCATCCAAGCAACGCAACCGCGCCGAGACCGCCGACGGATTGCAAGGCGTGCCGGCGGGTCGAAAGCTTCTTCGGTTCTTTCACGTTGGATCTCCCTCTATCGGTTGGGCCCCGTCGTTCTGCGAAGCCGTCCCGCCGCATTGCGACGCATATGCCATCGATGATTCCGCGGCCTTTTCGGGGTTCGCGCGCACGATGATGCAGATTTCGCATGCGCCCCATGCCGAGTCCGCACGACGTCGAAACCGTCGAGCGGTCGGCCGGCTCAGCCGGGGGCGGGCAGCCGAATGCGAAAGACCGCGCCGCCGCCTTCGCGGTCGTCCGCCGTCAGCGTTCCACCGTGACGTTCGATCACGCGCTTTGCGATCGACAACCCGAGCCCCGTTCCCCGCGTGCTGGTGGTGACGAACGGCTCGAACATCCGGGCTCGATCCATCTTCGGCAGACCCGGCCCGCGATCGCGAACCTCGATATGCAGCGAGCCTCGTTCGAGCGAGATATCGAGATCGATCGGCTCCGGCTCGCCCCAAACGAGGGCGTTGTCGACGAGCTTCCGAACGGCGCGCGCAACGCGATCGAGATCCATCGAAATCGTCGCCGACGGATCTTCGAGGTGGAGAACGATACGAGCTCGATCCGCGCCGTCTTCGAGCACGCGATCCGCGAGCTCCCGGAGGGTGACTGCGCGCTTGTCGATCGGACCTTCGCGTACGAGCTCGAGCAAGCTCTCCGATAGCCGCTCGATGCGTTCGGCGTCACCAACGAGACGCTCGGCTTTGGCCTTCGCGCGAGGCTCGTCCAGCGACTCGACGAACAGCTGCGCATGCCCCTTCAACGAAGCGAGTGGGTTCCGGAGCTCGTGCGCGATGACCGACGACATTCTTCCGAGCGCGACCAGGCGCCGCTCGCTCTCCGCCTGTCGCGCCATCGCGGCCATCTTGCGCGCGCTCTTCGACCACGCGACCGCGAACGCGACGAGGGCGACGACGGCGACGGCACCGACCGCGACCAGCCTCCACATCTGGCCGCGAAGCTGCTCGAATACGGGAGTCTCGAATTCGAGCACCAAGAGCGGCGGACCTTCGATGGGCGGGCCGTCGCGGTGCACGTGCGGACCGGGAGGCCGAGGACCGCGTGGCCCGGGTGGTCCGGGAGGCCCGTTCCAATCCGTGAAGGGCGGAGGCCCGTCGTCCATTTCGGGAGGAGGACCGGGGGGACCGGGCGCCTCATGCGCACGCGGCACCGCGGGTGCGACGAGGCGAACTCTGCCGCCGCCGATGTCGAGATCCCCGAGCTTCGACGGGCGCCCGGGCACGACGGCGGCGCCGGCCTCGGCGTAGAGGCTGCCGTCGGCGGCGCCCAGGACGGCGATGTAACGAAGCCCGCGCGCGCGGTGACGCTCGAGCGCAGCCGCGAGCGCGTCCTCCTGGAGACTGCCCGCTTCGGCGAGCTCGATTTGAATCTCCGAGACGAGCGCGTCGCCTTCACCCCGAACGATCACACCGGAGGCATCGAGGAGCGCGCCGCGCGCGACGAAGATCGTGACCAGCAGCGCGAGCGCTGCGAGGGCTGCCATCACGAGCGCGCCGCGACCGACCCAGGTGGCGCCGACGACCGTCGTCGCCGGTCCCCGACCCTCTGCGGTCGAGCTGGGTATCTCGTGGTCGTGATTCATGGGTGGTCGCAGCCGACCCGTCGGGCCGGCGCCTGATTGCACGGGGCGCGCCGCTCGGTGCTTCCGCCGATCATCGGCCAAAAACACGAGGAGCGCGGCCCCGGGACCACCTCGCGCTGCCAGTTCCGCAGCGCCGCCGTGCAGATTCCGCACCTCGACGGCGAAGCCGGTGAAGCCGGGGCGCGGGCGCACAGTTCGGAGCAAAGGGACACATGCGAAATCGACGTGCGCGGCAATTCGCCCCGCCGGGGCTCAGGTGCGACACCTAGGGGCAAAACGTCCGAGGCGAATTCGGGGCAAATCCATTCCAACGTTCGGCACGACCGTTGCGGAGTGCCTCGACTCGGAGGTCTTACGTGGATGGTCCCCTTTTCGTGGTTGGTATTGGCGCGTCCGCTGGCGGGCTCGAGTCCCTCGAGCAGCTGTTCGAGCGTATGCCCCCACGGACCGGCCTCGCCTTCATCGTCATTCAGCACCTGTCGCCCGACTTTCGGAGCGTCATGGACGAGCTCTTGTCGAGGCGGACGGGTATCCCGGTCATGCTCGTGGAGGACGGCGTTCGCGTCGAGCCGGACCACATCTATCTGATACCGCCGAAGAAGGAGATGATCATCTCCGGGGGCAGGCTTCTCCTCAGTGACAAGGGGACGAGCGCCGAGCTCACGCTGCCGATCGACATCTTCTTCCGTTCGCTCGCGCAGGACGCGGGGGCGCGCGCGATCGGCGTCATTCTGTCGGGGGCAGGGAGCGACGGCGCGCGTGGCATTCGCGACATCCACGAAGCGGGCGGCTTCGTCATTTGCCAAGACGCGGAGACGGCAGCCTTCGACGGAATGCCGAAGAGCGCGCGCGACACGGGCCTCGTGGATCAGTTCGGCACGCCCGCCGAGATCCCCGAGGTGCTCGTCGACTACACCCGAAGAATGAGCAGCGGCGGCTACGTGCCGGCGGCCGATGCGCAGCCCGCGTCGCGGGGGCTCGGCGCGATCTTCCGCCTGCTCCAGCAACAGTTCGGCATCGATTTTTCGAGCTACAAGCCGAACACCGTCACGCGGCGCATCGAGCGTCGCCTCCATATCGCGAACGCGACGGATCTCGAGGCCTACGTCGAAAAGCTCTCGAGCGACAACGACGAGCTCGACGCGCTCTACCGCGATCTGCTCATCGGCGTGACGCGCTTCTTCCGAGACCCCGAGGCGTTCGAGCTCTTCGAGGACTCCCTCGTCCCGGAGATGCTCTCGCGCTCGGCCGGCGACGAAATTCGCATTTGGGTCCCGGGCTGCGCGACCGGCGAAGAGGCCTATTCGCTCGCGATCGTATTTCACGAACAACTCCTCAAAGCGAACGACAAACGTCGTCTGAAGATCTTCGCGACCGACGTCCATCAGCAGTCCCTCGAGTTCGCGAGCCGCGGTCTTTACGGCGAAGAGAGCTTCTCCCGCGTGAATGCGGCGCGCCTCGCGCGGTACTTCGATCGTCAGGGGCGAATGGCCCAGGTGTCGTCGGAGCTCCGGCAGATGATCGTCTTCGCGCGGCACAACGTGCTCCGCGAGGCGCCGTTCACCCGCGTGGATCTGATCAGCTGCCGCAACCTGCTCATTTATCTACAGCCGCTCGCCCAGAAGAAGGTCATCGGCCTCTTCCATTTCGCACTGAAGCACAACGGCATCTTGTTCCTCGGCCCGAGCGAGAGCACCGGCCCCCTCGGCGACGACTTCGAGACGGTGAACGCTCATTGGCGCATCTATCGTAAACACCGAGAACACCGCATCCATCTCGATACGAAGATCGCAATCCCTCGTCGGAGCGACCTGCGCGCCGCCGTGCCGACGATGGCGGGCGGCCAATACTCCCTCGCGCAGACGATGAGCGTCTACGACGCGCTCCTCGAAGAGCATATGCCGCCGAGCCTGCTCGTCGATGAACGACGCACCCTCGTTCACACGTTCGGGGGTGCAGCGCGGCTCACGAAGATCCGCGAAGGACGGCCTTCGCTCGACGTCCTCGACGTCGTCGATCCCGAGCTTCGTACCGCGCTCAGCGGAGCCCTGCAGCGCTGCCAGAAGAAGGACACACCCATCATTTATCAGGGTGTCCGGCTCGCCCTCGGTGCGGACGAGCAAATGCACAAACTGACGGTCAAGCGCATCATCACCAAAAACGCGCACGGCCCGCACTTTCTGATTCAGCTCGAGCCCACGAACCAGACGCCGAAGCCCGAGACGAACGAGGCCCAGCTCGATTTCGACGAAGCGTCGCGCGAGCAACTGAAGGACTTGGAGCTCGAGCTTCGATACACGAAGGAGAATCTGCAGGCGACGATCGAAGAGGTCGAGACGAGCAACGAGGAGCTGCAAGCGGCCAACGAAGAGCTCACTGCGGCGAACGAGGAGCTGCAGAGCACCAACGAAGAGCTCCAGAGCGTGAACGAAGAGCTCTATACGGTGAATGCCGAATACCAAAAAAAGATCGGCCAGCTCACCGAGCTCACGAACGACATGGACAACCTGCTCCAGAGCACGGACGTCGGCACCGTATTTTTGGATCTGTCGTTGTGCATTCGGAAGTTCACGCCGCGAATGCAGTCCATCTTCAATCTCTTGCCGCAAGACGTCGGGCGCCCGCTATCGAGCTTTCGCCACACGCTCGACGACCCCACGTTGATGGACGACATCCAAGCCGTCCTGCGCTTCGAGCGCCTGATCGAGCGCGAGATCCGTGACAGGAGCGGCAATTGGTACTTCCTGCGAATCCTCCCTTATCGCACGACGACCGAGGGCGCCCAGGGGGTCGTCTTGACGCTCATCGACATCAATGGCCTCAAGATGGCCGAAAATGCGCTGTTCCGGGAGCGGTACCTCCTCGAGAGCCTCATGAACAGCGTGCCCGACGCGATCTATTTCAAGGACGCAAAAGGCCGTTTCGTGCGCGTGAATCCGGCCATGGCCAGCCGCCTCGGCATCGAGAGCCCGACCGATGCGATCGGCAAACGCTCGGGCAGCTTCGGTTGCGAGGACATCACGATACCGAGCGCGTCGGACGGCCCCGCCAGCAGCGCCACGAGCGCGGACGAGCGCGGCTACAAGCTCGAAGCGGCGAAGGGGCCCGCCGGCCCACAGCGGTGGCTCTCGATCACCCGTCACACCCTCCACGACGGAGAAGGTGGTGTGGTCGGCGCATTCGGCATCGCGCGCGACGTGACCGAACAGAAGGCTGCCGAGGACGAGATCCGACTCGCCATTGCGCGGCGCGATCAGTTCTTGGCGATGTTGTCGCACGAGCTACGAAACCCGCTCGGTGCGATCGTCATGGCTTCCCGGATGCTCGGCGACCACGCCTCGGACGGAACTCGTCAAAAAGAGGTCGAGATCATCGACCGGCAGGCGCGTCAGATGACGCGCCTCCTCGACGATCTGCTCGACGCGAATCGAATCACGCACAACAAGATCGAGCTCAGCCGGCGCGTTTTCGATCTGCGCGCGGTGGTCGACGAGACGATCACCGTGGTTGGCGCGGCCTATCCGCCGGGCGTCCCGAGCTTGAAAGTCGATGTGGCCGATATTCCGGTTCGGGTCTACGGCGACCGCGCTCGGCTCCAGCAGGTACTCGTCAATCTATTGGGCAATGCGGCGAAATACACGGACGCGGACGGGCACGTCTCACTCTCGCTGCGGTCGGAGAACGGTGACGCGCTCGTCATCGTGAAGGACGACGGCGCAGGGATCGAGCCGGCGCTGATGTCGACCATCTTCGAGCTCTTCGTCCAGGGCAGCTCGACGCTGGCGCGCACCGAGGGTGGGATGGGCGTCGGGCTCGCGCTCGTTCGCAAGATCGTCGAGCTCCACGGCGGAAGCGTGTCGGCCATCAGCGACGGGCCGGGTCGCGGCAGCGAGTTCCAAGTCCGCCTGCCGCTGGCCGCGGAGCCGCTCGCCGAAGATCACCCGAACAGCGGCGCTCACCCGGTGGGGTTGGTCCTTCGCGTCGTCGTCGTCGACGACAACCAGGACGGTTGCGAGATGATGCGAGCGCTGCTCGAGTCGCTCGGCCACCGGATCGAGTGCGCTCTCGACGGCGAGGCGGGGCTCGCGCTCATCGAGCGGGCGCGGCCCGACGTCGCGATCATCGACGTCGGACTGCCGAAGCTCACGGGCTACGAAATCGTGACGCGTCTCCGCGAGCTGTCCCATGACGGCACGTACTGCGTGGCGCTCACCGGTTATGGACGGCCGGGGGATCGCGCGGCCGCGCTCGAGGCGGGCTTCCACGAGCACCTCGTGAAGCCGCTGCGGTTCGACGACCTTCGCCGCGTGCTCGCGACGGCGTCGGAGCGGGGGCTCGGCCGCTGAGCCGACGAGGTTTTGCCCGCAACGAAACATTCGTCAGACCCGAGCAACAACGACCCCCAACGCTCAGACTCGTGCCAGAGGACCGAGCGACCGGCCCGCTCGCCCGTCAGGGCGGGCCGCGTCGCGAGCTGAACCGGAGCGAGCTCCGGGGCCAGAGGCGGTTAGGGATGCGATTTCGGGGCGGGCTGTAATAGGCTCGCGCGCTGGCGCCAGCGCCGGAGCCCTCTCACATGGAAGCGCCGCCCCGCAAACTCCCCCCGAAGAAGGACGTGCTCG
>JABFXY010000041.1 GCA_013361525.1 Polyangiaceae bacterium | reverse complement strand
TCGCTCCGCTCCGCACTGGGCACCCACGCCTGTGCGGACCTGGTTTTCCTCGCGTCCGCACGACGGCGTGGGTCCCGCCCGTGGGGGGTGCTTCGCTCCGCTCCGCACTGGGCACCCACGCCTGTGCGGACCTGGTTTTCCTCGCGTCCGCACGACGGCGTGGGTCCCGCCCGTGGGGGTGCTTCGCTCCGCTCCGCACTGGGCACCCACGCCTGTGCGGACCAAAAGCAGCGAGCGGCCGTGGGCCGCTCGCTGGTGGGTGCGTCGTCGATGAGCTCTCGTTACTTCACGTAGAGCTGACCCGCCGCGACGCCGCTGCCGCGCGTGGACGTCATCACCCACTTCGCATTGGCACCGAACGGCGCCTGCCAACGGAAGCAGTTGCCGCCGCCGGCGACGACCGACGTTGCGCCGCCCTGGGCGTTGTCCTGCGCGAGCGTCGGTGACTGGCCGGGCAGTGGCGTGAGGAGGACGAGCTGAATGTCGAGCTCCTGGATGCCCGCGCCGGTGCCGATGATCGTGTAGCACTTGTTCGGCATCAGCTGGACCGACTGCTCGAGGCTCTGGCCTTCTTGGAAGTTGCCGGCGAGCACCGGACCTTCCTTCGCCATGCCGGGCGCATGCTGCAGCTGCAGCTGCATCAACGGAACGGTCGCGACGGTCGCGAGTGAAGGATCGATCTGCTGCGCGGGCTTCGCGGTGCCTTGCGTGGTGCCCGTGCCACCCGTGCCGCCGGCGCCGGGCCAACCGGGGATCGGGAACGGGAAGCCGCCGACACCGGGCTGCTGCTGCTGCGGCTGGCCCGGCTGGGGCTGAGGCTGGCCCGGCTGCGGTTGCGGCTGCTGGGGCTGACCGGGTTGAGGCTGACCGTAGGGCGGCTGACCGTAGCCAGGCTGGCCGTAGCCGGGCTGACCATAGCCAGGCTGACCGTAGCCCGGTTGTCCGTAGCCGGGTTGCCCGTACCCCGGCGCGTACTGGGGATCGTTCTGGCGAGAGCTTTCGCAGCCGGCCAGAGCAGAGAGGAGGGCGAGACCCGAAACGATGGCAAACGAGCGATTCACGGAACACCTCCACGCGCGAGCCGACCCGCGCGTCCTACTGTTCGGAAAAAATCTGATGAAAGGAACGCGTTCTACCGTCGAAGCGTTCTTGGATTCCTACGACTTCTACATACTGTTCGACGCTTCCGGGACCAACCTATTCTGACCCGTCGACGCATCGCCGATCGCCCGGGTTTTCGAGGGTTCGCACGGCGTTCCAGCCCACGCACGGAGTCCTGCGAAGTCGAGCGACATGCCGTTGAGACGGCCGGCCGGCGCCGCTCCCTTCGCGGCATTGCTGCTCGGCATTGCCGTCTCCGGCTGCGCCTTTCCGCCCATCTTCGCGGAAGAAGGTGCGCCGCGAGCTTTCGTCGCGGCTTGAAGCGTCTCAGGAGAAGGCGAAGCCACGCCCGGGCCGCGGTGCCGGATCGATCGACCAACATCCGCGGGCAAGTTTGCCTATCCTAGCGCGGCTTCGACACGGCCCTCTCTTTCCAGGGGGCGAAGGAAGGGGATGATGAAGACCCAACATACGATGATCTTGGTTGGCCTTACGGCGCTCTGCGCGATTGCCGGCGGCTGCAAAAAGGAAGAGCCGGAGACGCCGCCGCAGCCTACCCAGACGGTGGCACCGCCTCCGACCCAGACGGCGCCCCCGACGCCTCCTCCGCAGACGGGTTGCGACGCGGCCAACATGGCGGCCTTCACCGGCATCTTCACCGGCCGCGCCCCGACCGAGGCGCCCAAGATGCAGATGGAAGGCTCGATGGTTTGCGGCAACGTGACGGAAGGCGGCACGGTGAGCGGCAACTCCTTCTTCATGGAGTTGGGCAAGTGTTACACCGTCATCTCGAACGGCCTGCCGAACGTCACGGAGATCGACGTGCAGCTCGTGATCGATCCCACCGCCGCGGGTCTGCCGCCGAACATCGCGGCCCTCGCGAGCGCGCCGCTCGCGCAGGACAGCGAGACGGGCGCGATGGGCACCATCGGCCCGAAGACCAACTGCTACCGGTTGCCGCCGTTCGCGCTCGTGCCCGTCCCGGTGAAGGTCGTGGTGAAGGCGCGCACCGGCTCGGGACCGATCGGCGCGCAGGTCTACTCGCGCAAGGGTTGAGCTCGAATCACGCGTAATCGTTTGTTCGCGCTCCCTCTCCTACCGAGAGGGTCGCGCGAACAAAAAGCCGAAGGCCACGAAACCCGACTCGTCATCTGACGGAGGGTTCGTGGCCTCGAGCTTTTGTTGGCTATCGCGCGCCTCGAAGGCGCGCGGTCACCAATCAGGCCATCGCCTCTTTGATCGCCTTGATCGGACGCGCACGGACCGACTTCGACGCGGGCTTCGCCGCGATCGTCATCGGCTCTTTGGTGAACGGGTTGATGCCCTGGCGCGCCTTCGTGGCAGGCTTGTTGACGACTCGGAACTTCGCAAAGCCGGGGAGCGTGAAGATCTTGCTCTTCTTGAGCTCCTTGTGACCGACCTCGATCAACGACTCGAGGACTGCCTTCACCTGCTTGCGCGAGATCTCATCGCCCACCGTCTCGGTGATGGCCGTGATGAGACCGTTCTTGCTCATTGCCTTCTTCGCCGCCGCGCTGGCCGCCTTCTTCGTTGCCATTGCACAAACCTCCCTGTGGGTGGGACGCCTGGCCCCACCGAAAACTCGATACGCGCGACGGCCTCCGGCTGGAGTCCCAACCCAGCACCCTCACGCGATCTGCTTGGTACCTGCAGGAAAACCGCTGCAGATGCGCGCTAAGGTACACAGCTTTTTCGAGAGCGAAAGCGACAAAGTGAGTTTTGTACGGTCAAACATGCATTTTTTTGAGAGCTCTCTCGGTTCGTCAACGGAACGACGCTGCGACTTTCCGCCACTCCATCGGACCGACGACGCAAAAATGCCCTACAAAAACCGCTGAAAACACGAGAAAAACGCGCCGCGACGACGACGCGTTATGCGCGTGATCGGTCGCGACGCGAACCCGTGCTCGTCAGCCGAGCTGAAGCAACAGCTCGCGCGCCCCGTGTGTCGACGGGTCTTCAGCGAGCGATTTCTCGAGCATCAGCTTCGCGCGGCGCACGTCTCCCTGTCGGAAGGCGATGTTGCCGAGGTGGTAATACGCGAGCGCGCGCTCCTGCGGCGTGACGCCCGCGGCGCTGTCCGTCTTCAACAGCGTGACCGATCGGAAGGCACGTTGCGCGATGTCCTGCTCGTCGAGATCGACGGCGAGCTGGCCGAGCTCGAGCGCCACCGCGCCGTTCTGCGGCTGGTTGTCGTGCGCGCGCGCGAGCGCTTCGAGCGCGTCACTCAAGTTGCCGGACTTCGATTCGACTCGATAGAGCGAGTAGAACGCTTGGCCCAGCTCGCGCGAGCGCTTGCCTCGATGAGACGAGATGAGGCTGCCGAGCGCGGCGCGCGCCTCTTCTCCACGCCCGAGCGCAGCGAGCGCCTCCGACGTGAGCTGCAGCGCGTCTTGATCACCGGGCTTGATGAGCTTCGCCTCTTCGAGCACGGCGAGCGCGCGCTCCGCCATCGCGGGCCCCGTCGAGACCTCGCCCGATCCGTAGAGGAGCAGACGGGCTGCCTCGAGGAGTTTGTCGTAACGGAGCTCCGGCGACGAAGCGCTTTGCGCTTCCTCGACGACGAGGTCCGACAGCTCGAGGAGCGCGCCGGTCTCCTCGTAGACGATGCGCAGCGCGCTCCGGAGCGACTCGTCGTCGGGGTTCGCGCGGACGGCTTTCTCGAGGCCCGAGCGACACAGCGCGATACGTCCGATCCTGCGGCTCGACTCGAAGAGACGAAGCGCGATCGAGACCAGATCGCTGCCGGTCGCGAGCGCGACGGCGCGCGAATACGTGAGCACCGCGGCGTCGACGCGACCGGAGAGCTCCTCGATCTTGCCCAGCGCCGCGAGCGCCGCCGCGTTGTGCGGGTCCAGCTGGAGCAGCTCTTCGACCACGACGCGCGCCGCATCGATGTCGCCACCGTACGCAGCCACCTCCGCGAGACGCAGTCGGATCGACGCCTCCGGACGCCGCGACGCCGACGGATCGCGTTGAATGCGCACGAGGGCCGCCTCGAGGTGCGCGCGCAGCTCGTTCGCGTATTGGCCGCCGCTCTTTTCGAATGCGGCCTCGAGATCGTCGAGCGCGGAATCGCTCTCGCCGATCGCCTCGCGGAGAACGGCGCGCGAGAAGTACAGCCAGGGATCGTTCGGCTCGAGCGCGAGGACGCGATCGACCGCGCCGATCGCGCGCTGCTGCTGACCCGAGCTCGCGCACGTCTCCATGAAATAGAAGAGCGTGTCGCGATCCGCGGGATCGATGTCGAGCGCCTCTGCGTAGAGGTCCGAAGCCTCGCGCGCGTCGCCTTCGTTCTTGATCGTCTCGGCGGCCTCGAGGATGGCGACGCGGCGTGACGCCGTATCGGGCAGGAGGCGCGCCTCGGCGGCGCTGATGCGCGCGAGACCGACGGCGTCGTTGCGCTCGGTGTAGAGGGCCACGAGGCGCTGCTTGAGCTCGGAGCTGCGCGGGTGCGCCTTGAAGCCGACGACCAGCGCTCGCTCGGCCCCGACGGTGTCGCCCGAGGCGAGCTTGACGTCGGCGACCTTGAGCGCGATCGCAGCGGCCTCGTCGCCGGACTCGATCTCGAGCAATCGGTCCAACAGATCGCCCATGACGAGCGAGTCTTCGCGTTCGGTGTGCAGACGAACGGCGGCACGAAGCGCGGAGAGGTTGTCCGCGTCCCAGTCGAGCGCGCCGTGGTACGCATCGAGCGCGGCATCGAAGTCCTTGAGCCGCTCTCGGAGCATGCCGATGCGCAGATACAAGGTGACGACGCGCGATTTGTCCTCCTCGTCCTTCGCCATGTCGAGCTGCCGCTCGAGCAGGATTGCGAGGCTGTCGTCGCGGCCGGTCGCTTCGTAGAGGCGCTCGAGCAGCACCGCCGTGTCGCGGTTCGTCGGGTCCTCATCCATCGCTTCGGTGAGAACGTCGGCGGCGCGATCGGGATCGGTCACCTCGAGGAGCGTCGCGAGGGACAGTCGCAGCTTGGCGCGCTCCTTCAGGTCGTCGACCAGCGGGATGGTCTCGTCCATCAGCTGCGCGAGCGCTTCGGTGTCGCCGCGGCGGCTGTGGATGTCGGCGAGCGGCGACCAGATCTCGCGATCCGCGGGCTCGTGTTGGCGCAGCCGCTCGTAGATCGCGACGGCGCGCTCGGTGTCGCCGAGAACGCGGTTCGCGAGATCCGCGACGCGGAGCAACAGCGAGCGCTCGTCGTCGGGATCGGAGACGCGCGCGGCCCGCTCCCAGAGGTCCGCTGCCTCGCGCGCATCGCTCGCGGCGAAGCGCCGATCCGCGAGGTCCGTCAGAGCCCAGACCGAGTCGGCCGTGTCCGAGGTAGCATCGCTCGGGACGAGACGTCGCAAGAGCCGCTCGGTGAGCGCGTTGTCTTCGAGCTCGATCGACGCTTCGTAAGCTTCGCGAAGGTGCCCGGAAGCATCCGTCGCGCGATCCGCGAGCGTTTCGAGCGCGTCGACGACGGCGCGGCCACGACCCCGCTCGCGACCGAAATCCTCGAGCAGGCGCACGACGCGGTTGTCGGCCTCGCAGCGCGCCATCGCATCGCGCAGACGAGCCTCGACCCGGTCGCCGTCCGCGTCCTCGCGCACGGCGCGCTCGAGCATCGAATAGGCGGCGTCGACGTGGGAGCTCGCCACCTCGATCTCGAGCAAGCGGTAGAACGCATCGGAGAACATCTCGAAGCTGCCGCCTTCGGCCGCGACGAGCTCGACGATCTGATCGAGCACCTTCGCGTGGCGCTCCGCCGGCGCCGCGCCCGATGCGACGAGACGGCCGACCATCGTGTCGAGCCTTCGGAGCGCGGACGCGCGCTCTTCCGGCGTGGCAGCTCCCGCGTCGAGCCACGCCTCGAGCATCCCCTCGAGCGACTCCGCGGCGCGGGCGTCGTCTTGGAGATGGACCTCGGCGATGGTCGCGGCCCGCGCGAGCAAACGCGAGCGTTCGTCGCTGACCACCACCGCCGCTCGCGCACGCAGCGCGTCGTACATCAGCCCGATGCGGCCGAGCTCTTTCAGGAGGCCGGCGATGCGCTCCTCCGTCTCGCGCGGCACGTGACCTTCACTGTCGAGCAGGCGGGTGAACGTCCCGATGGCGCGCTCCGCTGCCTCGTCGGTGCGGCCGAGCTTCTTGCCGTCGATCTCCGCCAATCGAAGCTCGATCGCGGTGCGTTGCTCGGGTGCGAGATCGGTCACCTCGAGACGCGCGGCGAGCGCGCGCGCGACGAGATCGAAATATCCGCGGCGTTCGAGCGCACCGATGAGCGCATCGGCTTCCTTCGTGCTCTCGCGCGCGGCCTCGAACGCGCTCTCGACGAACTCCGCCTTGCGCTCGGGGTCTTTCTGTCGCTCGGCGATGAGCGCGAGCTCCACGAAGACTTGCGATTTGTAGACGACGGGCGGCGCGAAGAAGCCTTCCGCCGGCGCTCCCCTTCCCTCGCGTTGCGAACGGAGGACGAGGAGCAGACCGCGGTAGGTCCGCTGCGCGCGGAGGAATTGTCCTTCTTCGAGGGCGATCTCGCCGAGCAGCTGCAGGACGCCCGCGTTGGCCGGATCGATCTTCGTGGCGTTGTCGAGCTCGGTGATCGCGAGGCCGCGGTCTTTTTCCGCGAGCGCGACCTTCGCGAGCTCGAAGTGAACGAGCGCGCGCTCCTTCGGCTTTCGCGTGCCGAACTCTTCGAGCAGCTTGCCGAGCTGCGCTCGCGCATCGTCGATGCGACCGGCGGCACGGAAAGCGGCGCTGAGGACGAGAGCGGCATCGAGGTCGTCGGGACGGAGGGCCGCGGCGCGCTCGAGCAAGCGAACGGCTTCGCCCGGGTTGTCGAGCTCGACCACGTAGACCTGCGCGGCCTCGCGCAGGCGCGCAACCTTGATGGCCTCGTCGGCCGCCTCTTCGGCTTCGGACTCGAAGAGCTCGGCGAGCGAGGCCCAAGCGCCGGCGGCTCGGTAGATGCTCGCGAGGACCTCGCGCACCTTCGGGCTCGCGCCGCCCGTTGCGATCGCGCGCTCGAGCTCCTCGCGGGCACGCTCGACCTTCCCGGCATGACCGTAGGCCGCCGCGAGCCGGAGCGACAGCTCGTCGTCGCGGCCGTGCGTCTCCATGAGCCGCTCGAGGACCTGCGCTTCTTCTTCGTACTGTCGCGCGCGCTCGAGCAACGACGCGAGCTGATCGAGCGACTCGCGCGACGCATCGAGCTCGGCAACGCGACGGAACGAGCGAGCCGCACGGGGCACGTCCTTCAGCTGGACGTCCGCGAGCTCGGAAGCTCGGCGGTAGAAGCGAGCAGCGCGCTCGGGATCGCTGCGCTTGGCGATGTCGGCCTGCGACTCGAACAGGACGCAGAGGTCTGCGTAGGCTCGCTTCTCTTCGAGCAACGATGCGAGCAGCGCAACCGAAGCTTCGTGCGCGCCCGTCTCGCCGATCGACTGACGAAGCACCGAGATCGCTTGGTCGGTCGAGCCGAGCCCCACGAGCAGCTCCGATTGGAGCAGCCGCAAGCGAGCGCGCTCTTCCGGGAGCGCGGCGCTCTCGGCCATGCGACCGTAGAGGCGCGCGAGCTCGACGTTCATCCCGAGCTGCGCGTAGAGCGCCGCGAGGGCGTCGGCCACGAGCAGATCGTACGGATCGGCGGCGTAGAGGCGCTCGTAGAGCGGGACCGCTTCCGCGGGGCTGGAGAGCTTCGCCGCGAGCACGAGGTACGAGCGCGAGCGGTCGACGGCGATGGCGAGGTTCGCCGAGGCGACGTACAGATCCCGAAGCTGCTCGGTTCGATTGGACTCGGTCCAGAGGGGCTCGAGCACGTCGACCGCCCACGCGAGCGCGTCTTCGGCTTCCGCGTCCGCGCCCATGTCGTTGCCCGAGAGCCGCGCCGTCGCGCGAGACACGATCTGCTCCGCGATCGAGACGGCCGCTTCTTTGTCGTCGAGATCGCGCAGCACGGTCGTCAGCGCGTCCCGGAGGAGCGTGATGTCCCCTTCGCGGAGCCGGCTCAGCGAAAGGAGAGCGTCGACGAGAGGTCGCCCAGCCGCCGCGCCGCGAAGCGCGATGAGCCTCTCGAGGACGTCTTGATCGGCCGGCACCCGCGCGTGCGCCGCGCTGAGGAGGGCCTCGGCGCGCTCGGCGAGCACCTCGTCCGTGGCTCCGCGCACGGCATCGAACGCCGCCGCCTCGACGAGGAGGTCGCGCGCGACGAGCGCGGGGATGTCGTCCCGCGAAGAGAGCGCAGGAAGCAGCGCCGGCGACACGAGATCCCAACGCCCCGTCTTGCGGCCTCGATCGAGGAGCGCCTGCGCGACCCCCGGCAACTGCGGCCGCAACGAGAAGGCCTGCACCGTTCGCTCGAGAGCGCGAGCGTCGTTGCCGGCGACCTCTTCCTCGAGGCGCGCGGCCCGGAGCAAGAGCTCACACTTTTCGCCGTCGGTCTTCGACGCTCGCAGCATCGCCGGGACGAGCGCGAGCCAACGGTCCATCTGCTCGGCCGACTCGAAGCTCTCGCCGAGCGTCTTCACCGCGGCGGAGAACGTCTCGTACTGGTCGGGCTCGTCCGGGGAGAGCGCGCCGATGAGCGTCTCGAGCCCGCGCTGCGCCTCGGCGCTCGAAGCGACGAGCTGCAGGGCGGAGGCGAACGCGTCGAGTGAATCTTGGAGCTGGCCCCGGTGGCGCTCCACCTCGCCGAGACGAGCGAACAGCGCGGATTTGCGGTCTTTCGGCTGCTTTTTGGCGGCTTCCGCTCGAAGGAGCTCGGCGAGCTCCACGTCCCTACCGTCGCTCGTGAGTGCGTCGGCGAGCTCGTCCACGAGCTCGCTCGTCGAGCCGTGTTTGACGATCGCGAGCCGGTACGCGGCGACCGCCTTCGGGGCGTCTTCGATCACGCGGGCGTAGAGGCGCGCGACCTCGATGCGATCGCTCTCGGCTTCTTCCTCGGACTTGGTCGCGTTCGACCGCGCCTCGAGCGCAGCCACGAGGGCCGCCGAATCGCCGATCGCCCGCAGATTGTCGATGAGCCGCGAGAGCGCCTCGACGTCCGCGGGCGCCTCCGAGAGCCACTTCTGCAGATTGTCGACCGCACGCGGACGGTCCCCGATCGCATGCTCGGCGATGCGCGCGGCTTCGAGCAGCGCCTCTCGACGCTCCTCCGGCGTCTCTTCGAGGAGGGCGAGCCGCTCGAGCACGGCGCAGCGATCCGACTCACGCCCGGCGGCTTTGAGATCGCCGTCGAGCTTGCGTGCAGCGGCGCGCGCACCAGCGGGGTCCTCGTCGCTGCGCGCGAGAATCGCGAGATCCAGCGTGATCGACCGAGACTCGTCGGCGAGCTCCTCCCGGGCGATGCTCGACGCACGCCGGAGCAGGCGCAGGCTCCTCGCTTTGTCCGTGGCTTCCTCACCGATCTCGAGAATCGCGTCGACCGCGCGGCCGAGGAGCTCTTTGTCGCGCGCGGCACCGAGCACCACGGCGTCGATCGCAGCCTTCTCTTCCTCGGCGCTCGCATCGCTCACGACGGCGATCTCGGCGAGCGCCGCTTCGAGCGCGCCGAGCGTGTCGCCGAGCCGGGACTTCCGATCCGACAGAGAGCGAATCAGCGTGAGCCGCTCGGACCGATCCGCCTCCGACTCGAGGAGGACCTCGATCATGTTGGCGGCCTTCTCGGCTTCGCTGCGCGCCGTGTAGTACGGCTCCATGATCTTGGCGGCGTTCGACCTGAACGGCGCCGTCGTCACGGCGCGTGACAACCTGCGGAAGCTCCCCGCACGCGCATCGAACGTCGGCGACGTCGTCGTGAGCCAGCCCTCGATGAGGCCGGCGGCTTCTTCGTCGTTCGTTTCGACCAGCGGAGCGATCGCCCCGAGGGCGTTCGCCAGATCGTTCTCGGCCGTTTCCCACAGCGAGCTGATGCGGAAGCGCGTCGCGCGGGCTTCCGCTGCCTCGAGGCGCCCGAGCCTGCCGGTGAGGAGCTGGATCATCGAGCGGCTCTTGTTTTGCCGTTCGTAGAGGCGCTCGAGTTGGGCCTCGATCTTCGTGTCTTTCGGGCGCAGCGCGAACAGCTGCTCGAGGTAGACGATCGCGCGTTCCTGATCGGCGGCGAGGTCGCGCGCGACCTCCACGGCGTCCTCGAGGATCATCCGGCGGCTGTCCGCATCGGGCTGCGCGAGGATGACCCGATCGTAGAGATCGAAGAGCTCCTGCCAGCGCTCGGCGGCGTTGTACACGAGCTTCAGGCGCTCGAACGCCCACGCGGCCGATGGTGCAGCTTCGACGATCTGACGAAGCATGCCGGTCACGACCTCGGCCTCGTCGAACCACTCTTCGTGGAATGCGACGCCCCGCTCACCGACTCGAAGCGTCGTCTCTTCGCTCAACCGCGAAGCGGACGCGAGGACCTCGCGGTACGCGTTCGCGACCTTTTCGGGCGTGTGCAGCGAGCGCGCGAGCTCCTCGGCGCGCTCCCAGAACTCCTCGTCCTCCGGCGTGTGCACCGCGGCGCGGGCGGCGACGTCGAGCGCTGTCTGCGGCTGGCCCTCGAGCGACTCGAGCCACGCTCTGTAGAGCGCGCCCGGGTTGCGGATGACGCTGCGCGGATCTTCGGCCTGGCCGGCGCGTTCGAACAGCGCGGCAAACAGCGCCGCACGCTCGACGGGGCTCTCGATTCCCTCTGCGACACGTTCCAGGAGCGCGCTCGCGCGGCCCGCGTGATTCGGTTCGCCGAGCGCGGCGAGGCCGACCTCGCGCACGATCGGATCGTTCGGACGTGTCTCGACGAGCGGCTCGATCGCGTCGAGCGCCCCGCCGACGTCTTTCATCGTGCCGAGCTTCAACCGGGCGAGCTCGCCGGCCCGCGCCACGCGGGCATCTTCGTCGACCGCGGCTTCGAGGCGCTGCTCGAGGCAACGTGCCGCCGTCTCGAAATCGCCGCTGTCGAGCGCGATTCGTTGTCGCGCGACGAGTGCGTCTTCGTCTTGTGGATCCGCCTCGAGCAAGGCGTCGAGCACCTTCGCGGCGCGCACGGTATCGCCCGTCACGTCGCGCTCGAAGGCGAGTAGCTCGAGCCGTCGCGCGCGCACGTGTTCTTCTGCCGCGGTCGCGACGTGATGCTCGAGGAGCGCACGCCGAACCGGGTGCAGGCGATCGTCGTCACGATGAGCCTCGAGGATCTCTGCGAGAAGCGCAGCCGCGTCTTCGCGAAGCTCGTCGGCGGTCAAAAGCGCCGCGACGGCATCCGCCGCCTCGACCACCCGGCCCGCGCTGACGAGGATCTCCGCCCGCGCGCGCATCGTCTGCGTCGAGCGTCCGAGCTTCTCTTCGAGCGTTCCGACGATCGCCTCGAGTCGGGTCATCTCCTCCGAGGATGGCTCGTGCTCGAGCACCACGCTGGCGAGCTGCTCGAGAAGCTCGAGCGCTTCGTCGCGATCCTCGATGAGCTTCATCAAGCGCTCGGTCGCGTCGAGCAGGCGACGCTTGTCGCCGGCCTCCGCGAAGATGCCGAGCAGCCGCTCCAGGGCCACCCGCGTCTCGGGTTGATAGACGAGCACACGCTCGAAGTTGGCCGCCGCGCGTTGCGAATCTCCGGCGGTGATGGACTGCTCCCCCGCTTCGAGGAAACACGTCGCCGCACGCGCCGGATCGCCGCCCCGATCACCGACCAGGGTCCCGAGCTGCTCGAGCTTTTCGATCTTCGCGACACCGGGCTCTGCGAGCGTCACGCGACGCTCCGCCACCGCGACCAAGAGCGGCACGTCGACCTGCGAACGCGCCATCTCCTCGATGGTGTCGAGCGTCTCCGACCCGACGACGAGCGCGTCGACGGCGAGCGCGTCCTTGTAGTGACGAAGGGCGGCGCCGAGCTCACCCTGGCGCGTCGCGACGTCGGCGAGGCGCAGGTCGAGCTCCGCCGCGGGAACGTCGTCCCGCTCCTTCACGCGATCGTTGAGGATCTCCTCGTAGAGCTCGCCGTAGCGCTTCGCTTGCTCGAGCGCGTCGAGAAGCGCCGCGCGCAGCGGCGCATCGCCCGTCAACAGCTCGAGCGCCGACCGGAACGTGTCGATCGCGTCGTCGACGCGCTGGAGATCGTCGATCTGCACGCCGCCGATCGCGAGATACAGCCGGCGCTTGCGCTCGTCCGACCCCGGTCGCGCCAGCGCGTTCTTGTAGAGCGCGATGCGCTCTTCGGGAGAGCCTTTTTCGGCAAGGAGGTGATCGATCCGCTCGATGATCTCCTCGTTGTCGGGCTCGAGCTCGAGCACGCGACGGTACGCGTCGATCGCGCGGCCGAGATCGCCGCCGGTCGCGTAGGCCTCACCCGTTCGTTGCGCGAGGCGCGCGAGGTTCGGGTGATCAATCGCGCGATCGCGCAGCGCGCTCGCGAGCGTCTCGGCGACCGCGGCCTTCGAAGGCCCGGCCTCGGATTGGCCGATGCGCTCGAGCCACTCGAGCACCTGCGACACGTCGTGCGTGACCGCTTCGCGCAGACCGCGGCCGGCGAGGAACAAAGCTCGCACTTTGTCTTTGCCGATGGCGCCGATGCGCGCGTGTGCCTCCGCGAGCGCCTCGAGCCGCTCGTGCGGATCGGTGTCGATGTCGGCGATGACCTCGAGCGCCTCGACGAGCGCCGCGGCGTCGTCCTCGTTGCGGTAGACCGGCGCGAGAATTTGGGCCGCCCGCAGGCGGGCGCTTCGCTCGTTGGCCTCGTCCGGCGTCGCACCCTCGGGGGTGAAGCCGCGCATCAGCTGCAGCAGGCGCTCGCGCGCTCGCGGCTGATCGGATCGGACGGCGATGACCTCGGCCAGCGCGTCGAGCGCGTCCTCGATCTTGTGCTTCGCGAGAAGCGACTCGGCGAGGCGCGTGATGAGCGCGCTCCGCTCCTCTTCTTCGGCGAGATCGATCTCGGAAGCGAGCACCTCGATGAGCGCATCGTGATCTTCGGCGCGCTCGAGGAGCGGCAGGAGGATCGCGTGCACGTCGCGCGCCGGCCCGTACTCTGCCCGGATCGCGAGCAGCGCCGTTCGCGCCACCTCGTAGTCCGCGACCTCTTCGGCGCGGAGCGCCGCCGCGCGGAGCAACATGGAGCGTCGATTCGGATCGTCCGGGTTCGCGCGCGCGCGGATCTCCAGCACGTCCGCGAGCGAAGCCCAATCCTTCCGTGCCTCGAGAAGGCGCTCGAGCTCCTCCGGCTCGGCCGTCGGATCGAGCTCGAGAACGCGCTTGCGGGCCTGAATCGCCAACGCCAGATCGTCGAGGCTCGACTCGTAGAGGTGCGCCAGCTCGCGCAGCGCGCCGAGCTTCTCCACCTGGTCCGGTGTCGCCTTCACGATCGCTTCGAGGATCGGCGCCAGCGCCTTCGCGTCGAGCGACAGACCGCGAAGCGTCCTCGCCGCTTCGAGCGCGACGTCGTCCTCCGCCATCTCCAGCACGCCGTGCAGAATCACGCGCGCCCGCTTCGGATCACCGAGCTCCGCGAGGAAACGCGCGGTGTCGAGGTTGATGCGCGCCCGCATCTGCGGCGACTTCACCGCCGCGGCGGCGCGCGACAACATCTTGCTCGCGTCCGCAGCCCTTCCGAGCTTGCGCGCCAGGTCGACGTAGCGCGAGCGTACCTCGTCGTCGGACGGATCAATGGTGAGGACCGCCTCGAAATTCGCGAAGGCGTTCGTCTCGTCGCCCTCCTCGAGCTGCATCAAGCCGAGCCGGCGTTGTGCTTCGGCGCGCTTCGGTCCGCGGACGTGCTCGATCTGAATCGCGAGCATCTGCGCGACACCGCTGCGATCGCCTTCGATCTCGTAGACCTTCTCGAGCGCGCCCGCGACCCGCGCGGCGGCGGCCTTGTTCTGCAGAAGGCGCGACGCGACCTTGCGCGCGATCGCGCTGTCCTTGTCGTGCGCCAGCACTTCCTCGACGTGCGGCGCTGCCTTCTCGATCTCGGGGACCTTGTCGTCGTAGAGCTCGAGCAGACGCACGCGCGTCGCGATGAGCTTCTCCGGTGGGGGCGGCGGCTCGACCGAGACGGTCTGCTCCAGCGTCCGCGCGAGCTCCGTGTATTTGCCGGCCTTCTCGAGCGACGCACAGATCGCCGCCAGCGCCTCGTAGTCCGACGAGTCGAGCTTGAGGATCTGCTGGCCGATCTTCGCGGCACGCTCGGGGTCGAGCTCGACCGCGAGGGTGAGCGCCTCACGCAAGTGCTGGAGCGCTGCCTCCTTCTCCGTCTTGGGTCCGACGGCGGCGAGGTGGAGGCCGATGAGCTTGTCGCGCTCACCTTTGTCTTCGAGGATGCGACGCAGCTGCTCGAACGCTTCCGGGTGCCCGGGCACGAGCGACACCGCACGTTCCAGCGCCGTCTGCGCGCCGTCGATGTCGCCGAGCGCACGCACGAAGAACCGCGCAGCGTTCAAGAAGATCTGCGCCTGGTAATGCGGCGGCATGATCCGAACCCGCCGATCCTGGTTCAGCTTCTCGTAGGCGAACGCGAGCTCGGTGAGCCGATCGTCGCGCAGCGCAGCCGAATGCAGTTTGTCCCAAAGCTCCGGATGACCCTGTCCGCGCGCCTGCGCCACGATCAGAAGATCGAGGACCTGCGTCTCATGCTCGAGCTTGTCGTCGAGGTACGCAGGCAGGTGTTCGAGGCGAAGCGGCGGGCCTTTAGTTCCCGTTTCCATCGCGCAGGGGGTACGTTATCAGCGAACGCTGAGACGGGGAGCTTTTCAGCCGTCCCCATCGGCACTTGCAGAGCCGCTTCGAAACCAGCACGCGAGGGCGGTGTTTGTCGGCGGGCGGGCGCTCGCGCGTCGACAGCTAGGGGGCGTGTGCGTCGACGCGGGCCGGGCACCATGGCACAAACGAGCCGTGCTGCTTCACCGGCGCAGCCTCCTCGGAGCCCTCGCCGCCCTCGGTGGAGGTGCGTGTGGGACCGCTTGGGCGGCCTCCAACTCGTTCGAGGTCAAACGGTTGAGCGTGAAGGGAAAACACGCGAGCCGCTTCGATCTTCTCGTCCCCAAGCACCTCGCGAAGGAAGAAAAAGTGCGGCTGCTCGTCGCCCTCCACGGCCTCGGCGAGTCCCACGACCCGGAGCTCGGCGCCGCCGCGTGGGTCGACCGCTACGGCCTCGGCACCTCGTACGAGCGTCTGCGCGCTCCCCCGATCGTCAAGACAGGGAAGCGGGGAGACTGGACGGATGACAGGCTCTCCGAGGTCAACGCCGCGTTGAAGAAGCGGCCCTTCAGCGGCCTCGCGGTCGCCTGCCCCTTCACCCCGAACTTCAAGGACGTCGCGGACCGAGGCAAAGCGATCCGCGAGTACGGCGAGTGGATCGTCGGCGAGGTCGTCCCGCTCGCGCGCAAAGAGGCGCCGTGTTCGACCAGCGCGTCCGCGACCGCGCTCGACGGCTGCTCGATGGGCGGACCGTTCGCGCTCGACATCTTCATCCAACACCCGGACGCCTTCGGCGCGGTCGGTACCGTTCAGGGAGCGTTCGGCGAGCAGCGCGCGCCCAAGTACGCCGAGCAGCTCGCCGACGTCGTCGACAAACACGGCGCCAAATCGATCCATCTACTCTCGAGCGAAGGCGACAAGTTCAAGGGGTCAGCCAAGGCGCTCGGCTCCGAGCTCACGAAGCGCAAGGTCCCGAATACGGTCCGCATCATTCCGGGTCCACACGATCAGCCTTGGCTTCGGGAGGCGGGGACGATTGAGATGCTGTTGTTTCATGAGCGGCGGCCTTGAGTCGAACCGCCGCCGTTTCGCCCATACGCACGAAGAACACGTTCCGGCGCGCTCCATTCGGCCCGCGCGCGCGATACCGCCCCCGTCGACGTCTGGCCTCAGTTGGAGAGCTTGTCGCCGGGATCGGGGACGCCGCCCGCCCCACCTCGATCTCGCATTCAATTGCCAACGCAATGCCATCCGCTCGGTGCTCCCGCCTCATGCGCCAATCGTTCGTGAGCAGGGCGCGAGCGTGCCCGTCGCCCTCGGCCAAACCTATTTCATCGTCGTCGACAGCGCATCGGCGGCCGATAGCAGACCGCGAGCTGCGGGGGGGAGAGGGACCGGACGGAGATTTCCTGCATCCGCAACTCGTGCATTTCGACACGAGTGGCAATGTGTTCGGGGTGGACCCAGTTCTGATGGCGTTCGCCACATCGCTCAGCGCGCTGGTCAAAAGAGGCTTGAGCCTTGGTGCCGGCTGCCTACTCCTGGCGTGCTCCACGCCCGCAACGGACGCACCGGACGAACCACAGGACGCAGGGACGGGCGCCGGCGGAGCAGGCGGTGCCCATGCAGGGCCTACTTTCACCCCCGACTGCCACGACGGATGGTGCCGCGTCCCTGAAGGGACGTTCGTCATGGGCGCGCCAGAATCGGAGTTTGGCTACACGAAAAGCCAGAATCAGGTGACGGTCACTTTGACCCGGCCCTTCGCGCTTCAGCAGTACGAGCTCACGCAGGAGCAATGGATCCGGTTCGGATGGAAGAATCCGAGCGGTACACTTTCCAATGGCACGGGAGATTGCGTCGCGCCGGAATGTCCGGTCGGTCAGCTCACCTGGTTCGAGGCAATTGCTTATGCCAACGAGCTTTCCAAGACTCACGTGCCGCCGTTAGAGGTCTGCTACGAGCTCACGGGGTGCTCCGGCACCATCGGCGAGGGCGAAGGTATGCGTTGCGACGCCGTGACGATCACGACGCCATCCGTCCAGGATTGCGCAGGCTTCCGCCTCCCAACCGAGGCTGAATGGGAGTTTGCAGCCCGTGCCGGCGTAACGTCCGCATTCTACAATGGCGGAATAACTCCACAAGAGAACACGGGAGATTGCTTTCATGAGCCCGCGCTGGATTCCATTGCCTGGTATTGTGACAATGCCGGACCCTTTACGCATCCGGTGGGACTGAAGGCGCCCAATCGGCTCGGTCTTCACGACATGCTTGGAAACGCGTTCGAATGGGTCCACAGCGACTACCACAATGACGGTTACGGCGATGTCGCGGTCACCGATCCTTTCGGCGTGATGAACACCAACCCGGAGCGCGTCTTCAAAGGAGGCGGGTGGAACTCGTCGGCGACGAGATGTCGCGCTGCGGCTCACCTGCATGGCGCCTGGTGGGGCAAAGGGCTCGGCGTCCGACTTGCGCGGACCCTTGCAGCCGACGAAGTGTGGTGACGGGAGTGGGTCTGAATTCAGCAGGCTGATCCCAATCCGGTCGGGCTCCTCGTGCGGCTCGTCGATCACCACATCGAAGGCATGCACGCGCTGACGCACGTCAGAACGAGGCGAAGTCGCCCTTCGGCTCGAGGGGCGAAGATCCGATCGCCGCGAGCAGCTCGAATATCAAAGCGGCATTGTGAGCGGGTCGTGCCGGCTTCCCATCGAGGCCGGCATCGACCGGAATGATCTTCGCCTGGATGCGATTGCCTTCGATCGTCACGTGGAGAATCCCGCCGTCGACCTCCTGCGTGCAGGTGCAGTCGAATACGAGGTTCCCGAGACCCCACGCGATGACTGCATCGTCTCGGCGCTCGACAGGCGCCAATGCGTGCGTTCCGTGCGCGACGATCACGCGCGCGCCCGCTCGTAGCGCCGTGTCGATCGCGGATCGAAGCTCGGGGCGCGGCAGATACGACGGCGGCCCGGTGACGTGGAACGTCGCGACGAGCAGATCGACGTCGTGCGCTCGTGCGAGATCTTCTCGAATTCGATCGTTTCCGCTCTGTGGCGCGAGATCGTGCGCCGTTATGCCGATGCGCGTTCCGCCGATGACGATCTCCGTTGCAACGCCGTGACAAGGCGCGAATCCCTCGGACACAAGGGCGCGGTGTGTACGCTCGACGCTTCCCGGCCCGAGATCGCTCTCGTGGTTGTTCGCGATGCCGACGACGCGCACGTTCGCAGCGCGGAGCTGCGCGAGCGACGACGGAGCATTCGCGAGCCGTATTTCTCCGTCTCCGGCAGCCGGCGCCTCGTCCCCGATTGGACCCTCGAGGTTGACGATTCCCGTGGCACCCCCGAGCAGATGGTCCAATCCTTCGGCGAGCTTTGGCGTACGCCCTCGTGCGAGGTAGACGTCCCCGCCGATCCAAAAGCTCGCGGATTTCGGATCGGATACGCGGCTCTCAGCGCGCGCGCATGCGCTCGCGAAGAGGGACCCGATTCCGAGGACTGCGTTTCGACGCCCGACCGGGCGTCTTTGGCTCATCAAGCTCCGTTCATCCAATCCCAACCGCCTTTGCGGTAGTGGGGGTTCTCGTGGTCCGGACCGCCGAGCGAGTCTTCGACGCTGCTGACGATCGCGATGTTCTTGTGATCGATCTCGTTCAACATCCCCTCGTGATAGTCCGCGGCCGGCTTGTACCACTTGGCAGCCTTGAAGAACTCTTTCACGGCCGCGGAGTCGAAAGCCCACCCGCGCCGCGCATAGATCATGTTGCGCAACATCCGAAGGTCCCGTCGCGACAGCTCGTTCAGCTCCTCGATCGTGAGCAACTTGTCGAGGCGTGACGGATCCGACAGCAGCGATGCAGGTGCTTCACCCTCGCCAAACCAAGTGCCCAGACGTTGCGACAGGAGCGCGAGCTCGATCTCGTCCTCCTTCGTCGCAGTTCCTGCCTTCTTTCTCGCGAGGACCTCGTCTTTTCGCTTCTCGAGCTCTTCGGTCGTGAGCACGGACTCGTAATTGACGATCAAGCGCGCGTTCTCCTCATCGAGCCGCGTGACCTTCGATGGGTCCCACGTGCTTGCCGGCTTGTACCAATCCTGCTTTCGGAAGAACTCGTCGAGCCAAGGCTTGCGAAATGGATTGCCCGCCCGAGCGTAGATCCAATTGCGCATGAGCTGCAGCTCACGCAGCGTCCGACCCTCGAAATCGGCTCCACTCAAGTAGCGGTCGTAATAGAGCGGGCGCGTCCCGGTTTGGGCAGCGGCGGACGACGCCGCGGACGCACCGCTCGGCGGCGGCGCAGCCGAGGCGTGTGCATCGCTAGCCGCCGATGCCGGGCTCGTGCTCGATGCAGCTGCAGACGAGGACGACGTGGCTGGCGCTTCACCGCCGCAGTTCGACGCCGCGAGCAGGAGGGCGATTGTCGCTATCGAGAGGCCGCGCATGCGCGGACCATACGCAAACTCGCACGAAGTTATTCCGTGACGACGAGAGCGTCGTTCTGCGGCGCGCGACCGCCTCTCAATCGACCTCGCATACGCCCGAGACGCAAACCTGTCCGGTCGCGCAGTCCGCGTCGTTGGAGCAGCCAGCCCCGCATGCGCTACCGCGCGTGTCGGGATCGTTCGGGGCGCAATCGACGGCGTCGGGTGAGCCGTCGCCGTCGGTGTCGGGGCCCTCGTCGGTCTCTTCGACCGCGCCTGCACCATCCGACTTCACGGCCCCGATGAAGAGGTCTCCGTCCACTTGCTCGAGAAACAGCGTGTCCGCCGCCGTGCCCGGCAATGAACCATCGAATGCGCCGCCGTCCGTGACCGGGACTTCGACCGATGCGGCCGTCGTGGGGTTCGTGATGCGGAGCTCGATGTTCCCGGTGCCAATGGCGCCGTCCTCGCCCGTCAGCTGAATCGTCATCGGATCTGTCGCGGTGATCGACATTCGAGCAGCGTCGAATGAAGGTGGATCAGGCAATGGCGTCGCCGTGCAGGCGGCCATGACCGCGATGACGATCGCGAGCGGTAGGGCGAGGAACGGTCGGCGGATCATGTTACGGGAATGGGATCAGGACTGGCTGCAGGCGCCGTCGACGCAAACGTTGCCGGCGGGGCAATCGGAATCGGCGCTGCATTCGAGGCCGCTCGACTGGATCGTGCATTGGCCGGACACGCAGACCTGTCCGACCGCGCAATCGGCGTCGGTCTGGCACTCGACGGGCGGCGACACGACCGCGCAGCTGCCGTCGACGCAGACCGCGTCCGGGCCGCAATCGGCGTCGGACGCGCATTCGAGGATCGGTGGCTGGGTGAGGCAGATCCCGTCTTGGCAGAAGCCGTCGTCGCAATCGGCGTCGGTCGCGCACTCGTCGCTCGTGGTCTCGAGGCAGCCACCGTCGTAGCAAGCCGAGCCCGCCTCGCAGTCGGCGTCGGTCGAGCACGCATCGACGCACGCGCCGTCGGAGCAGACCGAGCCGGTGAGGCATTCACCCTGGCTGCTGCACGCGAGCGCGGCCGAGGCCGAGCCGTTTGGATCGTCGCCGCTGGAGTTTTCGGCGGTGCCACAAGCCGAGACGAGCACGGCCACGAGAGCGACGGGGACGATCTTGGAAAGGACCTGGAGCATGAGAGGCCTCGAGAGAAGGGGGTCGAAGGATGGCGAGCACCACGTCGCTCGCTCCCGGGCCTTTCGCAGGAGATGTGCCGGATGTGCGGCTCAATGATTTTAGCCACTTGACCGCTCAATAATTGTTCAGATACATTTAAATGTATCTTTTTGGATACTTTTGAGGCCTTCGCGGCGGCCCGGTTTTCACCTGGCATCACGGCCGATGGCGTCGCGCTCGTCGAGGACCGCTTGGTGCCGGGCGGACGTGCAATCGCGAAGCGCGCGAGTACGCCTCTCGAGCGAGCGGCCCTGGTTCGCGAGGTCGAGCTCTCGACCTCGCTCGCGCTCGACGCGGCCCCGGCCGTGCTCGCGTTCGTCGTGCGAACCGAGCACGCGACGGTCTACTTCGAGCGCGCGAGCGGCGTCTCGATCGGCGAGGCGAGGCTCACGTCGCGCGAGCTCCAAGAAGTCGCGGTCGACCTCTTGGAAGCGCTCGGCGCCGCGCACGATCGAGGCTTCGTCCACGGCGACCTCAAGCCGGAGCACGTGATCGTCGAGGTCGATCGTGGCGCGCCGAAGGTCAGGCTCATCGATTGGGGCCTCGCGGCGCCGCTCGGCTCGCCTGCCCGCGGTGGGTCGCACGGCTATCTCGCGCCCGAGCTCCTCGAGGGCGCACCCGCTGGTATCGCGACCGATCTCTATGCCTTCGGGGCGACGATGCGGCCCGCGATCCATTCGGACGATGCGGCCGCGCGTGCATTGCGTGCGCTCTGCGACCAATGCGTCGCCGCACCTTCGGACAGGCCGACGTCGGTGTGGGCGGCGCTGGCGATGATCGGGATCGTTCGCCCTGATCCGGGGGCGCGTCGAACCGCGCCATTGCCGGGCCCCATCGATGAGGACCCAATCGGGCAATCCTTCAGCGTCGAGGGCCCATCCGGCTCGGGTCGAACCCATTTCGTGCAACGCGCCGTTCGTCACGCCATTGCACGACGTCGACCGATCGTCGGCCTTCGTTGTGAAGCGGGATACGACCCCATTCAGTGGATTGCGGATGTCCTCGGTTTCCATGTGTCCATCGACGCGGAACGGAGGGCGAGCCGAGCGGGAACGCTGCTCGGCCGAATGGGGGTGACCCTCGTCCTCGATGACGTCGATCATCTCGACGAGGACGGGGTGGTCTCGGCATCGGCCGCGGCTCGCGCGATTCGAGCTGAAAGCAACGGTCGTGTTCTCTATGTCGGCCCGGGCGAGTTGCTCGCGGCGGAGCTCGTGGCTGCGGGGGCGTCGCGAATCGCGCTCGAGCCTCTTGGTGCGCGGGAGACCGAGTCGATGCTCGAGGACGTCGGGGCTCGATCGGACGACGCGACCGTGCGCGAAGTCATGCGAGCAACACACGGTCTCGCGGGGCATGTCGGTCGCATTGCGCTGGCTCTCGGTCGAAGCCCCGAGCTAGGGGTCGACGACGCTCTGGCCCATGCGATTCCACCCGTGGACAGCCGGCGAGGGCTCGAAGCCATCGATTCGATCGCAATGGCGCGAGGTCTCATCACCCGGGCACCTCGGCGCGCCGCCACCATTTTGCGGAATGCGGCGATCGAACCGGGCGATGCGGCCGAGCGCGATCGGCTGCTCGCGCAGGCAGAAATGTCGTCTGGTCGATTGCGAGCGGCGGAGACGATCTACGCCGAGCTCGTGATGAAGGCAGCACCATCGGAGCGCGCGCGAGCAGAGCTGGACCACGCTCGGGTGCTCGAACGGCTCGGTCGGCACGTCGATGCCAGAGCCTCGGCGCTCCGCGCGCTCGGCGGCGACGACGTCGAGATCCACGGAGACGCAGCGGTGATCGCGGCCCAATCGACCCTCGCGCTCGGGGACCCGACCGGCGCGGCCCAGCTCGCAGGTCGAGGTCTCGAGGTCGCGCGAGACGCCGTCGTTCGCGCGCGGCTCCACGCGCTCGTGAGCGACGCGACCCTGAGGACGCACCGACTCGAAGAGGCGCTCGTGGCCGCAACCGCTGCCGTGGCCGAGGCGCGGCGCTCGAATGATCCGGCCGCGAGCGCGCACGCCGCTGCACGCGTCGCCGCCGCTCATGGGCTCTCGGGCAACCCCGCAGGAGCGAGAGAGGCGTGGGCGGACGCATTGCGAAACGCGGAGGCGGCCTCCGATGTTACGGCATTGCCGCCGTTCGTCATGAACCTCGCGACGGCCGATCACGCAATGGGCGAGTACGGCGCCGCCCGCGACGGATATTCACGCGCGGCCCATCTCGCCGAGCGCCTCGGTCGCACGGCGTCCCTCGCGTCGGCGCTCACCAACCTCGGTGGTTTGCTCGCCTCTCTCTCGAGCTTCGAAGAAGCGCGAGCGGTCCTCGGCCGCGCGCGCACGGCCGCCTCGTCCGCGGGGGCGAAGCTGTTCGAGGCGCAATGCGATTTGCTCGAGGCCGAGACCTGGGTGCTCGAGAG
>JABFXY010000080.1 GCA_013361525.1 Polyangiaceae bacterium | reverse complement strand
CATCTTCGTCTTCCATCGCTTCGTCGGCCGCGACGCACGCAGCGAGCGGAATCGCGGCGGCGAGCCAGACGAGGACAACGTTGGTGCTTCGGCGGCGGCGGGCGATGGGGGCGGGCGGCGTCGTCATGCCTCACCGCCTTCGCACGGCGCGGGCCAAGCGACAGGCCGCGCACTTGTGCGGAAAGGAAGCAAATAGGCTTCGTTTTGGCTGCGACCCCGCCGTCGCGAAGCGCGTCACGCCTGTCGCACCGCTTGCGTCGGACCTGTCGTGTAGGATTTCGGGACGCTCATGACAGCCGGTGCGGATGCTGAGACCCGCGTCATTCACGCGAACGTGCCGGCGCCGGAGACGCGCGCGATCGATCTGGTGGTCCTCACCGGGCCCGATGCCGGCAAACGTGTTCGCGTCGCCGGCGGGTCGGCACGCATCGGTACCAACCGAGGTAACGAGCTCTGCCTGACCGACCGCGCCGTGTCCCGCATTCATTGCGAGATCGCCGTGAGGCGCGGCGCGGTCACCCTCCGTGACGCGGGCAGCACGAACGGAACCTTCGTCGACGGAAGGCGTGTCCGCGACATCGATCTCACCGACGGATCCGTCGTGCGCCTCGGGGAGACGAGCATCCGTATCGAGCCGGCGCCTGCCGCGGCATCCACGCCGGCGCAGCCACGCGATCGCTTCGGTGAGCTGGTGGGATCGAGCGCCGAGATGCAGCGCCTCTATTCGATGCTCGAGCGTGTCGCGCAGACCGACTCGACGGTGCTCGTCCTGGGCGAGACGGGAACTGGAAAAGAGGTCGTGGCGCGATCGATCCACGACGGTTCCGCGCGGGCGCGAGCGCCCTTCGTTACGCTCGATTGCGGCGCGATCCCCGAGAGCTTGATCGAAAGTGAGCTGTTCGGTCACGTCCGCGGCGCGTTCACCGGAGCCTCGACCGATCGGCGTGGTGTGTTCGAGGAGGCCGACGGAGGAACGCTCTTCATCGACGAAATCGGCGAGCTGCCGCTGATGATGCAGCCGAAGCTCCTGCGTGCGCTCGAGGCGCGCCGCATTCGCAGGGTCGGCGCGAACACCTACGTACCAATCAACGTGCGCGTCATCGCCGCGACCCACCGCTCGCTGTACCAGAGCGTCAATCACGGCACGTTCCGCGACGATCTGTATTACCGACTCGCCGTCGTCGAGCTCGAGGTCCCGCCGCTTCGGGCTCGCATCGAGGACATTCCTGTCCTTGCGGCGCATTTCCTGGAACAGCTCACGGGCTCACCCGCGACGCCGTCGCCCGAAATGCTCTCCACGCTCGCGGGCCGCTCGTGGAAAGGCAACGTGCGTGAGCTCCGCAATGTCATCGAGCGAAGCCTCTCACTCGGCTGGGATGCGACGGCGGCGTCGCTCCGGCCACAACCTCTTCAAGAAGGCCCGGCTCACGCCTCGATACCGACGCATCTACCGCTGAAAGAAGCGCGCGTCGCGTGGGTCGAGCAGTTCGAGACCGTCTATGTTCGCGCGCTGCTCGAGCGCTCGCACGGCAACGTCACGCGCGCTGCAGCGATGGCCGGGGTGAACCGCCGCTTCCTTCAGCGGATGATGGCGCGCCTCGGCATCCGCGGGACCGACCCGAACGACGACGAGGCGTGAGCGCGATTACCCTGTCGAGTCACATCGCGGGACGAGGCGCGATTGCGTGCTTCGTCACGGTCTTCACAATCACCAACAGCGAGCCGTAGGCGACGACTTCCGAGGCGAAGTTGAGCCAGTAAATCAGGCTGGAGTTCTCGAACAAGAACCTGAAGTCGCTCGGGTTCAGACCAGGAGTCGTCGATAGCGCCTTGATGAGCGCTTGCATCATGTTCGACCAGGTCGCGACGAGCCACGCAATCCAGAAGACGGGAACGAGGCCGCCATTTTCGCCGTTCGCGCCCTTTTTCACAGCATCGGAGATTGCGAGCGCGGGGACAAACAAGTTCGCAATCGGCACGAACCACGATCCGATCGCCCACCCGGTCGAATACTTCGTCGGTCCCCTCGTCGCGCGGATCCACGCATAGACGCGCGCGAGCCAGACGAAGAACATGATGATTCCAACGAGGGTCAACAGACCGTCGATGCCCGTGAGCACGGAGTCGAGCGTCCGACGCGACTCGAGCGCCGCCCTGACCTCGTCGCCGGGCGCGTCCCTTCCCGGGAAGGGTGAGACCGCGTTGTAGATCCTGAAGACGATCCACCCGAACACGGGCGTCGCCGCTCGGATGCCCAAGAGCACGATCAGCGGCTTGCTGATGCTACGAACCGGGGGCGTGAGATCGACGCCTGCGTGCTGGGCGTAAGGTTGCATCCCGGGCTGATAGACCGCCTGACTCATCCGTTGCTCCTGGTTCTGCGCGAATCCGTCGCGCGGAGGGCTGCTACGGGACGGGAGCGTACTTCTTCCCACCTCGCGGGCTCAATCGCGGGTTCCGAGGACGGGCGCGCGGTGCCGGCTAACAGGATGAGATTGCACTGGAATTGTGGAGCTCGAACCCGAGGCGCGTGGCGGATCAGGCTAGCCACGCCGACGGCACCGGCAGCCCTCGTCTGTGCAGGACCAACACTCCGATGGCGCGAAAGACCCGGGTGCCGACCGCCGCCCGCTCGATTCGCACCTGGACCTCACGGTCCCGCGCGAGGTCGAGGACGATCTCGTTTTCATCGACCTTCGCGCCGACGAACCAATCGTAATCGACACGTTTCACCTCCCCGTTGCGCTCGAGGACCTCGACCTCGCGCAAATAGAACTTGAGCGATTTGGGGAGCATCTCCTCGAGCGGTGACGGAGACGCCGCTCTCACGGCGACGCTTACGACCGAGATCGTGACCAGCGGCGCGACGAGAACGAGCGCGCCGAACCCGATGATCGCGAGCGAAAGTGTGAGCGGGCCGCCCAAGGCCAACGCGAACAAACCGAATATCAACGGAAAGCCCGCGGTGATGGCCGAAGCCAGCACGATGCCCTTTGCATTGACGCGTAGGTTCCGGAGCAGCCGGCGGAGATAGCCCTCGGACCCGAGCACGAGATGTACGCAGGCTGTCGAGGGCTTTGCTTGATAGATCATCGGCCTGGGAACCCGGAGGACCGAGACGTTGCCCTCGCCAGTGCGACCTTCGAGGTTCGATCGGCTCACGAAATCTTCACGACTCGTGATTGCCGCGACAGTCAGCGCGCCGCGACGCAATCGGCTCGACGAACCCTTATTCCTTCCAGCGATGCGTACGCGAGAAGAATCGAGCGCTCATCCGGGCCTCCGCTCAACATCGGAGCGTAGTTTCGAGATCCGGTGAACACGCCGGGATCCGGGACGTCCACGTAGGACCTGTTCTTGCCGTCGAACACCGCGACACCCATCGACATGTAATCGTTGTACGCGAACGCAATTCCGTCTCGCCAAGAGGTGAGATCCCGAACGTATCGCTCGTCTTCCGATTCGACGAGCCAGGGATCTCCCGCGAGCGTGCCTGCGGCGTCGAGCGGATAGGCAACGAGCCTCGGGGTGCCGTCCTCGCTGACGACGCCGTACCAGTATCCGCCTCCGCTGTGCGATAGCAGCCGTTGCTTCACCGCCCATGCGGGTATGTCGAACGCGGCCGTGGTGACGAAGCCACTCGGGCTCAAGCGGAGGATCGTCGTCGTGTGGACGCCGTCGTCGCAATAGTACGCCGAGGCGGCTGCTACCAATAGGTCCGCCCCATGAGGGGCTGCGCGGACAGTCAAACATGCACTGTCGACCGGTAGTGCCTCGAGCGGGTTGCCTTCTGCCTGATCGATTGTCGCGTAATGCTCAATCTCCAGCTCATTCGTATCGAAGTTTGCGTGCGTCTCGTAAAAGCCGCCATCGGGCGTCGGCGCAACGAGTGGTGTCGCCCCCCCATCCAGACGGCGCATCAGGTCAGGCTGGCCGAGCGTGAAGAGCGCGTGTGCCCCGCCCGACATGGCCACCGTGCCGTCGGGCCGTGCGCTGAGCAATCCCGGATTGTTGTAGAACTGGTCGACGACATGCTCGACAGGGGCGCTGAATGCAGGTGGCCAAGCGCCGAATGGATCGTCGATCGTAAACGAAGCGACGACCTCGCCCGGATCCTGCAGCGTGTTGTCGACGTACACCACCCCGACCTGGCCATCTTCGAGCCTGACGAGGTGCACCTCTCTGGACCCCGACGCGGGCACGACGATGGGCTCACCCGCCCACTCGAGCTTCTCGCAGCCTTCGACAACACCAGGCTCGGAGCCGCCGGAGCCACCAAGTCCGCCGAATCCACCGGCTCCGCCGACGCCTCCCGCGCCCTGGTCGGATCCCCCGGTGGCACTGGCGGTGCCGCCCGCCCCCGCGCCACCGCCGCCCTGGGGCGTCGGGTCGTCGATGATTTCGACGCAGGCGCCGAGGACGACGGTAGCGGTCAATATCGAAACATGGTGCGAAGCACGCATGGCGCGAGCTTAACTCATTTGGCGGTGGTGGTAACTAGCGCGTAGGGATCTCGTTCCTGCGCAACGCCGCAACAATCGCGTCCAACCGCGACACGATTGCAGCCTGAGCCCGAGCTGCCGCCTTTGCCTCGTCGGCCCGCTCCGCCGCAGTCGGCTCGAGCGCAGCGGCCGCCAGGGACGGCCCATAGGTCATCACGAACGTCGTAATGGCTTTGCCGGCCGGCGTGACCGCAAACACGTTGTGATAACCGACCGACAGACAGGTCGAGACGAATACGATGGCGTCCCACGCGCTCTTCAGTCCGGGATTTTTCCCCCGCTCGGCGCGCCAGAACAACCACCCGGCGCCGAGGACCAGAGCCGCGAGCGCGTCGGCCGGGTCTTTCCGGGCGAGCGCACGGAGCTGATCCCGAATCGCGCCGAGCTCTCCCTGAGGGGTTCTTTGCAGTCGGTCCATGGCAATTCTCAGCTGTGAGCGGCGTGGTGCTCGCCGGACGACCCGTTCGCCTCGGATGCGCGATGGGCGAGCTCTTCGAGCTTCCGTGTTATGTCGGGGTCGTCCTCGAGCGCGCCCTTGAGCTCCTCCGGGACCATTTGAAACAGAGCGCGCGCCTTGTCGGCGAGGGCGTCCCCGTCGACCTTCGCGAACTGCATCATCTCGCGCAACAGCGGGTAGACCGCGCCGGCCTCGAGCAATGTTTTCAGCAGCGGCGAGGCGACACCGAACGGGCCCGACGTCGTCGACGAGCCGTCGGCGCCGGCTTGCGAGCCCATGCCCGACAGCTGCAATACCTTCACGTCCTTGATGGCTTGTGCGGGCGTCATCAGCTCGTGCGTGACCGACGGCATCACGTCGAGCGCCTTCAGCATGACGTCGCGAAGGAGCAGCTTCGTACCCACCGCGTTCTCGGCCTCGACGAGCTTGCGGCGGGCTTCGGCCTCCGCCTCCGCGCGGCGCAGCGTCGCCTCCGCCAACAACTTCGTGGCCAGCGCCTCCTGCTCTGCGACCGCTGTTCGCGCTTGCGCATCGATCTTCGTCGCCTGCGCCGCTTCTTCGGCCTTGATGACGGCGATATGCCGTTCTCGGTTTGCGCGAGCCGTCGCCTCGACGGTGACGATCGCCTGCTCTGCCTCTTTGCGCTCGGCCTCCGCCTGGAGCTTCATCGCGTCGGCGCGCGCCGCCTCTTCCTCACTTCGAGTGACGGCGATCTGCCGCGCGATGTGTGCGGTCTCGATCGTCTGTCGCTTCTCCACCTCGGCGGTCTCGATCTCGCGCTGCTTCGCGATCTCCGCAGCCTGCTGAGCCTTCTCCGCGGCGATCTGCGCCTCGCGCTGGGCGCCTGCGCGCGCCGCCTCGGCGATCGCAATCGCCCTTTCCTGCTCGATGCGCGCCGTCTCGGTCGCGCGCTGCTTCTCGTAGGCGGCGAGCTCCTGCGCTTGTTGCTGGCGATAGACGACCATCGCCGTCTCGGCCTTCTGGGTCGCTTGGTACTCCGCCACCTTTCGCGCCTGATCGGCCTCGGCCATTGCCTGCGCCTGATCGAGCTCGAGGGCTCGGGTGCGGGCGAGGACGTTCTGATTCTTGATCTCGTTCTCCTTCTCTCGCTGGATCTTGTTCGTCTTCTCGAGGTTCGTCTGCACACTTTCGGTGATGGCGCGTAGACCCTCGGCGTCGAATACGTCGCTGTGGTCGAGGTCTTTCACGGGCACCATCGCGAGCGCCGTGATGGAGACGTTCTCCAACATCAGGCCGTTCTTCTTCAGCTCTTCGGCGAGCGCACAATGGATATGCTCGGCGAACTCTTTGCGCTTACTGTGGAGATCCATGAAGGTCTGATTGGCCGCTACGGAGCGCAGGGCGTCCGTGAGCTTGCCGTCGATGAGCTCGCTGATCGCGTGCTCGTCGAGGTTGCGCTCGCCGAACGAGCGGGCGGCCGCGAGCACGTCCTCCTTCACGGGCTCGACCTTCAAATAAAGCTCGGTCGCGACGTTCGCCTTGATCTTGTCGTGGGTGACGAGCGCGTTTTTTCCGGACCGCTCGACCGACAGACGCAACGATCGCAATGACACGCGCATCAATTGGTGCAGCACGGGCATGACGAGGATACCGCCGCCGATTTTGACCTCCGTGCCGCCCGCGCCGGTGCGTACCAGCGCCTCGTCGGCGCCGCATCGCCGGTAGAATCGCGACATCATCGTCGCGAACACGAGGAGGAAGAACAGCACCAGCCCCACGCCGCCCGCGAGGAGCAACAGCTGCGGATGGAACGATTCGGTATTCATGACCCCTTCTCCAATTCCTCGGTATCGGTGAATGGTATTCACCGGACAATGGTAAATAGGCGCGACTGCCCGAGACGCGTCGCGCCCTCGATACGAGAAATCCTCAATCGTCGATGGCTTCGACGTAGAGCCGATCCTGCTGTCGGTCGTATTCGACGAAGACGACCTCGCGACCTTCGGCGATCGGCGCGCCGTCGCGGGTTCTGCAAACGAGTCGTAGTGGGTGTCCGCTCTTGTCGAGGAGTCGGACCTCGCCGTATTCGGTCGTGACGCGCGTCGACGTTATCCCCGCGTGACCGATCAATTCGGCGCGGGAGGTGGCGTCGTGCCGTGGATTGGCGACCACGCGCGACAGCACCCGGCTGAGAGCGCGGGTCACGAAGTAGCCGGCGAGACCGGCGATAGGTACCGAAATGAGGAGCGCAGTGGCCGACAAATGACCAAAGGCGCCGGCGAAAGCGGCGTTGGTCGCGACGCCGGACAGACCGAACGTCGCTGCGTACGTCTGCCACACAATGGAGATCGGCAGCTTGCCGACGCCGAGATCGGCGCCGAAACCGGCGGGTTGATCCGCATCGGTGTCCGCATCACCGTCGGCATCTGCATCCGCATCACCGTCGGCATCACCTCCGTCGGCATCGCCGTCGTGGTCCCCGCCCGCGACGAGCCCGAGCAGTCCAGTCACCTGCAGGAGGGCGAACACGAACGCGACAGCGATCGCCCCGACGAAGGGCACATTGGCCCATTCGAGCAAGAACCTGACGATCTCCATGACCCGCTCCGATCGAGCACCCGCAAATACGGGCCGTCGTCGATGCGAAACGATGTGGAGTCGACTTTGGCGCGTTCAAGAAGGAATCGATACGCGCCAGGTCGATCGTGTGTAATTGGCCGCGGGAAATCCGCGTGCCGCGCGCCGTCGGAAGTTCGACGCCCGCCGCTACTGCTCAATCATCCGGCGATATGCCCAATCCATCGAGAAGATCGCCGTTCGAAAGGCGCAGTGTCGACATTCGCGCACTTACGCTTCCGCCGAGCGCACCGACCGCCACGCGGTGGGTGACGCCTTTGCCGAACGTCCTCGTGCCGAGGATGCGAGCGCGGCCGTTTGCTTGGAGCGCGCCCGCGAAGACCTCCGCGGCGGACGCGGTGATCTCGTCGACGAGCACCTCGACGACAACGTCGACGAAGCCGCCGCCTTCACTTCGATGTTCGGTCTCGTCACCGTCGGCTTCGATTTCGACCACCACGACCGCACCTTCGGGCAAGAGGTGGCCCGCCGCGTCGATGGCGCCTTCGAGCGCGCCGCCTCGGACGCCGCGCAGATCGATCGAGAGCGAACGCGCGCCGCGCGTGACGAGCGATTCGATCGCCGTGTAGATCTCCGCGCCGGCGCCGAGCGAAAACGTCGCGATTCGAATCGTGCCTGCGTCGCCGTCGAGCATCACGCTCGCGACCGTCTCACCGCGTGCCGCGTCACCCAGCTCGACGAGGCCCGCGAGATCGAGCCCGCGCGTGCACCTCGGATCGGACGAGCACGCAGGGCCGTGATCGTCGGCCACCCGCGAGAACATCACGTTGACGGCGCTCGGAACGATCACCGCGCCGACGGGGCAGTTCATGTTGTTGTGCGAAGTGAGGCTCGCGAGCGTGATACCGGGCATGCCTTCGACGAACACGTTGGGGCTGCCCATCGAGTAACGCTGAGGGCCTTTGACGCTGGGGTGCGCGCTGCCGGCTTCGTCGCCGCTCGTGAGCGGGATCTGGCTCGCGAGGTTGAGCGCGTTCATCATGTTGACCTTCACCGATGCGGCGAACGGCGCGGCTTGCGCGTTCATCGCGATGTTCGGGTAAGGCACCGGGACGGGCCCGGCGGGAGAGGGCGTCAAACACACGTCGGGAAAGCCGAGCGACATTCCCACGCCACGGTTGGATGCGGGCAGCATGTCAGCCGAGGAAGATCTCTTTGCCGTTGATGGTCACTTTGGCCTCCGAGAGGACCCGCGCGTTCTTCGCTTGCAGGTGGCTCGTGCCGTCGACGAGCGTCCGCTGCTCGGCCGCGCGCACGCTGAGGAGCTCACGGACCGTCGTGCGGACGGTGTCGTAAATCTCGGTCATGCGCGACGCGAGGATGCCGACGCGAGTCGCGCGAACCTGCACCTCCGGGGCGTCGATCGCGACGCCGGTGCCGCCGCGGAGCTCGAGCCTGCCGCTCGCGGAGAGCGCGACGTCGCCCTCGAGGGCGAGGCGCGTCTGGCCCGAGCCGCGAAGGACGCCGACGACATATGCGCTGGATGCGTCGCCGAGCAGCAGGAGCTCGTCGCCGATCGCCGGCTCGTACGGAAGCGCGAGCGCGAGCCTCGCCGACACGATGCGACCGTCCGCTGTCGTCACCCGCACGCTGTCGGCGGTCGTGGCGACGACCTGCGCGGGACGCAGCCATGTGCCTTCGCCGATCGCCGGCATCGCGCCGCCCATCGGCCCGCCTGTCTCCAGGCCTGCGTGCTCCTTCTCGGTTCGCTTCGACATCACTCTCGCTCCTCTTGTCTCGAATCGTCTCGCGCGCTCTCGCTCCGCCCCGAACGGGTTCGCGCAGGTGGTCGCCAAGCCTCCGCTTTCGCGCGACCCGGATCGGTCTTGCGCAGGCCGGTGGTTTTCGCGCCCGTATAGACGGCGCCGTCGTCGCGAAGCTCGTGCACGTTCGCGTTCGTCAGGTCGGCCTGCGACAGATCCGCCGACGTCAGATCGGCCTTGGACAGGTCCGCCCAAATCAGCTGCGCCCCGACGAACGTCGCCTTCGATGCTTGAGCCTCGACCCACAGGCTCTCGCGCACGTCGCTGCCGGAGAAATTCGCGACCGACGCATTGGCCTTGGTGAACGTCGCGTAACGAAGCCGCGCGCGTGTCGCGTTTGCGCCTTCGAGCGTCGCATCTCCAAAGAACGCGGCCTTGCCGTCCGCGCGCGACAGATCGGCGAGCCGGAGCTTCGCGCCCTTGAAGTTCGCCTGGCGGATCGTCGCGCCGGTGAGCTTCGCGCGCGAGAGATCGGCGTCGGTGAAGTCCGCCCCCGTCAGATCACACCCGGAGAAATCGCGCGCGGTGAGGTCGAGCCCTTTGAACGAGCAGTAGCGAAGCTTCCGTCCAGCGAGCGCAAGGCCGGCGAGATCGACGTCTTCGAGATCGACCGAGTGGAGCGTCGCACCGTCGAGCTGAACACCGTCGAGCTTCGTGCCGGTGAGATGAGCGCCGTGGAGGAACGCGCGCGAGAGATTCGCGTTGCCGAGATCGGCCTCGTCGAAGAGCGATCGATCGAGCCGCGCGCCGACGAGGCGAGCGCCGCGAAGGTCCGCCTTCTTGGCCAGGACCATCTCGAAGTGCTGGCCCGACAGATCGATGCCGCGCATCCGCGCCTCCGAAAAATCCGTCATTTTGAGCTTCGCCCCGGTGAAGTCTGCGCCCTCGAGGTCGGAGCCCTCGAACGACGCCATCTCGAGGTTTGCGCCACGGAAGTTCGCATCGCGGAGACTGAGGCCGCGCAACATCGTGCCGCTCAGGTCCACGTTCTCGAACGTGAGCGTGATCGCCGGCCGCGCGACGAGCTCGGGATCCCACGGAGGCTTCTGGCTCCGCGGCTCGTCGCGATCGGACAGGCGCGCCTGATCGAACACGCAGCGCTTGAGCGCCGACGGAAAGCGAGCACCGCGCAGATCCGCGGCGATGAACACGAGCGTCTGCGCCTCTGCGCCGGTGAAATCGGCGCGCTGAAGATCCGAGCTCGCGAACACGACCTTCTCGAGGCGCGCGCCCGTGAACGAAGCACCGGCGTGTTGGCCCTCCGAGAGCACGACGTCGACGAGCGTGGCCTCTGCGAGGCTCGCTTCCTCGAAGCCGCAGCGTGGGAGGCGCGCGAGGGTGAGATCCGCGCCGCGCAGATCGGCCTTTTCCCAGCGGACTTGGATACCCACCGCGCCACGGAGCGAAGCCGATTGGAGCTTCGCCCCGGTGAAGTCGACGCGGTGCATCTCCACCTCGTCGAGCTTCGCGCCGGAGAGATCTGCACGGGTGAACGCCGACGCGCGAATTTTCGTGCGCGACAGGTCGACGCCCGAGGCGTCTGCGCCGATGCCGGAGCAGCTGCTGAACGTTGCGCCCGCGAGGTTCGCGCCCCGGAGCTTCGCCCCGTCGAAGTTGCAGCCGAAGAAGCTCGCGCCCGGGGCGACGAGCTTCGACAGATCTCGATCGCGCAGCGAGAGGCCGGCGAGCTGTGCGCCCGCGAGGCTCGTGCCGCGCGCCGCGGCGTCGACGACGTCTTGTGCTTTCACGTTCCTGCCTCCACCGAGCGCTTCGTGTACACGCAACGCTCGAGGTTCGCGCCGGAGAAGTCGACGCCCTCACCCGCGGCGCCGATGAGCTTCGCGTCGTACAAGTTGGAGCCGGTGAACTTCGTCCTGTCGACGGTGACCGCTCGCAGATCGGCGGAGAAGAGGTTCGCCATGTCGACGCGCGAGCTCGACAGATCGGCGCGGTCGAGCCGTCCGTAGCGAAGATCTGCGCCGTACAGCTCGGCGCTGCGGATCTGCGCGTCGACGAGGTGGCAATGCGGCAAGACCGCGAGCGAAAGATCCGCCTCGTCGAGGTTCGCCTCCGCGAAGAACGCGCGCTCGCCGTGTGCGCGCACGAGCCTTGCGCCCTTCAGCCTGATGCCCTCCGCCGACACGGCGCGTATCTCCGTTCCGCTCCAGTCGACACCTTCGGCGTCGCAACGCGACAGCACCGACGCGCGCAGTGACCCGCCTGAAAAGTCCGCGCCCTTCAGCGTCGCCTCGGCGAGATCCGCTCGGTACATGCGCACGTTCTTCGCGCGGGCGCGAGAGAGGTCGGCGCGCGCGACGGCGGTCCATTCGAAGCGTGCCTCCTCGAGGATCGCTTCGGCCAAAACCGCGTCCTCGAGGAACGCGAGCTCGAGGTTCGCTCGCCGGAAGCTCGCGCGCCGCGCGACGAGCTTCGCGAGGTTCGCGCGCGTCAGATCCGCACCCTCGAAGTCTGCGCCTGTCGCGTCCGCCTTGAACAACACCGCGCCGCGTAGGCTCGCCCCGCGCAGCTTCGTTCCGGTGAGGTTCGCGCGCGTGAGGACGGCGCCGTCGAGCCGCGCGCCCGAGAGATCGAGGCCGCTCAAGTCACGACCGGTGAGATCGTGATCGATGAGGTTCGCGCCGGGGCCCGGTTGATCGGTCGTGAGCGGCTCCGGAACCGAATATTCAGGGTCGAGCTGCGGCAACGTCGGATCGTGCGGCAGCTTCAGGAGTCTCTCGAGCTCGCGCTGCTGCTCCTCCGGGATCGGCTTGCCCGCGAGGTTCGCCCGCGCTCGCTCGATGTCGGCCATGATGCCGCGCACGCGCCGGCGGAGGCCGGTCGAAGGCAATGCGCCGGGCTTCGACGTCACCGGCACCGGCGGCTCGTCATCGTCGGAAGCGCTCGCGACGGCGATCGACTTCTCGAGCTCGGCCATCGCCTCGGTTCCGCCCGTTTGCGCGGCGACGACGCTCGCCATGCCCGCGGCGATGTGTTGCTTGAGGATATCCGCGCCGTCGACCTTCGCCGCGACCGCTTTGCTGACGGGATCGTTCGGGCTCGCAGGCGCACTCGCGGGCGGAGCCGGGATCCCTTCCATCATCTCCGCCATCATCTCGGCCCGCGCAGCCTCGAGGCCGATCGGATCGGCCTCGAACGCGTCCAACATGGCGAAGTACTCCTGTTCGAGTCGGGCAGAGCCGAGCGTCTCGCTCGCGATCAGCAGGCTGCGCACGTCGCGCAGATCCAGGTCCGCTGAGGGCATGTGACCGCGCCAAACGAGGGCGAGCCTGCCCTTTTCGACGTCCGCGACCACCGTATCGAGCACCATCGGCAACACGCGCGAGGCACCCGAGCGCGATCGCCCGAACGCGCGGACGCGAAGCCGCGGCAGCGTCACCGAGAACGACGACGAATCCGGATGCAGGTTGTCGAACGTGATCGTCTCGTCGCCGCGGAGGTAGCCGTCGAGCCATTGATCCGACGGCGCTGCCTGGTGGTACGCCCATTGGAAGTCTTCCGAGCCGAAGGGCGCGCGCGTCGCCTCCCAATCTTTGCCGTACCGCGTGCCGACCATCGTGGCTCGCTGTGGCCAGCGTCGATTGATCGGTCCGAACGACGCCGCGACGTTGCTCGCGGCGCGCGACCGAACCGGCGCATTTGGCAATTCGATTTGAGGCAGCTCTTTCGTCGAATGACCTTTGCCGACGGGGTTCGTGGGAAAGCCCACGCCGCCGTACGCATTCGCCCAGCGGATCGGCAGCTCGGTGAAGGGCACCGGCTCCGTCGGTTGTGATCCGAGCGCATCATCGACCCAAACGCGCGGCCCGACGACCCGAAGGACCTTTCGCCATCGGCCGACCGAGACCGCACATTCAGCCTCTCGAACCGGCCTCTTTCGCGGTGCGTGGAACGTCGCCTTCACCAAAACTTCGGCGTTCGTTTTGAAGTCGGCGAAGTCGTTCGGCAGGAGGCACTCTCCGATGCGATCGTCGTCGTCCTCCGTCATCACGTCGCCGGTCGGGACGCTGTCGGCTCGATCGAGCGGCGTGAGCGGTGCGTCGGGGCGCAGCTCGAACACCGCTTTGACGACGAGCATCATCTCGGGCCGCGGAGGCTTCCGCGACACCACCTTCGTCGCGAAGGCGAACGGGGTCAGGTTCTTGACGATCATGGTCGGAGGCCGGCCTTCTTCAATCGGCGCCGAGGCCGATGCTCGCTTTGAACGTCGTCGCGGACCACGCGGCGGCGAGCGTCTTCTTCATGACCGTGAGCTTCGTGTCCGTCGCCACGATGTTTTGGCTGGCGAGGGCGGTCGTGTAAGTCGCGCTCTCGAACTTCGCCTTTTTGGCGAGGCTGAACTCGGCCTTCACGCCGATGAAGACTTCGGTGTAGAGCGCGCCCGCTTCGATCTCGAGGAAGGCGAGGCCGGCCTTCACCTCCACGCGCAACGTCGATATCTCGATGTCGGTCATGACGCCGGCGATGAGAACGCCCGTGTGCGCCCCGAGGAATTGGAGATCGATTTGGTTGTTCGCCACCGTCATCGACTGGTGGTGGTCGGCATAGACCTCTTCCTCGACTCGAACGACCTTCTCACTCGCCTCGCCCACGTAGTCCTTGATGGTCGCCCGCCCCTTCGTGCGGCTCTCGATCGTCGTGGCGCGCGTCTCTTCTTTGACGGTATTGGCGAACGTCTTTTCTTCGATGTTCGTCGCGTACGTCTCTTCGTAAATCGTCGGGACGTATTTGTCGGACGAGCCGGTATACGAATGAATGCTCGCCGCCCATGTCCGCTCGGTGATCGTCGGGTTCGTCTTCTTCGTCTTCGGGACGAGGCCGGAGTCGGGATTGTCCGCTTCCGTCGCGGAGCCGATGATCGATTCGACGGAGTTGCCGTAGAACTCCTCTTTCTTGTTACCGTGATAAATCTCGTGGACGTCGCCCTTTTCGGTCATCTCGGTGACGCGCCACGTCCCCGAATAAGGGTCTTGGACCCAACGAATCTCGGTAATGCTACCGGGCGAGATGTCGGCCTCTTGTTTGAGGCCGCCCGACGAGTCCACCGAGTGGGCGTTCTTCAGCTCGTCCTGCCGGCCGAGGACGACCATCTTGAAGTTGCCTCGGACGATCTCGATCTTGTCGCCCTGGGTCGTCGAGACGCGGTTGCCCTGCGTGTGATCGTGCCAGCCGCCTTTGCCGAGAAAACGCGCCGTTTCGGCTTCGCGCTGCGCTTTCGTCAGCTTGTGGCCCATGCCCGCTGCGCCGCCCGCGCCTTCGATCGTCGCTTGTGTGCCCGCGACGTCGTTGGTTCCGCGCTCGCGATCGTCGTCGATGAAGCCGTCGCCGACGATCTCTTCGAGCAGCGCTTTGAACGGCGGATTCGGATCCGGCGTGCCGAGCCGGAGGAACGTCGAATACGACTCCGTCCCGTCACCCGATCCGCTCGACAGCGGTTGATGATCGGGGACGTGCAGGAGGAGGTGCTTCTTCCCAGGGGGCGCCATTAAGACATAGTAAGGGAATCGGCGGTCAGCGTTTGAATTTCTTTAGCACGCCGGCTTTGAAATTCGCGCGAGCCGGGGCCGGCGCGGGAGCCGCGACGGGCGCCGCCCTGGGTGGGGACGCAGCGTCGCTATTGTTTTGCGGCGCGTCGAGAACGGGATCCTCGCGCCACGGTGATGCTTTTCGATTGGACGGCGGCGGGCTCGGCCCGGGTACCGGCGGCGGAGCGTCTTGTCTTGCGCCGTCGGTAGCCGGCTCCGCCGTTGGCGAAGGAGCTGGTGTCGAAATCGACGGAGGCTCGACGAGCACGGTGCGATTGAATGGGCTCGACGCCGGTTTGACCGGCGCGGATCGCTGTGTGGCCCACGGTGTCCCCGCCTTTGTTCGGACGGCGGGAACCGAGCCGCTCGATCGTCGCCTTCGCTGCGCGAACGGCAATGATTTCGGCGCCACTTCCCCTTCGATGACCATCGTTCCGCCGTCCTTCGGTGGTGCCGTGGGCTCGATGACCACGGTGCTCGAGTGTCCTCCGCCGGCGCCGCCGTGCACCGCACCTCGCACGGCGGGTGGGGGCGGCTCGATGTGGGAGGACAGACCGAAATCGGGAAAGACGAATGGCTCATCGGGCTGCTCGAGCGCGCCCGCGAGCAAAAGGCTCTTGTCGAGGTGACGAGCATCCAACGCCAGCGCCCCGCGAAATACGATCTCTGCGCGCAGCGCGTCGGGCTCGACGTGAATGGTGTCGATCCGCAGTGGCACGTGCATTCGCTCGCCGCTCGGGGCCTGGAGCATTGCGACGCCCCGGCTCCTCGGCAGGTAGGTGCGAATGGCAGCGAGCTGAGGGTGCATGTTGACGATGACGAGGAGCTCACCGCCCGCGAAGCCCGCGACACGCTGATCCAGAGGTGCCGTTTGGAAATAGGCCAGATCGAAATCGTCCGGCACTTCGACGTGTGAATGTGTATTGGCCGCAGCCCACGGGAGGCTGCCTCGACGGTGTTGCCTCACCGGCCACGCGCTGGGGATCGGACCGAAGCCCGCGGGCGCGACACCGCCCGTCGACGGCAGATTCACGTTGGGGAACGTGACGAAACCGTCGAGCTCCGCGCCGAGGCCGACGCCGACCGGATTCTCCCGGCTGGTGATGCCGCCGAGCGCGCGCTCGTATTGGATCGGCATTCGGTCGAAGGGCATCGGATCCGACGGAGCCGATCCCGGTCGCCCGCGTCGTTCGCCGACGATCTCGAGGCGCTTGCTCACCAACATCGCGGCGTCGCGCTGCACGGCGAAGCGCACCGTCGTTGCTTGCGCGCGCGTCCCCGGTGCCGCGTACGCCGATCCCATGAGGACGATCTCGGGGTTCGGGACGTGGAGCGCGAGATCGCTCGCGCGGAGGAGGCTCGCGACGGGGCTACCGCGAAAATGGCGCTCTTCGGCGGTGATGCGCGCGGGCTTCGACGGCGTCATCACACCGTCGGCATGGATGGCGAACGTCCCTTTGACGATCGCCGTGACCAACATGCGGCCGCGGTGACGCCACGTGCGGCCTGCGACATCGACCAGGCCGATCGGATGCGGTTCGATCGAGAGCGGCATGCGACTAGGACGTGGCGGGCGGATCGCCGTCGCTCAGCTCGATCAGAATGCCGGAGCGTGTGAGGATGCGGTTCGGATCGATCGGCGCACCTTCTTGGGAGGTCGCGACGACGGGGGACTGCGTGATCGCGTTGGGGATCGCCGCCAAAATGTGCGGTCTATCCGGGTCCCCGTCGCAGAACGCGATCAACACCTCGGTGCCGGGTCGAAGCGGGAAATGGATTCCGTAGTTCGGTCCGGCGTGCGCTTGGGCGAGGCGGATGCGAGGCATGGTGGGCATGTCGCCTTGGGCGAAATGCATCTTCACGAGGTAACGACCGACGCCGTCGAGGTGCTGGTACTGCGCCGAGAGGCCGTCGTCCGGCGCGACGACGACGCCGTTCACGAAGCCGTGGATGCGCGGCTTGGGCGTCCGCCGCTGCGCGCGAACGGTGAAGGCCTCGTTGCCGGTGCGGACGGGCACGGCCTCGAAGGTGCTGCTGTATTGCGGTGTTTCTGTGCCGCCGTTGATGCGCAGCGCGGGCGGGGCCGTATAGGTGTGCTTGACCTCGACAGCGACGAGCTCCTGCGTGTCGGGCACCGTGGCGTGCCCCGAGATCTTGAACTTCAAACCCGCCGCAATCGCCGGCACCTGGCCAGAGCCCTCGTAGCGGTCGCACGACGACGCGAGCTCCTCGGCGCGCACCTTCGCGATGAGCTGCGCCTCCTTGTCGTTCTTCACGTTGGGTGCGAACTCGACCGAAATCCCCGGCCAGTTCTGTGCGAGGTCCGACCGTGCACCGAGGACGTCGAACACCATCGCGCCTTCGGTGTCGCGGAGCGTCTGCGTGGGTGCTCGGTAGTTGTAGTCCGCGACGAAGACCGTCGTCGGTACCCACCGCGTACGTCGGCGCAGGGAGAGGATCCCGTGGCCGCTTCCGTCGCCGTGGAACGCTATCGCGTCCTCCGCCGCGGTGAACCCACCGTTGTGATCGGTAAAGACGGCGACGTCACCTTCGTCGCCCGGCTCGAAGAACATCGCGAGTCCGACGTGCTCGGCGAGGCGCATCAAGAAGGAGAGATCCGTCTCTTTGTATTGGGTGACGAGGCGCGGTTCCCCGGGGAAGCCAGTCGCCGGCGCGTCCGTCCACAGCTCGGTATCGGTCGAATCGACGTAAGCGGCCGGCGCGAGGACCCGCATCGTATGCGGCAGATCGATGTCGCCCTGCGTGAGCTTCTCGACGATGACGTCGGGGATCGGCGCGCCGACGAAAATCTCCTGTCCGTGGATTTGCGCGAGCACCGCCACCGGAGGCTCGATTTTGAGCGTGTACGATTTGACCTCCGTGCCGCCGCTCAGCCCTTCGACGACTTCGGTGATGACGCCGGAGATGGTTCGCAGCTCCGTGACCGGGCCTTCGCCGGGATGGCGATGGAAGGTGAGGGTCGCGCGCTCGGCGATGACGCTGCGAGGATCGAACGTGACGTCGGCGTCGGTCAGGACGTCGACGACGAAGCTGTAAGGCCTACCGAGCGACTCGGTCCCGTCGACGTGGGCGACGAACATTTCGGGCGCATCGTCGACGTGGAGCGAAATCGTGGCTTCGATGTAGGTCGGCACAGCGTCTCAGGAGACGGGTATGTGCGCCAAGAGTCAAGACGCTTCGCTCGCGGTGGTTAATGGGTGCCCCTCCGGGCCCTGCGCAACTCGCTCTCGCGAGGCTCGCGTTGCTCGCCTCGCTACGCTCAGACAGTGCTCGGGCCTACGGGGCCCCCATTAACCACCGCTCGCTTCGACGAACCAGGTGGGCTTGCCGCAGGGCGTTGCTCGCCTCGCTACGCTCAGACAGTGCTCGGGCCCTATGGGGCACCCATTACCCGTCGCCGGTACGCCTTGCTTCGTTCGCCTTTCGACGACACCCCTTCACGCCGCTCGCTTCGACGAACCGGGGGCTTGCTGCGGTCCGTCCTAATGATGGAGTCAGGGGTCGACGCAATAGCCGCCGGCGTTGGGGGCGTCGCAGGACTCTAGGCCGCCGACCAGGATTTCTACTTCGGTGCCGGCGGATTGGATTTCGTTGCTGTGCTCGCTGACGAGGTCGCCGATGGTGGCGTCGGTGCCGGCGTGATTGAAGATCTCGATTCGGAGGAGGAGGGTGTCGGAGTCGCCGAAGGCGGCGACCGGATCACCGTCAATCTCGAATGGAACGGGGAATCCGGTAAATGGGATGTCGATCTCGGTGACGAGGGGGGCGGACGCGTCTTCGCCTTCGTAGCGCCGCAGGGAGACGACGGCGTGGGCGTCGGGGGCGGGGAGGATTTCTTCGTTGTAGGTGGTGGCGGTCATCTCGCGAATGCCGACGCCTCGAACCAAGAAGTCGTTCGTGGCTCCGCCTTCGCCGGTGCCTCCTTCGGCAGAGCCGCCTTCGGCTGTGCCGCCTTGTCCTCCCTCGGCGTCGCCGCCGTTTCCGCCGCCGCCGGGTCCGTCGGTGGTGGTGCTGCCGCATCCAGCTGCGAACAGGGCAATGAGCAATGCGAGCTTGGAAGAACGTTGGATGTACACGATGGGCATCTCCCCTCCGGAAGGTCGGTCCAGCGCGCATCGCAAGGCCCGTACCGATCGCAATGCGAGCCGAATCTTTCGCTCGCGATGCAGGTCACGGTGCCTTCGGCATGACATTGGTGACAGCATCGCCGGATGGTTGCGCGCAACACGCGTCTCGAGGTCGAAGCTCGCGTGAGAAGTCGATAGGCTCGCGGTCATGACACGTCTTGTCGTGCTGCTCGTTGCAACGACCACGCTGCTCGGCTGCTCGGACGACGGCTCGGGTGGAGCGGATTCCGAGGGCGGAGGCGACGCCGGAGGTAGCGTGTCGGCCGGGGGCGCCGGGCCTTCGGGCTGCGACGGGGGACCGCTCGCGGCACCGCTTCCTGGGTGTGCGCCCGAGCCGCTCGCGTCGACCGGCGATCCTCACCAGGATTGCGTCGACCGCATCAACCAGCTTCGCTGGGAGTGTCAGTGTTTGCCGCCGCTCGCGCGGTGGACCGACGCCGAGTCGTGCACCGACGAGCAGGCCGCGAGCGACCAAGCGTCCGGCTCGCCGCACGCCGGTTTCGGTGCGTGTGGCGAGGGCGCGCAGAACACGTGTCCCAATTGGGGCTCCGCGGAGGACATCATCGGCGGCTGCCTCCAAGGGATGTGGGACGAAGGGCCCGGTGAGCCGTACAGCGAGCACGGCCACTACATCAATATGTCGAACCAGGGATATTCGAAGGTCGCGTGTGGATTTGCGACCAATGGCGAGACTTGGTCGAATCAGAACTTCTACTAGCGAGACGGCATTGGTGGTAGATGCCGCGTTTACCTCACGATTTTCGCGCGTGAACACACCTAATGGTGCGACCTGCTCCGTCAGTCCCGTATCTTTCCGACGACGCAAATCTCCTGCCCATTGCTCGGCAGGTGCGTCGCGCGCACGTCGCGAAAGCCCATCGCGGTCACCTTCGCGAGGTAGCTCGGGATCTCGGCGACCATCGAAGCTTCGTTGAGCTTCAGCGTGAGGACACACCCGCGCAGCGTCGACTTCGATGGACCGACGCAACGCTCGAGGTACCGAAGCGAGACCGGCGGCGCGAGGTTCATGTCGAGGACGATCCAATGAAGCGGCTTCGGTAGCTCGGAGCGCTTGAGGGCACCGGCCGGGATGCGCTGATGGATGAAGCCCGGCTTCGACAGAACATTGGGCGCCATTTCGCCGGGGTCGACCCCGGTAACCGCGAGGCCCCGCTCGAGCAGCGCGAGCGATGCACCCCCCGGTGCGCTGCCGAGCTCGAGCGCGCGCTCTCCTTTGCGAAGCGGCAACTGGAACAGGCGCACCGCCTCCTCGAGCTTCAGATAAGCGCGGGACGGCGCTTCGGGATGAAGCTCGACGGGCACGAGACCGCCCTCGAACGCGGCGCGGCCTTTGGGTTGAAGGTGCACGCCCATCCACGCGCCCTCGGCCGGATCGACCGCGATGTCGAGCACCAGATCACCTGCCGCGATGGCCTCGGGCTTCGCGCCTTCGATGCCTGCGAGCTCGCTTTTCCAGCGCGCGACCGCGCTCGATGCCTCGGCCGAGATCTCCGAAAACGAGCCCGCCGATCGAGCAAACACGGCGATGGCCGGCGCGCGTCCGGTGTGCGACGCGAGGTGCTTCACGAACGCTGCGACGGCGGATCGATCCTCGGCGCGGCCGAACGAGACACCGGAGACGCGCGCGAACACGCTGGGCAACGACGCGCCGATCTCGAGCGGCGCGCTCGATTTGAACGTGACGAATCCAGGCTTCGAGAACGCGAGACGAAGGGAGGGCGCGTTGATCTGCAGCTCGCGCTTGAGAAGCGGCTCCGAGCCGGGCGTGCAGACGGCGAAGGCGAAATTGGAAGGTGTGAAGCTCACGGATCCGCGCAGCAGCGAAAGCCGGTCGAATAGTCCCAATGCGAGACGTCGTGCGCCGTCGTCGCATAGAGACAGCCCGGTCCATTCAGCGACGTGTCGACGTAGAAGCCACCTCGGAAGGTGCCTGCGGGGTCATCGGTCCATTCGTGGAGGTTTCCCATCATGTCGAACGCTCCCTCTTCGGTCTCGCAGTCGGCGAACGCGCCGGTCGTTGCGAGCGATTCGGGAAGCTGGTTCAAACACGGATGACCCAGCTCCGACCAGATCCAGTCGTCACTGGTCATGAAGTATTCGATGGCCGGGTGCTGGTCGCGATGGTCGTTGCAGGTGCCGAGCACGAGCTGATCGCCGTACGGATACGTGTATGCCGAAGGTCCGCCGCAAGCGCGCAGCCACTCGTCGTCGGCGCACAGTCGCTTGCCCGCGTTGAGGCACGCGTCTCCGGCCTGCCATTGGTTGATGTACCCCTGAGGAACGGCTCCGACAGCGCTCTTCGCGGTCACCGGTGCGTCGCCGGGGTTGAAGAACGGCGAGACCGGCCCGTCGTCGGGATACGTGACGAGGAATGCTTCGAAGCGATCGATGCAGAAGTCTTCGATGCGGAGCATGCCCGCGGGGCAGCCGCCGGTGCCCGGTGCTTCTTCGATCTCGGCGTTGGGAAACGGCGCCGCGTCGGGATTGCATTCGCCGCGAGGGATCGGCGCGCAACATTGGATATTGGCCGGCCCCGGGCAAAACCCCGGCGTGGGCGCCCACCCTTCGAGGGTGCATTCGCTCACGTCGGCGCAGACGCCGAGCTCGCCGTTCACCTCGCACGGGTCGCCCATCAACCCGCTTCCGCCGCTGCCACCGACACCGCCGAATCCACCTTCGCCAAAGCCCCCCGGCGATTCACCGCCGCCGGTGCCTTGGTTCATTGAACCTGCATATCCGCCGACTTCAGAGCCGCCCTCGTTCGGGGGATCGAGCTCGACGACACACGCCCCGAGCGAGCACAGGAACGGAGCGATCCAGAGCAAAGAACGGCGGAGCACGACCGTGCACCCTCTCCGACGTTTCTGCGCGGCGCAAGCGCCACCGCAGGCATTCAACGCGCGGCGCGACGTGACCGTGCCCGCGGGGGCGGCTTCGTCGGCTTCTGCTTCGGCTTCGGCTTCGCCGGCGCTGGCTTCGCCGGCGCTGGCTCCGCCTTGCGTTCCGGCGCAGCGGCCGCCGCTGCGAATGCGTTCATCAATCCAGCGACCGCGTTGGTCGCATCGGCCACGGCTTCGGCGCGCGAGATCGCGCCGTCGAGCCAGCCCGCGAGCGCCGCGCGACCGGCCGCCACGATGATGCCGAGGTGGTTCGCGGCTCGGCGCTTCGAGTCACCGGTGAACTCCGCGAGCTTGTCGCGCCAAGGGTCGAGCATGCGCGAGAAGATCTCGGTCGAGATGCGCGCAAGCTCGGGCGTGACCCCGCGTGGATCGATGAGGGCCCACGGCCCCGCGCCCTTCGCTTCGATCGCGTCACAGCTCGCTTCGATGAAGGCGCGCGTGAGCGACTCGAGGGTGCCCGGCAGCGCCCGCACCAGCGCCGCGTGAAAGCGCACACCGACGTCGGCGGCGAAGTCCTCGAGGACGGCTCGAAACAGCGCCTCGCGCGTCGGAAACACCCGATAGACGAGCGGCCGTGAGACACCCGCGCTCTGCGCGAGCGCGGTGACGTGCAGCTCTTCGATGCCGCGTTCGTTCAGGATCCGCGCCGCGTGCTCGACGAGCTCCTTTCGCCTCCGCTCGGAGGACGGTCGCGACGTTCGTTCTTCGGTTCGTTTCGGCTTCGCGGCGGCGGCTGCCGTCATGTGCCCGGAATCCTATGCGGGATTGGCGCGCTCGGCGGCTCTTGCGCCCTGTGTTCGGATTTCGTTACAGTGTGTAACGAGATTCGAAACGGATCGTCCGGAGGGAGGGAAGCGGATGAAAAGCGTGCTCGGACCCAAAGTGGTCATCGGCATCGAGGTGGGGATCGTCGCCGCGCTGACCGGCGCCGGCCTCTTTGCACCCCAAGGTTTGAAGGTCTGGTACGCGGCCCTGATCCAGGGTTTTGCGATGGTGACGTTGCCGGTCCTCGCGGCCGGCGGTGCCGTCACTTGGTACTCCGAGCGCCGAACCGTGCGCATTCAGGGCCCGCGCAAAGGCTCGATGCTCGCGTATCGAGGACTTCGCGATACGGCCCTCGCCGGCTGGATCGCTGCGACGTTGCTGGCCTGGCCGCTAGCGCGGATCCGCGCAGGGGAGCCGACCGGGCTCACGTGGGATCTAGAGCAGGCGGGCGGCCCGCTCGCGGTGTTCCTTCAGACCGCGGGCGGCATCCTGGTGCTCGACGCGTGGCTGTATTGGAAACATCGCCTGCTCCACACGCGGCTTCTCTTTCCTTTCCATCGCAAGCACCACGGCTACCGGGACCCGACCGCGCTCGCCGGGTTCGCCGTCGGTCCGCTCGAGTCGCTGCTCACGTTCTGGCCGGTGTTGTTCCTCGCGATGCCCGAAGCGCCGCACTACGGCCCCGTCTACTTCACGCTCGTCGTGGGCTTCATCGCGTTCAACTTGTACTTGCACTGCGGTGTCGTGTGGCACGGCCTCGAGGCGATCCTACGGCCGCTGTCGTTCAATACGTCGTCGCATCACAATCGCCATCACGCGAACGCCGAGACACACTACGCCGAGGCGCTCACGATCTGGGATCGCCTGCTCGGGACCTGGGAGGGCGCGAAGCACAAAACCCGGCGTGAGCAGACCGTCGACTCGGTCTGATCGAAATCGTCGTCAGGCTCGGCCGAGCATTTCCGTCGGTGGCGCGGACCATGGGGGCCGCGCCATTTCGTTGCCATTTGTACCGGGAGGCGATCGGTCGTCGCCTCTTCCGCGTCATTGCGCCACGGCCTCGCGACGGCCTTCGGATCAGCACGAACCGCTATCACGAGACGTGGCACGTGATCTGTGCGCCGCACCATGTTCCCGTGTTGCGACGCCTCTTTTGGGCGATCGCTTTCGACGAGCACGCAGACACGCTCGTCTTGCTCGCGGGTCCCGTGCTAGCGCCGACACCGTTCGACGCAGCTCCTTCGCGTCCCGTCATCATCGCGCGCGTCGATCGCACGCCGCTCCGCAATCACCACGTCGCGGAGCTTTTGGTTCGAATGCGTCGCCGGCGCGCGCCCGACGGGACCATCAAGCCGCGCACGTTCGGGATGAACGCCGCCGATGCGGCGGAGGCCGCCGCACCACAGGCATCCCACAGCGCCTGGCACAAACGTCATGAGCACGAGGAGCCGCGGGTCGATCTCGTCGGCGGCGCGATCGTGTTTCGCGGATCGTCGCGTGCGCTCCGGCAGGCTGCGCTCGCGCTTCGCGGCCTCGACGAGCCACTCCAGGACGGGAAGATGGGCTACCAATACGTCGGCGAGAGCCACGACCGGCCCCACGCCGCAGGTGAGGTCCAGGTCTTCGGCGACTACCGCTCGATGCTGAGCGACGCGCGGCACGCGCGTGAGGACGTCGAGCGACGTGGCGCGGACCTGAGCCCGCGACATCTCAGCGACGATGTCTGTGCCGAGCGTGCGGCGCGGTCGGCTCGTCGAATCGAGCGCCGTCGTGCCCAAGCCGCGCGTAGAGGGCGCACGGGCACGACGCCGGAGACGATGGACTGAGATTTCCTCCGACGCAGCAGGCGCGCCTATCATCGCTGTCCCGTGCCGGCCCGGTCGATCGCGAACCTCACACCTCGTTATGCGCTCGCGCGCGTGGGCGCATCGATCGCGATTGGTGTGCTCGCGTGGGCCGCGACCGACGTGTTCCTCTCCCACGCCGTCGCGCTGCTGGTCGGGTGGGATGTCGGCGGGCTGACGCTGCTCACGATGGCCTGGGCGATCGTGTGGTCGTCCTCGCCGAGGGAGACGCACAGCCACGCCGCCGCGCAGGACCCGGGATCGAAATTCGTCTACGCGTTCGTGCTGCTGACCTCGACGGTGAGCCTGTTCTCCGCTGTCGCGCTCACCCGCACGCTCGAGATCGTCGGGACGGGCGAGCGGTCGATCGTCCTCGTGTTGTGCTTGCTGACCGTCGCCGTCTCGTGGGCGATGACGCACACCGCGTTCGCCTTTCGTTATGCCCATCTCTATTACCGAGACGACGACGAGGGCGTCGGCGGGTTGAAGTTTCCGGGTGGCGACGAGATTTGTTATTTCGACTTTGCGTATTTCGCGTTCGTCATCGGGATGTGCTTCCAAGTTGCGGATACCGAGATAACGAGTCTGCAAATCCGCAAAACGGTGCTGATGCACGCGCTGATGTCGTTTGCGTACAACACCGCGGTCGTCGCCTTCGCGCTGAACCTCGCGTTCGGCACCTTCGGCTGACGACCGCGCTTTTCTCGTCGCGAATGGGAGCTGCCGCATCGATTCGCGCGACCGCCTCGTGGAAAGCGCCTTCTAACGCTGCGCGCGCATAACCGTGAAAGGCCGCATCCGCGGCGAGATGGCTCACTGCCGTCTTGCACGCGTCGGACGGCGATGAATCAGGCTGTTCTTCGACGGTTTTGGTCTGCCCTCCGAAGAGGCCACATGGACGCGGACAAACGGGTGAAAGGCAATCGCGATATGGTGAGTTCTCCGGCCGTTCACCAGGTCTGTGGGTGGCGAGCTGACGATGTCGCGCGGGCGGCGAGTTTTTTTTCGCAGACAGGCCCGCGACGGCAATCCATCGAGGGGGATGCCTGTCGTTCCGTCGAAAAAGCGTGAGGTAAACGGAGAGTTTACCTCACGCTTTTCGCGAAGAGAGGAACCATGGTCCGGCGGCGCAAGCGCGCTCGCCCCCAGCCGCGCGCTCGCCCCCAGCCGCGCGCTCGCCCCCAGCAGCGCGCTCGCCCTCAGCCGCGCGCTAGCTCAAATACCGGAGCTGAGCGACCAGGCTTCGGCGCAGCACCAGGCGGCATGGATCGTCGCGACCTTCGTCGGCTTCGACGACAAGCGCCCCGTGTTGCAAGCGTTGGAGATCCACCCGCGCATGTTCACGACGGATCGCCCGACGACCGATGCGAGGTAGCATCCGCGCCCATGCGCGCCTCGGTCTCCTTCACCGTCGTTTCGCTCGTGCTCGCAGCCTGCTCGTCGGGTAACGAAGGCGCCCAAGCCGAAGATCCCTCGACGCAAGCGGAGGCCAGCGCGTCCGGCACGCTCCAAATAGAGGTCACCGGCCCGGGCCTCGACGATGCACCCGCAGAAGCCGCAACGGCGACGAGCACGACGGCGAACGCGGCGCCGCCCGCGGCGAGCGAGCAGCACGGCACGCTCGGCGTGATGATGAGCGGCGGCGCGGAGGCGAGCTCGGCGGACGCCGCCAAGATCGCGAGCGCCTTCGCCGCCGAGGAAGCGAAGGAGGCTTCGTCCGGGTCGGGTCTCGACCGTGAGGCGATCAAGAAGGTCGTGCAGCGAAACGTGTCGAGGGTGCGCCTTTGCTACGAGTCCGCGCTCGCGAAGCAGCCGAATCTCAAAGGCAAGGTGACCACCAAGTTCGTCATCGGACCGGAGGGCAAGGTCACCGCCGCGACGAGCTCCGGCGACATTCCCGACCAGGCGGTGATCGACTGCGTGTCGAAGGCGTTCCGCGGCATGACCTTCCCGAAGCCCAGTGACGGCAAGCCCGTGACCATCTCTTACCCGTTCGTTTTCGCGCCCACCGGCTGACGTTCGCCGCGCTCAGGGCGCTTCGATCTTGAGATCCCGCGCGCGGATGGCCTTCACGCGCCGCTCGAGATCATGTCCCGTTTCGTCGGTCATCGGCATTTTGCCGAAGCGGATCGACAGGTACACCTGGGTGATGTCGAGCACGTCGCCGCCGAGGGGGTGCGACGCGTTGACAAGGTTCTCCGCGTGGCGAAGCGGCGGCGTGCCCGGCGCGCGGTGGATGCCCTTCGCGCCGAGGGCGGCCTCGAGGCTCTCGTAGATGGCGGTCGCGCGCGCGATGTTTCGGTCGCGAGGCTCGTGATCCGGCGCCTTGAGGCCCGTCTTCTTCTTCTTGCGCAGATAGAGGAACGCCGCGGTCGCGCCGAGGACGATGACGACGACGAAGCCGGCGATCGAGCGCTTCGTGCCTTGTTCTTGGCGGCCCTCGCGATCATCGGTCAGCCGGCTGAGGAGGCCATACTGCTGCTCGAGGTCGTAGCTGACGACGTGTTTGCGCCACTTCTCGCTGGTCGCGTCGACGATGTCCTGCAACGTCGCCCAGAGCGGAAACCTCGCCTCCGGTGCGGTGCCTGCTGCGGGCGTCGGATCGAACGTCACCCAACCTTTTCCCTCGATGTACGCCTCGACCCAAGAGTGCGCGTCGCTCTGCCGGATGACGTAGAAGTCGCCGTACTCGTTGTACGAGCCCGCGCCGAATCCGATGACGTTGCGCGACGGTACGCCGGCGGCGCGCAGCATGAGCGCCATCGCCGACGAGAAGAGCTCGCAGTGACCGCGCTTGGACTCGAACAAGAAGTCGTCGACCGGCTCGTCGGCGGCACCGGCCGGTGAGTTGCGGTCGTACGCGTACTCGTCGCGCAGGCGCCGCTCGATGATGCGCGCCTTCTCTTCGTCCGTGTCCGCCAGTGCCGTCCACTCGAGCGCCTTTTCGCGGATGCGCTCCGGCAAGTCGGTCGGCAATTGCAGGTACTTCGCGCGATCTTCGATCCGCGAGAACGACGGCCGCCCGTTTTTGCTCCGCGTGACCTCGTACTTCACGCCGCGATCTTCGGAGTGGTATCGAAACTCACCCTCCGGTCCGCGCAGGGTGAAGGGCTGCTGCGCGTTCACCAGGCCTTGCCCCTTCAATCGCAGCGAGACCGCGTCCGGGGGAAGGAAGAGCACCGGCGGCTCGATCGGCTCGAGCTCGATCGTGATCCGCGGCGCATCCGACTGCGCCATGCGCGGCGGGTCGACGAGCACCCAGTCGCCCGCGGAGTCGGGCTTTCGCGCCTCTTCGGAGCGCGACCAGGCGCGGCCGTTGTAGCGATCGAGCGCCGTTCCTCGAAGGTGGAACGTGAGGTGTGGAGGCGGGGCATCGCCCGACCCGTCGAGCCTCACGCGCATCACGACTGCGGGGTTGTCGCGCAGGAGGCCTACCGTTCCCAGGTCGACCTTGTCGTTGAAGCCCGTCATCCGCTCGCTCGGGTGGTTGTCGACGAGGAGCAGGCTCAACCCGACGCGCGGGAAGAAGACGAACAGGACGGCTGTGAACAGGAAGATGGGCACGCTGAGCGCGCACATCGTGATGAGGAACGTGCGACCAACGACCCGTCTCGAGCGAAGGATGCGCGGCACGTCGACGGGCAGGCCGGTTCGATCGCGCGCGCCTTGGCGGTAGTTGCCCTCGACCTCGCGGCGCAGATGCGACAGGACCAGCGCCGCCGGCGCCACGATCAGCACGCAGGCAAAACACAACCCGTAACCGAGCCCGCCGCCGAGCACCGTCCCCGCGATGAGATGCAGCAGCGCGAGGACGATGACTTGTTGATCGTGCGCCGCGCCGCGCCGCGTCGCGAGACGCACGATCTGCAAGGCCGCTGCGAACTCGATGATGACGTCGAGCGGGCTGGTTCGGAGCACGAACCGCGTGACCTGCACGACCACGACGACGAGGAGCGCGATGGTGTCGACGTGGCGGAAGTGAGGGTGGTGCTGCCAGCTTTCGCGCACGCTCAGCGCGCCGACGAGCCCGACCAGCACGATGATGCTCACCGTCGTCGAGAACTGGCCGCTCGAGACGAGGGCGAGGACGCCCAGCGTCGCGAGGGCGTTCGTCATCAGGCGATGAACGAAGCCGAACCTCATGCCCGACCTCTCGCGGTCGGAGCGACCTTCGAGGTGCGAGGTGCGTGCGAGGAGCCGTTCTTGTGCCCGTTGGCCGCGCCGTTGGTGACGCCGTTCGAGCCGTTTTGGTGCAGCTTCGTCTGCTGCGAGCGGGCCTCCGATTCGTCCACCGGCTCGACGAGCGCGAGGAAACGCAGCACCGGATCGGCGCCGGTGTTTCGGTTCGCCGAGACGCGCTGGTTGGTGGTCGTTCGGACGACGACGGTGTCGCCGCGCTTCAAGTGCGCGACCGCCCGCGACGCGACCTCACGAACTCGCCGCTCGAAGCCGTTCACGTATTCGCTGCTCACCTGTGACGGCCGCACGACGTCGAGGACGAGCTCCACGTCGGGCCGCGCCTCTCGCACCCGCTCGCGCAGGATCATCTGCGGCATGCCGGCGCTCTTTCTCCAGTAGATATCGCGCGGGTCGTCGCCGTCGCGCATCGGCCGGACGGTGTAGATGTCGTCGCCGCCGCCGCGCCCGATGATGCGACCGCTGTGGCCGCTCTTGCTGCCGAGATCGACCGGCAGCTGCACCGCGTCGACCGCGGGGTAGATGATGAGGTCGCCGGGCGCGCGCACCTCCCGCGACTTCTCGAACAAACCGAACGGGAAACGCGTCGCGATCCGAAAGCCCGTGTGGTGATCGCGGCCGCGCCGCGCCGGGGTCCTTCGGTAGGCGGCGACCTGCGCCGAGGTCGGGCTGATCTTCAAGAAGAAGCAGCGTTTGTCAGCGGGTTGGCCGGCGCGCAGGTCTTCGACCTCGATCGCATACGAGGGCACCTTGCCCTTGTGATTGAAGACCTCGATCTCGACGAGGTGTGCTCGACCCACCTGCGCGCGAAGCGGCAAGCGCCGCGTCACCGAGAGCTTCCGTAGCGAGAGCTCGCTCATCACCGCCGACACCAGGATCAGCGAGAGCAGCATCCCGAGCAGCAGATAGAGGAGGTTGTTGCCGGTGTTGATCGCCGCGAAGCCGACGCCGAGCGTGATGCCGAGGTAGTACTTTCCCTCGCGCGTGAGCTTCAGCCGGCGGGAGAAGCGGCGCATCTCCGAAGGCGGTGAAGGCTCCTCGGCCGCGGGCGTCTTCGTTGCCTCTTCGACGGGCTTCGGTCGCGGCTCGGCGGGCTTCGGCGGGGCCGGAGGCGGCTTTCGCGCGCGGGTATCGCCGTTCGGTGCGCCCGCTTCGTCGAACAACGAGATGCCCGCGAGCGAAGGTGGAGGCGCCGGCGGTCCCGCTGCTTCGGCCTCGTTCGCGGCGTCGTCGCGGTCGCTCATTCGGTACTGCTCCGATCGGTCGCTTTTGGTCAGAGCGGAACGGGCACGCGGGCCACGAGATCGCGAAGGGTCGCCTCGGACTCTTCGCGCGAAGGCATGTATCCCTCGGCGTGCGACGCGAGCCGGACGCGGTGCGCAAGCACCGGCACGGCCAAGTCGTGGATGTCGTCCGCGATGCAGTACGTGCGGCCTCGCAAAAGCGCGCGGGCTTTGGCCGCGCGCCCGAGGTTGATGCCGGCGCGAGGCGACGCGCCTAACGAGAGCGCTGGCGACGTGCGCGTCGCCTGAAGAACCGCCTGCATGTACGTGCCGAGCGAAGGATCCGTGTCGACCCGATCGACCTCACGTTGCAGCGCGACGAGCTGCGCGGGATCAATCGCCTGTGCGGTCCCACGCTCCGGGCCCGTGTCACCCAGCAAGAGGCGAGCTTCGACCTGCGGGGGCGGATAGCCGATCTTGATCCGCATCATGAACCGGTCGAGCTGCGACTCGGGGAGCGGATAGGTGCCGGCGAAGTCTTGCGGGTTCTGCGTCGCGACGACGAAGAACGGATCCGGCAGCGGCGTGCTCACGCCGTCGATCGAGACCTGCCCCTCGTTCATCGCCTCGAGGAGCGCCGACTGCGTGCGCGGGCTCGAACGATTGATCTCGTCGGCGAGCAGCACGTTGCAGAAGATCGGTCCCTGCCGGAACACGAACTCGCCCGAGCGCTGGTCGTAGATCGTGACGCCGAGCACATCGCTCGGAAGCAGGTCGCTCGTGAACTGGACACGACGCCAATCGCAACCGATGGCGCGAGCGAGCGCACGCGCGAGGGTCGTCTTGCCGACGCCGGGCACGTCTTCGATGAGGAGATGACCGCGCGCGAGCAGCGTGATCAACGCGAGCTCGACGGCTTCTGGTTTGCCTTCGAGGGCATGTTCCACGGCTGCCCGAAGTTTCTCCACCAGGGGAGAGGGGGCTCTGGCCATGGATAGGGCCGAGGTCATCGCTTCGGATGCTAGCACGCCATTTTCAGGAACAAGGCCCTGAGAGTGAGATCGCGCCGAACGATAAGCGAGCCTTCCAAGGAACTTGGCTGATAGCCCGCGGCCGTGCTTAGGTCCGCGCGCGTTGTTTATGTCCCCACCCTTGGTGGGAGGTAGGCCTTGCTGCTGCCGCTGGAAGGATCGCATGCTCAGTTGATGGCTAGCTCGGACGAGCCGAAGTCCGGGTCTGCTGGGTCTGCTGCGCCCGAGCAGCCCACCAAAGCCACGGCCACCCCGGTGGAGCCGTTGCCTCCGACCACAGGCGTGACCGATTCCCAGCCGCCGGTGTTTCCGGAAGCACCGGAGGGGTCGCTGCTTTGGCGCCTCTTGGGCCTCGTCCGGCAGATGCGCCCCGAGCAGTGGGTCAAGAACCTCTTCGTCCTCGCGCCCTGGGTCTTCTCCAAGCAGATGACGCACGAGACGATCGTCATGTCCGCGCTCGGCGCCTTCGGCGTCTTCTGCGCGCTGGCGAGCAGCATCTACACGATCAACGACCTCGTCGACATCGAGGCGGATCGCATCCATCCGCGTAAACGCAAGCGGCCGCTCGCCTCCGGGCGCGTGCCCGTTTGGGCCGGAAAGGTGCTCGCGGTCGTCCTCCTAGCCATCGCCTTGGGCGGTGCGAGCCTCGGGCCGCCGCAGTTCCTCGCGACGGTGCTCGGCTACTTCTTCCTGCAGATCGCCTACACCTTCCGGCTCAAGAAGATCGCCTACGTCGACGTCGGCTGCATCGCGGCGGGCTTCGTCCTTCGCGTCCTCGCCGGGTCGTACGCGGTGCGCGTCACGCCGTCGTTCTACCTCATTGCCTGCACGGCTCTGCTCGCGCTCTTCCTCGGCTTCGGCAAGCGCCGACACGAGCTCGCCGGCGCCAACGCCGCGAAGCAGCGCGCCGCGCTCGAGCAATACTCTCCGCGCGTCCTCACCATCGCGCTCGCCCTCACCGGCGTCCTCACGATCGCGTCCTACCTCGCGTACACGCTCGACCCCGCGACGCGACACTTCTTCAAGTCGAACTGGCTGTGGGTGACGACGATTCACCCGCTCTTCGGCGTCATCCGCTTCGTCCAGCTCGTCGCAACCCGCCCCAAGGCCGAGTCGCCGACGCAGGAGATGCTGCGTGACGTGCCGTTCATGATGAACCTCGTCCTCTATGCGGTAGAGGTCCTGTTCATCGTGTACCAGCTGCGCCCGACCTGAGGCCCGCACCATGAGCGAGCTCGAGGCGACGCCGCAGCAGCAGATCGACACGAGCAAGAGCGACCTCTGGACGGACCTCGCGCTCACCCTTCCGATCTTCGTCCTCTACCACCTCGGCGTCGTCCTGATGCCGATGCGCAATGCGGCCGATCCGGTCACGACCGAGCTCACCTCCCTCGCGGAGCAGAGCTTGCCGCTCTATGCGTGTCTCACGGTCGCGATCGGAGTTGCGTTCGTCCTCGCGTTGTCGGCGATCGGACGAAAGCGAGACTTCGCGCCCCAGCGCTTCTTGTTCATCGGCGTCGAAGGTGTCGCGTATGCGCTGGTAATGCGCTTCGTCGGCGCCTGGGCGCTCGAGGCAATGCCGCTTTCGGCCGCACCGACCGAGCTCCCCGACGACATCGTCGACGGACCCGTCGGGTCGGTGGTGATGTCCCTCGGCGCAGGCTTCTACGAAGAGCTCACGTTCCGCGTGGCGCTGTTCGGCGCCGGCGCGTGGATCGTCAAAACGATGGAAGGCAAAGGCCCGACCGGCATCTTTCTGATGGGAAGCTGGGCGATCGTCTGCGCGCTCGCGTTCTCCGGCTGGCACCATATCGGCCCGAACGCGGACGACTTCGACATGCAGGTGTTCGTCTACCGGTCCGTGTGTGGGCTCGTTCTGACGGCGATTTACGCGTTCCGGGGGTTTGCCCCGGCGGTATGGACGCACGTCCTTTATGACGTGTGGGCGATGATCGGGGGCGCGTAAGGCTCGGCGCGTAGGGCTCACCGCGCCTCGCTCGCGAAGGGGAACGAAGAAGGGTTCGCGAGCACACCGATCCTCCTCAGCGCGAAAAGCGTCAGGTAAACTTGCTGTTTACCACACGCTTTTCCCGAGAACCGAAGACCCCCCTTCGGCTCGCCACCCCTCGCGCTCGGGCGCCCGCGCCCGCCCCCGCTCCCGCTCCCGCGCCCGCCCCCGCTCCCGCTCCCGCTCCCGCTCCCGCTCCCGCTCCGACGGCGAAATGGGACAATCTCGGCCGAGAGCTGAGCATGTCGAGGCGATTCATCGACGCGTACCTGAGTTATTTCGACAGCGCGCTCGGTCCGCCTGGCGTTGGCGACGACCCGGACGCGGAAGCGTGGGTTGCCTCGCAGCGTCTTCAGCGCTCGGACGAGGGTGGTCGCTGGCTTCGCGGGCTCGCCGCGAGCGCGCCGCCTGACACGCAATGGCAGTACGTCCCTCGCGCGCTGTACTCGGCGTTCACGTGGCACGAGCTGGACGTGCCGATGATGCGGCTCGTCGGACCGAAGAATCGACTGTTGAATGGCATCTGTCCGAGCGCGCTGCAGCATGGCTCGTGGCCGTTCGCGCTCGACCTTGGGGACGGCGGCTACTACGTCGCCGACGTTGCGGCCGAGGGGCGGGGCGCGGTTTGGTGGTGCCCGAATGACTCTTGGGATCGCGCAGCTCGAAACGGGCCCTATGCGACCTCGATGGAGCATCTGCTCGAAGTGGTCGCGTTGCTGCTGACGCCGTCGGGCTCGCTTACGAACGAGCAGATTCGACACGAAATTCAGTCGATCGATCCCCTCGTTGCCGGCCCGCTTTGGGATGGCTGGTGGGCTCGCCAGCTGGATCCCTCCGCCACGTAGGAATCTAGCCGGTTCGAGCAATTCTCCGGTCGCGGCTCCAGCTACCACGGCTTTGGGCGGTGATATGGGCGAGCACGTAGAGCAACCGGCGTTCGAGACGTTGGTCGACATTTACAGGCGCAGCATCGACAAGTTCGCCGACCGCGAGCTGTTCGGGACCAAGCGCGCGGGGCGCTGGCAGTGGACGACGTATCGCGAGTTCGGCGCGATGGTCGACGGCTTCCGTGGCGGGCTGGCCGGCCTCGGGCTGACCCGCGGCGATACCATCGCCATCATTTCCGATAACCGGGTCGAGTGGGCGGTGACGGCTTATGCCGCATTCGGTCTCGGGGCGGCGCTCGTGCCGATGTACGAGGCGCAGCTCGAGAAGGATTGGGAATTCATCGTCAAAGACTGCGGCGCGAAGGTCTTGGTCGTCGCGAAGCGGGCCATCCTCGAAAAGGCCAAGGGCTTCTTCGACACCATTGCGTCGCTGGAGCGCATCGTCGTTCTCGAGGGTGATGGCGACGGGGACCGTATTCACGCTTATGCGGACGTCATCGCCGCCGGCAATGCGAACCCGGTCCCACCGATTCAGCCCGACGTGAAAGACGTGGCCTGTCTCATCTACACGAGCGGCACCACCGGCGTGCCGAAGGGCGTGATCCTCAGCCATTCCAACATCGCCTCCAACGTGAGCGCGGTGCACACGCTTTTCCCCGTCTCGCCCGACGATCGCTCGCTGTCGTTCCTGCCGTGGGCGCACTCCTTCGGGCAGACGGTGGAGCTGCACACGTTGTTCTCGAACGGCGCCAGCATGGGGATCGCCGAGTCGGTGAGCACGATCCTCGACAACCTCGGAGAGGTCCGCCCGACGCTGCTCATCAGCGTGCCGCGCATCTTCAATCGCCTCTACATGGCGGTGCAGAAGCAGATTTCGGAGAAGCCCGGTGTGGTTCAGACGGTGGTGCGTGTCGCGTTGCGTGCCGCCGGCAAGCAACGCGAGGGGCAAAAGCCTTCGCTCGGCGAAGGGTTGATGCTCAGCCTCGCCAACAGGCTCGTGTTCTCCAAGGTGCGCGAGCGCTTCGGCGGACGGCTGAAATACGCATTCTCGGGCGCCGCCGCGATCTCCCGCGACGTGGCCGAGTTCATCGATGGGATTGGGGTGACCGTCTACGAGGGTTATGGCCTCACCGAGACCAGCCCCATTGCGACGGCGAATTCCCCGGCGGGGCGTCGCATCGGATCGGTGGGGCGGCCCATCCCGGGCTGTCGCGTCGTCGTCGACACCACCTCCACCGGCGGAAAGAAGCTCGAATCCGGCCGCGAGGAAGGCGAGCTCATCGTCTATGGGCCCAACGTGATGCAGGGTTATCACAATCGCCCGGACGAAAATGCGCAGGTCTTCACGTCGGACGGCGGCTTTCGCACCGGCGATATGGGCTACATCGATCGCGACGGATACGTCTACATCACCGGCCGCATCAAAGAGCAATACAAGCTCGAGAATGGCAAATACGTCGTCCCCACGCCATTGGAAGAGGAGCTCAAGCTCTCGCCGTTCGTGACCAATGTGATGGTCTACGGTGACAACCGCCCGTACAACGTCGCGCTGATCGTCGCGAATCTCAATGCCGTGAAAACCTGGGCCGACAAGGAAGGTATCGCATTGCCCGGCGGCCAGGCGGTGCTCGAGGACGCGCGGGTTCGAGCGCTATTCGAGAAGGAGATTCAGGAGCATTCGGACGGCTTCAAAGGCTTCGAGTCGGTGCAAGACTTTGCCCTTATCGACACCGACTTCACCACCGAAAACGGGATGCTCACGCCGAGCCTCAAGCTCAAGCGACGGGCCGTGATGGACCAATTCGGCACCGTTATCGAAAGGCTCTACAAACGTCGCGCGGAACGCAAGAAGGGCGCGGCCGCTTCCGCGAATTGATTACGACACGAAGATCATTCTCGTGCGCGCTTTTCCGACCAACGCCGAACGCGCGGACACGCCGAACATCGACTTGAACGCATGGCTGAAATGAGCGGAGCTCGCGAAGCCGCACGTCAATGCCGCGCGCGTGACGGAGGCGCCGCGCGCGAGCTCTCGCAGCACGTAGCGAATGCGCATCCAGGTTCGCCAACGGCGGAGCGGCACGCCCGTCTCGCCGAGAAACAAATGCTGCAATCGAGAGGGTGATAGGTTCACCTTCTCGGCCAGCTCTTCGAGGGTGAAGTTCTGGTCGACCTTGGACTCGAGCATCTTCACGAGCTTGCGAATCCGAGCATCGATCGGCGGGGAATCTGCATAGGTGCCGAGCGCGGCGGCGAAACAGCGCTCGAGCGCGACACGCGCGGCGCTGCCGGCCGACGTTTCTTCGACGCGGAATCGGCGAAGCGCCCTCTGCAGCTCCGCCTCCGGCGGTATCCCCAGGATCGGTTGGTGGCGATCGCGCGCCGACAACGCGCGGTAATACGGCCGATGCGCGTCGTTGTAGAGGACGGCCGTGACCTCGTTGCCGAACTGAACCTCGTGCATGCAGCCCGCCGGAATCAGGGCGCTCGTGCCGTACCACCAATCAGGCGACGACTCGACGCGGATGCCCAGTCGGCCGCTGATGGCGACCAGGCACACGTCGGCCGCGTGGCGGTGTTTTGCAACGTGACCGAGCCGGCCGAGAAACAAGAAGCGCTCTGGCCAAACCACGAGCAGCGGGCTGTCACCGACGAGCGCGGCGGGATTGGACGACGCCTCGACGGCTGGCATGGCTCCGTCGGAGCATACGGCTCAGCGCAGGTACGAGCCACACCGAAGGTCGCCGTCCGAGACGTCCGCCGCCGTCGCTTTGCCCTTCGGAAACGCGGCGCGGTCACAAAGCGCCGCGAGGATGTCGAGGATCTCCTGGGCCATGGCTGGACCATTGGTGCCCTCGACCTGCCTGCCCATTGCGGTGCCGGGCTGACCATTGAGGATCTTCATCCAATCCTCATAGGCCTTTTGGCGCGCGTGAGACCCGAGTGAGAACTCGCCGCCGTCGAAGAGGAATTGCGTGCCGTCATGGCCGTGGCACGAGGCGCAGCGCTCGCGGACCAATCGTGCGCCGCGCGCGGGATCGCCGCCCGAGCGAAGCGTGTAGTTGCCCGGCGCGGTCTCCGACAGATCGAAGACCTGCTCGGGCCGCGCGATCTTGCCTTCACGCATCGCGACGATGAAATCGGCGAGCTCGGCGATCTTCGCGGCGTCGAGCACTTCGCCGTATGCGGGAATGCCTTCGTGTCCGGAAGTCAGCCAAACAATGAGATCTTCCCGGCTCGCCTCGACCTTGAGCAAATTGATTGGCAGTACGTTCTTCTTCTTTTGGTACTTCGGCCCGTAGATACCGTCGGCGCCGCGCAGGTCCCAACCGAAGAGGTTCTTCAGGCGGTCGGGCGTCTTCGCGTCGTCGGGTTTGAACGAGGTGCCCTCGTACCACTTGTCGAAGATGCGCCCGCCGAGCCCACCGTCGGCGCGGGCCGGTGCGTCGGTCGAGACCGACGGAGCTGCGCTCGCGGATGAGACCGGCGCCTCCGAAGGACCAGGCGCAGCCGGCGCGCACCCCGCCCAGGCGGCGAAGGCAGCGGAAGTCAGGGTCACCAAGAGGAGCAGGGAGCCGGCTCGGGCGGAACGAATGCTCTGCAACATCGCGAGGATGGCTACCTTAATCGATAGTGAAAATCAATATCACGAACGGCACCGGTAGCGTTGCCCAAGTGCGGGAAGCATCGGATACCCTTCGGAAATGCGCTCGACCCCCTACCTCCTCGCCGCGCTGAGCCTGACCACCGCCGTCGCCGCTTGCTCCGACTCCTCCGCGACGGACAACTCCGACACGACGTCGACAGGAGGCGGAGGGCAGGGCGAGGGAGGAGCCAATCCCTCGACCGGCGGCACGGGTCCCGGCGGATCGGGCGCCGGCGGCGAAGGCACCGCGCCGATCGACGGCCCCGCCGATGAATGGGCGTGGCGACCCATCGAGGGAACCAAGTGCGGCAATGGCACGCCCGCGGGCGTCGGCGTGAACCTCCACGACGACAGCACGATGATGATCATCTGGGTGTCGGGCGGCGGCGCGTGCTGGGACGACGAGATGTGCAATGGCGCGTCCCCGGCGAGCATTCACATTCACGAAGAGCTGACCGAGGCGGTCGTCGCGCCAGAATATCCCGGTCTGGACCGCTCCGACCCGAACAACCCATTTGCAGCAGCCACCGTCGCCTACGTCCCTTATTGCACCGGGGACTTGCACTGGGGTGACGCGACCGGCGAATACTCGGGTGGCAACATCGAACATCGCGGCGCATCCAACATGCGCACCTTCCTCGAGCGCCTCCGCGCGACGCGCCCCAATACGCAGCAGATCTTCTTCTATGGCGGCAGCGCCGGCGGCTATGGCGTCACCCTCCACCTCGGTACCGCCAAAGAGGTGTTCGGCGACGACGTCGAGGTCCACGCCCTCGCCGACTCTTCACCGATGGTGCAACCCCTCGGTGATCGATACGACCTGATGAAGCAGAATTGGAATATCCAATTCCCGTCGGGGTGCGAAGGGTGCGAGGACGATATGGGCTTCATCGTCGACACCCTCGCCGAGCGATACCCCACGAGCCGCTATGGTGCCCTCATCTACGGCAGCGACGCCGTCATTTCGATGTACCTCGGCTTCGGCGAGGGCCAGCTGGCTCCCGCGGTCGAAGAGCTGCGCGCGGTGCATTACGATCCGTATCCAGAGACGAAGTATTTCGTGTACGCCGCCGGCACGGGCCACGGCATGGTCGCCGACCAAACGCCGGAGGCGACGGCGCCCGACGGGACGACGCCGCTCTTGTTCTTCTTGCAGTGGTTGACGGACGACCCGGCTTGGGAGAGCCACGCCTTCTAAGATCGGCGGACGCCGAGCAGCGAATCGAAGCGCTCTTCGAGGGCACGAAAGTGCCGACCTGGAATCGCATTCATCGACTCCGTCAGGCGGCTGACGATGGGGCCGAGCGCGCCCTCGTTCGTCGCTTCGACCGCCGAGGCAACACCCTCGCGGCCGATACTGTCTCCGCTCTTTGGTCGAAGCTTTCCGATGAAGCTCTTGGCGAGCTGGCCGACGAGATCTTTCGATCCCGCAAAGACCGCGCTGAAAGCAGTCGTCATCGGTGACAGCCGTGCTTCTTTGCAAGCGCCCACGATCGCACTGCGAACCTCGCGCGGCGTCCGCTCCCCCGCGGGCGTCATTCGGCGCATTCGAAGGGCGTAGTCGAGCAAATAGGCATAGTGAAATGCGCGGCTCGCCTCGTCCGAAGCCCGTTTGATCTCGAGCACCACGAACAGTTTGCGGAAGACGAGGCTGAAGGGCAATTTGACGATTCCGACGGCGATGGTCTTGAACAGCCCCTCATCCTCCGCCCCGACGAGGATCCTTACCGTCTCCTCAGGCAGTGCGTGCCCGTGGCGACGACCAATCTCCCCCGCAAGGCGACGCTCGACGTAGTCTTTGACGAAGTCGTCGAGGATTGGAATCGGGATGAGCGGCGTCAGCCCGACGAGGACGGCGTGCGCCAGGATGATCTGTTTGGTCTCGTCGGACCAAATGCCGGGAGCCGAAGCGGTTTCGACCATGAGAGATCTCAGGAGCGCTCGCGCCAGGTGCAGCCGGTCTCGATCGAATCGAGGAGCTCGGTGAGCTGAAATGGCTTTTGCAGGAAGCCGGCGATTTTTCGCCCGACGAGATCCTGGAGCGCGTCCTGCTCGTTGTAGCCGCTGGTGAGGACGACGGGGATTCCAGGGTTGATCTCGCGCAGACCTTTGAGGGTGTCCACGCCGCCTCGCCCTGGCATCGTGATGTCGAGCAGAACGCAAACGAAGCCCTGGGGACGAGCGGCGAAGATGAGGAGCGCCTCGTCGCCGTCGTCGGCCGTCACGACTTCATATCCGGAGTCCTCGAGCGCGCGGCGAACGGTGCGCCGGACGAACTCCTGATCGTCGACGACGAGCACACAACCCCTGCCGGCGCTTTTGCCCTCGCGCGCGCCATCGTGTTGCGCGGCGGCCTCGAGCGACGGGAAAAAGACCTTGAAGCTCGTGCCTCTTCCCAATTCCGAATAGAGGCGGATCGTCCCGCGATGGCCACGGACGATGCCGAGCACGGCCGCGAGGCCCAGGCCGCGACCGGCGCCTTTGGTCGAAAAAAACGGCTCGAAGATCCGCTGTTGCGTCTCGAGCGTCATGCCGGAGCCCGTGTCCGAGACCTCGACCCAGGCGTAGTGTCCGGGCGGCACGTCGCGCACCAAGTTCTGGCTGATCGCCGCGGCATCCAAATGCGTGTGCCCGGTCGCGACGGTGACGATTCCGCGTTTCCCGGCGAGCGACTCCGCGGCATTGCTCACGAGGTTCATCACCACCTGGCGGATCTGCGTGACGTCGCCTTCGATCGTCGTCGGCCCGGGGCTGAAGTCCGTACGGAGGAGCGTGCCTTTGCCGACGGAGACCTCGATGATCTGGAGGATCTCGCGGACCGATTGCGAAAGATCCAGCCGGCCGACGACGAAGCGGCCTTTGCCGGAGTACGCGAGCAGTTGTCTGCACAAGTCCGCCGCGTGCCTGGAGGCAGTGGAGATGTCGTGCAGCATCTCGACGGCGGAGGAGCTCGGCGGAAGCGAGGCCAGCGCCAGGTCGGTGTTGCCGATGATCGCCACGAGGAGGTTGTTGAAGTCGTGCGCGACGCCGCCGGCCAAGAGGCCGAGCGACTCCATCTTTTGCGCCTGGAGCATGTCCTTCTCCAGGTTGCGCGCGCGGTCGGCTTCCGCGGCGAGGCGCAGCTCCTCCGTCACGTCGGTGAGGACCGCGCAGGAGCGCGCGATATGGCCCTCGGCGTCGCGCTCGACGGTGGCCGAGAGGCGGACGCTCACGGTATCACCGGACTTGCGGACGAACTCGTAGGGGATGTCGTCGCAACGCCCTTCGCGGAAGAACCTGGGCAACACCTCCTCGAGCGCGCGCTGGCGGCTCTCCTCGCTCAAAAACTCCGTCGATCGCCTTCCGAGGACCTCCGCGCGCTCGTAACCGAACCGCTCCAGCCAGCGCTCGGTCACGCTCACGATTCGGCCCTCTTTGTCGATGGCGTGCATGATCGCCGGCGCACGCTCGAAGAGGCCCACACCCTCGAGATCCGAGTGCACGTCGACGACGAACAGCACCCGCTCGCCGGTCAGCCGCGCGCTCGCGCGATAAGGCAAGCGCCGCTCACGCGGACCGATGCGCAGCTCTACGAGCTCGGGCTTGTCCGCCGCGAGGCGCTCCACGATCCGCAGGGCGGACGCCTCGTCGAGGTGACCTGCGAGATCGTCGATGCCGCCCGCACAAAATGACGACGGCGCGCCGACCAACGTGGCGAACGCCGCGTTGCAGACAAAGTTTCGCGTCCCCCGCTCGAGCCCGAACGCCGGATAGGGAATTGCTTCGATCGAAAAAACGTCGCCGGTCATCGAATTCGCTTCGGCGTCTGCAGGCCGAAGCGAAATGATCGAGCAGGGCGGATCGTCTGGTCAACCTCCGACGTCGAAGCTCGGGTCGCTTGCCGGATGAAGCACGGCCCGCGAGCGTTTGTCCGATTCGGACGCTACTTGTCGGGGAAGTTGCAGCCGTAGAACAACCCCTTCTCCGGCTTCTTCGCGCCCCACATCGCCGTGTTCATCGCGTCCGTCACCGCGTTGCCCAGGTCGCTCGAGAAGGAGCTCGGCGTCGGGTTGTAGCCCCCATATTTGAGCTCGTCCGGGATCCCCTGCCTCAGGGCGAAGCCTCCGAGGTATTTCGTACCGTCGAGCTCGAACAGGCGACACTCGCCCTCGAAGTAGCCGCCGGTATACGTCTTTGCTTCCTTGTTGATGACCAGTGGGTCGAGGCGTGTGGTGCGGCAGACGAGCGCCATCTTGGCCGACAAGACGGTCGGGATCGTCGGCGCGAGATTCTCGAAATCGAATCGCCGCACCGGATAGGGCTTGTCGAGCTGGCCGAACAGGACCTCGCGGCGATAGTCGCTCGGCGCGCACCACAAAGACTTGAAGTCGTAGGACCGCGCTTCCTCGTCGGCCAGCAGCATCGACGCCGGATCGGAGGGAGGCGACGCGATCTTGAAGAGCTCCGGGTGCGCTTTGGCCGCTTCGACGGCGGTCCGCAGCTTCGCCCGAACGGCTTCCACCTCGGCGCGCTTCGGATCGAGCGCAGCCTTCACCTCTTCGATCGTCGCGCTCTCCGAAGGCGGCGGCGCCTCGCCGGAGGATTGATTGCAGGCTGCAGCGAGCAGCGCCAGGGCGGTGACGAAGGATTTCGCGGTGGCTTGCACGCCGCATCCTACGTAACGGGGCGTGCGCGAGTCTCCTCGGGTTTGATCAGGGCCAATCAGCGAGGAAAGCGCGAGAACGCGCTACCTCCTCGGGTTTTGATTCCGCGCCGCCGAGCGAGCCATCAATTGCCGCCGCACACGGAGACGTTACCGCTGTAGTGCCTCGTCGAGCTGCAGCATTTCATCGTTGGGCTCGGCGGGGGCTCGGGCTCGCCGTCGGGCACGCAGTCCCGACGCTCTTCCGTCGCGGGCTGCTCCTCTTGCTCCTCCTCGACCGGAGCGGGGGCGGAGGCGCCTGGCTTCTGACCGTTCTCGAACCAGTCTGCGGGCAGGGATCGGCAACCCGTGGCCATTAGGAGGAGCAAGGCGGAGAAGATGAGGGGTCGCATGGGTCGCTGGTCCTATACGGAGGCTCGGTCGAGCCCATTAGGTGCGAAACGAATCCGGTAACCCGCAAGGGTCGATTGGCCTCGATCAGGTAGGAGGAGCCCTGCTACTCCGGGAGCCCGGATTGTGCTGCCGGTGTCTCGGTATCGCTGCGCCGGCACTGGGCATCGCCGCCGGGATCTTCGAGCAAGATCCCGCTGACCCATAGGGTGGCTCGACCCTTTGCGTCGAGCTTCGTATGGCGCTTGTCGGCGCGCACCGATAGGTAAGTAATCTGTTTGCGGTCCAAGCCGGCAGACGCCAGCTCTTCACGCGAAATGACGTAGACTCCGCCGAAGGCGCCACGCAGCAACCGGCGGCTCGATGCAGGGGATATCTTCAATGGCAGATCGTCGCCGGGCTGTGGAACCGACGTCTCGGCTCCGTCGTCCATCGGCGTGGAATCGCCACAAAAGAACGTGGCTTCGGCCCCGAGATCATCTCGCACGACGACAGCAAATACGTTGTCGCTCGGTTCCATCTGCACATTCAGCGCAATCGCTTCGGCACGTGTGGTGCGGCCAAACAGCTTGCCAATCTCGGCGCCCGCCGACTCGTCGCCTCGCAGGTCGATCGTGATCTCCCGACCCAGCGTTACCCCAGGAAAGCACGACGGGGCGTTCTCGGGGCGCCGCACTGGAGGAGAGGGAAGGTAGTCGGTGTTGTCCGTAATGGTCGGCTCGCCCGTACACAGGTAAGGCTGAACGATGACCGAAGCCGAATCGGGTGAATGCTTGGTCTCGCGTCCCCACCCCCACCCGGGAATGAAGTCCTCCGTGTTCGATAGGTGGTTGCCCATCAGCGCGACCCCCATCGCGAGCCACGGCGCAACGGTCGTCGCAAAGGTCCAATAGGCGCGCCTTTTCTGTTTCGCATGGCTCGCTGCATCTGCTCGGGCGAGGAACGAGGCGACGTCAGCGCGTGCGCCAATTCGCGCTTCGAGCCGACGACGGGGCCCCTCGCCGAGGTCACCACCACGCAGATGCTTGACGAGGTCCTCCGAGATCAGCGCGCTCTCATCTCGTTTGGCGCGAGACCACGCTGCGAAATGGATGTCGAGCTCGTCCAGCCGCTCGAGCGCTTCCCGATCCTCCTCGATCCACGCGACGAGTCGAGGCCAGTGGTGAATTAGCGTCTCGTGCGCGAGCTCGACCGACCCTTCCTTTTCGCTCGAGGCCGAGTCCGGTTCGTCGACGACAATCAGCCGCAGCGGAAGCGGATCACCAGCGACACCGCGAGGATCGCTCCCGGACAGCTGCTCGAGCACGCTCTTGTGTGGATCGATGAGCGCGCGGGCCTCGGCGAGCGGCAGCGCCCGGCGCGCGTCCTCTGTCCCTCGACCCGGTCTGACCAGCGCCTGTAACACCAAACGCGCGGCTGCCTGCTCCTCGGGTTGCATGCGGTCGATGACCGCGTCGGCGCCGCCCGCGAGCGCCCCAGCGATCTCGCCGATATCGTTGTACGCCGAGAAAGTCAGGCATCCTCGAGCGTCTCTTCGCTTCCACAGCTCGACCAATGCGTTCGCAGCGAGCGGAAGGCCGGCCGGCGATTCGAGGGTATCTTGCGTGATGCGAATCGCGAGACCTCCCTCGAAGAAGACGTTGGCTCGCTTCGCCATTTCCTCCAGGGCCCGTGTGAGCGCGTCCCCAGGCATTCGTCTCAATCGAAATAGCGACTCGTCGCCGCGACCGAGATGCTCCTGCATATGCGGCATCTCGTTCGTCACCACACGGCGTGCGAAGTCCGCTCGTACGCAAAGAACGATTGCCAACCGCAGATCCGAGTCGGATAGGAGGGCAGCCAAGACCTCGTCGAACGATGTTCGCGCAGCAGCGTCGTTCTGGGTGAACAGCTCCTCGAATTGGTCGATGACGACGAGCACGCCGCGCAGCGGGTCGCGTGTGGACCGGCGCAGGCGCTCGGCGAGCGCACCACCGCCCCGGTCGTCGCCAGCGTCCATGCCGACGGCGTCCGCGATCGCGCGCGATACCTGGCGAACGGGATCTTTGCCGGGACGCATCCGAACGATCAGGGGATCCTTGCCGAGAGCGGTTTCTCCGCGGCGGGCGCGTCGCACCATCCCGGCTTGAACGAATGAAGATTTGCCCACGCCGCTCGGACCGTGCACGACGAGGATGCGTCGCTCGAGGCGGCCTTCGTGACCGATCAATGCCAGTAAGCGATCCAGCTCCGGTTCGCGTCCCACGAAAAGATCTGCGTCCTTTTCCCAAAATGGAGCGATCCCAGGAAATGGGCACTCGGCATCGGGTGCTGGCTGCTCGGGACGAGGGGCCGCGGCGTAGAGCACGGGAATGCCGAACGCGATGCGCTCTTCTCCGCGCACGACGAACCGTCGTCTCGCATCGTGGACAGCGCGCTCCAGATCTCCATTTGCCTCGCGTAGGCATTGGTAGAACGCCGTCGCAAACTTCGTGCTGTATTCTTGGGGTACCTCACATTGCATTGCGACGACCGGGATGCCGACACTGGCGACGATCCGGCGCGCGATCCCGTCGAACTTGTCGCGTTGATAGCTCGCGCCAGCCGTCCCACCATGGCAGGAGCCCAACAGGACGAAGCGATATCGTCCGGCCGCGAGGGCTGCGGCGATATGGTCCGCGTGGACGTGCCCGTCCTGAACGAGAATCGATGCATGATCGTCCGCGACGAAGTGACCGTGCCCGACGAAATGAAACCCATCCATCCCACCGCGTCGCAGAGCGGCGAGCAGCTCGTCGGCGGTCGCCCGATCCAACAGGGTAAATGTGCTACCGGTGCCATCGAGCCCACGCGCGATATCACCAAGATGTCGCGCGGCATCGAAAGTGCCGTCGGGATTGGCGCAAACGATTTGCACTTTGACGATGCCGTCGTTCACCCGGACCGACGATGCGGGGCCATTCGACTTGACCCACCGCACCACCGATACGCCACGCTCGACGAGGAACGTGCCGCCAATTTTCAAGTACTCCCAGGGAATGGCAGCGGCGTCGCCATCGAGCGAAAGATGGAGCCTCAGGTGTTCGCCTGATCGGGATGTGAATGGGCGCTGACGAGGCCCGGCTTCATCCTCTGCGCCGAAGAGCGCGCGTTCCAGCTCATGGCCGATTTGCTCCACGTCCTGGGGTGAGCAGGTGTGAAGGACGTCCCGTAGATCGGCGAGCGAGAACGGGCCAGCCCCCGTCGACGACGAAAGCGGCACCCGCTTCGCGTGCCAGCCTGGCTCGAGCTCCCACTCGAGCCGGGTGGTCGCCACCGAGCCATCGAGGCGCGTCAGCCGCACGCGAGCGCTCTCGATTGCGAGCGCAATGATCGAAGTCCCCGCCATCGTCGCGCCGCAGGATACCACCATGGGTGCCGAGCGCGCCCTCGACCCAGCTCGGCCCCTCCGCTGAGGGGGGGGCTACCTCTGCGCTTACCTGCCGGGTAATGGTTGGCCCACCGCCGGGGCCGCATCCTCTAGCCCAACGGAGGAACTACCCATGAGCGCAATCCAAAACCTCGTCCAGCGATACCTCGACAGCTTCAACCAAACCGACAGCAAACGCCGCCGCGCCCTCATCGAAGAGGTCTACATCCCGAACGTCGTCTACACCGACCCCATGGCCACGGTCTCGGGCCATGAAGGGATCGACCAGTTCCTTGCCGGCGTTCAGAAGCAGTTTGCCGGCGTCGTCTTCACCCTGGCCGGCAGCGTCGACGCGCACCACGACGTAGCTCGATTCACCTGGCACGCTGGACCCCCGGGAGCAGCCGAGCCTTTGGCGATCGGGTTCGATGTGGTGGTGGTGGAGAATGGGCGGATTCGCCAGGTAGCCGGATTCATCGATAAGGCGCCGGGGATGTAGCGCGGCGCGGCGATTAGAGGACGTGCGCGGTGATTTTCTCCGTGGACACGCCCTCTGCGATCAGGCGGTCTCGGACTTCTTGCAGCTGGCTGTGCGCCAGCTGCATTGTTTTCGAGTGGGGGGCGGGGAGCTCGCCGGGGGGGAGGAGGATCTCCATCGACAGGGAGATCGTGCTGCCGGTTCGTAGGGCTTCGGCGGCGATTGTCGTGATGAGCTGGGTCTGGGTTGCGATTGGGGAGTGGTGGTCTAGCTCGTAGGGCTTGGTTGAGCCCAGGTCGGCGAGGATGATGCGGTTGAAGTGGGACATGAGGCGATGGATAGAAGGTAGTGCGCCGGAGTCCGGCGTGCTCGCCGAAGGCGTCGCTTGGGTCGAGCGTCCCGCGGAGTCGAACCGGAGGTGTTTGTGGGAGCGGGCGTGCACAGAGCGCCCCGGTCGAAGGTGATTTCGGCCGCGGCGGTCTCGGGCGGTCCGCCAGGGTGCGCGATTTAGAAGGGACCGCTGGACCGGGCGTCCTCATGATGGCTTTCTCGTACGCCCCTGGCACTCGAGGCTCCTCCAATGGCTATCCCCGAAATCCTATCGACGGCAGGTTTGGAACGAGGGGGGACAGGCTCACCCTCGCTAGCTTGGGCGCGGCATTCGCTGGTCCGCAGCAGCTCTCCGAGCTAGCTCTTACGGACACCCAGCTTCCGCTTCGGGAGAGAGTGAACGCAGCGCTAAACAGACCTCTATGAGGCGCGACTCGGGCGGAACCATAGCAAACATGAATGCCAATGATCGTCTCAAGGCCGCTCTCGCTGCGGAGCATCCTGCCAACAGCTTGCTGGCGCTCGCGCGTGCGCTCAAGGCGGAGGGCTTCACTCAGATTGCGCTTTATGAGCTGTTCGTCACTGCGCTTGAAGCAGTCGATTCCCACGATCCTCGCTACGATGCTCTCGCCGACACTCTCGACTTGATTTGGGGCGGACCGTGGGCGAAAGGCCGCGAGCTCTTCGAAACCGAGATCTCTGAAGCTGCATTGGCCCACACCCACGTGGGTGACGCACAGGACGACGGGCACCAGACGCCGACCATGACACATCAAAAACCTCGTCTCCGCGCGGACTTCAACGGCCTCTTCGGAGATCTCCTGTGCCTCTCCCACACCGATACTGCGCCCGACGAGACAGGCGCTCCCGTGCTACTCTCCGCCGGCATGCTCGTCACCGCATTCGACGAGGATGCTGACGCGAACGGCCAACGCGACGACCTCATCGCTCACGGGACCGTGGAGCCGTCTCCACCGTGGCTCCAATGCCGCGGCTCCAGGTGGGTCCTACGCATCGACCATCGCGGGGTCCTACACGTCTCCGACCTTCAGGACGGCCAGGCACCATAGCCTCGGTCGCTTCAATCGCCGGCGCGAGCCGGTCGCCCTCGCACGCAATGGGCACCTACAACACCCTTCGCGCAAAGCTTACCTGTCCGCATTGCCTGGAAACCGAGGAGCTCGCGGTGGAATGCAAGTTCGAGATCTATCGTTTTCTTTGGCTTCGGACGTTTCATCACCCGATTGCGGTCGCAGCAGTAGCCCTCGAGGGTGGCGCTCAACTTCGCTTCGTGGAGCTCGATGGCAGGGGAGGCTAACGAACCAGGCACCGTCCTGACATCGTCTTCGAGATCGATACCTCTGGACGCGTGGGGTGCGCTGAAAGCGGCTGTGGACGCCGCGGGACTGTGGGTGGATGCGCCTGCGAAAGGTTGTGCCGGTGTAGACGGGTCTCTGTGGCTACTCGAGGGCGTGCGCCAGGGGGCGAGGGCTGTTGCTCACAGATGGTCGCCGAAAGAAGGACCATTTCGAGCCGCGGGGTTGCTCTTCTTGTCGCTCGCCGACATCGTCCCAGAGCGAATCTACTGAGTCTGGAACCGGAGCGTTGCAGTCCGCGGACCGAGAGCTGGCGATGACACGGACGATTCTCGACGGATATGAAAGCGCGGCAGAGGAGCTCATCGAGCGATTCGAGAACGTCTCCTCTGCCGAGCTCTACGCGGAAGTTAGCCATCTGCTGCCTGCGTCGAACAGTGGTGTTCTCAACCGCGTCGGTCGGCTGCCCTCTCTGGCGCGCGTAGCTGAACGGCGGTAGGTTCTCCGGACCAGATCGGATGTGCCTTTGTTCCCAGCCCCAATTCGTGAACGCGCCCCAGCACGAGGCGAGCACGACGATGTTCGTCCGTCTACACGGGCGGCGCCAGTGGCTGGGCTACGCCTTGCGCGCCGACATCACTGAAGAGATTTCGGTCGCGATTCCTCTTCCGGTCGCCGCGGGCACTTCTGTCGCTGATATCGAGCTTCGCTCCCTGGAAGAATACCCGGAATTCTTTAGCCTGATCCAAAAGCCCTTCCCGAGAGGCAGGGTCGACCGCCTTCAAACTCGCGGTGCGGGCGGAGGGGTCTCGGAAGCGTTGCCCGTGGTGTATCTCGGTGACTACGCGGCCTCCGTCGCGGTCCAACCATCGGAGCTCGCACGCGTCGACCCTGCGCTCGCATTGCGTCCCCGCGCCCTGGAGCGGCTGCCCCAATACGCCACATACGCTTTCGTCGTCCTTCGACTAAAGCCGCCGCGCCGTGTTGTGATTGACCCTCGCGGCCTGCGCAAGGCGATCGAACACCATGCGATCCTCATTGATTTTCCGACGGCCCTGCCCCGGTGTCCTTTTCTTTCCTACCCTCGTGGCGCACAACGGCGAATTGCCTCAAACGGCGCGCTACGATCACTTGCTCTTCTGCCAAGTGACATCGAATCGGCAACCGGAGGCAGGATGGCAGCGCTCCGCACGGCCGCTTGGTCGCTACGTCTCCGAGAGCACAGTGCCGGCCGTTGACGGGACACGTCACGTCTTCCGTAGAAGCCTTCGAGGCACGTTTCCCAATGAGGACCTCGCGCTCGCTGAACCTGCGTCGCTCTGATCTTCACCCTCAACTTGCCCGGAGCGATCCTTCTGGGCCGGCGGTAGTGTCGATCCCAACTAAGCCTGACGAGACCTATGCACGACGCCTACAGCAATCCACCGATCATCGCCCTCGAGGGTCTCGAGCCAGTTCGGCTCCGCCCTGGAATGTTTGTCGGACCGACGGACAACCCACTCCTTCCGAACATCCTGTTGAAGGAGGACCTCCTCACGCTGCACGCATGCGCAAACGCCAAGCCACCGCTTGTGGCCACGATGACCTGCACCTTTGGTCTTGCGGTTTTGAACGCCCTTTGTTCGGCCATGCGCCTTCGCATCTTCCAAGACGGTATGGAGTGGGCTCAGAGCTATGCCCGCGGGGCTGCACTGACCAAACCGGAGGTGATCGGCCCCACGTCAGAGTCTGGTACAGAGCTGCTATTCACGCTCGACGAGACCATTCTCAGCGCTCCCGTCTTCTCACTGGACGAACTAGCCTCTTGGGCGCGGTCGTCGCTCGTACAACTTCGGTTGACGCTCATTGATGAGGTCACGGGACGACAGGTTGTCGTCCCGGGAAGCGCGGGCTAGAGGCGTTCCACGATGGCAGCGCCTCCCCGACACGTTATTCTCGATCCCGACGGCACATGGTTGCCCAAGTGGCTCGTCGTCGTCGTGCGCGCCGCGACAGGCGTGGTCTACCACCAGCAATGCTGCGGCGTAGTTTGTGACCAACGCCGAGTGCAGGGCTTCTTGGTTCCGCTCGGCGGGCTGAAGCTCGGCGCCGACGCGGGCATGATCGACCCAGCCGAGTTCGAGGCTGTATTTCACGAAGGCGAAGCGTGCGTATGGGGCGCCGCGAACAACGCTCTTCCTGCAGCGCGGCTGGCTCAACTTCGCCAACTGGTCTTGAGCGTCCCCTATTGGACCGCCGGATCGGATGGCGAGACCGAAGCTTGCCGAGGCATCGAGCTCGACGACTCACGGCTCGAACAATTGACGGAGGCATGGGTTCCCGTGCTTACTCCCGATGGCCCTGGCATTCTCATGTGGAGCAATTGCGATTGAGCGTGCGGTCGGCCAAACGATGCTCCCCGTCATGAATGCCTCCCTGCCCCCCATGATCGCACCGATCGAATCGGCGCTCGGGTGCGCGCTACTGGGAGTCACGTATTGGTGTCTGCATCACGAGACGGATCCCGAGAAGACCCTTGCGGCGAAGTTCGTCCACGGTGGCTTCACCGAAGTGAGGTTCCAGGGCTCCGCGCTACTCGTTTCGTGGGCGGAGAATGCGCGCTGGACCGATCACTTTTCCCTGGGCATCGAGGCCGGGCCCGCCTCGCGATGCGTAGTCGAGGGCTACCATGAACCGTTTGAGGCGGGCGGCAGCATCCTATGGATCCGGAACCTCGGAAAACCCTTGCGATGGGCGCGACTGCTCGGGTGGAACGCTACGCCTCACGCGCTCGAGCTCGGCTTCGAGCTCGGTGCTGTCGTCGTCGCTGATGGCTATGAGCAGCCGCTCGGCGATGGGGACGACGTGGTTCATTGGCCAGCTGAGGCCTTCTGGAATGTCAGTCCGGACGGTATTCAGTGCCTCTGGCGCTCCGCTGAAGCGCCGTCTACGCTTCCGCGGTCGTGAACATTCGTTTCTAGCGCAGCAACGGCTATTAGCGAGACTGCGCTTCAATAATGTAGCCCCGCCGTGGACACCATCAGCCGCACCCTAATCATCCCTGAGAAGTCCGATCCGGAGCGCGACGCGGTCGCTGCCGCGTGGGAATCGTGCGGTGGCACCGTTTTGAGACTCGGCCGATTCTGGGACCCTCCTGCTGTCGACCGTAGGAGCATAAGAGTCTATGGCAATGGCTCGTTCTGCTTGGTGCTCGAGCAGAAGCTCGATCTCGCGCTCATTTCGCCGGCCGACGATCTTCTCACGAAGTTGGGCTTCGCTTTTCTCGGGCGCCGCGTCGCGACAACCACGACCGCTTCGATGAGCGGGCCCTTTCCCGCGTTCGTAAAGTCCTTGATCCCGAAACAGATCCGTTCGCGGCTCTACCTGAACGGCGCCGACCTCGCCGTCGAATGTGAAGGATTGGAACCCGACACGGGGCTGCTTGTCTCCGAGCCCATCGATATTGTCGCGGAGGCGAGATCGTTCATTGTCGATGCCAACGTCCTCGACTGCGCGCTCTATGAAGGAAGCGCCGACCTGGCGGCGGCCCGGGCCTTTGCGGTGACCGTCGCCCGAGAGTCCTGCGTGCCCAAGGCCGTCGTTCTGGATGTCGCGCTTCTGCGCGATGGCCGATGGGTCGTGATTGAGTTCAATGCGGCCTGGGGCGCCGGGCTCAACGGCTGCGACCCGATGCTCGTCCTGCCGGCGATCGACGCGGCGACGACGACCGCGGAGGCTTCCGACCCGGGTCGTGCGGGGTAACATGGCGTTGCACCAGGCCTCCGAAGGTTAGCCAGACATGTACGAGGTGACCGAAGTCGTCGAGAACGACACCGACTCCGAGCTCTTGCTCATCATCGAGCCGTGGGGAGACGAGCTCGTAATCGGTCCACGCCAACGATTCACGGTGCGGTTCCGAGCGCCCACCCGCGGTGCTTCCGAAACCCACCGGGCGCCGGGCGCCGTCACGGTCTTCGCTTGGTCCGGCGCCACGGCAGAGGTTCTGGACGGAGATCGCCTCGTGCGTGACTATCCCACGGCCGTCCCTCCTTTGCCTCCTGCAATGAGTGTTCGCCAGTTTCTCCATTTGTTTGGACTAAACGAGAAGAAGTAGACTCGCCCTTCTTCTCACCTGACAACGAGGAGGAAGGCCCCCGCATGGCTCAAGATCGCCACCCAACGATCTGGACCCCTGTCGTGGTTCCGCCGTTTTGTGAACGGCTCATCGGCTTCTCCGTGCCGGTCGATGGCCGCTCCTTGGTCCTGTCCTATGAAGCCGTGCACATCCTCACCCTCGGCGATTCGCTGCGTGTCGACACGGACGATACCCTCGCGGAATATGACATCTATGATCCGGAGGTCGGGATCGCGACTTACCACGATACCACCTACTCGATCCTCGGCCTTCATGGTGGCCGGGCGTTATCTCGGTCTCCGACGGGGGCGGTCTTGATGCTCGATCAGGACAAGCAAGTGCTCACAGTGACGAGCGACGACGTGATCGAGCTGACCTGTGACTACCAGAACTTCTCCGGCGATTGGGCCGCCGCAACGTTTTCACCAGACGGCGCGTATATCTTGCTCGGTTGCCCATGCGACTTCGACTTTCGAGTTTGGAAGCGCGCAATCTGACGGTGCAAAACGAACTACCCGGCGAAAGTGCTTCGCTGCCGATCACGATCGCCACTGATGCAGCGTCGTTGAGCGGACCGGACTCTAACCCTTTGTTTAGGCAAGCCCGTCGGTCGATGGTCAGGACGGTGCTCGCCCGATCGTCCGCGTCAGTTCTATGCCCCGCCGTGCCAAGCGCCGTGCGACTCTCGCGTCGCTCGAACCGGATCTGTGTGAGGTATGGACGGATCTGGAGAAGGACGGGCTGGTTCGGTGACGCTCGAACCCATTGCAACGACCACATGTTCGAACGGTACCGAGGCTTCGAGTGTCCACTGAGCCGCGATATGTCGCCCGAGCCGAAGCTGGTGTCGGCTGGCGAGTGTGGGATCGGAAGCTCAGGCGCTGGTGGGGTAACTTTTTCGCCCAGTATCCAAGTGAGATCCTCCGAGAGCTGAACGGCCAGTGTCGACCGGACGTGCTGACGCGGCTCGCGCGGCCGAGCCGATCGAGGCAGCGGTCTCAGCGTCGTTGACCTCTCGTTCTGCGCGCCGCCTCGGTCGTCCTTGTAGCAGGCCTTCAGGTTCCCGGCTCGAGACGTCCGATGGTCCGTCGGACGGCTTCCCGCGTCTTCCGGCATGCGCAGCGCCCGGACGTCACGCGCGTCAGGCACGACTGCTGCGTTCGTCGTAACTCGCAGCCATGTCTCGCACTGGACAAAACCCCGTTCCGCAGTTTGGCGAGTGCGCCAATTGTGGCGCGACCGTCGCTGCCGGTTGCGAACCTTGCGGTCGTTGCGGCGAGGATCCGAATGCGCCCGGTTCCGGCGAACCAAGGTTTTCAGCCGCCGCACGCGAGGCTGGCCCGTCGATGGGCGGCCTGTTGGAGCTCTACCGGGCAGAAGGTGTTCGTGCTCGATTCGTCGGCTGGTGTCCGGCCGGCGCTTTCGCTCTCGATCAGGCCGGTTCGCTGCTTTGGGTCGCGGACTGGGGCTGGGTCGGCAACGCTGTCGTGCAGGGCTCCACTGTTCTGCCCAACGGACGCGCCGTCGATCTCGAGACCGGCGAGCGTCTCGCATAGAAGCAGCCGCCGCTCGGCAGGCCGGATAACATGGCGCCGCCACGGCCACCGAGCACGCTTACGCTGGGCAGAGCGAGACTACCTGTGAGCTACGATCGAGCAGATTGGCACTACGAAGGTGATTTCCCCTCATCCCTTCCGACCGAGTGCGGTGGGACCCATATCGGGATGTTTCTCGCTTGGGCGATACACTCCGGGCTCGAGGGGGACGAGCTCCGCGAAGACGCAGCCGCCGCCCTCGAGGAGGTGCGCGCAAGGCGGATGACGGGTCGAGACTTCCTCTTCAACCAATGCGACGGGAAGTTCTGGGAGAGTGACCTCAGCGAAGAGGGTAATGAATTCGCAAAGTGGTACTACGCGCCCGACACCGCGTACCTCGCCGACTACGAGCGCGAGCTCGGCGATGGGCTCGAAACGCTCTACCATGTCGCGGACACGTGGGAGAACTATGACAAGCTCGCGAAGGTCATCGACCAGCGGTTCGATGAATGGCGCCGGCGTCCCCACCGCGTCTGACAAGCCAAGCGACCAGTGGTCTGAACTACAAGCCCCTAGCGAGACGTAATGTCTGTTGACCTGTATGGCTGGGTAGAAATCCGCCACTTCGCGCCCGGCGAAGACCAGTGGCGTGGACTCCTCCGGCTCGACCCGCTTGTAGGCCGCGCGCGGGAAGGCTTCGCGCTTCTAATTCAGCCCTACCCAACAACCGGGCCACGCGCGGCGACCTATGTTCGAGAGGCGCCAGTCACAGTTTCTCCCGAAATGAGCGCGTGGTTGTCGGAGACGGGGCTGGAGCGCGAGCACCTCTTCGTCGTCGACTGGGCTTCTCTCGCGCATGTCATACCCATCACAGATGGTGTTTGGCCGCACATGATGATCGAGCTCTGGTGGCGCGATCGCCGGGGTCAGTATCAGCTGAAGTCGCCCACCCATCAGTTGTCCCGACTATCCCGCGAAGAGCAGGTGGTTGCGCTTCGCGGTCCTGGCCCCTTCGACAAGCACCAGTATCGATACGTCGTCCGCGAGGACGTCCGGCCAATCGAGCTCTCCGCCGAGTGGAGAACCCTGTTTGGCGTGATGCGAATGGCGGCCTCCAAGGTCGGCGACGCGAATCTTCGAATCGTTGGGTCCTTCGGATAGTCTGCGGGTCCCGGGTGATTACAAGCGCGCGCCCGCCCGCGCACAACGGAGAAGACCAAGAATGGGATTATAAGATCACCGTGATCGCAGATACATTCCACAGCTTCATCCGCGGCCTCTATACGGGGCAGGCGTTCGGCACGAACTAGTGCGTACGACCTGTAGCCGGAGCTGAGAATCGTGATCCACGAGGACGCAACCTTGATCGACGGCCTGCCCGGGCCCGCGCTCGATCCGGCCGGCGACGTGCTCCTCGTCGACAGGAGGACGCGCAGGGGCGAGCCAACGCGTTCATCTTCACACCCGACGGACGGGAGCAGGCGCGCTTTTGTGTGGGGGACGGTGTCGCCGATGCGGTCTCGGTTGGAGAGCGCATCGTCGTCACGTGCTTCGATGAGGGCGTCTTCGGCGGCGTCGCTCCGTCAGAGGAGGGGCTCTGGGTGTTCGCCACGGACGGCAGCCTCGAATTCGGCTATCAGACCGGCGTCCAAGACGCCGAAGACCGCGATCTTCAGCTGGCGCCCGGGCGAGAAGGCCCAAAAGCTCGGCACGCATTCCGGGCCGCTTCGCGGGAGAGCAGGGGAGCGTTTCTAGCCCGTGGGGAGCGCGGATACACGATCGTCACCGCGGCGCGAGGTTAACCGGCGCGGCGATCAAAGAAGCACCGCTTCCTTCGTCGTGACTGCGCGCGGTTGAGTACGATGCCCTCGGTGCCCGGCGCATTCGATGCCACGAAGCTCGAGGTCGTGATGTCCGACGCGGACAACACGTTCGCGCGGTACGGGAGCGTGCTGATTCAAGTGCGGCCCGGGCGGATGTCGTTCGAGGCGGTCGACCGCATGGAGAGCTCCGCGCGTCTATTTCGGATCAGAACCGCAGGCCCGGTCGCTATGATCGCGCTCGTCGAAGAGACGGCCGAGGTCGTCGCGGCAGGCGCCCTCCGTGAAAAGCAGCGCGAGGTCATTGGGCGGATGCTCGACGAGCCGCGGACGTATCTGACCGCGCTCATCGCGGGGGATTCGGTTCGCTCGGTGCTGTTGCGCTCCGTCATACGGCTCATGGTGAAGCCGAGGCCACGGCTCCACATCGCTCGTGACATGAAGGACGCAACGAGGTGGATCGCGCAGGCCGTCGCATGCGACGCGGCCGAGCTCGAAGCAGCCGTCGAACATGTCCGCGGCCTCGCGAAAGACGCGCGTCGATCTCGAGCGTGAACCTGCGCGGTCGTCTTCCACGTGGATACCCAACGCGTCGACCGACGCCAACGAGCCCCACCGCTCCGGGGTGGGGTACCGCCTCTAACGCGAATATGATGGTCCGGAGCGACGAGGACGAATGAAGCTACAGGATTGCGGAACGGTCGTTGCAGAAGGGAAGTGGGTCTACGCTGACGCCGTCGACAGCCGAGTCGTCATCGTGCGCCGGGACATTCACTACGGCAGCGGCGACCACGCCGATCCGCGGGACATTGCTGAGGACGGCACCGTCGAAACATTCGAAGTTCTGTACGCCTCGCCCACCGATCCCGATGACTTCATCGCCGGCGGCGGACAATACGACACACTGGAAGAGGCTCAATCTGCAGCAGTCCTGGCCTGCGGTCCAACTCTCGGTTGGCAAGCCCGTCCCTGATTGCCCGCCGACAGTCGGTTGCCGGTGGCCATCCCACGCTCTCGACCGGTCCGTTGCGTGCCCGCACCAGAATGAGTACTCGTGTCAGGCGAGACGCCGTGCCGCGACAACTCTTTACTCCGACTTCTTGGACCGGCGGGTTCTATGAGCTTGCTATCGAGCTCGTCGAGCCGTCCGACGAGCGGCTCTTAACCGCTCTTCGCGCCTTGTGGAGCCATGCGTCCCTTGACGGTTGCTACTTGGACCGATCCAGGGAACCGTCCGACCAGCCGCGCGCCGCGGTGGACCTGGCATCCCTGACGGTAGGCCACCTCCACGGCATCGCTACCGTGGATTCGACCACTCCAATCGCCTGCGGGAGCATCGTGATCCGAGAGGCTCCGGAGGCTGGTGGGTCCGATTGGATGGTCTTCTATCTCCCACTGGGTGCGCTGGGCGAGATACGCCCCGTCGGCGGATATCCGTTCGACGGGGCCGATCACGATGGGTGGCGCGTCCCGCTCGATTCTTGGCTCGCCGATCTCGGCAGGGCGATCTGGAAGTCCATCCCATTCGACCTTGGGCTCATCGGGTTCGAGGCTTCCGGTGAGCTTCGCGCCGCGCAGGTCCTCATGTCCGACGTTCCCGAAACCTGTCACTTCGGGCTGCTGGTGCCGGGTGCCGAGGGTACCTTGAATTATCATCCGCGTACGGAGCGCGATTGGTAGAGAGCTGTTCCGTCGAGCCCCGGGTGCGGCCTCGTCGGCGATTACACCACGACTACTTAGTATGGCCGTCGGACGGATCGCTACTCGGCGCCTCTTCGTTCGCAGCTACGATACGGTCGCGCGCCTCGGTCACTATTCGGTTGTATTCCGCAGAAAACTGCACGCTCATCGAGCCCTCGAGCTGACCTTCGAGCTGGCAAAGGACGACCTGCTCCGCCCTGTGAACGAAGGGCAAGCTTCCTTCGTCGTCACTGCGTGCCAGCCACTCGAAGAGTACGAGCGCGTGATCTCGGTCAAGCTCGAGCATGATCTTCTTCACAGACGTCGCACTGTACCTTGCGCGGGACCCTCGGAGTCGGGAACGATGAGGCGTCTGTGGAACCGATTGACTCTGCCGAGGATGCCACGTCCATCCCGGGCGAGATGCTGCCACCCGACGAGGCACGGCAGATTCTCGCGATGGCTCTCGACCTTTTCCGTCCGCGGCAGGACTGCGTTGATAACGTCCCGACGGCCTGCCGGCTCGTCGGTGTGCATGGCCGCGCTGGGCTGAGGCGCCCGGAATTTGTTCGATCGCCGGAAGTGCTGATGGCCTTCGAGGGGAGCGGTCGCATCTACCGCACCACTCCAGCGTCAGTTCTTGATTGGCTCGCCCGTCGCAACCCGTGGGAGGACTACGATCTCCTCGTATTGCCGCCCGCTTGCGATTGGTGCCTCGGCATCTCCCACAGCGACGTTGTCACCTTCGCCCTCCCTCTTCGGCGGTCGTAGTCGAACGCCGACGCGCGGGCCGAGCTTGCGTCGGAGCGCGAGGCGTCCGATGGACAAGAGCATGAGTGAATTCGAGCGTCTCGCGATCAGCTTGTGCGAGAGACCCGGCATGTACGTCGGCTGTTCTTCCTTCGCGGCCATGTGCGCATACCTCGAAGGGTTCGACGCCGCCCGCGATTCCGGACCGCTGATGGGATTTCATCCGTGGATGGTCCTCAAGCAGGGGAGCGGGCACAATTGTGGTCAATGGACGTCATCTCCGAAATCATTGAACGAAGGAAGGCTGGGCGTGTGACCTGTGCCATTCACCGCGACCTTCCTGAGGGACCATTATTCGCGTTGGGTGACGCCGTGCTCGTGCGGCACAGCCTTCGCGCCCTTGGTTCCAAATGGAAAGTCGCCGACCGCGCGACTGCGGAACAGATTGCGACCGCGCTGCTCCACCGTGACCTCGCGTATACTGTCGAATTAATGCCGCTTCAGGTCGCCTCGACCTTGGCAAGCCGCTTCACCTCGACGATCGAGTCTCCGTGCCGTTTCCTCACCAACCTAGCCTTGTCGCCCGAGGGTACGCCGACCATTTGGGAACCAAGCTCGCCAGCGACCTTCGACGGCGGAATCGTTGGTGTCGCCGAGGCGATGGCCAGTGTTCTATGGGTCGAGGATGAAGATTGAGGGGCAACATGTCGATCGCACCGTCCAATAAGCTCGCCGCATGTCTTGAGGTTATGTATCGGGCAGCGTTGCGTGCACGCGCTCTCGGCTGGTCGGGTGAGCGCAATGGGCTCTCTCCTGCGCAGGCCTCCGAGCTCGCCGCGCTCATGGACGCGATTCACAACATTCCCCACCTGTTGCAGCGCTGGGAAAGTTGCGACGAAGAGGCGCTAAGAGCGACGCTCGAGGCTTTCGACGCGAAGTTCAGCGAGCGCGGACGAGGGCTCGTGGCGATTTATGACGGCGTCAGCGGCGGCGCGGGATAGTTCCGCGCTGGCGCGGAAGCGTTGGACGGTAGCAACCCCCGCCGAGGTTAGCGTGTCGCCCGTCCGTCACCGTCGACGCGCTCTGCCGGGGTGCGCTCGCTCACTCTGGCGCCTGCAGCAGGAGGGCGGTACGTGGCGCGGAACGGATTCCTATGCGCCGACACCTTGAGCTCCACGATTCGACTCTCCTCGATTCCACCTTGCAAGGGAACGAACTGGTTGTTCGCGTGCTTGGATACGTGCATCGTTGGGAGCTCGTCGGGGAATCGTGGCGCGGAACGGGTTGGACAGAGCCGCTCGAGCTCGTGCTCTCTCGTCCTGCGACCTTCCCGGCTTTACCCTGCGACAGCAGGATCACCGATGGTGCGGTCGACACCGGGTCTCTACGATACGAGAACCTACTACCACTGCCGTTCGTGTGCACCGGCGACGTCGTCCTTCACCTTCAACTCGGCGCAACCGAGTACGCCGTGCCCTGTGATGGTCTGGAGATCCGGGCGGCGCAGAACGGTGAGCCGCGATTCATAGAAGATCTTCCCGAGAGCTTGCGACCGGACGTGCCGGAAAGCATCTGACGCTTTCCGCGATGTCCGATTCGGGTAGCATGCAGTCGGCGCTGATCTCACCCTTCGATCGGAAGCTCAACTTGGGACCTCTCGTAAGCCACCACTTCGCACTGCTCGGACGTCGCGCGGGCCGGGAGGCGCGTGCGGTCCTTGCTCGGGCCGGTGTCACGATTCGGCCACCCCCTCACGACACGTTTGCATACCAAGTTCTTGCGCTGCATCCCGGTGGCCCGAAGGTAATCGTCGAGGACGTGCTCGTTTATCGTGCGGCGTCGATCATTCATCAGGATCGCGCGAATCGTGACGGTTCCGTGCATGCTCATGCGACGCTACGGTTGCTGATGGCTTTGCTGTCGCGGTGATCACACAGCGTTGCCTCGCGATCAGCGGCTTCTCGCTATCGGTGACGCGCAACGACGCTCGTGACTTTCGTTGGAACTGGTTCTCCCGGCAGGAGCCCGGGTTCTTCGCGGGCAAGGCCGGGCGAGTCAAGGTCGACTTGCGCGAGCGGCCACACCTGGAGGAGATCCACTCGGTATTGTTTCTCGAGGACACCACACTCGACTTTGCTGCTGAGAGTGTTCTAGAGCCGTCGGCCCCTCGCTTCGGACTGTTCGCCCGCGCCGGGAGTAGCCTACGTTATCTCTTGCGTTGAGCAGAGGCCGACCGGACCGTTGCACCCTCATGACCCTCCAGACCCGCACTGCCGTCGTCACGGAAGCCCATCGTCGATACGATGTCGAAGCGATCCCGAACGACCTCATGCCGAGAGACGATTCAGGGGCGGTGGGCGTGCTTCTGCGTCCGGCATTCCATGCCGAGACGCTCTTGCGCTACGAGCCGCGCACCCGGACCATCACGATGTCCGCTTATGCGCGCTCTCTCTGGTACCTTGTCGCCGAGCTCTGCAATCCGGCGCCTACCACGAAGGAGCGGCTCGTGGAGAAGTACCGCGGGGTGACAGCACCCCCGCCGGCCATCGAGATATGGAGCGAAACGGCTGCAATCGGCACCGGCGCCGCGGCGATCGACGGTGGTTTGGTCGCAGCGTTTCGTCGGGCAGAGGCTGAAGGTGGTCCCCGACACGGTGTCGACGGAATCAGCCTCAGAGGATTTTGCTTCGAGGGCGGGGATGAATCCCGTTTCGAAGCCTGGAGCCCGACGTTCGACTCGGAGGCGCATCGATTCGTGCATCTTCTATATCGGTGCGCCCGCGAGAGCCTCCGCAGCGACGAAGTCGAGCAGCGACTCGAGGAGCTCCATGGATATTTAGGGCTCGGCCTCCCCTGGAAGGTCGTGTCCGAGACGCCGCTCGTGATCCGAATTTTCGGCTCCCTCTCGGCGAGCGACGAGCCGGAGCTTCGCCGGGCGTTGGACGGACTGCCGCGGACCGAGCCCGTCGTTTTGGATCTGAGTCGGCTTGCGGGAATGGGGTCGCTGCTTCACCCAGTGTGGCGGAGTTGGCTCCAGGAGCGGGACAACGTGCTTTGGGTCGTGGGCGACGATATCGCACGCCACCTCGACTCGATTGGCGTGTCGGCTGGGGCGCGGCATCCGGATTTGGCCTCGGCGTTGCGCGAGCTCCGGTAGGTCGTCTTGGCTTCCAGGAATGGCAGTGCATATCTGCGTTGGCGACAAGCACGAGCGATCGCATTGGCGTGCGCATGCCTCGCTGCATGTGAGCCGCCGCGCGTGGATACACCGCAGGAGCAAAGGCGCGACCGCTACCCGTTCCCAATTCCTGAGCGAATCCCTCCGAAGCGGCAAGAGCGCACGAACTTTGGGGCGATCAGCCTGCCCGGGACTGTCGCCTGCAAGAACTCGGTACCATCTTCGATCGACGGTACAGAGACCGGTTTCGAGGAGTGCGACAATGGGCTGATGCACCGCCCGAAGATTGGGCGTTGCCCATACTTGCCTCTGCCGCGTTCTCGCGCGGCGCCCTTCCCGCCGGAAGAGGAGTTTTGGTTGTCCAGCTGTGCCACCGACGGCGACTGTCGCGAGCGCCCATATGGCACATGCGTGCAATTGCCGATCGTTCTGACTCGGCACTGTGCTTACGGCTGCGTGGACGACCGCGAATGCAAAGATGGGATCTGTCTGTGCGGGGAGAATGGGGGCACGTGCGTGCCTGCGACCTGTCGTTCGGACATGGACTGTTCGTTCGGCGCGGTATGCGGTCTATACGCCGTAGCTCCCGGCTGCACTGGGGTCGCCTTTGCTTGCCAGGCGGCGGACGATACCTGTGCTTCGAACGACCAATGCCCCGGACACACGCCCGGTGGCGGGAAACGGAAGATGAGATTCGCTATTGCACATTCAAGAATCAAACGCGCCAATGCCTCCCCGGGGGATGCATCGAATAGCTTCGGCCCTCGGGTCGGCGGGGTTAGTGCCGTTACGGCACCGCCGTAAACACCTCATAACTATGCCCATCCGGGTCCCGCACGTACACGCCGCGCCCGCCACCCAGATGGTTGATCTCCCAATCCCAACCCCCGGCGTGCCCCGATCCATACTCAATCGCCGAACCCCGTAGGCGCGCCATCACGGCATCGAACGTCTCCTCGTCGACCAAGAAGGCGTAATGCCCCGGCACGAATTCGTGCCGGTCGTCGAAGTCGAGGGTGAGGTCCCCATTCACACGCACGGGGACGAACGGGCCCGAAGGCGCGCCGAGTTCGAGGCCGAAGAGCTCGGCGAAGAACGTCGCCGACCTGACTTTGTCCCGGGCGCGGACGATGGTGTGGTTGAGGACGATCATTCGCGCGCGCCCTCCGGAATCACGGTTTGGTCGGAGAGGCGTTCGAGATAACGCGCGAATTGGTTCACGTCGGCGGCTGGCCAGTCGGCGACCAGGCGCTCGAACATGCTCTGCTGCCAGGCGCGTGCAGCTCGGAGGAGGTCGTTCCCTCGGGCCGTTGGGGCGAGCTCCACTTGGCGGGCGTCGTCGTTGGAGGCGGCTTTGTGGACGTAGCCAGCCTCCACGGCGGTGTTGACCATTCTGCTCGCGCCGGAGCGGTCGATGCCGAGCTCTTCGCCGACGGTGGTGATCGACGCGGGGCCTCGCCGGCTGGCCGCGTCGATGGCTTCGAGGACCTGGACGTGAACGCTGGGCGCACCCGGGCGCTCGGGGTTGGCCCAACGGCGGGACCAGAACCGCACCAGGCGAAAGAGAGCGGGGCCGCCTTTCGGTTGCTTGCGCATCGCACGCATTATGATTGCGGATCGCAAGCATCGCAAGGCCGCTACTTCGAGGGCATCGGCGGCGCGACGATCGCCTCGACGCGGTCTCGCTTCGTGACGAGCGACCAGACCTCCTCCGCGAGGTCGTCGGGATTCACGACGGGGAAGGAATCGAGCGGCGTCCCACCGCTGGTCATCGCACGATGCCCCGCAGAGCGCTCGATGAGCGCACCAATGGTGATCGCGCCCGCGTAGACGCCTTTGTCTTTGAGCTCCGCGTTCAGCGTGAAGACGTAGTTGCGCGTCGCCGCCATGACGGGGCCCACGCCGCTCATTCCCGGCATCGTGTGAATCGCCGACAGCCCACCGCCGATGACGATCGCGCCGTCGCCGCGCGCGATCATGCCCGGCAGAAGCGCGTGCGCGAGCTCGATCGGCGCGAACGTGAGGAGCGCGGCGAGGGGCTCGAGTTTCGCAGCGTCGAGCTGGACAGCGGGCACGAAGCCGACCTCGGGCGTAACCGGCGCATACAGGACGACGTCGATTGCGCCGAGTTTGTCCTCGATCGAGCGAATGAGCGCCGGAATGCTGGCTCGATTCGTCAAGTCAGCGGGGAACGCCGCCGCCTCGATACCCGCGCGCGATAGCTCGGCGACCCGCTCTTCCAGCGGACCGGCGCGCCGCGCGACGAGCGCGACCCGATAACCCTCGCGCCCGAACCGCGCGGCGACGGACGCGCCGAGGCCGGTGCCCGCTCCGAATATGGCGATCGTCCTGGATTTGGTTTTGGAAGTCGTGCTCATTATCTCTCACTCCTGTCGCGGCTCTTTCGCAGGAAAATGCCTGCTGTTCGCGCGCCAAATCCGTAACGCCGGCCCTTCCCTTTCGTAAGTACGTACCTTTTGGTAAGTACCCCGGATGACGAGCATCGACGATTTTCCGCTGCGGGATCTCTATGAGCCCCATTGCCCGGAGCGGGAGATCCTCGACCGCATCATGTCGCGCTGGGGCGCGCTGGCGCTGCTCGTGCTTCGTGAGCGCAGCTACCGCTTCAGCGAGCTGCGTCGATACATGGGACCGGTGAGCGAGAAGATGCTTGCGCAGTCATTGCGCGTATTGGAGGAGGACGGATTCGTCCTTCGACACGATTATGGCGAGGTGCCCCCGCGCGTGGAGTATTCACTGACGCCGATGGGGCGTGACCTCTCCAATCATGTCGCTGCGCTCGGTAAGTGGGTCAGCGACCATGCCTCCGAGGTCCTCGCTGCGCGAGAAGAACACCGGCGAACCGGCGCTCGTCCAACCAAAGCCTCTGTCTGAAACGCTCGAGGAGCGAATACGACGGTTTCCGCTCCCGCCCACCGTCGGCGCACCAATTGGTGTAACCTCCGCCGCCCAATGCTTCGGACGGTCACAGTGACCCGCTACGTCATGCCGTTTCGTGAGGGCGGCTCGGTGCCTGCCCTCGTGGAAGCGGACGATCTCGGCTTTTACGTCGTCAAGCTTCGCGGCGCGGCGCAGGGCGAAAAGGCTCTCGTCGCCGAGCTCGTCGGTGGTGAGCTCGCGAGGGTCGCGGGCTTGCCGGTGCCGGATCTGGTTTTCGTCGACGTGGACGCGTCGCTCGCCACGGCGGAGCCCGACCCGGAGATCGCGCTGCCGCTCGAGGCGAGCACGGGCTTGAACCTGGGTATGGATTACTTGCCCGGCAGCATCACCTTCGATCCGCTCGCGGGGCCGGCACCCGATCCGCTGCTCGCCTCACGCATCGTGCTCTTCGACTCGTTCGTGATGAATGTGGATCGCACGCCGCGCAATCCAAACCTCCTATCGTGGCATCGACGGCTGTGGATGATCGACCACGGTGCTTGCCTTTACGTTCACCACGGTTGGACCCCGAGCGACGTGCTCTCCGACGCGGCGGATCCATTCACCGATGTGCGCAGTCACGTGCTGTTGCGGTGGGCGACCAAGCTCGAGGAGGCGATGGACCAATTGACGTCCGCCCTGACGCCCGAAGCGTTCGAGCGCATCTGCAGCCGCGTCCCCGACGCCTGGCTGTCGCGCGACGACGGCTTCGACGGTGTCGAATCGCGACGCCGCGCTTACGTCGAGTTCCTCGTCGCGCGTCGCGATGCGCTCCCCCGCATCACCGAGGAGGCCGACCGTGCGCGTCGTCTTTGAGTACGCGATCGTGCGGGTCGTGCCGCACGTCGAGCGCGAAGAGTTCGTCAACGTCGGTGTCGCCTACTTTTGCGAAGCGCGCGCGCAGCTGCATCTGCGGCTTGCGCTCGACGAGCAGCGCCTCAAGACCCTCGCCCCCAATGTCGATGTGGACGAGATTCGCCGTCACCTCGAGGCATTCGAACAAGTCTGTCGAGGCGGCGAGCAGGCAGGCCCGATCGGCGAGCTCTCTCCGCGCGAACGGTGGCGCTGGCTCGTCGCGCCGCGCAGCACCACGATTCAGACCTCCGCCGCACACGCCGCGCTGAGCGACGACCTCGAAGGCTTCACCGACCGCGTCCTCGACCGCGTCGTTCGTCCGCTTCGCTGAAGACGTTATAGGTGCAGCTCACCATCTAGCGGTGAGCCAGCATCGCACCGAAAGGCGTAAGGTCGCCGCGCATGGAGGACGCAACGGCTCCCCGCTCCCCGTCTCGAACCGTCGTCCACGGCGACGCCATCACCTGGCTCGCATCGACCCCCGCTCCGCCGAACGCGAGTGTCATCACGTCTCTTCCCGACGTGTCGGAAATCCCCGAGATGGACTTCGATGTTTGGCGCGCGTGGTTCGTCGGCGCGGCGCGCGCGGTCATCCGGTGGGTGGGCCGCGACGGGGTCGCGATTTTCTTTCAGAGCGACATCCGCCACCGCGGCGTGTGGCTCGACAAGGCGCACCTCGTTCGATGTGGTGCGGACCTCGAAGCGGCCGATCTGCTCTGGCACAAGATCGTCTGTCGCCACCCGGCGGGGACCGAGGTCACCGGGCGAGCGACGTATTCACATATGCTTTGTTTCGGCGCTAGCGGTCGCGCTCCGGTGCGCCACATCGGTGTCGACGTGTTGCCCGACGCAGGATTCATGAGCTTCAAGAAGGCAATGGGCGAAGCGGCGTGCCGCGACGCGTGTCGCTTCGTGAAGGAGGAGATCGGCAGCCGTCTCGTGGTCGACCCTTTCTGCGGGAACGGGACTGTCCTCGCGATCGCCAACGAGCTCGGACTGGACGCCATCGGAGTCGACACCAGCGCACGCCGATGTCGGGTCGCGCGCCGGCTCGTTCCGCACGAAGCGTGAGTTCGCCACCCATCTCGTTGCATACGTAGGGTACCGAACGTGTTTCGTAACATGATTCGATACCCAAGCTCCTTCACCGCTCGACACCCCCTCGATTCACGCCGAAAACCGCCTCCCCGCGTGTAGAGGAGCCGGCACGCCGGTTGCCAATACGACCGTTCGTCGGGCTCGAGACCCCTTTTTTATGAAACGGGGCCGCCGACCCGGCGCGACGCTTCGACGTGAAAGAAGGAGTATTGGATGCGATTCCTCATTCTGACCTTGGCATTGCCGACGATCCTATTGGGATGTAGCGACGAGTCGAACCTGGAAGATGCGGATCTGGGTTCTCCGAGCGATCTGCAGACGGCCGGTTCCGACGAACGCGGGGATCTCGGCTCAGCCGCAGGTGACCCTGATCTCGGGCAGCACGCGGATCCACCGGCGCTCGTCGCGGAGGCTACGGCAGGCACTGCGCCGGAAGATCTGAGCCGTTCGCTGTCCACGCTCGCCTTCTCGCTCGAGAGGTTGGGCGCGACGGTCGGCACCGCGAACGCTCCCGAGCTGAATGTGCTCATCGACGGCGTACGCAGCGCGGCGAGCTCGACCGCGCCGATACCGGAACGTGCGCTTTGCACGACCCATGGTCAGATGCGGTCGCTCCTGTCCGCCTTTGCGAGCCGAGGTGCGGATCGAGGCCTTCTGGAGGCCGCGGAACGGGCCACGATCGAGGTATGCGCGAGCAAGAAGCGCCCGACATGGGATCAGCCCGACGACTGGCAACCCGCCGGCCTCATCCCGGGACCGGGAGGCGGGTCGGGCGGCGGGGGACCTCATGAAGGATGCGTGCAGGTCGGCGTGACCACATTCGACAAGCTCGGCCCGCGCGTCGTCCACTCCTTCGAGGGTTATCAATTGAGCGTGGCCTCGCCAGTGTCGACTCTCGACGAGGGGCACCAGTTGGCCGTCGACAGCTCGTGCACGGATATCTGGTACGAAGACGGTACGTGGTTTCAGTTGGGTGCCGCGCTGGAGATTGAGTACGCCGAAAAAGACGGGATTTTGCCGTCTACGAAGCACATCCCCTTCGTCGAAGCCGGCGGTGATGTTCCCTTTCCCGACCTCGACCTGGAATTCGGCGCCGTCGTTCGGTTTCGGCCCATGCTCCGAGCCTGAGACGCGGCGTGCTCCGACGTCCCCATCGGCGCGGAGCAGGAGCAAGTCATCCGTTTCGTCCCGGCCGGGACGATGTGCCAGGTCGACTATCAATATAACCAATTCACCATCAACGATCGTCACGCGGAGGCAGGAACGTGGCAGTCCAGCCGCGCCGTCGACATGACGCTGAGCCCGGCAATCTCCGACTGGGACGGGAGCTTCAAAGCGTACGCCCGGATCCCGGAGAAGGTGGGCGAAACCACGATGCCCGACGGCTCGACCGTGGCGTTCTACCAGAGCACGTTCCCGTATTATGGAGAGCTCGGCTCGTCCGACTTCTTCGCCGTTCATCGCGACGACCGGTTCTCCCTCTTCGCTTTCGAGTCCACGGACGAGGATCTGGCCCGGCTCCAGCTCCTTCGGCACGTCGGCGCTCTGGAGATGTCCGCGCTTCGGTACCCGCGGGTCGAAGGCTCGAACTTCGTCACGGGGGAATCCTTCACCTATACGTGCTCGGTGCCCCCCATCGTGCGCGACACCGTCGCGATGTGCCAGGATATCGACAAGCCCGTGGACTCGTTCTACCTCTTGCCGTACCAGGGCAGTCACTACACCGTTCAGGGCAACTTCGGCCTCATTTCGCACGACGGTGACTACGCGTACGACTTCGAGGGTGCTCTGTCCGCGGTGGCCGATCCGGTGCTCGCAGCCCGGCGCGGCGTGGTCATCGACGTCCAAGAAGAGTATTCCGAGAGCTGCCCAGTCGAGCAGACTTGCAACAACAACCTAGTCTACATTCGTCATCAGGACGGATCCGTTGCCCGATATCTCCACTTTGCGACGGATCAGGTCGCAGTCGAAGTCGGGGACATCGTCGAGCGTGGCACGCTCCTCGGCACGATGGGAATGGTAGGCGTCGCAGCGATGGATCACCTCCACTTCGAGGTGCACGAGGGCGCGCACGACGTGCTGGCCCTGTTCGACGACGTGGACGACCCGTGTGTGGAGCCCAAAGGGCCCGCCGACAACCGCAAGTCGACCTTGACCTCGGGGGAGACGACAACCCTGCAGTACAAGCTGCACCCCGAAAAGGGTATGCCCGCGAAGCGCTGAGTGATGGACCGGCTCGAGGTGTGGAGGCGTCTACCTGCCTCCACGCGTCGACCGCTGAGTCGACGATGCTATCGGCACATCCCCTGTATCAGCGTCTCGTAGTCGGCCTTCGTCAGGCCGCCTGTGTAGATGATTCGCGTTTTGCCGATGATGGGCTGGTTCATGTCGAACTGATTGGACTGGCCTACCGCGGTGCGGGCAATCTCCCGCATCGTCCCCTCGGGGTTGGGATCGGCCGGTTGTAGTTGGACCGTTGCAATGCTGAGTCCGCCGACGACCCGGCGGTTTTGGACGAGGTCGACGGTCTGCAATGTGGGTATGGGGCGGTCGAACCTCGCTTCGTAGTCGGGAAAGAGCGCTGCGATATCCTCGGGCGTTATCGAGTCGGGGTCGTGGCAAGGCGGGTGAGCGCTCGCGGTGCTTGCGGACGACCGGCTCTTCGATGGAGCCACCATTGCGCTCCACCCAAGGACGAGCGCGCCGCCACAAAGCAAGGTGGCCGCGGCCAAGGCGACGAGGCGAGGCGAGGGCCGACGGCGACCGATCCGGCGCACCTCGGCGAGCATGGCCCCCGCGTCGACAAATCGCATTTCGGGCCGGAGGGCCGTAGCGCGAAGCAAAATCGGCCACCATCGGGAGGATTTGAGCTCATTCGCGAAGGGCGGTGGTTCTCCCCGCAGCTTGTCGAGACAGATCGCTTTGGCAGAGGCGCGGTAGACGCGATCGCCTGTAAGCATTTCGGCAAACAGGAGCGCCGCGGCATACACGTCGCTCGCGGGCGAGACGGGGGCGCCGTCGACCTGCTCCGGAGACATGTAGGCGGGAGTTCCGACGATGTCGCCCTCATCGGTGAGCGCGGAATGACCGGCCGATGGGGGCGGGCGCGCAACGCCAAAGTCGAGGAGCTTGGCGACTCGAGATGCTCCGTGGCAGAGGAAGACATTCGACGGCTTTACGTCGCGGTGCACGATGCCAGCGGCGTGCGCCTCGGCGAGTGATCCGAGGACCGCGGTTATGGTCGCAACAGCCTCGCGCTCGGGAAGCCGACCCTTCGAGAGCGCCGTTTGAAGTGTCTCACCCTCGAGGAGCTCGAGGACAATGAACGGCAGGCCGTTGTCGGCCCGGCCAAAATCGAGAACGCGGACGGTGCTCGGGTGACGCAGTCCCGACGCGATGCGCGCTTCGCGTTCCATCCGCTGCGCAACGCGGAAGTCGCCGGCGACCGCGCCGGCCATGAGCTTCAATGCAACCTTTTGGCTGGTACCGATGACCGACGCGCAATAGACGACCCCGAGTGCACCGCGCCCGAGCGTGTGCTCGAGCCGGTAGCGGCCCGCGATGAGCGCTCCGGGTTCGGCTGTCGCGTTGAGACCGGGACGGGGCATGCGTCGCGACTGACGTTCCGCTCTTTCAGGCCTTTGGACGGAAGGTCGCTGGATCCAGCCCGTAGCGCCTCATCCACCGGTGGACCTGGGCGGGGGCTTTCTGCAAGGTGCGACCAACGGCGGCGACGTTTCCCTGGTGGAGCTTCAATAGACGCGATAGTTCCTGCTCCGACGGGCGCTGCTCCAACGGCTGATCGGGTGCAGGCGCAACGGTCGCGGGGCGGAGGTTCTCCGGGAGGTGCCGGGCTTCGAGCGTCCCGGACTCGCAGAAGGCGACGGCGCGTTTGACGAGCGACTCCAACTCTCGCACGTTGAAGGGGAAATCATAGGTCAAGAGCGCCTGCATGAACCCCAATGAAGGAAAGTGATTGCCGGCGCCATGCTTTTTCATGAATAGGCGAGTCAGAAGATAAATATCCTCCTTGCGGTCGCGCAGCGGAGGCAACGTGACGGTGAGCTCGGCGAGACGAGCGTAGAGGTCACCACGAAACCGTCCGGCATCGACGGCCGAGCGCAGGTCGCGGTGTGTCGCGCACGCCACGCGAATGTCGACGCGCTCCGGTTGCACCGCTCCGAGCGGCAGGACTTCACGCGACTGAAGGACACGCAGGAGCTTCGCTTGCGCGTCCAGTGGCATGTCACCGATCTCGTCCAAGAACAGCGTCCCGCCGTCCGCGGACTGCACGAGCCCTATCTTGTCGCGATCTGCGCCAGAGAAGGCGCCGCGGCGATAGCCGAACAGCTCGCTTTCGAGCAGCGCACCCGGGATCGCCGAACAATTGAGGGCCCGCAACGGTCCTTTTCGGCCGCTTGCACGGTGCAGATATTCGGCAAACATCTCTTTGCCGGTGCCCGTCTCGCCCTGGATCGCGACAGCGATGGGTGAACGGGCGACGCGCGCGAGGGCTTCTGCGACACGCGCAACCTGCCAGCGCCCGGCGGGACGATCGGCCGGAGGCGAGGCAGCGCCCCCGGACGACAACCGCGTTCCGTCGATGTGGTCGAGCGCGAACTGCGCGATATCGCGCTCGACGAACATGAAAATGGCGTCCCCGGTGCGCAGGATCGTCCCGTGCAACAGTGGCGTGGGAGCGTCGATTCGTCGAGCGCCGACGTAGGTGCCATTGCGGCTTCGAGCGTCCTCGACGGTCCAAACCGTCGAGTCGGCGTCCGTTCGCCGCAGGAAATGGGCATGGTGCCGCGATATGGCGCGTTGCGCTATGCAAACACCCGCGTCAGGATCGCGACCGAGGACGACCCGATCCGCCATGAAGGGAAAAGCGGGCGCGACCGTCTCGAAATCCTGCGCATACAGGAGAGCCAGCCCAACACCGCCTTTGCGAACACTCTCCACGGAAGCGCCAGCCATCGAGATGGTGGACTCGTGGTGACCGTCCCGGCGCGGCATGGAACTCCCCTACCATACCGACCCCTATGGGAGAATGGCCGTTTTGCCCTTCACGGCCGCTGCGAGCGTGAACTACGCTGTCTCGCCATGTCTTCGCAGAAGGCTCCGTCGCCGGTGCGCCGGTCATGACCATCGGTGGAACGAAGCTGAGAAGAGGGGAGGTCCTTCTCGGTCGCTTCCGCGTGGACGGCCTGTTGGGCGAGGGAGGGATGGGGACCGTCTACCTCGCTTGGCATTTGTCGCTGGATATGCCGGTCGCGATCAAGGTGATTCGCGCACCGTTGGAGCAGAGCGCACAGCTGCATATACGACTTCAGCGAGAGGCGCGGGCGATCGCGCGGCTTCGCAGCGAGTACGTTTGTCGTCCGCTGGACTTTGGCTCGCTCGAGTCGGGGGAGCCATTCCTTGTCATGGAGTATCTGCAAGGGATACCGCTCTCGCAATACGCGCGGGCGCGGCACGATCTATCGCATTTGGTCGATCTCGCGCTCCAGACGGCTGCGGGTCTGGCCGAGGCGCATCGTTTCGGGCTCATTCACCGTGACGTGAAACCATCGAACATTCTCGTCACGGGCGCACCGGGCTCGAGGTGCATCGCGAAGCTCGTGGACTTCGGTCTTGCGAAGGCGCTCGACTTCGATACCGTCATTACAGGCGCCGGGCAGGTATTGGGAACACCGGAGTTCATGTCGCCCGAGCAAGCGATGTCCTCGCCGGACGTCGATTTCAGGACCGACGTGTGGTCGCTCGGCGTCGTGTTGCACTGGCTCGTGACTGGGACGATGCCGTTCGATGGCGCGACGCGGATGCGGATGCTGACGAGCATTCTCCACGACGAACCGAACCTCGCACACGCCGCGTGGGCGCAGGTTCCCGCGCTCCGTGAGACGGTCGCACTTTGCCTCGTGAAGGCGCCGGAGCGGCGGCTCAAGAGCGTCGCAGCATTCGCCGAACGTCTCGAGCCGTTTGCCGGCGAAGAGGGAAGAATCGCGGCGTCCATCGTCAAAGCGACACTCACCGACGCGTGGTCCACCACGCACGGGACGCCACCGGACGAGGCCATTGCGTTCATGGGGGCGGCGACTACAGCGGTCAGCGAGGTGTCGGCTACCGCCGAGACCGCCGCGACGGGCAGGACGCAGTTTGCACAAGAGCTGCGCACGCCGCGGCCCCGCGGGCAGGGCGAAAAGTAGCATTGCCGGGTCTCACTTGCTCGGTAACCGTTCGCCTTCCACCGAATACACAGCGCCGGCCGGAATTCCGTGCCCGAGCCCGGTAAACTGCAGCATTCCACTGCACGACGGGTGCGGCATATCTTGAATGTCGCCGCCGATTTTCCACGGGACGTAGCTAATCCGGTGTGAGCCGCAACGGAGGCAGCGGGCCGGAGACTGCCTCATCGCTCTCCAGGCTAGGCGGGCCTGAAGAGACTCAATCGCAGACCGACGGATGAGCTCGGGTTTGGTGAAAGCCGAGGCGTCGCGGACGAATCTGTCTCGTACCGGACCAGGGCGTTCTAGGTTGTCGATCTCCTGTTGGAGCTCGG
>JABFXY010000163.1 GCA_013361525.1 Polyangiaceae bacterium | reverse complement strand
GCTCGAGCGCGCGGCCCGAAGACGGCGGTCGTGACGACTGCCCGCGGCGAGCAGGCGGCGAGTCGGAGATGGGGCGCGCGGGCGCGATGTAGCCTGGGCGCGGCGTCGCACCGCCCGACTGCGCGTGGATGTCGGCGAGCAGATCGGGATCGTCGATGGTGACGTCGATCGGAATGCGAATCGCTGCTTGATCGGGGACGGTGAGCTCGTCGCGTCCGCCGACGGGGCGAATCACCGCCGTCTCGACGTCGGCGCGCGCGATCTTCACCGTGGGGGCCCGGCGTCGCGCACGCTCTTCCGCGACGCCGCGACCTCGCGTTGCGTCCGGGATGTTGAGCACGACCTTCGCGCCCTCGAGCTCCTTGTCGGGGACACGCGCGGCCGGGATCTCGCAAGGCGCGACGTACTGCTTGTCCCTGTTCTCGGGCTCGGGCTCCGGCTCGGGCTGACGCGCGTGCGGAACGGCCATCACCTCCGTCGGCTCGTCACCGTCGAAGCCGCTGCCTTTGCCCGAAGGCGGTGCAGGAGGGATGGCGCCGGGCCCTCCTCGGACGGGCCTACCGGGGCCGCTGGGGCCGGAGTTCGGCATCTTCGCGGTCAAGATTACACGTGAAGGATCGGCTCGGCGAGCCGTTTTCATCGGTGAGACCGGTACTTGGAGATCCATGTGAGCGGGCTCTTCGCGGGGCCGAGGTGCGCCTCGAAAGCTCCACTCTGCCACCAGCGAGCTGTATGCTCGGCCCGTCTATGACCGCGCTTACGCAACGAAAGACGTCGGTTACGGGCGCGCGCCGGGTGCGCGCGCGCGTGCTCGGATGCGCCGTGGCTTGCGCCGGAGTGCTCGTCGCATTGGCTCCTCGCGCATCGTTCGCTGGACCTGGGGTCTCGGTTCAAGACGCGACGCCCGCCCAGAAGAAGGAAGCCCAGAATCTCTATGAGAAGGGCGCGAAAGCGTTCGAGCAGAAAAAATACGACGAGGCGGTGATCGCCTTCCAGGGCTCGTACGACGTGGTGAAGAGTCCGAACGCGCACATGATGCTCGGGCGCGCGCTCGTCGAGACGAATCAACTGCCGCGCGCTTACGCGGAGCTCGCCGTCGCGGAAGAAGAGGCGAAGGAGAGCGAGCGCTACGCGCAAACCCTCGACAAGATCCGCTCGCTCAGGTCCGACCTCGCGAAGAAGGTCGCCCTCGTTCGCGTGAAGGTGGTCGGCGCGCCCGCGGGGCAGGTGCTCACCGCGCGTGCTGCGGACAAGCCCTGCGCCATCGATCAAGACTGCGTCGTCGTACCCGGCATGGTGCGGGTCGAGGTCCTCGAAGGCACGACGGTCAAAGCGACGAAGGATCTGCTCATCGCGGCCGGCGCGACGGAGAACGTGCAGATCGATCTCACGCCCGCCGAGCCCGTGAAGCCGATCGGACCGGTCGAGCCGGTGAAGCCGCCGCCTCCTCCGCCGTCGTCGGGCTCGCGCACGGGCTACCTCGTCTCGGGTGGCATCGTCGGCGCGTTGGGCCTCGGTGCGATGGGCGCGGGCGGTGCGCTCTACGCCATGGCGAAGAGCGACCACGACGACCTCGAGCAGGCGTGCGGCGCCGACGGTAAGCACTGTCCCGCCGGCAGCTCCGAGCAGATCGAAGACGGACGCGACAAGCAAGCGTGGAGCGTCATCGCGTTCATCGCCGGCGGCGCGACGGCGAGCCTCGGCTTGGGGCTCATCATCGCCGGTGTGACGACGACCTCCCCGAGCGACGACGTGAAGGTCACGGTCGGCCCGGGCTGGGTCGGGGTCACGTCTCGCTTCTGACGAAGGCGAGCGGTCGGCGCTCGCCGAGGATCACGTCCCACCAGCCGAAAGTCTGGGCGAGGACGTGATCGAGCTGCCATGTCCCGCCGTGGATGGCCTCGCTCGTCCGCGTGCGCGCGAGCGGCTTCAACGAGTCGTCGGGCATGCAGTAGGCGGCGAGCGGCGACGCCTTCAACAGGTGCAGAACACCTTCGGAGAAGCCGGAGCCGGCGTACACGATGACCGCCGGCATGCGGAGGCTCTCGAGGTCTTTCAGCGCGTACGGGATCTTCTCGTCGACCGTGCCCGCGGAGTCTTGGTACTTGCACTCGACCGCGAGCGCGCGGCGAAACTTTTGATCGGCGGGCTCGCGCTCGAGCAACAGCAGATCGATGCGGCGCGGCTTGCCGATGATCGTCGTGCCGACCGTGACCTCGTCGTAGAGGTCGACGCCGCGCGGCCCGTACACGGCCGCGATGTAGCGCGCGACGCGAAGCTTGTACTCGTGCCCGGTCATTCTTCGCCGGCTTCTACACCGTCTTGCTCGCGCGGAGCAGTCAGGCGCTCGATCGTGGTTTCGACCGCTTCCTCGCAGATGTCGGAGCCTGCGAATCGCCGGCCCAGCGTGCGCGCTGCGACGCCGACGGATCCCGATCCGCAGAATGGGTCGACGACGAGATCCCCCGCATCGCTGCTTTGCTTCACGAGCACCTCGGCGACCGCCGACGGCTTCTCGCTCGGGTAGCCGCCGCGGATCCGCGCGTGCGTGATGATGTCGGCGATGCCGAGGTCCTTGAGCTTGCGCTTGCCCTTCTCGAAGAAGAGGACGAACTCGTAGCGCGCTCGGTAATGATATCCCATTCCTATCGAGCACTTATCCCACACGAGCGGCTTCCAGAACTTGAACCCTGCTTCCTCCGCGAGGGGCTTCGCGACGAACATCGTCTCGGCGTCGCAGAACAGATAGAGGTGCGAGTTCTTCTTGAGGACGCGGTGAGCCTCCGCGAAGAGCTCGGGGAAGCGCGCGTTGGGGAAGATCGTGAACCAGTCGTTGCTCGAGGACTTCGAATGTTTGAGGCGCGTCGTGGTGCCGATCGCCCGGTGCTTCTCGAGCGATTCGTACGCGGGGTCGGTCACGACCAGGTCGACGCTCGCGTCCGGGAGCTTCCTCAGGAAGTCGACGGCGTCGCACCGCTCGACGTGATGGTCGCGGACGGTCGACGGATCGAGGACGGCGAGGGGACGCTGCACGGCGGAGAAGCCAACATCGCACGGCGGAGCGCCGGCGGGATCGCCGAGTCGGAGCGAGGTCTGTGCCGGCGTGTCGGGCGAGAAGAAGTTCGCGTCGGACGTCATCACGTGCTCGGTCTTATCACTCGCTCGTCGAGCACGTCTCCTCTCACGGGCGCACGCTAGGACATTGTTCGTCCGGCCCACGGCCGGCCCTTCAGCCTCCGGCGGCGCGCCTCGTCGAACGATCGGGCCTTGAACGACGCGAGCGGGGTCCTACGTACGATCCACCATCCGGGGCGTTGCGCCCGCCGTCAGGCTCGACGCGCCCCGGAAGAGGAGTCGACGGCATGGACGCGCACAGCACCTGGGCTCGAGCCCCGCTCCCCGCTCTCATCGAGCACATCTCGTCGGAGCACCATGCGCGAACGCGATCCGAGCTCTCGCACGCCGCTGAAGCCGTCGAGCGACTCGCGGTGACCGACGCCGAGCGAGAGCCTCGCCTCATCGAGCTCGCACGAAGGCTTCGCTCCTTCGCCGGCGAGATGCGGGTCCACATGCACCGCGAGTCGAGCGCGCTTTTTCCTGCGCTGGCGACGATCGAGCGACCGCTGCACCGCGACGTCTCGACGTCGATTCGGATCATGCAGTGCGACCACGACGAAGCGCTCCAGGTGCTGAAGCGGTTGCGCACGCTGACCGACCACTACACGCCGCCGCCCGGAGCGTCGCGCACCTTCGTCGAGACGTTCGCGGCGCTCGCGCGCGTCGACGCTGCCGTGGTCGAGGCGATCGATCTCGAAAACGAGCTCCTCTACGGCCGGCTGCTGACGCGCTGAGCGTTTTTCTTACTGTCGCGCGCCGGTCAGTGCAGGTTGATTTGCGCGGCGGTCGTTGCGTCGATCTTCTTACCCGCGACGTCGACGCCGTTCGCCTTCAGATCGAAGGCGAGGATGTCCCAATATTCGCTCTCCGAGAGCGACCCGGGTTTGTCCGGCGGCATGTTCTTCACCACGAACTGCGCGACATCGAGCGCGGTCTTGAACTGCATCGTTCGCCCTTTTGCGGTCGTCGGGGGGTCGAGCGGAAGCGCGCTCTTGCCGACGACCGCCGGTGCCTTGTCGCCTTCTCCGCTCGCGCCATGGCACGACGCGCAATGTTCCGCGTAGAGCTTGGCGCCGCGGTCAGCTTGCGCCTCGCCGTCCTCCGCCTGTGTTCCCGCTTCCGGTTGTGCAGCGGGGGTCGCTTCGGTTGTGGCTTCGGGCTGCGCGCCACCGCAGCCGAACAGCAACGAGGCAGAGGCGATCAGCGAAACGCCGATGATCCGAATCATCGATACTCCTTTCACCGGCGATGGCCGGTCGGGCAATCGAGTCGGCGGGCGAAGAATCGTTCCCACGACGATCGCAGCAATCACGTTTTGGCTTTCGAGGAGCGATGCCTCAGTGCGGCTCGCCGCCACGGATTTTCGCGAGCACGGCGAAGACCACGCGATCGCAGCGCGACAGGTGGAAGCCGTGGACCTCCGGGGTGAGGAAATCAGTGCGCGCGAGGAGGCGTCCTTGAATGGCGGCCTTCGCGCGGTGGAAACGCGTGCGGACCGTCTCTTCCGCGATGCCGAGCGTCTCGGCGGTCTCGGCGACGGTGAGCTGTTCCACCCCGCGCAGCATGAAGACGATGCGGAACGCTTCCGGCAGCTCGTCGATTGCGTGCTCGATCGCGAGGGCGATCTGGCGATCCGTCGCGGCCTGCTCGGGATCGATCGAGCGGCTCATCCCGCTCGATGCTTCGAGCGCTTCGATGTCGTCGGTCAGCTCGACGCGTTTACCCAACCGCACGCGGCGCAGCGAGGCGTGGACGGCGATGCGGGTGAGCCACGTCGAGAACCGCGCGCGCCCGCCGAAATCGTCGAGGTGCTCGAACGCGGAGACGTACGCCTCCTGCATCACCTCTTCGGCGAGGTCGTCGTTCTTCACGATGGCGCGGGCCGCGCGGAAGATGCGCTGGTTGTGACGCCGCATCAGGATCTCGAAGAGGGCGACGTCGCCGGCGCGTACCCGCTCCACCACGGCTTCATCGGTCAGGGTGCTGTTGGCCGTTTGCATCGGTCCATCAGAGCGCGAAGCAGCCAAACCGTTCCCACGACGGCTACGGAAGGTTACCCGCGAGCTGTACGATTCGGAAATGCTCGCGCCCGCCGCGCGCCAGGAGGGCACGCGCCACGTCTTCCGCGTCTTCGACGACGATTTGAACGCCCTGTTCGCGCCACGTGCGGACCTCGTCTTCGATGGGCACTGCGTAGGTCGCGAGCGCGGCGACCACGGCCAGCGCCGGTTCCACTGCGCGCGCACGGAAGGTCGGGACACCGGGAAAAGAGGGAACGAACAACGCGAGCGCGAGCGGCTCGTCGCGGAGGTCGAAGGCGGCGACGAGGACCTTCGCGTCGCTCGGGGCGATGAGCCCTTCGGGCAACGCGAATGCCTTCTCGAGCCGCGCGCGCTGGGCTTCGTCGACGCGCCCGACGCGTACGCCGGGGGGAAGCTCGACTTCGATCGCACGAACCGAAGCCCATTCGATGCGCACGACGACGGTCTCGAACACGCGGCGAAGACCGAGCGACGTGTAGAGCGCGATCGCCGGCTCGTTGTCGACCTTCACGTTGAGCTGCCAGCGCCGTGCGCCGGCCTCTTTCGCGCGCTCGACGACGGCGCCCATCAGCGCGCGTCCGACGCCGCTTCGTCGCGACGCGGGCGCGGAGACGAGATGCCGCACGTAGCAGAGGTCGCCGAAAATCTGGCTGAACGCGTACCCGACGATGACCCCTTCGCGCTTGGCGACGAGCGTGCCTGGTCGGATGGTGGACTCGAACTGGTCGCGTGTCGGTGGCGTGTCGCCGGTCTGCAGCTCTTCGAAGAGCTCGAGGAAGGTGGGGAAGTCCTCGGGACGGGCGGGCTCGATCGCGATCATGGGTTTCCGACGCGTGCGATAGGGGGCTTCTGACCGCACAAACTTTTCAAAGAGTCAGGATCCTTGCCTAAGCTTTAGCCGAGGCTCGGTGAATTTCGACGCGAGACGTACCCAGGTCGCGCAGAGCGCGCACGACTTCAGCGTGTATTTTGCGCAGACCTTCGCGGGCGTGCGCCTGCAGGGCGCGGTGGTGCGGCGGCCCGAAATGGTCGCGCCGGAGGGAATGAGCACCGGCGCGGGCAAGCGCGCGCGTCAGTCGATCTGTTTGCGCGACGAGCGGGGGGCGAGCCCCGTCCTCACGGTCGGCTGGGTCGACATCCCGCAGCGGCGCGCAGGGCTTCGCACGCATCGGTGTCTGCTCGCGATGCACCAGGCGCGGTTCCGAGATCGTCCCTTCGATCTTCACGAAGGCTCGTACAACGCGTTCTTCGATCAAGCGAAAGGCCTGCTCGGCGCGTGCGGCCTGTTCGTGACGGAGGAGGACGAAGCCCCCGCGGCCATCTCGACACCGCCACCTCCGCCGGGGCGCGTGATTCGCGAGGCGGGCGCGTCGACCGACACGTTTTGGACGACGGCGGCGGTCGCGTTCATCGCGTTCGTGGTTGGAACGTTCGCCGGCGGCCTCGCCGTGTACGCCCGTTTCGTCGGGTTCTGATCGCGACCAGGGTGAAGGGTCGCCGCGTCCGCCTCAGCGCTTCTTCCGAAGCGCGCGACCGCCCTTGCCCTTGATCGCTTTGCCGTCGTCCCACTCGACGACGCCGTTCACCACGACCGTCTTCACACCGGTGGCCTTCCGGACCGGATGCTCGAACGTGGCGTTGTCCTTCATCCGTTTTGGATCGAACACGACGATGTCCGCGAAGTAGCTCTTTTCGAGCTTCCCGCGCTCTTCGAAGCCCATCGTCTCCGCGGCGACGCTGCTCGCTTTTCGCACCGCCGACTCGACCTTGAGCGGCCCGGCATCGCCGACGTACGTCGAGAAGATCCGCGCGAAGGTGCCACAGCCGCGCGGGTGTGAGCTCGAGCCGCTGCCGTCGGTGCCGAAGCTCACGAACGGATCGGCGAGGAAGACCTTCAGGACGTCTTCGTCCATCACGAAGTAGGCAGCGCTGCCGCCGCTCGGTCCGAGATCCGCGAGGACCTCTTCGAAGGGTTTGTTCGCCTTCTCCGCGGCGTCTTTGAGCGTCTTGCCCGCGTACTTTCCTTTGCCGAAGAGCGTCGCCTGGGGACCGTTTCGCGCTTCCACGCGACCCTTCAAGTACGCGAGCAGATCGTCGTGTCGAGCGCGTTTCGCCTTCTTGTACGAGTTCGGCGGTCGGGCGAACTCGGGGAAGAGGATCGCGAGCGTCGTGTAGCTCGCGGTGTAGGGGTAGACGTCGCCGGTGACGGAAATGCCCTTCGCGCGCGCGGCGGCGAGCCGATCGAGGATCGCTTTGCCGCGGGCTTCGCCTTTGCCGAGGACGACCTTCATGTGAGAAAAATGCGCGCGCGCTTTCGCGGCCTCGCACTGGTCGAGGAGCTCGTCGAGCGCCGCCTCGACCTTGTCGTCGTCCTCGCTGCGGAGATGGCTCATCACGATGCCGCCCGCGTCGCCCACCGGCTTCGCGACGGCCGCGAGCTCGTCCTTCGTGGCGAAGCCGCCGGGGTCGTATTCGAGGCCGGTGCTCATGCCGAACGCGCCGTCATCCATCGCGCGCCGGACGAGCTTCGCCATGGCCTTCAGATCTTTTTCCGAAGGGTTCTTCTTCGCGCCGATGCCCGCATCTTCGCGAACCGTCGCATGACCGACGAGTGCCGCGACGTTCACGCGCGGGTTCTTGTCGTCGACGCCTTCGAGGTACGACGCGATGCGCGCCTCGGGGCTGCGACCGTCTTGGCCGACGACGATCGTCGTCACGCCTTGCGCGAGGAGATGGTCGACGTTGCCGAGCGGGTCGGTGTGGGCGTGCATGTCGACGAAACCGGGAGCAACGACGTTGCCGGTCGCGTCGATGACGCGTTTCGCACGGACGCTCGGATCGACGTCCCCGACGAACACGATGCGATCGCCCTGCACGATGACGTCGGCTCGACGCGATGGACCGCCGGTGCCGTCGACGACCGTTCCACCTTTGACCCAGAGCGAAACCGGCGATTCGGATCGAAAGGGCGGGGCGGGGGGCGCGATTGGCGCCGCCGATGCGACAGTGCTCGCGGTCGGGCTCGCTGTGTCCGCCGCCGCAGCGCTGGTCGCGGCTGCGCCCGAGGTCTGAGCAGGCGGCGCCTGTGGCTCTCCGCCGCACGCGACCGCAAACCACGTGCAGCCTGCGACATAGAGCCCTGTGAAACCGACGCGAGACATACGGCGGACGCATCCTACTCGGGTTTTCGAGGTGCGCACGGCCGCGTCGAGCCTTCCTGCGCAACGAATGTCGCACCGCGATGTTGATGCAATCGAGCGCGCGGTGCACTACCGTCCGCCGAACACGCTAGGGGAGCCCATTCGTGGGCTGAGAGGCGCGCAGCTCGGTTCGTCGAAAGAGGCGCGCGACCCTTTGCACCTGACCCGGTTCGCACCGGCGGAGGAAAGCGAATGAGCTCGACCAAGGCTTCGGAGAACAAGTCCCTCAAGTTGATCGAGGATCCCGTCGGGACGCTCGAGCCGCTCGGACCGTTCGCGCGTTCGCGAAGGGTGCACGTGGAGGACGGCGACGTTCGCGTGCCGTTCCGCGAGATCGAGCTGTCGGCGGGTGAGCCGTCGTTCCGGGTCTACGAGACGAGCGGGCCGCACTTCGAGGGGCGCTCGGTGGACGAGCTGCGCGCAGGTTTGCCGAAGCTGCGACAACCCTGGATCGATCGCCGCATCGCCAAAGACGGCGAGAACAAGACGCAGCTCTGGTACGCGCGCCGCGGCATCGTCACCGAAGAGATGCGCTTCATCGCGATCCGCGAGAGCGTCACGCCCGAGCTCGTCCGGGACGAGGTCGCGAAGGGTCACGCGATCATCGCGGTGAACCACAAACACCCGGAGAGCGAGCCGATGATCATCGGCCGCCGCTTCCTGGTGAAGGTCAACGCCAACATCGGCAACTCCGCCGTGTCGTCGTCGATCGCCGACGAGGTCGACAAGCTTCGCTGGGCGGTGAAGTGGGGCGCCGACACGATCATGGATCTGTCGACCGGCAAGAACATCCACGAAACCCGCGAGTGGATTCTTCGCAACTCGCCCGTGCCGGTCGGCACCGTGCCGATCTACCAAGCCCTCGAGAAGGTGAAGGGCAAGCCCGAGGATCTGAACATCGACGTCTTCATCGAGACGTTGATCGAGCAGGCCGAGCAGGGCGTCGACTACTTCACCATCCACGCGGGCGTCCTGCTCCGGCACATCCCGCTCACGCGCGGTCGCACGACCGGCATCGTGTCGCGCGGCGGATCGATCCTGGCGAAGTGGTGCCTGCACCACCACAAGGAGAACTTCCTCTACACGGAGTTCGAGAAGATCTGCGACGTCATGAAGAAGTACGACGTCAGCTTCAGCCTCGGCGACGGTCTGCGCCCGGGCAGCATCGCCGACGCCAACGACGACGCGCAGTTCGCCGAGCTCGCGACCCTCGGTGAGCTCACCGACATCGCGTGGAAACACGACGTGCAGGTGATGATCGAAGGCCCCGGCCACGTGCCGATGCACAAGATCAAAGAGAACGTCGAGCTGCAGGACCGCATCTGCAAAGGCGCGCCGTTCTACACGCTCGGGCCGCTGGTGACGGACATCGCGCCCGGCTACGACCACATCACGAGCGCGATCGGCGCCGCGATGATCGGTTGGTTCGGCACCGCGATGCTCTGCTACGTCACGCCGAAGGAGCACCTCGGCTTGCCGAACAAGCAAGACGTCCGCGACGGCGTCATCGCCTACAAGATCGCCGCTCACGCTGCCGACCTCGCCAAGGGCCACGCCGGTGCACAGGCGCGCGACGACGCTCTTTCGAAGGCGCGCTTCGAGTTCCGCTGGGAGGACCAGTTCAACCTCTCGCTCGACCCGGAGAAGGCGCGGGAGTTCCATGACGAGACGCTCCCCGCGCCCGCCGCGAAGGGTGCCCACTTCTGCTCGATGTGCGGCCCGCAGTTCTGCTCGATGAAGATCACGCAGGACCTCAAGCAGTACGCCGACTCCCAAGCCCTCTCCGAGGAGGAGGCCCGCGCCCGAGGCCTGGAAGAGCGCGCGCAAGCGTTCCGCGAAGGCGGCGGCGACTTCTACGTCGGCGGCGCCGACGCTGAAGAGGAATGAAGAGGCACCGCCAAGGCGCGAAGTGAAGAAGAAGGGCGCAAAGAGGAGGGTTTAGAGGATCGAGTTGCGCCGATGTCGCGGGCTGGATCGGCGCGCGGGACGGCGCCGATCGCCTCGCCCTTTTCTTTCCTCGCGTCGTCGCGGCTCGCCCGAGGCGCCGCGACCAAGCTCAAGGCTCGCGCTTCACCAAGGTCATCGACATGACCAGCGCCCCGTCGAGCTCGACGGTCATCTCGACCGGGGGGCCCGGCATGTCCTTGGCGAAGCACGCGATGGTGCGCTTCTTTCCTTTGTCGGTCTGCTCGATCACCGTGTAGCGCTTGCAGGGGAAGCTGCCGGCTGGGGTTTCGGCGGTGGCGTCCGCGATCGTGGTCGCCTCTTTCGGGTAGCTCGCGTGGTGGCGTAGCTCTTCCCAGCTCGAGATCTTCATCTCCGGCTCGCCGAGGACCTTGCCGTCTTCGCTGAGCACCTCGGTTGCGATCGTCGCGTGCTCGTCGTCGGCGGCCGCGAAGCGGAAGCGCTGGCGGATGGGTGCCTTGTCGGGCGCCTCGATCACGTAGGTGAGCGTGCGCCCGGCCGGGTTGGCTTCGCGGATTTGCGCGGCCGTGTAGGGCGTCGGCGCGCGACCCGCGTCGGGATCGACGGGCGCCGACGCCGCGGCGGTGGGCGCCGCCGTCGGCTGCTCCGGAGTCTTCGGCTCCTCGGGCGTACAAGCAGCGAGCACGACCAGGAGCAGCGACGGACCGACGAGGCGCATGCCTGGTCCATACACTCTTATTGGGCTCGCGCGCGCACGACGGCTTTGGTCCCGCCTGGTGGTGTGCTCCCTGTGGTCGCACGGGCACCCAAGCCTGTGCGCGCGGGTCGTTTTGTCGCGCGCGCACGACGGCTTTCGTCGCGCCCGTTTCCATCGTGGATCCGCGAGCCGACGCCGGCCGATGGCGGGCTCCCGAAACCTGTCGCTGGATCGCCCTTGCCTGGTCCGTTGCTGATCCAGTTAGCCAGGCGCGCTTCGAGAAGTCCTTATTTACGTGGGGATCTGCGCTGGCACACAGGTCGCATACGCGGCCCACGAAGCCCCACATGGTGGGTGATGTGCGGCGCTGTAGATACCGCCCTCGGAGGAAGAAGAACATGTCGCGAATCCTGTCCCTGTTCACCGTCGCCACGCTGAGCTCGCTGATGATGATGAGCGCCGCGTGCTCGGACGAGGATTCGATGCCGGTCGAGACCGACGACGGCGAAGAAGGTGGCGCGGGCGGCGAAGGCGCGGGCGGCGTCGACGCGGTCGGCGGAATGGGCGGCGCAGCCGATCCGGAGCCGGAGCCGGAACCTGAGCCGAAGGTCTGTCCCGACGCGACGGGTGTCTACGACGTCGAGCCGGCGCAGACCAACCTGCTCTTCATGCTCGACCGATCCGGCAGCATGCACCTGCGTGTCACCGGCACCGATACGCGCTGGATGCTGACGACAGCGGGGCTCGCGCATTTGGTCGGGACCCTCTCGAGCGACACGGTCGCGGGTCTGCAGATGTTCCCCGCCGGTGACGCTCCGATCTCGTGCTGCGCGGTCACCGCCGGCAACTACATCGATTGTGGTGCGTGTGGCGCCGGCGAGCTTCCGGGGCCGGAGGCTCGTTGCGAATCGTCGGTCTACAGCCCGTTCGACGTCGCAATGGCTCCGATGAGCGCCGGGCAGGCGGACGCGATCACGTCGGCGGTGAGCGCGTCGGACGACGAGTTCTACTGGGGAACACCGCTCGCGCCCGCGCTTCAAGGCGCGGTCGACGGCGTCTCCGGGCTGCCGATGGACGGTGTCACGAGCATCGTGCTCCTCTCCGACGGCCTACCGACGTCGTGCGACACGACCGCGGATCCGAGCGCGAACGACATCGGGCGCGCGCTGGATGCGGTGAGCCTCGGCGCGCAGCTCGGCGTCCGAACCTACGTCGTCGGAATCGACGCAGAGGCCGCCTCGAGCGACCCGGCAACCGACCTCGCGGTCAACCTCTCGCTGGTCGCGCAGGCTGGCGGCACCGGTCGATATGCGGGTTGCGAAGCGACGAATGATTGCGCTTACCGCGTGAACGTCGACAACTTCGAGCAGGCGTTGAGCGACGCGCTGGAGGCGATCGCGCTCGACGCGACGAGCTGCGCGATCGAGCTGCCCGACGTCGAGGGAGGCACGCCGGACTACGGCGCCGTCAACATCACGATCCAGAGCGAGGGCGACACGATCACCGTGCCGCGGGATCAGGCCCACGCCGACGGCTGGGACTACCTTCCCGGCAACGAGCAAGTGCAGCTGTACGGCGGGGCCTGCGAGCTTTTGAAGAGCGACGGGGAAGCGAAGATCAAGGTCGTCGTCGGCTGCCAGACCGAAGAGATCTGAACGACACGTCCGGGACGCCGAATCGGTCGCGCTACGGAGCGCGGCCGATTCGCATCGACGCCGCGCACGTGCCATCGAGCACGGCCTGCGCATTCTTGAGGACCTTCGCGACGCACGCGTCGATCTTCGGGTCGCCCGACCTCGCTTCTGCGGAAGCGATCTTTCCACGCGAAGCAGTGAATCGAACGCGTACGTCGGCTCCTTTCGGTGCGCAGGCGTCGAGGGCCGTTTTTTTCTTACTCAGCGATCCGGCCACGGTCGGCCCGATCATGAGCGCGCCGAGGCCGCCTCCCTCGGCTTTGCACGACAGGTCGCGGAGCGTGAAGCCGTCGGCCGTGACCGAGTCGATCGTGAGGTTCGCGCCGTCGACCGGCAGCTCATCAGCCGGCGGCGCAACCTCGCTGATCGGTGCCGCCGGTGCCGGATCCGGCTCTTTCGCCGGCTGTTTCGCAACCTCCGCCGTCGCAGCTCCTTCGACGGGAGCAGCCTCGGTCGGTGACGACGGTACCGTGGGTGATGGTCCGGTCTGCGGTGCATCCGCAACGACGCGGTCCGATGCCTCCGCTTCGGAAGGCTGCGTTCGCTCGGCCGACACGCATGCTGATGAAGCGACGACCGCGCAGAGCCCCGCGAAGAGGTAGAGCGCGCCGGATCGCGACGCGGGAAAAGCAGAGGTGAAGTGGGATTGGCAAGTCATTGCCTCGATCAGACATGATCGTTCGGCGCGCGTCGCACGCGCTCGCTGTTGCTGCACGATTCCCACGACGCGAACGCGCCTGCGCAAAGCGAACTACGCGTTACGTCATGGCTCGCACAGGTGGTGAAGGACCAGTCGGTCCTCTCCCGCGCCGGCATCCAACAGGCCCACGAGATCAGGCCCAATCACCGCCAAATCACTCGGCACCGACTCGGCGTCGATCGAGTGGACGACGAACGGCGCGGTCGGATCGGCGAGGTCGACGACACGCACCGCCGGCGCGACCCAAAGCCCGACCGTCTCGCCCACGAATGCATATCGCCCGGCCAGCGCGACCGAGGCGCCGTCCGACGAGATGTCGACGAACCCCAGCTCCATCGGCGCGGTCTTGTCCGTCACGTCGAAGACGTGGAGTCTTCCGACTTCGTTCACCGCGCGGCGGCTCAACACGACGACGGTGTCACCTTCGACGGCGAGATCTTGGCTGAACTCGAACGGGATCTCCGCTTCGCCCGCGACGACCGGCGCCATCGGATTTTCCACGTCGTAAATGACGAGTCCGCCTTCTTCCAAATAGAGGTAGCCGCCGGACAAGACCATTTCGTCCGGCAAAAATGCCCGATCGATGTGCGCGACGACGGCGGGTGCGCTCGGATTCGAAATCGAAACGACGTCGATGCCGCCGTCGCCCGTGGCCGGATTCAATGCGACGTAGGCGAACGCGTCGTCCGCGACCACCTCGATGGCGGCGCCGTCGAGCTCGAGCTGCGACAGCACGCTCGGCGCGCTCGGGTTCGAGACGTCGAAAATGACCAATCCGCCGATGCCTGCCGCGACATAGGCTTTGCCGTTGCCAAAGGCGACGTCGACACCGTTTCCGTTCGGAATCTCGGTACTCGATAGGATTTCGGGTGTGCTCGTCTCCAGGTCGACGACGACCAATCCCTCATAGCCGCGCGCGATGAAGGCGCGGTGGCCGTCCGTTGCGAGCGCGTACGAGATGTCGTCCGAGAACGATGCGCTCGCCGACGGCCACGACGACGCCTTCGCTTGCGCCGGGTCGAGGACGCGCATCTGGTCGTAGATCGCGCTGGCGACGACAAATCCCGCGACCGGCGCTGCGGTGTAATAAGGGCCGTAGTTGCGATACGTCGCTTCGAGGACCGGATTCGCCGGGTCGGTCATGTCCACCCAATCGACCCCGCGCCCCGAGTTCGCGACGATCATCGTGTCGCCCTCACGCCACGCGTAATGGGGGCCCGAGCCCGTCGGATCGAACGTCGATAGGTGCGTGGGGACCGCGGGATTCGAGATGTCGTAGATCTCGACGTCGTATCCGGTCGCGGCGTGAAGCACGCCGTCCTTCGCGAGGATCGACAGTGCGCTCGGCGAATCGGGGAAGGTCGAGAGGAGCGCGGGCGAAGTCGGTGTCGAGACATCGATCGCATAGAGGTTGCCGCTGCCGGTGTAGACCGAGATGTACGCGACGCCGTCATCGACGCTGATCGCGTGAAACGGCCCTGGTGCGCCGCCCCAAACGCTCACGAGCCCAGGCATCGTCGGATCCGACACGTCGATGATGCGCAGGCCGTTTCCACCGCCCGTGACGAACGCGTAGTCACCTTCGATATCGACGCCGTACGCCGCTCCGAACACCAGCGATCCGATCACGACGGGGTCGTCGGGGTTCGATGCGTCGGCGATCTGAAGCCCGCCGTCGCCGTCGGCGATGAAGACGGTGTCGTCGACGACGGCCAAGTCGTCCGCGTTCCCGGGGGTGGCGATGGTGCCGCGTTTCGTCAGCGTGCCGTCGGCCGCGACATCGTAAATCGTCACCTCGGCGAGTGTGCCGTCCGTCAGCTGTTCGACGGCATACATGCGCGAGCCGACGACCTCGACCTCGAGGACGTAACCTTCGAGCGGCAAGCTCGACACCGTCGCATCTTCGATTTCGGTGCACGCGGGGCACTCGGGACAGACGCTTCCGGTGGAGCCGCCGGTGCCCATGCCTCCTTCGCCGCCGAGCCCGCCCGACGCGCCGGTGCCGGTCGCGGTGATGGTCTCGCCACCCGTTCCTTCGCCGCCGGCCGACGTCGTCGAGCTCGTCGTGCCGTCGCCGCTGTCGCTGCAGGCCGAGAGGAAACCGAGGAGCGCGATCGAAGAAAGCAGGGCTCGCCGCATGATCGAGAAGCTACCGCGCTCGAGCCGGCGATCCGATCACAGTCGTGGCGGTGCCAGGAGTTGCCGAACGTCACGTTGGTCGGCGTCGTAGGACCACCTTCACCGGCATGTGATCGCTGCTGCCCGCCTCGACGACCTCCGCCGAGACGAGCTCGAACGCGCTCTTTTCGTAGGCGACGTGGTCCAGCCGGAGCGAAAGCGGCATGCTCGCGTATTGCCAGCGCCACGTCGTCGCCTGCGGATCCGCTTTTGCGAGAGCGCTTTCGAAGCCGATGTCCTCGAGGTGGCCGAACGCGTCGCCGTTCGTGTCCTCGTTGAAATCCCCCGCGATGACCGTGGGCAGGTCGGAGGCGAGCTTCGGGAGATACGCGTCGATCTCGCGTCGTCGAAAGTGGTCCGTCGTGAAGTAGCCGGAGATCCAGCTGCCGCTCTCGCTCACCATCGGACGCAGGTGCACGTTGAGGACCTCGAGCGGGCCGTGGGCCGTGTCGATGACGAGGCGGTTCGCGGGGAACCATCCGACGGGTGAGGGGAGGAGCTCATCTGCGTCGATTGCGAATTTGGAGAACGCTGCGATGCCGCTCGCGGGCGAGGTCGACGGATCGTGGAACGTTGCGTACGGATAGCGCTCCGCGAGGAGCGGGCGCAGGACCTTCTCCCAAGCCGGCGTGGTCTCCTGGAGCAGGATCACGTCGGCGTCGAGCGAGCGCAGGACCGAGAGCGTCTCCGCGTCGGCGGTGCACGTGACGCCGTCGGTGCAGCGCGCGAGGCCGAAGTTGACGTTGTAGCTGACGACGGTGACCGTACGGCTCAGGTGGGCGCGCGCGGTGCCGAGGGTGTCCGGAACCATGCTGCCGTCGGCTTGCTGTAGCGGGATGTCACACGCCGTCAGGCAAAATACGAGGAGTGACGCCGCAGCGAAGGTCGGTTCGCCGGAGGCGAACGCAGGAGAGCAGAGCTTCTTCATTGCCAGCTTCATCGGACGAGTCGCTCGTCTGTGACGCGAGGACTAAGCTCTCTCGGTGCGTCCGCACATGTTCGTGGGGGTCGTCCTCTTCGCGTGTAGCGCGACGCCGTCGCCGTCCGAGCGCGAGCAGGAAATCGGCTCCGGCGCAGCTTCTACCCCAAGCGCCGTCGCGGCCGTCGCGAGCGCGTCTTCGCCCGCCGCGAGCGCTTCGGCGACCCCGAAAGCGGGGGCGTGCCCGGTCGGGATGCTCCTCGTCGACGGTTCGTATTGCCCCGACCTCGAAGTCACCTGTCTCGAAAAGTTCTATTCGCCGGGCAATCACCTTTGGGTTTGCAAGAAGGTGAAAGAACCGACGAAGTGCCTCTCCGATAAAGACGTTCCGATGCGGTATTGCATCGACCAATACGAGTTCCCGAACCGCAAGGGCGAGCGCCCGATGGTGATGCAGAACTTCTATCAAGCGCAGGTGCACTGCGCGAAGGCGGGCAAGCGCGTTTGCACCGAGCACGAGTGGACGCTCGCGTGCGAAGGCCCTGAACGAAAGCCGTTCCCCTACGGGTACGTTCGCGATCCAGAGCGATGCAACGGCGACAGGCCGTGGGGACACCCCGACAAAGACAAAGTGTTGAATCGCGACCCGGCGGAGCTCGAGCGCCTCTGGCAGGGCAAAGTCTCGGGCTCTCAACCCAACTGCGTCACCGACTACGGCGTCTACGACATGCCCGGGAACGCCGACGAGCTCGCCGCCAGCGTGACGACGTTCGTCGGTGATCCGAAGCAGAACTTCGACAACGTGACGACCGGCGGGCCTTGGTACTACGGCGTCCGCAACATGTGCCGGCCGAAGATTTACACGCACGATGAAAGCTTCGCCTACTACTACCTCTCCTGGCGCTGCTGCGCGGAAGCGGATGGCAAACCCACCGATCCGCGAGCGCCGAAGCAGATCGGGCGGAGTTGGACCTTCGAGCGCGTGCGCGACATCGCCGAGCACAGCTGGAAGCTGCCTTTGAATCCGAAGTGGCCGGGCGACGAGGGGTACATCTCCGGCGGTCCTCGGTAGCGATCCGATTGCGTCTTACCCACGCGACGCCTCTTTTCGTCGGCGACTTCCTCCTCGACAATGCCGGGCCATGCGTCGTCGGCTCTTTGCTTGCGCGGCTTCGTTCGCTGCCGTCGGTTTCGGGTTCATCGCAGAGGCCTCCGCCGGGGAGACGGCGGTGTTCTGCGCCGAAGACGACCTCACCTGCGAAACGGCTCCGATCGCGTTCTCGAAAGAGATCGTGCTGCCGGTGCAGGGCGGCTTCGACACCGGTTGGATCCCCGCCAATTCGCCGCTGCAGGTGCACCTCTGGGCGCAGCTTTGGGCGAACAGCTACGTCGATCTCGCGGGCCACCTCGAGACCTCCTGGCCCGAGGCGTTGACCCTCGCGGCGATCCCCGAGCCGGGCGCGGGCGAGATGGGCATCCACTACGGCGTCGACGTCGGCGCGCAGGCGCACGTCGAGATCACCGTGCTCGGTCAGACCTTTCAGTGGACCGGCGACATCCCCTACGTCCCGCAGTTCGACTTCCAGGTCGAAGCGTCGAGCCCGTTCGATCCGTGGGCGTTCGAGGGGATCAGCATCGACGGCTCGACCCAAGAAGCCACGCTGGCGCAGGTCAGCGTGGAGGACTTCATCTCGCTCGACATTCCGGGGCTCGACGGCGGCTTCGAGCTCAACACGTACGTCGATCTCACCGCGACCTATCAAACGAAGCTCATCGACATCGTTCGCCGCCCCGACGACGTCGGCGTCGATGGGGGCGGCATCGATGCGGAGGACGATCTCACGTCCGACATCTACGCGGGCGAGGCGGGCATCGACTACGGCGTGCGTCCCGTCGGCGAGATCGTCTACGACGGCGTTTTGCACCTGGTGCCGGCGTTCTACATCGAGACGATCGGCCCGGATTTTTCGATCCCCATCGCGGATTTTCCGATCCCGTTCCAGTTCATCCAGAAGGATTGGGACTTCGATTTCGCCGATGTGCACGTGCCGTTTCCCGACGTCGTCGTCGAATCGGAGACGGAGCCGCCCGGTCCGGACGAGACGCTCGTCGTGGATCTCGGACAGGTCGATATCGGCGAAACGGTGTCGAGCGACGTCGCGCTCGCGAACATCGGCGAAGCGCTGCTCGCTGGGAGCGCGTCGCTCGGCGGTGACGACGTTGCGTCGTTCACCCTCGCCGCGACCACCTTTTCGATCGACGCGGGCGCCAGCGGCGGTGTCGGTGTGACCTTCACCGCGGCGGAGCCCGGCGCGTTCGTCACGACGATCATCTTCGCGAGCAACGATCCCGACGAGGCCATGCGCACGGTCGAAGTCCGCGCGAACGTGATCGAGCCCGACGATATCGGTGACGATGACGACGGAGACGCCGACGGGGAGGAAGTCCTCGGCGACGGCGTCCCCCAAGGCGGCGGCTGCGCCTGCCGCGCAGTCGAAGATCGACCCGCCGGCACCTCCGGTGCTGCGCTGTCGCTGCTCATCGCGGGCATGCTCGTCGCGCGTCAGAGAAGAGACGAGAGGGGACGCCAAGAGCGCCAAGTGAAGAGAGAGGAAGAGGAGGGATAAGGATTTCGCCCTGGCGTGTTGAGACCTCTTAACTCCTCTTCTTTCTCGTTCTGCCCTTGGCGCCCTTGGCGACCCCTCTTCTCCTCTGCTTCCTCAGGGAGCCCGCCCGATGCGTCCGAAGCCGGCGCTGCACATCGCGGCGTAGGCGTCGTCGATCGCCGGGCCGACCGGCACGGATCGAGGGCCGATCGTGCTCTCGGAGATGGTGCCTTCGCAGACGCCGACGAGCATCGTCGACAGATCCAGCTCGCGCAGGTCTTCGTGTGAGCGCTCGCCGTCGGCGTACACGGCGAGCACGACGCTGTCCGAGACGTAGGTGAGCCGCGCGCGGCGGAGCGCGCTTTGAACTTTGTTCGCTGCGTCGGGGCTGAGCGCGCGGATCGCGACTGCGACGCCGAGGAAGGTGCTCATGCTGGAGATGAAGCCGGTCGCAGGCAGCAGCTTGCGAAGGGCGGGGTACTCGACCAGCATGCGCCCGAGCGAAAGCACGCGCCGCGGCGGCTCGAGGCGCTCGAGGACGACGACGACCGGCACCTCGGAAGCATTGCGAAACGGGATCGACGTCGGCTCGGGACGCAGTCGCGCGAGCTGTGGCTGGAGCGATCCGCGCAGGGTGAACGCGGCGCTCTTCGTGTCTTCTCCGTCGCGCACGTCGATGAGCGCCGCGGGGCCGACCGCCGGCATGGTTCGGAGCTGGTAGGTGCCGGCGCGCAGGGTCGTCGCGAGATCGACCTCCGCGCCGGGCTCGACCGCTTCCTGCGCGACGATCTGCGGCGTCTTGTGTGGGCTTCCGATGCACTCGTTCTTCACGCGGAGCGTGCGGATGCTCGGTGAAGGGAAGAAATGCAGCGCGAGCCCCTCGGGGTAGGAAGGATCGAGCGGGATGCCGCAGCTCTCGCAGTGGACCTCCGGCATGCGCCCCTGTTCGTCGAGCATCGCTTTCGGCACGAGGCACGCCGGGCAGAGCAGATCGACCCGAACCGCGAGCAGGCCGATCGTCGCGGCGTCGATGAAGAGCTGCGCGACGTCTTCGAGCGGCGCGATCCACGCTTGGGCGAGGGTGATCGGTGACATCGAGTGCTGCTCGCGCTCGGGTGCAGCGCGCAAGAACAGCAACATCCGGTCGCGAAGCTGCGACGGCGCGAGCTCGGAGACGAGCTCGACGAGGCGCGCGGCCTCGCGCTGTTTCAGCGCAGGCGCCGGCCCGAGCAGCGAACGCTCGGGGTCCAGCTCGACGTCCTGCTCGAGCTGCGCGACCACACCTTCGATCGCGCGACGAAGCGCCGGCTCCAGGGATCGTTTGAGGTCGAAGTTCACGACGGGCCGAAAGATCGCGTTCCGCGCGAGGACCTCGAGGCTGTAGTCGATCACGGTGCCGCCGCCGGGGCGCTGCGAGAACGTCGCGCGGGCCGTCATGCGCGCCGCCGGACCATTGTCGAAGTCGCGCCGAATGCTGAACCAGTGCGGCGCACGGAAGCTGAAGGGCCGCTCTTGCCAGCGCACCGTCATCCCGAGCTTGCTGACCGAGCCCGTCGTCACCGAAGAGCCGTCGGCGTTCGGCGACTGCGTGAAGGTCATGTTCGCGTTCGCCGCTCGGTTGAACGCGTCGGTGTCGCTCATCGCGCGAAACGCTCGGTGGAGGTCGGCGCGGGTCTCGTACCGGTACTCGAAGCGGATCGGCTCGGCCATGGCAGCGGACGATCTCATCACGAAAAGAGCGGAAGTTTTTCTTTGATTCGCTCGGGGAGTCGGGCGATGGCCGCTCACGCATGAACGTCTCCGACCTGTCGATCGGCCGAGAGATCCCGGCGTCCGGCGCCGCTTCCGCGGCCGCCGGGCAACGGTCTCAATCGTACGCGTTGCCGTCGCATCACCTGGTCACCCACGGCGTCGTCCTCGGCATGACCGGGAGCGGCAAGACCGGGCTCGCGATCGTGATGGTGGAAGAGGCGCTGCGCGCGGGGATTCCCGTCCTCGCCGTCGACATCAAGGGCGACCTGCCCAACCTGCTCCTCACATTTCCGTCGCTCGACGGACCTTCGTTCGCGCCGTGGATCGATCCGGAGGCCGCGAGCCGAGAAGGCAAGACGGTGGACGAGGTCGCCGCCGCCACGGCCGATCGTTGGCGCGCCCAGCTCGGCGAGTGGGAGCTCGACGGCGGCGACGTCGAAGCCTTTCGCGCGCGTGTCGCGCCTCGGATCGTGACGCCCGGCGCGAGCATCGGCGAGCCGCTCGACGTTCTCTCGTCGCTGAGCTCTCGATCGTCGCTCTGGGACGACGATCCCGAGGCGGCCCACGACCAGCTCGGTTCGGCCATCTCCCTGGTGCTGCGGCTCGCGGGTGGCGACGGGGACCCGCGCACCCGCGAACACGTCGTTCTCACGACGCTCGCGCTACGACGTCTCGAAGCAGGGCAGGGCGCGCGCCTCGACGCGCTCCTCACCGATTTGCTCGAGCCGCCGATCGACCGGATCGGCGTGATGGCGTTCGAGCAGTTCCTCCCGCCAAAAGAGCAGCAGGCGCTCGCCCAAAAGCTGAACGCGCTCCTCGCGTCGCCGAAGCTCGCGTCGTGGCTCCGAGGCTCGGCGCTCGACGTTCGCGCGTGGCTCGAGCGGCGGGGTGACAAGACGCCGCTCACGATCTTCAGCGTCGCCCACCTCGACGACGAAGAGCGGCAGCTCGTCCTCGGCCTGCTCCTCGACGAGCTTTTGTCTCACGTGCGAAGCCTCTCGGGTTCCACCTCGCTCCGCGCGCTCGTCGTGTTCGACGAGGTGTACGGCTTCTTGCCGCCGCACCCGGCGAACCCACCGACGAAGAAGCCCCTGCTGACGCTGTTGAAGCAGGCCCGCGCGTTCGGCGTCGGCGTACTCCTCGCGACACAGAACCCGATGGACCTCGACTACAAGGCGCTCTCGAACGCGGGCGCTTGGTTCATCGGGAGACTCCAGACCGACGCCGATCGCGAGCGCGTCGTGGAGGGGCTCTCGGGTTCCGACGGTGGTCTCGGCGGGCTCGAGCCTGCGGTGGTCGCGAGCGTGCTCCGCAACTTGCCGCCGCGGACGTTTTTCGTGCGCGACGTTCACAAGAAGCCGTCGTGTGCGCTCCTTCAGGTGCGCGCTGCGATGTCTTGGCTCCGCGGTCCGGTCACGCGACGCGAGCTGACGAGGCTGCACCGCGAGCACGGCGGCGCGAAGGCCGCCGAAGCGGCTGCGCCTGCCGCCGGGGCAAAACCGGCGACCGCCGGGCCGGAACAGGCGGCCGCCGTTCAGAAGGCTCCGAGCGGCACGGTCGTGATGACGACACCGATCGCCGCCGCCGCGGGCCGCGCGAAGGTCCGCGACAAGGCATCTACCGTCGTGCCGGACGCGGTCCCGCCCGCACCGCCCGCGGGTTGGGCTACGTACTTCGGCCGATCGAAGTCGGGCGCCGCTGGTGGCCGCTGCTCGCCGTACCTGGCTGCAACATTGGTGGTTCGGGCCCGCGACGCGAAAATCGGGCTCTCGCTCGAGCGCAAGACGACGGTCGTGGCTCCGTTCGATGCCGCCGGTCGCGTCGATCGCTCGCGCGCGATGTTCGTGGACCCGGCGATCCTCGCAGGCCCGATGCCTCCGGGCTCGACGTTCGCGCCGTTGCCGGACGGGCTCTCGACCAAGAAAGACGTGCAAGCCGCGGAGCGCGCGATGCGCGATCATGCGGCCACGTCCTATGCGCTGGTGGTCGACGTTCATCGCGATCTGAAGCTGTTTCGCGCCGACGGCGAGACGCAGGAAGCCTTCGCCGCGCGCTGTCGGGCCGAAGCGGACCGGCGCGCTCGCGAGGAGCAGACGGCCCTCACCGCGAAGTCCTCGAGCGCTTTCGCAAAGCTCCAGAGCAAGCTCGAGGCGAAAGATCGCGAGCTTGCCGCTGCGCAGCAGGCGGAGGCATCCGCGCCTAGCGACTTTGCGTCGGCGATCGTCGGCTTCGCCATCGGCAAGCAGGTCGGCTCGCGTATGCACCGGGATCGCGCCCGGGCGAACGCCGACCATCGAAAGGCCTACGATGCCGCGATGCGCGCGCGGGATGCGCTCGAGCAGGCGAAGGTAGCGTACGACGCCGAGGTGCGCGCGCTCTACGAAGAGGCCGCGCGGACGGCGGTGGCCGTCGAGTCGGTCCGGATGCTTCCGAAGAAAGGCGACGTCGAGGTCACGGCGATCGGGCTCGCGTGGTTCCCCGAGGGGGCCTAGCGCCGTCAGCCCTAGAGCCGGTCAGCTCTAGAGCCGCTAAGCCGCAGAGCCGCTCAGCAGATCGACGTGATCTCGTCGAGGATGACGGATGCGCGGCGCTTCTTCGCCGGCTTGCGCGTCCCTCGGCTGCTGTCCGGGGCGGCCTTCGAGGCAGCGAGCTTCGGCATGCCCATCTTCGGCTCACCCATCTTCGGCTCACCCATCTTCGGCTCACTGAGCCGGGCCTTGGCGGGGCGGACGGAGGCCACGGTCGGCGCGGCCTCCGTCTCGACCGACGGCCGTAGGTCGTCGAAAGCGCGGGCGGGAACGTCCTTGGGGAGGTCCCTCATCTCAGTCCAGAGCATGAACACGCCGAGCTTCATACGACGGCCTCCCCTGAGCACAACCCGGGCCAACGTCACCGATGTTTCGTAGGGACAGCACAGTCCGAAACGAGCTGTCAAAAATCCGAGCGATTTTCGTTTCCGGGCCGTCGCGGGTCCGCCTTGGCTGGATCTTCGAGCCCTCGTCTTGGATCAGCGTGGACCAGCCAACGTTGCGAATTTGAAAAAGCTGCTCCCGAGACTGAAAGCGACCCCGCCGTCGGGTGACGAACCGGTCGGACCGACGGACGACGCAACCGCTCGATCCGGACGACGCGAACGACGCCGACCGGCCTTTGTCGTTCGCCAAGGTCGGCGGGCGATCTACGTTCCAGCCCATGACCCGCGCGGAGCGCATCCGTACCGCCCTCGAAACGAGCCTTCATCCGACGCACCTCGAGGTTCTCGACGAGTCGTCGATGCACTCCGTGCCGAAAGGCGCGGAGAGCCACTTCAAACTAATCGTCGTATCGGACGCGTTCGGCGGCAAGAGCCGCATCGATCGCCACCGGGTCGTGAACGGCTTGTTGAAGGACGAGATGTCGCGCGGTCTTCACGCGCTGACCGTCACCGCCTTCACGCCGGAGGAGTGGAACCGGTCGCCCGAGGTCCAGGCTTCGCCCGCCTGCCTCGGCGGCAGCAAGGGCGACGCGACCAAAACACCCGGCTCGGGTCACTGACGTGGACCTCACGATCGGGGTCGTCACCGACATCCATTTCGGCCCGGCCGCGACCTTCGAGGGCAAGCTTCGCAAGCTCACCGACCGGGCACCCGCCCTCCTCGAGGCGTTCGTCGAGCGCATGAACCGCGACGTCCGTCCCGGTGTCGTCGTGAACCTCGGGGACGACATCGAGGACGAGACGCTCGACCTCGACCGTGAGCGTTATCGGCGGGTCGTCGACATCCTTGGTGGATGCGAGGCGGAGGTGATCCACGTCGCGGGCAACCATGACAACGCCCTCATGACCGAGGTGGATCTCGCCCGAGCCTGGAACGACCCGCAGGTCGACGCTGCCGGCGCGGTGCCCAAGCTGTACCGGTCGCGCGACGTGGGCGGCGCGCACCTCGTCATGCTCCATACCCACGAGGAGAAGGACCAGCGCGTGTTCGTGGAGGCGGAGCAGCTCGCGTGGCTCGAGCAGGACCTCGCCGCGACCAACCTTCCGACGATCGTCTTCATGCATCACAGCGCCGCCGATCAAGTCCTGGTCGGGAACCGCTGGTTCGAGGGCCGTCCGCACATCTGTCTCGTGCAAGAACGAAAGCGCCTCCGAGAGATCTTCGAGGCGAGCGGCAAGGTCCTCCTCGTCGTGAATGGTCACCTGCACTGGAACCATCTCGATGTTCACCGCGGCATCCCCTACGTGACGGTGCAAAGTCTCATCGAGAACCTCGACGACGACGCTCCCGGCCGGCCGGCTCGCGCAAACGCGATCGTTCGTGTCGAGCGCAGCCGCGTCCTCGTCGAAATCGAGGGCGAAGAGCGCGCTCGGTACCAGCTCGCGCGGACCTGACTCCCATCGACGATTGCATCGATCGGGCCGCGCGATCCTGAAGCGGCGCGGGTGTCGGAGTTGCAACATCGATCTCGAGGAGGTCGAAGATGCGACAAGTCGAGACCTTTCAATCGCGAGCTCGGACGCCCGGGCCGGCGCGCCTGTCGATTACCAGCGTGGCGTTTGCGGACGGAAGCACGATCCCGAGGCGCCACACAGCCGACGGCGACGATCTCTCACCGCGCTTGACGCTCGGTGCGCCGCCCGCCGGCACGGCCTCGTTCGCGCTCGTTTGTGAGGATCCCGACGCACCGTCGGGTCTCTTCACGCATTGGATCGCCTGGAACATCGATCCAGCGACGCGGGACTTACCGGAAGGGATTCCGACGACTGCTCCACACGGGATACGGCAGGGCGAAAACGGATTTGGCGACACGGGCTGGCGCGGACCGAGCCCTCCGCGCGGCAGGCCGCACCGTTACGTGTTTCGTGTCATCGCGCTCGACGCACCGCTCGACCTCGAGAGCGGTGCGAACCGCAGCGCGTTCGATCGCGCGATCGAAGGACACGCCCTCGCGGAAGGAAAGCTGATTGGGATGTACGGGCGCTGACGGCGAGCGCGGCCGCCTCCGCCGCGCGCGCATGACGATTCGAGGATGCTCAGCGCCCTCGAAAGGCGGGAGCTCTGCGCGCCGAAACGGCCGCGAGCCCCTCACCGAGATCTTCGCTGCCATAGCTCTTTGCCTGCTCGACCGCCTCGAGCTCCAGCGCGCGCGCGAGCTCCTCGCGATCCGGCCCGAGCGACTTGGCGAGCGCGCGGACCGCCATCGGCCCGTTCTTCGCGAAGCTCCGCGCGATGGCCGTCGCGCGCTCGAGCGCGCCGCCCGAGGGCGTCGATTCGAGCGCGAGGCCGAGGCGCACCGCTTCACGACCGTCGAACCGCCGGCCCGACAACAGCAGCTCTGCGCCGCGCTGAGCACCTGCGAGCCGCGGGGCGAAGTAGGTCGCACCCATGCCCGGATGAAGACCGAGCTCCACGAAGTTCAGCGCGAGCTTCGAGTCCTCGTCGACGACGACGACATGACACGCGAGCGCGACACAGAGCCCGGCACCGATCGCCGGCCCTTGGATCGCCGCCACGACCGGGACGCCGAGATCGAGGATCGACAGGTAGCGCTGGTAGAACCGCAACATGAACGCACGGCACTCTTCGGCGCTCGATTTTCGCAGCCGATCGAGCATCGCGAGATCGCCGCCCGCGCTGAACGCGCCGCCCGCGCCCGTGAGCACACACGCTCGAAGGTCGTCGCGCGCCTGGAGCTCGCGGACCCGCGCCTCGAGCGCGTCGCCGAGCTCCGGGCTCATCGCGTTCTTCCGCTTCACATCGTCGAGGGTGAGGGTGGCGACGCCTGCTTCGATCTCCGCGTGAACCTGCATGAGGCGCGCATCCTATTCGGAGCCGCTCCGAGCGGGGAGGAGATCACATGACCGGCGAGCGTGCCGAGGTGATCGGCGGCGCGCGACGCCCGCGTCTCTTGCGAATCCTGCGCATCGCCCTCCAAGTCGTCGTCGGGACGATCTGCTTCGTGCTCGTCGCGACCGCGGCTTTCCTCGTGTACCTCACGACCGACGCCGGAAAAGAGCGCGCGAGGGCGCTCGTCGAAGCGCGGCTCCGCAAACAGCTGCCGGGTGAGGTGCAGCTCGGCGCGCTCGACTACGAGCTGTTCGGAGCCGTGCGTTTGAAGGGCCTCCGCATTCGCGGTCTCGGCCGTATCGATACGCTCGTCGTCGACGAGCTCGAGGGATCGGCCGACTGGCTCGAGCTGCTGACGGACGACGCGATTGCGCTCGACGACCTGTCGATGCGCGGGGTGCTCATCGATCTCCGCGGCAGCGCGGAACCCTCCAAACCCAAGAAGCCGCCCGAACGTGAGCCTGCGCACGAAGCCGCGCCCGAGCGACACATCGAGCTTCGTCACGTCGCGATGACGGACATCGAGATTCGTACGCGCGCCCCGGGCTCGCGCAGCGTCGCGCTCCATCGGGTCGACGGTCGCCTCGGGCTCGCCGGCTCGCGTATCGCGATCGAACACCTCGATCTCGACGGCGATGGGTGGCGGGCGACGCTGACAGGCTCCTACGATCGCGAAACGACCGCGTTCGAGCTCGAAGCGAGCGCCGACGGCGCTCGTGTCTCCGACGTGCTCTCGCTCGCCGGCGTCGGGACGCCGCGTTCGATCGACGCGCTCGTCACGGGGCGGCTGCGCGGAACCGGGACGCTCGAAGCGCCCGTGGTCGCCGGCACGGTTCTCGTCACGACGGTCCGCGCCGACGGCGGCGACCGCGCCGCTGCCGATATCCGAGGGCGCCTCACCCCCGACAGCCTCGGTCTCGACATCGTCGTCCGCGACGCAGACCGACGAGACGACGTCATCCTCCGCTGGCACGGGTCGATCCCGATCGTCGTCGTCGGCGCTGGACCGCGCATCGATCCGATCCGGCCGCTCGAGGTGCGCATCACCGTGCCCGAGCGAGCCGTCCGCGACCTCACGAAGTACGTTCCGCCGTCCGTCGCCGAGCGGGCTCGGATCCCGCGGCACGGCTCGATCGAAGCAGACCTTCGGCTCACCGGCTCGATCTATCGACCCGCCGCGACGGCTCGTGTGCGCGCCGAGGCTTCGCTGCTCGAGCCGACGCAGCCGCGTCCGCTCCAGACGTTGGACCTCGACGCATCGCTCCGGCCGAAGCAGATGGGCCTCGGCTTCGACGCGGACGCGTCGGTTTTGCTCGAGGCTGAGCCCGGCGGCGATCACCTGGTTCGGGGCACGGTCTCCGCGACCTTTCCGCGCTCGCCGCTCGGGCGAGGCCTCGACGGTGTCGAATACGAGGGTGCATTCGATCTGGGACCCGGCTCGCTCCGTTCCCTCCCCGATGTCGGACCGCTCGCGCGCGTTCGAAGGTGGGGTGGCAGGGCGGACGGCAAGCTGAGCTTCCGCGGCACGCGCGAGGATCTGTTCGCGAAGCTCCACCTCGAGGCGGATCACCTCGGAAGCATCGAGCGGCATCTGCCCTCGGCGATCCCGTCGGGCGCCGTCACGGAGCTGCTTCCGCCCGGTCCTGCGCGCGGGCTCTACGACGCGGTCGTCGACGTCGAGATCGGCGAGCACGCGTCGACCCTCGTCGTCGATGCGCAGCTCGAGGACGAACGCCTCGCGAAGCTCGAAGGGATCGTCGGCATCGCGGGCAAGGGATTCTTTCGGCAGATCCGGCGCGGCGCGGATCCGTCGATCGATCTGACGTTGGTGGTTCCTTCTCGTCCGCTCGACACGCTCTCGTCGATCCGCTCCTCGTTCGAAGACCTGCCGGGTGTTCTGTCGGGCTACTTCCGCGTGCGCGGCACGGTCATGCGCCCCGTCGGCTCTGGAGCGCTCCATGTCACCGATGTGGAAATGGCGGACGGCTCGGATGGGGGTGCAGGGCTCTCGGTACGGATCGACGACGATGGGTTCGTCGCCGTCTTGGGCGTCGGCGAGAGCGACGCCGTCGTCTCGCCGTTGCAGCTCGCCGCTCGGACCTCGCGCGGGGACGCCGTCCGTTGGCTGAGAAGTGACAGCAACGTCAGTTTGCGCGTCGGCGTTGCAGCGACCCACGTGGATCTCCGCCGGATCATCCCGCAGGAGATCGTAGAGGACCGCGACGGCGACGTCTCCGGTGTGCTCGACGGCCGGCTCCGCTTCGATGTCGACCTCGCGCGCCGCGCCGGCATGACGACCGTCGTGCGTGGATCGACGGCAGGCACGATCTCGCTCGCCGGAACGGTGCCCATCCCGGGCATGAAGCGGCTGTGCGACGGGCTGCGCCTTCGCCTGAGCGCGCAGCGAGCAGGCGCGCTCCTCGAGGGGTGGGTTGCGACGAGCCGCGCCGCGAAGGGCCGCGAGCGAGGCCGGCGTCAGACGAGCTCGTTCGCGTTCGACGATCTCGGCAAAGCCCGCCGCTATCTCGCGCTCGACTCGACGAAGTGGCTTTGCCGCTCGCGGATCACGAGACCGGCCGCCTCAACCTGATCGCGTTCGACACGTCGATCACGCCCTCGGCCGAAGCACAGACGTTCTCGATTTCGAACTTCATCCAGCGCTCGGGGACGGTGCCGGCGAGGTACACCTCGCCGTCCTCCACCCGAAGATCGATGTCGCTCGTGTCCAACCAGCGTCGCTCCCAGAGCATCGAGCACACGTGGTCGTGGATCCGCACGTCCGAGCGCGGCACCGCGCGTGGTCGAAAGCTCCTCAGATGTACCGGCTGCAGATGATCCGGCAGGAGCGGACGGCGGTCGACGGGGCCCTGAATCCTTCGTTCGTCGAGGTCCGTCGACAGATCGAAGTGATCGCTCCGCGTGACCCATCGGCTCCGTTCGTCGCGCCCGAAGTCGCCCCGTGTGATCTGCCTGCCTCCCGTAAAATCGTCCGTTTCTCCCATCTGCCAGCGCTCGTAGAGCTCGTAGCGGCGGTCGCCGATTCCGCGCCCGCCGAACCCGTACCCTTCTTCCTGGTCGTCGCGCCTTCGCATCGTCCGCCTCCGGTGAACCGATCATCCAAGAGGCTGCAAACCCGATGCCCGTGGCACCCGACCCTGCTTACTTCACCGCGTGGCCATCCTCGGGTAGACCGATTGAATGCGGTCGATCGGCTTCGTTCTCGCGGCCCTGCTGGCGCTCGCGCCGTCCACGTCGCTCGCGCGGCCGAAGGCAAAAAAGACCGCCGCCCCCACCGAGGTACAGTTTCTCGGCAAGGACCCGCACGGCCCGCTCGCCGTCGTCAAAGACAAGGTCGTCGCCACGCCGAAGGAATCGGCGTGCAGGACCTGGGCGCCGGCGAACAGTCTGTGGAACACGGTCGACCAGCTCGGCCGCGTCGTCGGTCGAGCGCGTGTGACAGGGATGGAACGCTACGACGTGACGAACTGCGACGAGCTCGTCCTCGAGACGACGTCGGGCCGCGACGGCGCCGGTATCTTCGTCCGCGGCGATTACGTCGCGATGGACTTGAAGGCGGCAAAGCTCACCGAAAAGGCGTCGAAAGACCTCGAGGAGCTGGTGAAGAAGCGCGACAAGGTGGTCGCGCGCGGCGACAACAAGGAAAAGGACGCGCCGCTCTCGAAGCGCCTGATCACGTGGACGATGCCGAGCGGTGAGACCTTCGCGGTCGCGGGCGGTCGCGCGGTCACCGTCTTTCGCCTCGACAAGGGCACGTGGACCGTCATCCACGAGATCCTTCCCGGCAAAGACATCGCGGGAACCGTCTTCACCCCGCTCTCCGTCCTCGACATGAACGGCGACGGTCGACCCGAGATGGTGATCCACGAGGCCGGAATCGATGCCTACTCGGACTTCACGCTGACCCCGAACGAGCGGGGCGGCTTCAAGTCCGTCGAGGCGGGGATCCACGGCGCGTTCGCGTAGTCGGCGCGGACGAAACCGTGCTTCGGGGGCGTTCTGAACGAATCGTCCACGAAACTTCCACAACGAGGTCACCGCCGCCCCCTCGCGAGCGTGCTTCAGTTCGCGCGATGACTCGCGATGAAAAGCTCCGCTTCGAGGTGCAAGGTGTGCTCCCGTTCGCAGGCCTCGTCGTTTGGAGCCTCGCGCTCGTCATCGTGCGCGTCCTCTACGCGGAGAACCGCACCTACGTGTTCTTGCCATGGAACCTGTTTCTCGCGGTGATTCCGCTCGGCGCGAGCACGGCGTTGCGTCTGTTGCACGAGCGCAGCGGGCGCCCGGCGACGTTTCGGGCACGCATGCCGCACGTGCTGCTGTTCGCGGTTTGGATCTTGTTTCTGCCCAACGCGCCGTACCTCGTCACGGATCTGTTTCACCTCGGGACGAAGCCACCGGTGCCTTTGTGGTTCGACCTGGCGCTCTTGCTCTCCTGCGCGGCGACGGGGATCGCGCTCGGCTTTCGGTCGATGGGCGACGTCCACGAGATCGTGAAGACGACGTGGGGCCGCACGGTCGCCTGGGGCTTCGTCGTCGTCGTGTGGTTCGCCTGCGCCTACGGGATCTACCTCGGTCGTTTTCTTCGGTGGAACAGCTGGGACGTTCTGCACGCGCCGATCCTTCGCATCGCGATCGACTCGCTCCTCGAGCCGCATCAACATCCGCGCGTGCTCGGCGTGACGGCGCTCTTCGGCGGCCTCCTCGCGCTCGCCTACATGACCGTGCGCGCGCACGTCGCATGGGTCGCCGCGCGAGAGCACCGAACGTGAAGCCTTCGGTCCGATCTCGGCTGCGGTACGCAGCGGCAGTCGCGTTCGTGGCGGTCGCGATCGGCTGCTCGTCCCAAGGAGCGACCGAGACGCCGCCCGCGAGCGCATCGGCGACGGCGAAGCAGCGCGCGGGTGATCGCTTCTACGTCGAAGGGCGATTCTTGCGCGATCCATGCGGTGAAAAGCTCGTCTTGCGCGGCGTGAACGAGATGTTCGTGTGGAATCACGATCGGACCGGGGCCGCGCTCGTCGAGCAGATCGACCGCTCCGGCGCGAACGCAGTGCGCGTCGTCTGGACGACCAAAGACGGCACCGTCGCCGAGATGGACAAAGCCATCGAGAACGTCGCCGCCCGCGGCATGTTGCCGATCATCGAGCTCCACGACGCGACCGGCGACATCGACAAGCTCGAGCTGGTGATGAGCCACTGGCTGTCACCCGAGGTGCTCGCCGTGCTGAAGAAGCACGAGAAGCACCTCGTCCTCAACGTCGGCAACGAGATCGGCGATGCGTCCGTTCCGCGCGAGCGTTTTCAAGACGTGTACGTGTCGGCCATCCGCCGGCTTCGTGACGCGGGGGTTCGAGCGCCGATCATGATCGACGCGAGCACCTGGGGTCAGGACCTCGAGCGGCTCGTCGACGTCGGCCCCGCGCTCGTGAAGAGCGATCCGCAGGGCGACGTGTTGCTCTCGGTTCATGCTTGGTGGACCGATGGAAGCCGCTCGGCGATCGCGCATCGACTGACGGCGGCCGTCGAATCGGGGCTGCCCATCGTGGTCGGCGAGTTCGGGCCCCACGCCGTGTTCGAGTGCGAAAAGCACCCCTTCGATCTCGACGGGTTTCTCGAGATCACGGACAAGCTCGAGATTGGCTTCGTCGCTTGGTCGTGGGGTGGCGTGAACAACCGCGATTGCGCCGGCTCGTTCGACATGACGGAAGGCGGCGACATCACCAAGCTGCGGCCGTGGGGGAGGCTCGTCGTCGAACAGAGCCCTCACGGGATTGCCCGGACCTCGGTGCGCTCTCGGTTTCTCTCCGAAGGTCGCTGCCACGAACGGTAGGGCGAGCGCGCCCGTTCAAAGGCGCGCGCGGTCGGTGTAAAGCGGCCCAATGGGGAAGTGGACGGTCGCGTGTGTGTCGATCTCGTTGGTGTTCGTTGGTTGCGCGGGAGGGGCGTCCCAGGCCGAGCAGCCGAGCGAAGCGAACGGGCCGGCAGCTTCGACCGTTGCGTCCGGAGCAGCGCCGCCGTCGAGCGCATCGCCGGCACACATCGCTGCCAGCGCGCCTCCGGCCGACATGGTCGAGGTTTCCGCGGGGCCGTTCCTGCGCGGCTCCGTGCCCGGCGTCGGACTCGAGGACGAGCATCCGCAGCGCACGATCGAGCTGTCGGCGTTCTACATCGATCGAACCGAGGTGACCCAGGCGGACTACGCGCGGTGCGTGGACGCGGGCAAATGCAAAGCGCCCGTGTGCAAGAAGGACCGGGCGAACGATTGGGATCCCGCGGCGCGGGCGACACACCCCGTCGTGTGCATCGAGTGGGAGGAAGCGCGTGGCTACTGCGCGTTCGCGGGCAAGCGCTTGCCCACCGAAGCGGAGTGGGAGAAGGCGGCGAGGGGGACCGACGGGCGCTTCTATCCGTGGGGGAACGACGCGCCGACGTGCGAGCGCGCGAACTATTACGAGTGCGGAAAGAAGGGCACCGTCCCGGTCGGGAGCTACCCGTCCGGCGCGAGCCCATTCGGTGCACACGACATGGCCGGCAACGTCTGGGAGTGGACCGCCGACTTCCACATGGCCGAGTACTACGTCGCGAGCCCGGCCAAAGACCCGGAGGGGCCTTCGGCTGGGGAGTCGAAGATCGTTCGTGGCGGCGCGTTCAAATACGGAGCCTCCGAGCTACTGTCCGCCGGTCGAACCTTCGACGATCCGACCGTCCATTTCGAGCACGTCGGCGTGCGTTGCGCGAAGTCGAAAGACGGGCTCTGATTCCGAGATCTGCTCGGGTATTGGGGGGCGGCAACCGCGCCATTCGTCCGCGGACGACAGACGTGTCCACGGGCGGGCGGTCGAGCCGACTCCGTCCTTTGGAGGTTCGTCCATGGTCGTCGAGAAGGAAGAGCGCGGCGAAAACCCACAATCGATCGAGCTGGAGGCGACGCTCCCAGGGCGGCCGGCACCCAGCCTCGGGCTTCGGCCGCCGCACCCTGGGTCCGTCGATATCGGCAGTGACGAGACCCTCGACGCGTGTGCGGCCTCGCCGTTTCACGATCACCTCTTCGCTGCGTGGACGGTCGAGCGATACGCCGCGTTCACAGCCGATCGCCGTCTCGGTGACGTCGATGTCGTGCGCGCGGAATACGGCATCGCCGACGGTGCCCACGAGAACGCGCTCGTCGTCTACATGAACCGGCGCCTCGCCGCGTCGCCGTCCTCGTTCCAAGCGTGGTCGTCGCTGGTGTCCGAACGGCTGGCGAAGAAGTAGCCGGCGCTCTCGTTCATGCGCCGGCGCTGTCGTTTACTCGCCCGCGCCCTACTTCACTCGCCGGCAAACGCGCAGCCGCCGTACACGAAACACGCGGCGGGGCATCCCTCGCAGCCAGGCTGATCGTTTTCGCACGTGCAGTCGCACAGTCCCTGGTACGTCGGGATGCAGACCGCGCTGGTCGAGCACGCCTCTTCGTCGAGCCCGTAGCAGGCCGTGTCGATGCAGCCGCACCCGCAGCCCGCTTCTTCGGCGCCGAAGTAGCTCTGGCCATCGGAGCAAGCGAAGTCGATCGCGAGGCACGCCTGGGGATCGTGCGAGACGTAGTGCACGGCCGGGTCGTTCGGGTCCGGGCACGACGGCGACGACGGGCCGATGCAGCCGCAGCCGCATTCGCTATCGAACGCGGTTTGCGTCTCGGCGCAGGCGAAGTCGATGACGGCGCACATCCCCGGCTCGTCCGAGATGTAGTGCACGTCGGGATCCGACGGATCCGGGCACGTCGGCTCGACCGGGCCGATGCAGCCGCAGCCGCACTCGTCGGTGAAGCTCTCTTGCTCGGGGCCGCACGCGAACAGCGCGGCGAGACACGCGCTCGGATCCTGTGAGACGTAGTGGACCTCGGGGTCGGCCGGATCGGGGCAGCCGGGCGGGGGAGGCGGCGGCTGAGGGCCGATGCAACCGCAGCCGCAGTCGTCGCTGAACGGCGTCTGAGCGTCGGCGCACCCGATGTCTGCGGCCGCGCAGAACCCGGGATCATCGGAGATGTATTGCACCTCGGGATCGTTCGGGTCGGGGCAGGTGCCGGGCCCTCCATCCGAGTCGTCGCTTCCGCCGAAGGAGACGCCGCAGGCGGTGGTCACGAGCACAGCGCAGGACAGGAGGAGCTTCGAGGACAAGAGGCGCATGGTGGTGATCTTTCGGGTTTGGACGTTGCGAGCGGACAAAGGGCTGCCGATGCGCCCGGCGGGCGTCGCGGGGGGGACGCGAACACACGCGGGGATCAGTCGGCGATGCCGAAGAGCGTGACGGGGCGGCGATCCGGCTCGGGGGAGGAGACCTCGATGAGGAGGACTTCTTCGACGAGGCCTGCCGCTTCGGGCGTGAGCTGGATGGTGACGGTGGTGGTCTCGCCGGGGGCGAGGACGAACGGCGCAACCGGCGCGGCGATCTCGAACGCAGGTGCAGGGGCACGCAGCGCGATCGAGTCGATGGTGAGTGACGTGTCGCAGTCGTGAGAGAGCGTCAGCGTCGCGAAGGACGTCGCGCCCACGGTCGCGTCGTCGAGCTCGAGCTCGGGCTCGACGACGAAGCAATCCGCGAGTGGTCGCGCGGCGGGCTCGAGGACGGCGTCGACCGTCGCCACGAGATCGAGCGGCACCGAGCGCAGCTCGTCACGTCGCGCCTGTAGACGGATCTCGTCGCCGGGGAGCGCGTCCATGAGCGCCTCGAAGCTTCCGTCGTTTGCGACCGGTACGAGCAAGGGCTCGCTCTGCCGGTCGAGGTTCACGAGCCACACGGCGTCGGCGTTCTTCGCGCTTCCCGGCTCGCCAGCGACGCGGATCGTTCCGTCGCAAGGCAGACAAGTGCTGCCGGAGATCTCGCCGCCGAGCTCGGGCGGGACCGGCAAGGGGTTCACCCCACAGCCGGCGAGGAGGGCAGCGATGAAGAGAAGCCGTCGCATCACGGGGACGCCTACATCAAGGGTCGTGCCCGAGCCTAGCAGGCAGAAAAGCCGCGGAATGAGATCCGGTGTGTGTACCGATATGTTCCGCTTCGTATCGGTGGTACAGATGCCGGGTGTCCGCTCGCTGGCTCGAGGGCCGTTACGAGCTGCTTGGTCCGCTCGGTCGGGGAGGGGTCGGCTCCGTCTTCGAGGCGCGGGACCACGTGTTTTCGCGCGATGTCGCGTTGAAGCGCCTCGCGTTCATCTCCGCCGAGGGTCTCGAGGCCTTCCGCCGTGAGTTTCTCTTGCTCGCCGGCTGCACCCACCCGCGGATGCCGCGAGCCTACGATCTCCATCGCGGGGCGTCGGGCGGAGCGGAGCGAGAAGGGGGACCGTTCTACACGGCCGAGCTCGTGCGCGGGCCGACGCTCGCGCGGTACGCGCCCGGGCGATCTTGGGCGGACGTCGCGCGCGTGATCGCGGATGCCGTCGATGCGCTGTCGTGGTTGCACGATGCCGGCATCGTCCACGGAGATTTCAAGCCCGACAACGTGCTCGTGCGTGAAGACGCGTCGGGTGTCCTCATCGATCTGAGCGGCGCCCGTCTCGTGCGGTCGCGTTCCGACGAGGTCTCGGGCACCGAGCGCTTCATCGCGCCCGAGCTTCTCGAGGGCAAACCCGCAAGCCCGCAATCGGATCTGTACGGTGTCGGCCGGACGATCGAGCTGTCGCTTCGAGCCTCCGGGATCGAAGCACCTCGTTCTCTTCGGGACGTCGTCGACCGTCTGCTCGACCCCGATCCGAACGGAAGGCCGCGGTCTGCCGCCGAGGTCATCGCCGCCATTCGCACCGGCACGGCTCGGCACACCGCGCGGCCCACCGAGCCGGGGCGGATCGTCGGGAGGTCCGCCGAGCTCGAGACGTTCCAGCGCCTGTTCGACACGTTCGCGCGCAAGCAGGCCGGGCCGCGCGTCATCGTCGTCTCGGGCAGCGAGGGAACGGGCAAGACGCGCCTGCTGCGGGAGCTTTCGTGGCGCGCCTCCGTCGAGACCGCGGTCGCAGAAGGTTCCGCGGGTCGTGACGATGCGGTTCACGAGCTGGTCGCGCGCGCGCTGGACGCGTCCGTCGAGCCGACGATCGATGCGGTGCTGCGCGCGCGCGCCGAGCTCGCCGCGCGCGCCACGCCGCGCGTGCTTGTCATCGACGACACGGACAGGCTCTCGCAAACGCAACGAAGCCTGCTCCTCGCCCTGCTCCGTGCCGCCGGTGATCGTGATGCGGTGCTCTGGATCCTCGCGGCGAGCCAGCCGCTCGGGGTCGCATCGCCGGCGATCGTCGATCTGCCGCTCGGTCCGCTCGATTCGAAGGCGATCGCCGCATGGATGAAGCCCTTCGTGACGGCTGCACCGCTCGCGGACGTCGAGCGCGTGAGCGGAGGCAACCCCCGCACTCTGAAGGAGATCGCGTCGGCGATCGCGTCGGGGACGCTGAGCGAGGTCGAGGTCGCGAGCTTCGCGACCCATGACGACTTCACGCCGATCGAAGCACGTCGCGCCGGATCGCTCGGGCCGGATGCTCGTCTGGCGCTCGCGGCACTCGTGGTCAGCCCGTTTCTCGACGAGCGCTCGCTCCAGCTCCTCGGCATCGACCGCGCCGCGATCGACGAGCTCGACGCCGCGACCTTCGCGCGGCGCGACGCGGGCGGTGTTCGTTTGTCGCGACCGGTCCGTTCCAAGGCCCTCGCTCGTGTGATCGGCGACGAAGTCGTTCGGGACGCCGCGCGAAAGCTCGCGGACGCGCTCGAGCGGCACGAGCACGGCGACGTGCCGGAGACGGAGCTTGCGCGGGCCGCGCGACTCGCGCTCCGGGCTCGCGCGCTCGCGATGGCCGGGCGGCCGGCCGAGGCCCTCACCCTGACGCGCGAGGCCGAGCCGCTCGCGGCTTGGGCGCCGCAGGCGTGGATGTTGGCGACCGACACGTTGTGTGACGCCGCCCCGGGACCGTGGTCCCAGCTTGCGGCCGCGCACGCGGTGGATGCTGCCGGTGCACCGGCACGTGCCGTTCGACGCGTCGCGAACGCGCTTCTCCTCGCGCGAAAGACACGTGACCGAGACGTCCTCGCGGCGATCGCGCTCACCGCGGCTCGCCTCTACGAAAAGCTCGGCCTCGAAAAGCGCGCCATGCGACAGCTGAGCCGGATCGATCTGCGCGCGACGCCGCAGATCGAAGCCGCGAAGGCGAGCGTCGAGGTTCGATGTCTCCTTCGTCTCGGTCGCTACGCCGAGGCCGAAAAGCTCGCGCGCCATGCCCTCTCGCTCGAGGGTGCGGAGCCGTTTCGAGCCGATCTTCTCGAGTCCCACGGGGTCGTGCTCGGCTACCTCGGCGACGACAAAGGAGCGATGGCGGCGCTCGAGCGCGCCGTGGCAGCACGGACCGACCGCGCACACCCGCGCGCCCGCGTGCGAAGCCTGAGCTACCTCGCGCTCCAGGCCTATCGCAGCGGCGACACCGAGCTCGCGGCGCGAGGCTTCGGTGACGCGCTCGAAGCCGCGGAGTCGGCGGGGCTCGGCGACATGCTCGGGACCGCCGCGTTGAACCTCGGAACCGCACGCCACCAGCTCGGGCAGTGGGGTGTCGCGCTCGCCTCGTACGAACGTGGGCTGCGCGCGGCCGTCGCGTTCGACGTCTCGCGCATCGTCGCCACGCTTCGCTTCAACCTCGCCAAGCTCCACGCGGACGTCGGTCTCTTCGACCGGGCCGAGTCCGAGCTCGCGCTGATCCAGCGCGAAGCACGCGCGGAGTCTTCGACGGATCTCACCGCCGCGATCCTCGGCCTCGAGGCGGAGATCGCCGCTGGGCGAGGGCGCGCGGCGGAGGCGTTGCGCCTCCTCGATCGCGTCCAAGCGACACACGCCACACGCGGCGCGAAGCGCGAAGGTTGCGAGTCGGCGCTGCACGCAGCGGAGGTCGCGCTCGACGCGAACGAGCGCGCGACGGCCCGCGACCGGCTCCGCGCCGCACAGGAAGGGCTCGCCGGGCTCGATGCCGCCGATTTGATGCTGCGCGCGGCGACCATCGATGCCGCGCTCGCGCTCGAAGAAGGCGACGCGCAGCGAGCGTTCGACGCCATCCGGTCCGCGGAGGCGCTCGTCTCGCGGGTGTCGCAGCTCGAGCTCCACGCCCGGCTCGAGGACGTCGCCGCGGAGGTCTTTCGCCGTCGCGGCGCGCCGACGCTCGCGGACCGCCGACGCTCCTCCGCCCTCGAGTGTTGGGAACGAATCGCGAGCGGGCTCCCGGACGATCTGCTCGAGGCGTTCTGGAGACATCCGGTCCGGGCGCGGCTTCGTACGCCCTCGGCGGAGCCCGAAAAGGGCAGGCGCACCGAGCTGGTCATGCGCATCCTCGAGGTGAACCGCCGGCTCAGCTCGACGCTGGAGACGAACGAGATCCTCCGCCTCGCGATGGACGCTTCGATCGAGCTCACGGGTGCCGAGCGAGGCTTCGTGATCCTCACGAAGGACGGCAAGGTGAGGGGCCTCGAGGTCGCGGTCGCTCGAAATCTCGACCGAGAGACCGTCGGCAAAAGCCAGCTGAAGTTCAGCCACAGCATCGCCAAACGCGTCGTGGAAACGGGGGATGCCGTCCTCACCGTCGACGCCCTCGCGGATGACCGGTTCGCCAAAAACGCGTCGGTGCACGGCATGCGCCTTCGTTCGATCGCGTGTGTCCCGATCCGCGCCCACGGCAAAGTCCTCGGCGCGATCTACCTCGACAACCGCTTTCTCCGCGGCAAGTTCGGCGCCGACGAGGCGGATCTCCTCGGCGCCTTCGCGGATCAAATCGCGCTCGCGCTCCACAACGGCCGGCTCATGGCCGAGCTCCGGCAGCGCACGATCGAGCTCGAGGAGGAACAGAAGCGGGTCGCCGAGCTGATGCGCTCGCAGGCGACGGAGATCGAGCGGCTCGCGCACGAGCTCGAACGAGAGCGACACCGCACCGACAACGACGGCGCCTTTCCGGAGATCGCCGGGCGAAGCGCGCCGATGCGATCCGTTCTCGCGCTGGTCGAGCGCGTCGCGCGCAGCGACGTGCCGGTCACCGTCACGGGCGAGAGCGGCACCGGAAAAGAGCTCGTCGCGCGCGCGATCCACGCGGGCGGCCCGCGGCGCGACGGTCCTTTCGTCGCGGTGAACTGCGCGGCGCTTCCCGAGGCGCTCCTCGAATCCGAGCTCTTCGGCCACGTTCGCGGCGCGTTCACCGGCGCGGTCCGCGATCACGGCGGCCTCTTCCTCGCGGCGCGCGGCGGCACGATCTTCCTCGACGAGATCGGCGAGACGCCGCTCGCGGTGCAGGCGAAGCTCCTTCGCGTCCTACAGGAGCGAGAAGTGCGACCGGTCGGCGGCGACCGCGCCATCGCCGTTCCGGATGTGCGCGTCGTCTGCGCGACGAACCGGATGCTCGCGGACGAGGTCGCGCGCGGGGCGTTCCGCGAGGACCTGTTCTATCGAATCAGCGTCATCGAGGTGCGCCTGCCACCGCTGCGCGAGCGCCCGGAGGACATCCCTTCGATCACGCAGACCATCCTCGAGAAGATCGCGAAGCGCCAGGCCGTGCCTGCTCCGCGACTCGCACCGGCCGCCCTGCGGCGCCTCGCGACGTACGCCTGGCCCGGCAACGTCCGCCAACTGGAGAACGTGCTGGCCCGCGCGATGGTGCTGGCTTCGGACGACGTCATCGGTGCGCCGGACATCGAGCTACCCAGCGCAGCGGCGCCCGTCCGGCCCGCCGCGGGTCGTACGCGCTCCGCGTTCAAGTCCGCCGAAAAGGAGCGCATCGTCGCCGCGCTCGAGGCCTACCAGTGGAACGTCTGCGAGGTCTCTCGCGCGCTCGGTATCCCGCGTACGACGCTGTATCGAAAGCTCTCGCAGTTCGGTCTGCTCCGGACCTGAGCGGGGCCGGTCGGTTACGCGTTCCCCGGCAAAGCCCTGATTTTTCGAGGTGATGTGCCCAGACCGCGAGGTGCGATCGCCCCTCGGCGCCTGTTCCGGGAGGCCTTCGTCCGAGGTTCCCCCCCGCCGGCTTCTCTTGCTAGCATCCGTGGAAATGCGGGCGATCGCTGCGGGTCTCACCGACATCGGACGAGAGCGCAACCACAACGAGGACCGGTTCATCCTCCTTCCGGAGTTCAACGTCTTCGTCGTGGCCGATGGGATGGGCGGCCATCAGTCGGGCGAGGTCGCGAGCCGGATGGCGGCCAGTACGATCGCGAGCTACTTCCGAGCGCAGCCACCGCCGAACGGCGAGGTCGGCGACAGGCTCAAGCTCGCGGTCTGTGACGCGAACGCGAAAATCTTCGCGCGCGCCGACGATTCGCGGGCACACCGCGGCATGGGCACGACGGTCGTGGCAGCGGCCTACAACCCCACCGACTGCTCGATGCACGTGGTGCACGCGGGCGACAGCCGCGCCTACCACCTGCGCGACAGCAACATCAAGCAGCTCACCCGCGATCACTCGCTCCTTTCGGACGCGCTTCTCGAGCGCCCCGAGCTGACGGAGAGCGACCTCGCGTATTTACCGAAGAACGTCATCACCCGCGCGCTCGGCATCGCGCCGACGGTCGACGTCGACGCAACCAGCATCTCGGTCGAGATCGGTGACGTGTTCCTCCTCTGCTCGGACGGTCTTCACGGCCTCGTCGAGGACGACGACATCCTTCGCATCGTCCACGAGACGCCGGTCCTCACCGACGCCTGCGCGAAGCTCGTCGAGGCGGCGAACAAGAACGGCGGCAAGGACAACATCACCGCCGTGCTCGTCCGCATCGAAGAAGAAGCGCAGCCGTGGAGCCGGCGAAGCCCGGGCGCCCGTCGCTCGTCGCTGCCGAGCGCGCCGCAGTCCAACCCGGATGGAGAAGCCCATCCGGCCCAAGAAACGAACGGCGTCAGCAAGCCCGAGGAGTGAGCGAGAGCGCCTGCCGGGCGCTCTCGTCCTGTCACGCGCTCCCGCGTCGTCCTGGAGGCGACGGCCGCTCAGACCAGGCCGGCTGCAGCGCGATCCAAAAACTCGTCGAGCGCTGCGAGGATCTGCTTGTTGCCGTCCTGCTCGTAACCCGCGAGGTTGCCCTCGTACTCGGGGATCCGTTCGACGAAGGTCGCCACCGCCTTCGGATCGGAGAGCGTGTCGGCCGCGGCTCCGAAGCCCACCTTCGTGAGGTAGCGCGCATTGAGGACCTGCTCGAACTGACCGGCGAGCGGGACGCTCAGCATCGGCTTCTTGAGGTACACGGCCTCGCCCATCAGGGTGAAACCGCCGCCCGCGACGACCGCCCGGCTCGAGGCGAGATCGTCGATGAAGCCCGCCTCGCTGAAGGGGCGATAGGTGAGGTTGCCTTCGACGGCGTCGGACTTCAGGTCGCGACGCATGCCGTAAATCCTGCACGGTAGACCGGTCTTCGCGAGCGTGTCGGCGAGGCCGTCGTTGCCTTCCGCCGTCTGGTACACGAGCAGGTGGTCGCCCTTCACGGGCTTCGCCGCGAGGATCTCCGGCCGCAAAATCGGTGGAAAAAGTCGCGTCTTCGGCTTGCGGATCTCGGGCCGGAAGAAGGTCGTGATGAAGTACTCGTCGCAATAGGGGAGCTTCGTCTTCACGAAGGTCTTCGCGATTTGAAAGTCGGTCTCGTGGCCGTCGTACACGTCCTCCGGAATCACGCAGCGATTGATGATCTGCATGTTGTCGATCGAGATGATCGGGAGGCGGTGGGCCTTCGCGTAGAAGTACGTCCACGACTCGAAGTCGCTCACCACCACCTCCGGGCGGAAGGACGTGATGAGCTCGAAGTACGCCGCGATGTTCTTCGGGACCCCGGTCGCGCCGTTGAGGACATTGCTCCACAAGGTCTTGCCGCGGCGGACGCGGTTCTCCTCGTAGATCATGTGCAGGCCGTGGATGGGGTTGACCCCGGCCGCCGACCCCTGCCCGTCGAACCGTTTCTTCAAAAATTCCACGGCTCTGCCCGAGGCCATGATCTCGAGCTCGTGCCCCTCACGGAGGAGGTGCTCCAGCACGACGCGCGAGCGCATCGCGTGGCCCATCCCTTCGCCCACCACGCCATAGAGGATCTTCACGTGCGTCGCTCCTTGGGCTCTCGGCCCTTTGCCGTGCGGCGAGTCTACCGTGATAGCCTCGCCGTGTGCTCGTGCGCCTGAAGCAGCATTCGTTGATTGCGTTTGCGGTAGCAGCGGTCGCGCTCGTCGCGCAGCCAAGCGCCTGGGCCCAGCCGGCGGACCAGAAGGCGGCCCCCGGCGACGCAAAATCCGATGACCCCGCGGTCCTGAAGGCCCGCGAGCAATTCCGCGAAGGTGTCGCGCTCATGGCCGCGCAGGACTGGGCGAGCGCGCTCGTGAAGTTCAAGGCGGTCGGCCAGGTGCGCATGAACGCGCAGGTCGCCTTCAACATCGCCGAGTGCGAGCGCGAGCTCGGCAAGCTCGTCTCCGCCCTCGGCAACTACCGGCTCGCCCTCGCGAAGGCCCAGGACGGCACCGCTCCGAAGGTCGCCGAGGTCGCGCCTCAGCGCATCACCGAGATCGAGCCGCGCATCGCGAAGCTGAAGGTGACCCGCAAAGAGCCGAAGCCGAACCCGCGCGCGCTGATCGACCTCGACGGCGCCGAGCTCGGACCGACGCAGATCGGCGCGGATGTCCGCGTGGATCCAGGCGAACGTGTTCTCCGTGTCGTCGTCGACGGCAAAGTCGTCAAACAAGAGCGCGTGAAGCTCGGCGACGGCGAGTCGAAGGAGATCGCGATCGAGATCCCCGCGCCGACCGAGAAGACGGACACGTCGGGGGGCGGCAACACGATGACCGCGGAAGCGTCGGGCCCGAGCATCCCGGGCATCGTGCTCACCGCATTCGGCGGCGCGAGCATCGTCGCGGGCGCCGTCTTCATCGGTCTCCGGCAGCAGGCGATCAGCGACCTCGACGAGCTCTGCGGCGGCGACTCCACGTGCCCGGCCTCCGCCGAGGAGACGTATGATCGCGGCCGCCTCATGACCGGCCTCGCCGAGGTGTTTTTCCCCGTGGGCGCGGCCGCCACGGTGACCGGCATCGTCCTCATCGCGACGATGAGCGGAAAAAGCGACGAACCTGCCGCGTCCGACACGCCCGCGGTGTCGTTCTTCGCGCCGGACGGGCAAGGTCCGGGGCTCACCGTCACGGGTACTTTCTGAGACGCGGGGCGCTGTCGTTTCACGCAAAGACGTGCTCCAGACAAGGCGTTTCTTGACGACCTAGGGCCCTGCCGGTAAGGGCACGGCATGTCCGCAGTCGTCCGCGCCGCCGCCTCGATCGCCGCCATCTCCGCGTTGCTCCTCGCCCCCGAGGTCAACGCCCAGCCGACGACTGCGCCGGCCCAGCCCGCGCCCACCGCGCCGCAGGCGGCACCCGCCGCGGCGCCGCTCCGCATCGCCATCCTCGACACGCAGAAGGTCCTGCGTGAGACGGAGGAGGGGATGCGCATCGAAGCGAACCTCCGCAAGCTGTTCGACAGCAAACAGGCGGACATCCTCAACAAGCAGAAGTCGCTGACGCAGGAGTTCGAGGATCTCCAAAAGGAAGAGAAGAAGAAGGGCAAGACCGACGCGGCGCTCGAGAAGAAGAAGTCGGAGTTCGAGCAGAAGTACCAGGCGTACCAGCAAGCCGCGGTCGAGTTTCAAAAGGAGTTCGCGCGCAAGCAGAACGAGCTCTACAACCCGATGCTCCAGAAGGTCGGCGCGATCGTGAAGGGCATCGCGCAGACGGACGGCTTCGACATCGTCATCGACAAGCAGGCCGCCATTCACTTCCGCCGCGACCTCGACATCACCGAGCGCGTCATCCAGGCGTACAACGCCGGTGAAGGCGGCGGGAAGGGCGCGCCGAAGCCGCAGCCGAAGAAGGCGCCCGAGAAGGCGCCGGCCCCGAAGAAGTAAGGTACGGGCGGCCGCCGGCCCGCTACGCCTTCGGCGGCTTCAACGTCGGGGGCGGCGGGCTCGTCGAAGGCGCCTGCGGCTTCAACGTCGGCGGGCTGGTCGAAGGCGCGGGCGGGCGCTTCAAAGGCAGCGCCGCGAAGAACGGCAGTGTCTTGGCGAGTCGCTCGCGGGCGAGCTCGGCGATGCGCGCGACCTCGGGGATGCGCTCGAGGTACGCGTTGCGATGTTCCGCGCGGCTGATTTTCCGTGCGCGGTCGCAGATCGCGGAAAACGCCGTCTCGATCACGCGATCCGCGTCCGCGTCGCGATCGAACACGAACAGCGTCTCGATGAGCGTGAGGTACGTGAGCTCTTCCCACTCTTCGACGGGGCGCTCCTGCATCAGCTTGACCGCCTCGCGTGCGAGCTCGAGCGCTTCATCCATCGCTCCGCGCGAATACGCGACCGCCGCGGAGACGAACTTCGACGTCGGCAACAGCACGGGGACGCCGCGCACCTCGGCTTCGACGAACGCCGCGAGGAACTGAGCCGCCGCGAGATCGCTCGCGTCTTGGATGTCGCTCCCTTCGGCTCGGGCCTGGGCCACCCGCCACAGAAGCAGCAGCGCTTCGTACACGCGCGCGTGGATTCGCAGCCGCGCGGCACCCGTCTCGTCGGCGATCTTCCCCGCTTCGCGCTGCATCTCGATGCCACGGTCGACGAGGCCGAGGCGCGCCTCGGTCATTCCGAGGTTGTGCAGCGCGAACGCCTCGAGGATGCGCATCCGGCGGTCGCGCGCGTCGCCGAGCGCGCGATCGAGGAGCCAGCGAGACTCCTCGAAGAGGCCGAGCAGATTCATCGACGAAGCGGTGTTGATGCGCGCGCGCGTCGCGAGGACGACGTCTCCCGCCGCGTCCGCGATATCGACCACCGAAGGCCCGGCGGCGACGACCTCCGACGGATCCGCGAGCTGCATGAGCGCGAAGAGACGCGCGTCGAGCACGCGGATGAGCGCTTCGGTGGACGACGTGTCGCGCGCCAGGACGAGGGCTTCGTCGGCGAGGCGCAGCGCATCGCGCGCCCGCCCGAGATCGACCCAGCCACGCACGCGTGCCGCGATGAGCTTCACGCGCGTCGCGACGGTGATCTTGCCCGCGCCTTCGGCGGAGAGCGCGCGCTCGGCGCGGAGATCGCCTTCCTCTGCGCGACCGCTCTCGATGAGCGCCGTCGCCGCGAGGCACTGGGCCTCGGCCCACGTGTCGCTGTCGACCGTCGACAGCTCGGCCGCTTGCTCCGCCGCGCGCACGCCGTCCTGGAGCCTTCCGAGCGGGATGCGAGCCTTCGCCGCGGCGAGGAGGAGCTCGGCGCGCACGCCGTCGGGCGGCCCACAATCGAGGCCGCGCTCGGCGAGCTCGAGCGCCGTCTCGAGGTGTGCGCCCGCCGAAAGGGCCTGCCGGGTCGCCTTCGCGTACAGCTTCGCGGCGCTCTCGAAATCCTCTCCGGCGTCGGCGTGTTGCGCGATGAGACCGACGTCCGCGTCGCCCTTCGACTCGAGCCACTTCGCGACGAAGCGGTGCATCTCCGTCCGATCCTCATCGAGGATCGAGGCGTACGCAGCCTCACGCAAAAGCGGATGGCGGAACGTCCACTCCGTCTCCCCGGAGATGCGGCTTCGGTCCTGCTTCGTGATGATCTCGATGTGCTCGAGCTCGGCGAGCTCACTCGCCGCGTCGCGCTCGAGCAGCCCCGACAGCGCCCCCGTCCAGAAGATCGGCCCCAGCACGCTCGCCGCGCGCACGCTCTCTTTCAGCGCCTTCGGCATCCGGTCGAGGCGCATCTGCATCATCGCCTGCACCGTGAGCGGCAGCTCGTCCTGACCTGCCGCGGCCGCGCGCACGAGCTCCTCGAGGAACAGCGCGTTGCCGCCCGATCGTTCGATGATCGTCGTGCGCGTCCTCGGATCGGCGCTCGGAATCGCGACGCGGACGAGCTTGTCGGCCGCGCTCGGTGAAAGCGGCGCGAGCGACAGGCGCGTGGTGTTCTTGTTCGCCCACAGCTGCGGGAAGCGCGCCTCGATCTCGGGCCGGCCGAACGCGAACACCGCGAACTTGAGATCCGGGCAGCCGAGGAGCCAGTCGAGCAGATCGATCGTCGTCTCGTCCGCCCAGTGCGCATCGTCGATGAAGACGAGCTGCGGCATCAGATCTGCTTGCGAGCGAACGAGCGCTTCGAGCGCCATCCGCGTGCGCGACTGCATGAGCTGGGGGCTGCGCCGCGCCGCGCGGAGCGGCTCGTCGCGCTCGTCCGGGAACGGAACACCGAGCAGCTCGCTGAGGAAGCCGGTCAGGAAGCGCAGCGCCTTCGGCAAGCGGAACGCGAGGTGTTGTCGGACCTTTCGAATCTGATCGTCGAGGCTCTCGCCGTCGTGCACGCCCATTCCTGCGCGGAGTGCGCGGCCGAGGCACGAAAGACTCGAGCCTTGGCTCATGGGATCCCCGCGTACGACGAGCACCTCGGGCGGCAACCCGCTCGTTTCGAGGCGCGACAAGAGCTCTTGGCGGACGCGCGACTTTCCGATGCCGGGCGATCCGGTGACCAGCGCCGCGCGCGGGGTGCCCTCGTCGAGGAGCTCTTGGTAGACGCTCACGAGCAGCGCGAGCTCCTTGTCGCGACCGACCGTCGGCGTTGGTCGGCCGAGCAGCACGCGCGACCCGAACCCGCTCGGATCTTCGCGCACCAGCACCGCGCCGTACCCGTCCTCCTGGACGACGAAGCGTCCTGCGAGCGTCGCGAGCACGCCCGGGTCCACGCGGGCGGTGCCCGCTTGTGTCGTCTGCAGCTGCTCCGCGGCGCGCTCGAGCGCTTGTGCGGCGAGGCTCGAAGGTTTCGCGCGTGAGCTGTTCGGCGTTGCGATCGCATGCCCGGCGGCGACGACCGCCTTCGCCTCGGGGATGCCTCGCGTGACGAGGAGGGCTGCGCGCGCGGCGCGAATCGGCTCGTCTCCGACGGATCGCGTGAGGCCCAACATCGTGACCACGCGGCCGCCGAGGAGCGTCTCGACGCGAGCGTCTTGGCCGAGGATCTCCCAGAGCGCCTTGTGCATCGCAGCGTCGAGCTTCGCGGTGCCGAGGTCGAAGACCGCCGCGGCGACGACGCGGCGTTCGGCGGCTTCTTTGCGCGGTCGCTCCGTCTCCGGTGGAGGCGGCTCGATCGTCATGCGGCTCGGCGGAGGCGCGCGGCGGACGGCCGACGCAGATCCGTCGCGTGCGGGCGGCTCGTTGCCGAGCTCTCCGACGCGGGCCAGCGCGCGCGCGAGCTCACCCGCGTTGTCGAACCGATCTTCGGGTCGCCGTTGGATTGCTTGGAGCACGACGCGATCGAGCGCCTCGGGGATGTCGAAGCGCAAGCTCGCGGGGTTCGGAGGATCTTCGAGGACCAGACGTCCGAGGAGCGCCACGATGTGCTCGGTCTCGAAGACGTTGCGCCCCGTGAGCAGCTTGAAGAGCGCGGCACCGAGCGAATACACGTCGGCGCGCGCATCGACGCCTTCGCCGCGCGCTTGCTCCGGGGCCATGAAATGCGGCGTGCCGAGGATGGCCCCGCGGTCCTCCGCGAGATCCTCGCCGGGCATGCGCACGACGCCGAAGTCGATGAGCTTCACGCTCGTGCCCCGGATGACGAAGATGTTTCCGAGCTTCAAGTCGCGGTGGACGATGCCGCGAGCGTGCACGGCGGCCATCGCTTGTGCGGAACGACGGATGACCTCGACCGCGTCGCGCATGCCGAGGGGCGCGTGCCGCTGGCGCTGCACCAGGTCCTCACCGTCGAGCCATTCCATCGCGTAGAACGGCCGGCCATCGGGGAGCGATCCGTGCGCGAGGTAGCCGACGATGTTCGGGTGCCTCAAGTCGGCGATGACCGCGATCTCGCGCTGGAAGCGCATGCGCTCGATCGGGCTCGCCGAGGTGCGCAACACCTTCACCGCGACGATCGCGCCGGTATCGCGGTCGGTCGCTCGGTAGACGTCTCCCATGCCGCCGCCCCCGGCGCGGCCTTCGAGGACGAAGCGATCCGTCTTATGATCGAGCTCGGGTAGAGCCACGACGACGACTCGAGCCTACCCGAAAACACCCGGCGCGTCGCTGTAGTGAAATCGCAGGCCGGAGCCTGGATCCCTCGGGGGTCAGTCCGTGGGCTGTTCCGGGTCGGCGGCGGGGGTCACGACGTACCGCCCGTCCTTCTCGATCCGGACCGCCGGGATGCGGTGGGTCTTGTCGAACGCCAGGAGCCCCGGCTCGATCTCACGCCAAAAAGCGTGGTGCTCGCTCAGCTTGGGGTCCGAAAGGAGCGGCCCGAAGTCGCGCGCAGGGAAGATGTGGATGTGGGTGGGTTGCCCCTTCATGAAGGCGCCCCAGCCCACCAAGTAGATCTCCTCGATGCGCTCGTCGGTCATCGAGACGCAGCCGATCGAAGCGCACCGGCCGTGGATCAAGATGTCGCCGCCGGGGGACGGCCCACCGCGGAGGCGGTCCGACGCGTTCGGGTAATCGACCTGCGCGGAGAGGTAATACGAGCTCGCCGGGTGAAAGTACCCGACCTTGTAGTAACCCTCGGGCACCTGCCGATCGCCCTCGGCCCGCTTCGGACCGAGCACGCCGCTCGCTGCGCAGATCCCGTAGGTTGCGATGAGACGCAGCGGTTTCCCCTCGTCGCCGGCCCACACCTCGAACTCCTCCTCCTGCTTGAACACGCGGTAGAGGACGTCGTGCGGCGGGAAGTTTACGCCCGCGTCGTCGAAGAGCTTCTGCACGACCGCGCCTTTGCTCGACTTGGCGTGGGCGACGCGCTGAGAACCGGACCAATCGAGGTCGGCCATCCACTCGGTCGGCATCCGCACGTCGCGCGCGGGCTCCGGCGTGTGCTTCGCTTCGACGGCCGCCATCTTCGCCGTCTCGCCCGCGGACTCGGCGGGGGCGACCGTGCGCTCGACCAACGAGGCGCGCTTGTCGCCCTCATCGAACGCCGAGACGCTCGAGCGCGCGACCGACGCGCCTTGCGCCGTCGAGCGATGGCTGGAGTCACAAGATGCGACGGCGAGCGTCGCGAGCAAACAGAACAGCACCGACGGGGAGGGGAGGCTCTTCATGGTTCTCGGTCCGCTCCCCTCCATCGCGGAAGGACCGACGAGTGTGACGCGAGTCAGCTCGAGCGGTGCTGCCGGAGCTCGACCATGAGGCACCGGTCTTGGATGACGTCGATGCCGGCATCACAAAGTGCGCGCGCGAAGTCGGCGTGGCGAATGCCGAGCTGGAGCCATACGACGTCGGGCTTCGCTTCGATCAAGTCGGGAAGGTGCGGCATGAGGTCCGAGGGTCGGCGGAAGACGTCGACCAGATCGATGTGCTCCCCGATCTTCGCCACCGACCGAACGACGGGCTGCCCGAGGATCGTCGTCGCCTCGGGGTAGTAGACCGGCACCGGGAAGATGCGGAGCCCGACACTCTGCGCATATTGCGGCACGTAGAACGCCGGCTGATCCGCCTGCGCCTCGGTCTTGATGCCGAGCACCGCAACCGTTCGAATCCGACGAACGACGCCGGCGATCTCGTTGTCCGATTCGAGCAACCGACCTTTCGAGGGGCTGGTGGACTTGGTCATTGCGACGAACTCTAGTCCCATCCTTCAGAGGTCAAGCCCGACAGTCACTCACGCGCAGCGCACACGTGCGAGATCGCATGAACAAACGATACCAATTCTCCTCATTAACACGCGCCGTTCGCTGGCTACACTGAGAGGTCGAGGTCGAGAGCGCTTTGCATCCAACAACGTCGAACAGGGAGCTGGCCATGACGCGAGCAGCACTGCGGAGGGCGTCGTGAGCGGCTCCTACGAGCGCCCCTGGCCGACACGCACGCGCTACGCCGTGCTGCTCGTCGACGATGATCGCGACATGCTCGATACCCTCACCGCGACGCTCGAAGACTTCCACGACGTCGTCGCGACGACCGAGCCGGGTGTCGCGCTCACGTACATCGCCGAGCGCGAATTTCAGGTCGTCATCGCCGATTGGATGATGCCGTCGATGGATGGAATCGAGTTCTTCCGCCGCGTGAGCCGCATCGGTCGCCCGACGACTTGTCTACTCATCAGCGGCCGAATCGAAGCCCTCGGCTCCGAGGTTTCGCGCGAAGATCGCAAGATGCTCGGCCTGCTCGCGAAGCCCTTCTCGGAAAAGCAGCTGCTCGAGCGCGTGGAGCAGCTCGGCCGCCTCGCGACGATGAAGCAGACCGTCGAGCGCATGCGAGGGACCGGATGACCGCGAGGGTCCTCCTCGTAGATGACGACGACGCGTCGCGACTGACGCTCGGCGCGCTGCTCGAGGACGAGGGGATGACGGTGGTCGAGGCCTCCTCCGAAGAGGAAGCGAAGAGCGCGCTCGCCGATGGTCCACCTTTTCATCTCGCACTTCTCGATCTTCACCTCGGTGACGTGCTCGGCACCGTGCTCGTGGCGGATGTCGCTGCGAGCAGCAAGTCGACGCGCATCCTCGTGCTCAGCGGCGATCCGCCCGACCGCGAAGTCGCGGGCATCCACGGCTGGATCGTCAAAGGTGACGACTACGCTCGTACGCTCGCGGTGATCTCGGAGCAGGTGAGCCACGCGACGAGCGCGGCCGAGTAGAGCGCGCTCGTGGCCTGCCCCACTCGGCTTTGTTTTCCCGCGTTCGCCTCCGGCGAACCGAGCCTCGTGGGAGCCGCCCCGGCCGGTCTCGCTCCGCTCGACGTGGCCTGCCCCACTCGGCTCAGCGCCTGAGGCGAGCCTGGATATCCGAGATCGTTCGGTCGAGTAGTCGGTGCTGCGGGAAGCAGCACGGCGTGTTCGGCGTGCAAGCCGGCGGTTGCATGCTCGTGAGGATCTGAAGCGCGCGATCGTCGCCTTCTTTGCCTGCGCGTGGGAAAAGCGTCGGTCGCGTCGAGCACGGCTGGCGCATCAGATCGAGCGCGATGCGCATGGCGGGCGTCGCGTTGGTGATCAGATCGCCGCGGGCGAGCAGCGTACGCGCACGCGCGGCGGCGCTCTTCGGTCGCGTCAACCCGACACGCTGAGCCTGATCCGAGCCCGGCGCGTCGCGCGCGACGATGTCGTAAAGGACGTCGAGCCCTTCCGATCCGAGCTTCGTCGCGATCGCGTTGAAGACCTCGTCGGTCTTCGGTGTGTCCACCTCGGCGGCGATGGCGGCCGCTTCCGCGGCGTCCGTCTGCACCGCTCGGTCCTTGAAGGCCTTGGCGTCGGAATCGATCAGCTCGATGAGGACGGAGGCGGCGGTCCGCGAGTCCTTCGACTCGATCGCAGCGCGCAGCTTGTCGCGCGCCGTCTTGGCAACCGGCGGCTCCGGCCGCGGCGCGGACTCGGCGCTGCCCTTCGAAGCATCCGCGTGCGACGACTCGCTCGGCGCAGCCGAAGGCTGGGCCGCAGGCTCGGACGGACGCAGGGTGAACGACACGATCAGCGAGACCACACCGGCCGCGGCGATCCCGCCGGCGAGCCACATCCAGGCTCGTTTCGCGCCGGGCGAGGTCGAGGCTGGACTCTCCGATTTGGAAAGCGAGATCGGCGTGAGCTCGTGCCTCGTCAGCGACGGCGCGGGTGCCGGCGCGAGCGCTGCGTCGATGGCGCGAACGACGTCGTCCGCGCCGGGGTAGCGCGCGTCGGGATCCTTCGACAGAAGGCGCATCACCACCATCTCGAGCGCACGCGGCACCGTCACCGCCGGGTTGCGCTTCGAGATCGGTTCCGGAATCGAGCTTCGATGCTGCGAAAAGAGCGTCTTCGCGTCCTCGCCGTCGAAGGGGTGTTTGCCCGCCAGCATCTCGTAGAAGACGACGCCGAGCGAATACAGGTCGGCGCGCGGGCCCACGCTGCGCATGCCTAGCGCCGACTCCGGCGCGATGTACGCGACCGTTCCCATCACGACGCCGGCGGCGGTCAGCGAGCGGCGCAGGGAGTCCGCATCGCGCGCGCGAAGCGACAGCTGATCGACGGGGACCTTCGCGAGGCCGAAATCGATGAGCTTGACGACGTCGCCGTCGGGCCGCGCCGGTCCGGTCGCGGTCGGATCCTCCTTCGCGGACTTCAGCACCATCACATTGAGGGGCTTCAGATCGCGGTGAACGATGCCCTTGTCGTGCACGGCGGAGAGGGCGAGCGCGAGCTGCCTCGCGATGCTGGCGGCGCGCTCGGCCGAGAGTGGACCCTTCTTGAGCAGGTCACGCAGCGTCGCGCCCTCGATGTACTCGAGAACGAGAAAACACGACTCGCCGTCGAACTTGCCGAAGTCGCTCGCCGCCGCGACGTTCGGGTGCTGGATGTGAGCGCCCGCGACCGCCTCGCGCTCGAACCTGGCGACGAGCTCCGGAAACCCTTCGATCTCCGGGTGAAGCACTTTGATCGCCACGTGCTTGTGCATGTGGAGATGCTCGGCGCGGAAGATCGCGCCCATGCCTCCCATCGCTACCAGCTCGACGATCCGGTAACGGTCCGACACTACACGGCCGACCATCCCGGCCGCGCGCTTCTGCGCGCTCGGTGAGCTCGTCGGGTCGCCGCCGATCATGGGCTCCGCCACGGACGCCATTGTAGCGAAAATGACCCTCTTCGCAGCATTCCTTGCCCAACGGTGAGGCGCTCGCTCGCACGCGCGACCCGAAAGTGCGGGGTTGTCCTCCACAAAGCGTGGATTGATCGCACGCTCGTTGGAACTCTCCCCGCGCGGCGCTGTCGCTGGCTTCCATGGACGAGGTCGAGCTGCAGGTCGCCGGCGCCAGGGAGAACCTCCACGCCTCCGAGTTGGACCGCTGGGTCCGCGCCGTACCCCGTCCCGCCGAGGATCCGATCTTTCGCGCCTTCTACGGCGAGCGGCGCACGTTCTTCGGCTCCACCGCGACCGCGTGCCTTTGGCTCGGCATCTTCGGCGCGATCGCGCTCGGTTTCGCCGGGTTCATGTTCGACGCGATGAACCTAATCTGGTGACGCGGCTCAACGCCCTACGTGGGTGAGCTCGTCGAGGTTCGTGCCGGTCACGCGGTACGCGCGGCCGAAGCCTTGGACGAACGTCCCCTCGCTCGGGACGATCTCCACGAACTGAAAGTCTGAGAGGCCGAGCAGGGTGTCTGCGATCGGATAGCGCGCACGCCATCGCGTGGTCACCCCACCTCGCTCTGCTTCCTCCCGCGACAGGAACGTCGCGCGGCCCTTCACCATCAACCGTACGAGCGCGTGGTTCGACTTGGGATCGTCGGGCGAAGGCAGCGCGTGCACGAGCAGCGAGCAGCGAGGATCGCTGCGTAGCGCGGGTGTATGCGACGAGAGCTCGCTCACGAGCAGGTGAAACCGCGCAGGCTCGAACGCGGCAGTGAACCCGACGAGCGATACTGCCGGTACGCCGTCCTCCATGACGCCGAGCGACGCGACGAGCGCTTCGGAGACCAGGGATCGAAGGGCTTCGAGCGGCGCGTTCATCGAGCAAACCGTAGCAGCCGCGTGCTCGCGTTCACCGAGGCGTGCGAATTGGGCCCCCTGCGCCGTCCTGCCTATACTTCTGCCCGCCATGCGACATCTCCTCGCTTTCACCTCGTTGCTGTTCGCGGTCGGGTGCGCCTCGGGCCCCGTCGATCTGGCAGGCGCGAAGGTCTTGGACGTGCGTGTCTTCGCGTATTCGAATCGGCCCGGTCCAGTCAGCGAGTCGAATCTCGAGCTGTCGAAGGAAGAGAAGATGCCTTGCGAGGCGAGCGAGATGCGGGTCGCAGTCGAGGTCAGAGCCATCCGCGCCGGCGGATCGGCGGCGGAGGTCTTCTCGAGCGGCGGCGGCCTCGCAGATCGAATCAAGGCGAACCCGGCCGCCTACAAGGACTTCGCGATCGAAGACGCTCGAGGTTACGAGGCGAGCCACACCTTCGACCTGCGCGAGGTCGACTTCACCGTCGGCGACAGCATCCAAATGGAGCGCATCGGCACCAAGACGACCACCAGCATGTCCGGCGCTTCGGAGGGCGAGCGCCTCGATCTCGAAGAAGTCCTCTTCCGCCTCGATCAAAAGAAGGGCGCGACATCCGGTTTCGAGCTCGTCGCGATTCCCAAGTTCGCGCCCGACAAGAAGGTCACGCGCACCTGGGCAGCCAATCGAGGCTGCGAAAAGAAGACGGTCATTGCCGCCGCCGCCGGTGACCTCAACCACCGAAACGGCGATCCGGGACCGCGCGTCACCGTCTACGTGACCAAAGCGAAGAGCGAAGCAGGTGAGGTAGTGCTCGCGTTCGCGGAGCATGCAAAGGGCAACAAATGGGTCGTTCTCGATCTCGGCACGCCCCATACGTTCGTCGCCGCGGGCGGTGACGGCGTCTCCGGTACCAGCGTCGAGCCGGGGGGTGACGGCGGCCAGGGCGGCACGATTCAAATCCTCGTCGACAAGCGTTTTCCTGATTTGCAGTCCAACCTGCAATTCGAAGCGCCGGGTGGGCGAGGCGGGCGCGGCTCGCAAGACGGCAAAGACGGCGCGCCGGGTGAAGGCGCCGTGAAGACGTCCGACGACGTGATCAAGGTCCTCGCGAAGCGGGGTGATTTGCCGTCCGGGCTCTCCCTCATCGACCCGCCTCCACCCGAAGAGCCGAAGTCCAAAGGGCCGAAGCCCAAAGAGCCGAAGCCCAAAGCCCCGACGCCCCAAAAGAAGTAATCGTGCTGTTGTTTCAAAAGCGCTTTCACGAAGGCCTCGTCTCCGGGGCCGTTCGGCTCACGTTCCGCAGGTGGAAGAAGCCGCACGTCAAAGTCGGCGGTCGCTACCGCTGTCATCCTATCGGGGTCCTCGAGGTCGACCGCGTCGAGCTCGTCTCCGTCGCGAACATCACGGTAGCGGATGCATCGTCATCCGGCTTCGACTCGCGAGAGGCGCTCCTCGATTACATGAAAACGGCGTCGGAAGAGCCGCTCGAGGTGGATAGCGACGTTTACCGGATCGAGCTGCACTACGGCGGTGACGGCGATCGCGTCACCGTGGCGCTCGACGACAAGCTCTCCCCGGAGGACGTCGGCGTACTTCGGAAGAAGCTCGCGCGCCTCGACGAAAAGGGCCCTTGGACGAAGAAGACACTCGCCATCATCGAGGCGGAGCCGCGTGTCGCGGCGAGCAAGCTCGCGGCGAAGCTCAAGCGCGACAAGCTCGAGTTCAAAGAGGATGTTCGCAAGCTGAAGCGCCTCGGGCTCACGCAGAGCTTCGAAGTCGGATACGAGCTCTCGCCCCGTGGCAAAGCGTATCTCGCGGCGACCCGCAAACCTGCGCGACCGAAGAAGTAACCGTCAGAGACCGCTGCGGAGGAGCGCTCGGCCGTGCGCGCGCAACAGCGGGCGAAAGTCGCCGTTGCCGCCCTCTTCGATGGTGCTCGATGCGTGATTGCAGCGCGCCGTGTACGCCAGGGCATACACGAGGGACGCGGTGAGGGTCGCGCGCTCGCTCCGGTCGAACGCGCGCCCGCGCGCCGTTTCGTAGTCGGCGAGGAACGCGCGGAGCTCGTCGAGCGTCGGGACGCAGACGATGTCGGCTCGCTGCCAATCGGCTTTGAAGCCATGCATGTTCGCGCCGACCATGACCGGCTCGAGCTCCGCGTGGAGGCTGTCCCAATCGAAGCTCGTGACGATACGTCCCTCGTCGAAGCGAACGTGTTCGATGCGCCAATCGAAATGACCGACGACGCGCTCGCCGGCTGCTTCGTGCCGTATCGAGCGCGCTTCGGCGGCGATCTCGTCGATCCACGCCGCGCCGTGCGCGGTGGCCTCGAAATCGAAGAGCGGGCTGTGCGGCCGAGGCCAAACGCGCCCTTCGGGGATCGACGTGAACCACGCAGCAGAGAGTGCCGGGTGCGTTGCGAACGGGCGCGCGAGCTCGACGAGGCGCGCGAGCGTCGAAGCGAGCTCGCGGCGATCCTCGGCGCGGCTCGCGTCCCCGTGGGCGCCGCGCTCGTCGAGCGTCTCTGCGGTGGCCCACGCGGCCCCCATTCGAACAGGACCGGCAAGTGGAGCAGGGCAGGGGAAGTCTTCGCGGACGAGATGTCGGCGGATCTCGAAACAGGCCTCCAGGTAGTCGCGGCTTCGCCGCCCGTGTTGGGCCTTCACCACCACCGATCTGCCGTCTTCGAGCTCGACGCCGGCGACGCAGCCCACGCTCACGGCATAGAACCTCGCGCGGGCGATTCGGCTTCCGAGCCGCTCGCTGCAGAACTCGTCGATTCGCGCTGCGATGTCTCGCGCAGACGAGGTGCCGAAGATCGCCGTATCCACGATAGGCGACTGCCACGTAGCGTGCTCGCGCTCGACGAACGAAGCGAGGGATGCCGCACCGCCGAGGCTCGAATCGCTGTTCGTCACGACGTGCGCTCGCGTTTCGCCGGGACGCTCGACCGCGCGAGATCGCACTCTTCGCAGCCGGCCCCGGGTTCACACAGGAACACGAGTGGCTGTCGTGCAAGGTGATCGAGCGCGACCGAAACGATGTCTCGCGCGTCGGCGAGCGTCGCGTCTGCGTTTCCCACTTTGCCCTTGTGGTGCAATCCCCGGTCGCCGAGCCAGCCGTCCACCTTGTGGAATCCGCGACAGCAATGGTCCGTCTCCGGGATCATCACGCTCTCAGCGACGCCGTCGACCTCGACGACACACGGATGTTCGATGGAGTAGGGCACGTTCGCGATGCTCTCCGCGACGTGCAACGTCGTGCATTCGCCGTAGGTGACCCCGAGTAGAAGGACTTGCCCGCCGAGCTCGAGGACCCGGCCGGGCGGGCTGTCGGGGCCATGGGGCGGAGCCAACGGCTGGGGCGCGCAGATCGACGCGGCGTGGGGGCCTTCCGCGGCGAACGAGCCTCCTGGATGGGTGCTGCGTAGAACACCCGGGGACCGCCAAAAGAGCTCCGCCGTGATGCCCATTTGGTCCGTCGGTGTCGAGCGCGGATCGAAGACCGATTCACCGTCGGTCATGGTCGGCATGACCAGCGTGCCCTCGCGCCCGATGGCTCGGCGGAGCGCAGCGATGAGACCGAGGGGGCCGTCTTCGACAGGACGAACGGCACGAAAGGACGTGTGTACGAGGAGCGTGCCCCCGCGACGAACGCCGAGGGCGACGAGCTGATCGACGAGCGCCGCCGTGGTGAAAATCACGGCGGGAGCCTGTCACCGATTGGGGCGTGATGCGAGGAGACCGCGGCGCGTTTCTGCGTTCGTCTATTCGGGCAGCACGACCTCGAGCGGCTCCGCGCTGCGCTCCCGGTCCGGAGCACCGACGGCGCCGCCCCGATTGGAACCCCAACACGCGACGTGCTTGTCGGCCTTCACGACGCAGGTGTGCGCCGCGTCCTCGATGGTGACGACGCGGCCCGAATCGACGTGGAACGGCACGAGATCACCGTCCGGCCCGTATTGCCCGAGGCGGTCACGTTCACAATCGATGCCGTCCTTTCGCGCAATACAGAGAGTCCCGCCGTGGGTCATGGCGGTCGCGGCACCGAGCCCGGGGACCGGTGTGGCCGACATCCGTGTAAGGGACGTGGTGCTCGATTTGCTGTCGATGTCCCAGCGGAAGATCGACCCGTCGCGCGTCCGGGCCACGAATGTCGTCGTCGGCTTTGGCCAATTGCCGGACCGATCGGACACCGAAAGCTCCGCCACGTTCGCCAATCCTTCAATCCGGACGACCTCCGGTTTCAGCGCCCGGGGATCGATGTTTGCGTTCTTCCAAGTGCCGAACGCCGGGAACACGACGAAACATCCCACGGTGCCGTCGCCGTACAGGGCACACGCGCGGTCGTGCGTCGCGATCAGCTGCGAGACGTTGGAGAGACTCGAGATCGGCTTATCCTCGACGTCGGCCACGAGCTCGCCGTCCCTTTCTCGTTCGGTCTTTTCCTTCACCCTCCATGCGACGACCCGGCCGTCCGAAAGGACCGCGTACGCCCCCCGCGGCGCGCGTGTGTCGTAATCAGTAATCGGGGCCGTCGACGCCACGTTCTTCATGCCGAGCATTCGCCGCGGTGCAAACGCGAGCGCCTCCGGGGTCGTCGAGCCGGGGTAGGCATAGAGGCCGGCTTGAAAACACCAGAGCCCGCCGTTGTCTTTGGTGACACACGCCTCCGATGCGCTCTGTCCTCGGAAGAGGCCTTTGACCCCCGAGAGCCCGGCGACGTCGCGTGGCTTGTGCGCGTCGGTTCGTCGCTCGGCGCCCGGTATACCAGGATCATTTCGGCTCTTGCCGAGGCCCCAGCAGGCGACCCTGCCGTCGTCCTTCAGCGCGCAGGTCGAGGGCTCGGACGTATCGGCCCGATGGGTGAACGGCAAGATCCGTTGGACGCCCTCGAGATTGGGTATCTCGAACGGATCGAGGAGCGTGCCCGATTCTCCGATACCGAGCTGGCCGTATTGGTTGTCACCCATGCAGCGGAGCTTTCCCATGTCGAGCACACAAGTGAAGACTCTGCCGGCCACGAGTCGCGCGTCCTTGGACAATCTCCCGAATGCGGATATTTCCTGCGGAGCGAGCATCTCGATGGGATAACTGGGCACATAGGGTTTGATGCCCATCGATCCCCACTGCGGGCGCCCGCCGCATTGAAGCTTTCCGTCCTTGGTAATGGCGCAGGCATGCGGCGCGCCCCGAGCGTATTGGGCGACGTTCGACCAGGCGTCGGTCTTTGTGGCCTCATGCAGATGTTTCGGGTGATTTCCCCAGCAGTAGACGTCGCCGTCCATCGATACGCCGCAGGGCATGATGGAGCCGTTGATGCTCTTCATCTTGGGTAATCCGGCGATCGCGGCGGGGGCGGTGCGTATCGCGGATTTGAAGGAACGAAACGCGCCCCAGCAGAACACCTCACTCTGTTTCGTCAGCGCGCACGAGGCGGAGTCGATCACGACGATGTCGGCCACGTCGCGGACACCTTGGACCGCGACGGTTGCTCCTGTCGGTACGTCGTCGGTGGCGCCGTTTCCGAGCTGCCCGAGCTTGTTCGAGCCCCAACACCGCACGGAGCCGCTGCCGACGACCGCGCAGGCGTGGGCGGCGTCGAAGGCGACCGTGCGCACGTCCGTCAAACCCTCGATCCGGGTGGGACGAACGAGGCTTCGCTCCCCGACCTTGCCCCAGCAGACGAGCTCGCCGCCTTTCGTGACCGCGCAGGTCCCCGACTCGCCCGCGACCACGCGCTCCACCGCGCCGAGGCCGTCGACCGCCGTCGGTGTGTTCCGTGGCTCGGTCGTGCCGTCGCCGAGCTGGTGCTCCTGGTTGCGACCCCAGCAATAGACCTTGCCCACATCGCTCACCGCGCAAAGGTGCTCACTCCCCGCCGAAACCGAGGCGATCCGGTTCGACGCGCGCGTGGACTCTCGTTTTGGAGAGGTCGGCGCCTCGGTGCCGCTCGGCGCCTGTCCGACGGAGATGCTCGGGTCGATGAGCGCGGGGGAACACGCCGATGCGATCACGAGCGGAGCGAGCGCGGCGAACGTGCGCCTGCTTCGTAGCTTCATGGCCCTGGATTCGACCTCCCTCGCACTCCTTACGTGGGTCGCTGCGGAGCCCATTCGAAGGAGGCGCGCGCGGAAGCGTTCGCGCGATGGGCGGCCGCTACCGCCTTGACGGAGGTAGCCTTTCGGGCGCACCCTTGGGCTCGGCCGCCTGCTCCGGCCTCACCTCGCAAAGGTCGTCCCCCCACGACCCTCGCGCGGGGCGAAGAGGGATGACCTCCGGGCTCGGTTTCGTCTCTTCGTCCACGATCGCCGGCAGGGGGGTGCACGGCGGCGTGGTTGGAGAAGACGACGATGCCCAGCCATCTCAAGAAGCTCGTTGCCGCCCGCATGGAGAAGACGGGCGAGAGCCACCAGCAGGCGCTTCGCCAGGTGCGAGCGCAGGAGGACCGGCTCCGCGCGGGCGCTCCGAATGTGGGAATTCGACAGGAGCGCCTCGCGCGGTCCCGCGTCGTCGCCGACACGGCGTTCTCGATCGCTCGTGTGCGGGCGCAAGAGGGAAGCCGTGGGGAGGGGGAGAGGCTCTTCGAAGATCCCTATGCCCATATGTTCGCCGCGGTCGACGAGCAAACCCTCGAGTCGACGCAGCGCTACCTCGATCTACCGTTTTTTTACGACGGTGTAAGGCTGCGCACTCGTTTCATCGACGACGCGGTTCGAGATGGGCTCGCTGCCGGTCTCCGACAACTCGTGTTGCTCGGCGCCGGCTTCGATGCGCGCGGTCTCCGTATGCCGGAGATCCGACAGCGGCGCGCGAGGGTCTACGAGGTGGATACCGGCGAACAGCTCTCGCGAAAGCGAAAGATGTTGTCGGCCGGCAAGATCGAGATCCCCGCGAGCGTCGCTTACGTGCCTTTCGATTTCGACGCCGACTTCGAGACGGCCTTGTCGGATGCGCTGGTCAAAAAGGGCTTTCGCCCCCACGCGGGTGCGTTGTTCGTTTGGGAGGGCGTGATCGGCTATATCGGCAGCGACGAAATCGACCGAAGCCTTCGCTTCATGGCGAGCATCGGCGGGCCCCGAAGCCGCGTCGTTTTCACCTACGCCGAGAGCACGTTCGATCCCGAATCGGCGGCGGAGTGCACACGTCGAGCCGGCTTCACCACATGCGAGGAGGTCGCGGCCGACGAGCTTTGGCGTCGCTACCTCGGAGGCGAGCCGTACGAGCACGCCCACGTCATGAAGATCGCCATTGCGACGGTCTGATTGAAGCGGCGTCCCCAGCGGGATTCGAACCCGCGTGACAGCCTTGAAAGGGCTGGGTCCTGGACCGGGCTAGACGATGGGGACGTATGCGCCGGACATGAGACGCTCGGCCCCGCGCGAACTGACGCGGCGACGAGAGGCGCGCGCGCGACCGGTTTGGGATCGGTCACGGAACGCGCGCCTCCGTCGTTCGTCAGCCGCTACCTCGGCCTCAGGTGTTGCCGTTGGCCTGCTTGCCGTTCAGGCGCTGGCCCGCGCCGATCTCGGGAATCATCATGGCGTCGATCGCCCTCATGCCGTCGAAGCCGAGGAATGCGACCATCCGGCCCGGGCTCAGCTGTGCGAGCTTGTAGAGCTCGTCGTAGGCCGCTCGCACCGCCTTGCGCTCGGACATCGCCTCGTAGGCGCGTCCGACGGCCTCGGGGTATTGACCCTTTGCGCTCGCCACGAGATCGGAGATCCGCACGCGCGTTTCGGCCTCGAGGTGCGCGACCGCGATGCGACCGCGCTCGTCCACATCCGCTTTCGCGCGCTCGAGCTGCGCCGAGACGCTGTGAAGGATCTGGCGCTCGACCTCCGGACGCAGCCCGACATTGCGCAGATAGGCCTGCTCGATTTTGATCCCCCAGCGCTTCAGATCGTCGCCGATCTCGGCTTCCAGACGGCTGCCGAGCTCGGTGCGCGAGCGGAGGATTTCGGAGAACTTGCGGTCGCCGAAGATGGACGTGATGGCGTGCGATACGAGGTTTCGCAGGGCGTGATCCCAATCGGAGACGGCGAACGTCGCGCGCACCGGATCTTCCACACGGACCTCGAGCCATACGTCGACGAGCACCGTGGTGCCCTCGGCGTCGTGGACGTGGACGTCGACGAACTCGCGATAGTCACGAGCGAGTGACACGTGGATGAGACGCACCCACGGTGCCCAGCGGTCGGCGCAAAAGTGCAATCCCGGGGTGCGCACGACTTTGGCCAATTTACCGAAGCGGGTGACCAAAATGGCCTCTTCGTCTTCGACACGAATGGTGAGGCCCTTGAACACGACCAGTGACACCAAGGCGACGCCCACGATGGAGGCGAAGCCGACAACGAACGAGAGAAACGTCATTTTCAATTCCTCGGGGTCTCAGATGGAGAGGGGCGCCTGCACGTAGACGGCCTTCGCTTCGCCGAGCACCTCGGCGCGGCGGCGCTCGACGTAGAGGGCGAGGGTGCCCGCGTCGTCCAGCTTCGCCAGATAGGAAGAGAGCGTGCGCATCTCTTGCTCGACCGCCATCGCGCGCGTGCGAGCAATCGCGAGCCCCTCCTCGGCTGCGAGCAGCTGCTGTTGGCAATCGCCCTCGGCGCGGAAGTAGCGCGCGCCGGCCTCACTCTCCGCGTGGATGACTGCATTGAGCGCGACGGCCAGCTCGTCCGGCGGCAGGATGTCGACCAGGTCGACGGCATTGAAGTGAATGCCGTACCGGTCGCCGATTTGCTCGTGGCAAAACTCCGCAATGGCCTTGTTGAGCTGGGCTCGCTCGCGGCGCAGCTGCGCGAAGCTGCCCATGTCGACGGTGGGGCGATCGCTGTTGCGTTTGGGGCGAGCGAGCGCGGTCGTCGGCTGCGCGGCGTCGCCCGCGGGGCGAGCCGGTGGGGCGACACCGAAGTTCGCAATCTCGTTACGCAGAAGGCAGGTGAACAACCCCGTCACGTGCTCGCGGGGGTTGCGCATGCCGAACAGATAGTCGGAGAGGCGCGCTTCGACTGCCTGATAGCGAAGGATGCTGTCGAAGCGCAGCTTGGTCCCGTCGGCGGCCATGGCGGTGCGCCCCCGCTCGCCGGACAGGTCCACGCTTTTTTCCATGAGCTCTACGCAAATCGCCGTTTCCCAGGGCCATTTCATGTGGATTCCGGGGGGCCAGGTGCGCAGCCGGTGTTCGTCGCCCGAGACGTGCTCCGCAGCGCCGAAGCTCTTCACGACGCCGACCGTTCCTTCTTCGACGCGGAAGAAGGAACGCCGCACAAGCCAGATGCCGATCGCAATCAGCGCCGCGAGGGCGCCCGTCCAAAACATGGTCGAATTCATTGTTTTCTGCTCCTCATTCCAAAATCAGAAGCGATCGTTCAAATCGACCGCCGAAGGTTTTCCCCAGTTGGCGTCCCAGATCGCGCCCGGTCGCGACAGGAGCGCCCCGTCGCGTGCGCGATCCACCGCCGCGCGCAAGCGCGACTCGGCCGAGTGATATGCGCTCGCGAGACCACGATTGACGTCGACGACGTCCTCGTTGAACTCGAGCTGTGCGTGTGCGACCTCGGGCAAGGCGTCAGCCGCCGCTTGGGTCGAGACGATCGTGCCGTGGGGCACGAAGCGATTGTCGGGTACCTCGACGCCGACCACGACGGCTCCGATACCGACGAAGCAGTGGGAGCCGACGACCGAGTCGTGCACCACCGCCTTGAAGCCGACGAAGGTGTCGTCCCCGATGTAGCACGGGCCGTGCACCAATGCGCCGTGGGCCAGCGACACGTTGCGGCCGATGAAGATGGCCCATTCTTCGTCACCGACGCGCACGCGTTTGTCTTTCAGCGCGTGCAAGATGACGCCGTCCTGAATGTTGGTATTCGGTCCGATGAAGAACGGCGAGCCTTCGTCGGCACGGACGCTGGTGTCCGCCGCGACGTGGACGTGATCCGACAGCACGACGTGGCCGATCACGGTGGCGGCTTCGTGCACGAAGGCGGACGGGGCGATCACCGCCTCCTGCGTGATGTGTCGCAGCCAGGTGTGATGGCCGGGGGCGAGCTGGGTTTGTGGCTTGCGGCTCGTCGCGCGCTCGCTGCCGAGCACCGCACGAATGCCGCGCTCCGCCTCTTCGCGGGAGCGGCTCTTCGTCACGCGCGGAATATCGGTTTGCGCGAGCAACGCCTTGCGTTTGGCCCATTGATTCACGAACGAGATGACGAGACCGGCGACCAACCCGGCCATCAAGTTGCCGCTGACGGTTCCAGCAGCGGCGGCGACGAAGGCCATCGCTTCGACGAGATCGCTCTTGAGCAGGTGCTTGAGCTCGGCGAAGTCGAGCAGACGAGCGCCCGTCAGAACCAAGAGACCGGCGAGCGCCGGAATCGGGATCTGCGCGAGCCACTCTGCTGCGGCGAGCACCGCCACACCGAGCGCAATTGCGTGGAACATGGCCGACAGGCGCGTACGACCGCCGGCCTGCGCATTGACGCTCGAACGCACGATGACGCCGCTCACCGGCATACCGCCGAAGAGGCCCGTCGCCGTGTTCGCGATACCCATGCCCATGAGCTCCAAATTCGGCTCGACCTTCTTCACGTCGGGCCGCTGCGCGTCGACGGCACGCGCCGAGAGCAAGCTCTCCACGGCGACCAAGATCGCGAGCGGAAGGGTCATCCACACGAGCTCCAGCCACTCTTCGTCCTTCACCCGCGGGACGATGAAATCGGGGATCGAATCGGGCACGGTCGCGACCCGGGGCAGATCCCAATTGAGGTAGATGCTTATCGTCGTCACCAGCGATATGCCGATGATCGCCGCGGGGAATCGCTTCATCGATTTCGTGGCGAGCACCACGATGGCGACGAAACACGCGCAGACGACGGCCAGCCACGAGACGTCGTGCAACCACAGCGGCCGGTGCATCATTTGGCCGATGTCGAGCACGCTGTAGTCGAAGCCGAGCGCCTCCGGGATTTGCTGGTTGAGCAGCTTCAGGCCGACGCCGGTGGTGAAACCGGCGAGCACGCTATGGGGGACGTACTTGGCGAAACGCCCCATCCGCAGCAGGCCCAGCGTGAAGACCGTGATACCGACGATGATCGACGCCGCGGCGACACCCACCGCTCCGAAGCGCCCCGCGATCGCGAGGACGAGCGTGCTGAGCGCTGCCGCCGGTCCGGAGACTTGCAATGAAGAGCCACCGAAGCACGCGGCGAGAAATCCGCCGAGCGCGCCGGCGACGAGGCCTGCGGACGCCGGCACCCCCGACGCGACCGCCAATGCGATATTGAGCGGCAGCGCGACGGCGGCGGTCGTCAGACCGGCCATCAAATCCATACCGAGGGAGCGCGCCCTCACCACCATTGCCCAACGCGAGACCCATATCCTCGCGAGCTCAGCGACCGATTTGGCGCTGGTGGGCTCTTCGTTTTCATGATTGACGACGTGATTCGACATTCCTCTGACTCCGGGTACGAGCGCGCTGCGCGCGTGAACGCGCAGGCGAGGTCACGGAACCGACGAGCCAGCGCTCGGAGGAACGAGCCAGCGCTCGATCGGGTCCGTTGCGCTACGCGTGCACGGAGGCACACCTCCGGCGTCTGCACGCGAAGCGACGCGATCTGTGGCGTCGGCCGAGCTAGGCGACTTTGTCTGCGGGCGGCAGCGCGCGGTCTGGCACCGCGGCTTCTTCGTGCAGAATCGAGCCGAGCGAGGTCATCGGCGGTGCCGAGAGGACCGTCGGCAGGTGGCAGATATCGTCGTCGAGCGGATCGTCCGGCTCGAGGTTGTCGCTCGAGTCTTCCGCTTCGTCGGCGGGCGCTTCCTCCGAACCATCGGGAGCAGCCTCGGTCTCAAGCTCGACGCTGTCGGCCGTCCGATCACTCATCGCGGCGGTGGTGCAGAACGCGTCGGTGACCAGCGCGGCCAAGTTGGGGCCGGCGATGATCAGCGCGGTGAGCAGCACTGCGAGCAGACGAGCGAAGGCGCGAACGGCCATGCGGCCCTTAAAACCGCGGAAAACCGGAACTATTCCACGGAGATCAAAAAAGATCGTTCGTGGCTCGACGCCCCACCACCCGCGCTCGCTCGAGGTGCCGTCAATCGACGAGGAGCGTGAGGGCGCGGGCGAAGTCTTCGCGATCCACGTTCAAGCGGATCGACATCACGGTGGAAGGAGGAACCACACCCTCCGGCAAGACAGTGAGGATGATCTCGCCCTTTTGCTGTCCGGCGCGGACGAGGAAGCGGCGCTCGGGTGAGAGCGGCTTCGTCACCACCACGGCACCCGACGCGTCGACCTTGACCGCTCCGAGACCGACCTGCGTTCGGAGCAACGAAGGAGGATCCGTGCGTGCGGCCGCGGGTTGAGGCGCAGCTGGTGGGCGAGCGCCGGCGCCGGGCGACGTTAGGCTTCGCTCGCGAAGCGTGGGGGGCGGAGCCGGCGCAGGCGGTGGCCCCGGGATCCGCGGCGAAGGCGCTGTCGCGGGAGGACGCGTGCTCCGACGAGGCGGCGGAGGCGGAGGACGCCGCGTCGACGGCGGGGGCATCTGCGGCAGTGGCGTTTGCGGCGGCGGCACCGACGCAGCCATCGATGACGGCATCGACGGCGGCATCGATGATTGGGGCGCGGGCCACGAAGACGGTGGTGCCGCGTAGGGTGTTGGCGGCGGGCCGTGCACCGGCGCGGCGGGATAAGAGAGAGGGGGAGGGCGCGAGCTCAGCGGAGGCGGCACCGACGGACGAATCGTCGACGCCGGTGGCGGTGCGCTCAGCCTCGAGGACGCGGGGGGAAGGGGCGGGGGCACCGACGGGAGCGCCGGCGGCGGCCGAACGGAGCCTGCGGTCGACGGCCGCGGAACGGACGGCGGCGGAGCCAAAGTGTCGGGGTTCAACCCGGTCGGCGCACGCGCGGACATGAGCACCACCTCCCAATGAGCGCTCACCAACACGCGAGCGCTGCGATCGTTTGAGGTGCAACAAGCGATCCCACGTCATCGCGCGTGGATCCGCTTGATCTCACATGCCGCGTTCCTCTTGGCGACGTTTGCGGGGGTGAACCGTTGATCCATCACGCGAGTTGCCGGCGCTCCGGACGAGCCGGGTCGCCGCCCGGGCGCTCTCTGAATCGAGGACGTTGCACTCCGCTCGCGGAACCGCTAGAGACGCGTCGTTCGGTCGGTCCCCATCGTCTAGCCCGGCCCAGGACTCAGCCCTTTCAAGGCTGCTACGCGGGTTCGAATCCCGCTGGGGACGCCACGATAGCCACGTCGACTCGCCGGCTTCGGGGGAAGCGCGGGCCGTCGCTGATCAGCTTGGAGCTGTCTATTCGTATTGGTCGTGCAGGCGCCACCAGCGATAGGGCGGCGTTTGTGGCGTCCCTTCCGGCGACGATTCCCACTGCTCCTGCCGGCCGAGAGGCGTCAGATCGAGGAACGTCCAGATGGTGCCGAGCGTCTCGACGCCACGTCCAGTCGTGAAGTACGTCCGATAGACGCTCTCGCCGTCGCGATAGAAGACGTTGAGGCCGAAGCCGCCGGTGACGTCGAAGTCGGCATTGAACGTATCGGTGGTCTGCAGCCACGGCACGTTCCAGCCCATGCGCTTCTTGAAAGCGCCGATCTCCGCAATCGGTGCACGCGACACGAAGACGAGGGTCGTATCGCGCTGCTCGAGGTGGGAAAGGTGCGGGATCTGGTCGCCGACCATGCCGCAACCGGGGCATGGCGCAGGATCCGCCGGCTTCAACATGTGGTGGTAGACGATGAGCTGCCTTCGCCCGGCGAAGAGATCGACAAGGCTCTTCGGGCCGTTCTCTCCCTCGAAGTTGTAGTCGCGCTGCACGCGCATCCACGGTCCGCGTCGTCGCTCAGCCGCCAGCGCGTCGTGCGCGCGCGTCAGCTCCTTCTCCTTCACGCGCAGTGCTTCGAGAGCGCCATGCCACTCGTCGCTCGACGTGACCTGTCGCTCGACGCCGTCGACGGAGATCGTTTCGGTTCGCTCGTCCATGGCGGCGAGGATCGCGAAGGCCGTCGCACCTCGCAAGCGGGAGCGGTCGACGCCTTTGCGCATCGCCGGCACCTCGCCGGGCCCAGCCGACGAGATCCTGCTCGCGAAGGGAACGACCGTAACCGGACGGGCGTAAAAATGCCGTGCTCCGCCTCGCACCGCTCGCATTCGTGTTCTGTGCCGCGTGTGCGCACCGCGACGCGCTGCAGCCGCCTGCTTGGCATACCAGCGCGGTAATCGATCGCGACGCCGGCGGGACGCTGCGCTTGAGCCCGCGGGAGGGCGAGCGTTTCGGCCACTGCGACCAACTGCAAATGAGCTTCTCCGACGTGCGGTCGGACATCCCCGAGCTGTCGAAGAGCTTTGCGATGACGAACCGCTTCGCGTTCGGCACGCTCACCGAGGTAGCGCACGTCCGGGCGAACGACATCGAGGTGAAGTCGTGGAGTGGACCGGCGTTGATGAAGTTCCACGTCGAAGGGCTCGACGAGCCGATCGACGGCACGATGGATCTCGATTTCGGGTTTCCGCCGGCAATGCTCCATTACTCGCCGCAAGGGGTGCGCCTCGGCAAGGCCCCGCCGACGGAGGTGGTCGACGAGCGCCGCGAGCGCAATCAATGGCAAGTAGCGATCGACAGCGCGCTCTACAGCATCGAGTTCCCGAAAGGTGCATTGCGCGCTGGCGACGAGTGGGACACGAAGCGGACCGTCGTGAAATACAGTTGGGACCGCCTGCTTCGCGACGAGCTCGTGGCCGACCAGACATGGACGTTCCTCGGCGTCGAGCACGCGACCGACGGCGACTATTTTCACTTCAGCATCGAGGGCGAGCTCCACCAAGAGACGAAGTCCGACGTCATCGAAGCGGGGTTTCGGGCGGAGACCCGGGGCGTCGCCCGTATCGCCGCGCGCGATGGTGAGCAGGCCCGGTATTGGTACACCGTCGACGGCCGGCTGGACGCGAGATTTGCCCAACCGGAAAAGGAAGACGCCGAAATGGACGCGAAAATCGACGCCACGGCGGAGACGACGACGGCGCTCGTCGGGCGAAAGGACTTCTCGCACGCAGCTTCGCATCCGGTCCACCCCGGCCTCGCTCCGTGTTTGGAGCGCGCTCCCGTCACGCAGCCGGACAGCGACGCGCTACGGAGCGCGGCCGTGGATCGAGTCCGTTCGGATCTCGATGCGCTCGCCGGTTTGGACTGAAAACGGACCGTCGAACCGCTCGATGAAGGCCGTGTGGGTAACGAGAGAATGTCCGTCCCACCAATGGAGCTGACAGGCCGGTGGCTCCATATCGAACGCCATAATCGACGATTCTCCGAGGCTGAGATGGACTTGATGCGCGGTCGAGGGGCAGGTCATGGCGATCGTTCCTGCGAAGCGAGCCTGGATGGCTCGATGCAAATGCCCGCAGAAGACTCCGTGGATGTTTCGAAACTTCGAGACGATGGCGGCGAGCCGCTCCTTTCCCGAAAGATCCAGGCGATCCAACGGGATGTTGCCGGTCTTGAACGGCGGATGATGCATGAAGATCGCGGTCGGTCGATTCGGTTGCTCTGCAAGTCGTCTCTCGAGCCAGTCGAGACGCTCCCCACAAAGTTCTCCTGCGTGCTGACCGGGAATGTTCGTGTCGAGGACCACGAGTCGTACCGGGAGCTCGTCTATCGTGTACTGCACGAACGGGCCTGAGCGCAGATGTGCGTGGTCGGGAAACGCGGCCCTGAGCGGCTCGCGGCGGTCGTGGTTTCCGACAACCAGGTAATAGGGCATCGCGAGCGGCGCGAGCAATGCGTGCAGCCGGGCGTATTCGGCCGGGCTCCCGCTGTCGACCAGGTCCCCGGTCACCACGACCGCGCTCGGCGATGGCCTCAAGGCATTCAGCTTGTCGACGGCTTTTGCCAGGAACGGAGCGGTGTCGACCCAGCCGCAGCAGCGCTGTCCATCTTCGCGGATATGGATATCGGAGATCTGGGCGATGAGCATGAGGTTTCCTTTCGTCGGCCCGCCAATGAGGGCCGCGGTACTACCGGAGTCGGGATCGATACGAAAGGACCAGTTTGCGCATTTGCCATCGACCAGTCTCCCTCGGGTCGCCCGCTCTCCGCGATGGAGCGGGCTCGCTCGGAGGGCCGCGGAAACGTCGCGGCGATCAATGCAGATCCTGGATTAGGACTGGCAGTTTTCTGCGCCACCGTTGACGCCATTTCGACCGCGCGCGACGGCCCCGTTCGTGTCGCGTGACTAGTGCGTCCTCTGGACTCGAGATCTCGACGAGCGAGCACGAAGACGAGGCTACGGGGCTGGCGGCGCTGCTCGAACTCCTCTCTGCACACGGCTACTTTCCAGCGGCACGCAGGCCGGAGCTCGCGGAGCTCGCGAAGGAGGTGGGGTCGACGTCGGAGGCTTCGTCTCGCAGGCACGACGCGATGCCGCAGAGCGCAGGCGCTGGTTCCAGGCGGACGAGCCGATCGACCGACGCGCAGCCGCGGGGATTTCTCCAACCAGCATCCTGTCGCTTGACAACCGATAAGCCGTGGCTTATGAATTGACCATGCAGAGCGCGGGCACGGCCGAAGACAAGATTTTCCAGGCGCTGGCGGACCCCAGCCGCCGGGCGATCTTCGAGTCGCTCGCGCTCGGTGAGGCGGCGGTGAAGGATCTCACGGCTCGCTTCGACATCTCGCAGCCGGCCGTGTCTCAGCACCTCGCCGCCCTGAAAGAGGCGGGCCTGGTGAACGGCCGGCGCGAGGGGCGCTGCGTCTACTACCGGGTAGAGCCGATGGGGCTCAAGCCGCTCGTCGATTGGATTGCGCACTACCGCACATTCTGGGCGGAGCGCATGGATCGCCTCGAACAATTGCTGGAGAAGATGGACAAATGACGCTCATCGACAAAACCGCACAATCGCAGACTCAATCCCTCGAGTTCGAGTTCGATCTGAAGCATGCGCCGGAGAAGGTGTGGCGCGCGCTCACCGACCCGGTGTTGCTCAAAGAGTGGCTGTTGCCAGCCATCGATCTGAAGCTCCAACAGGGAGCCGCGTTTACCCTCAAGACGCAGCCGTATCCGGGTTGGGACGGAACCGTGAATTGCCGCTTCGTCGAGATCGAAGAGCATCGGAAGCTCAGCTACACGTGGGTCGTCGGCGATATGGAGTTGGACACCGTCGTGACCTTCACCCTGACACCCACCGCGGCGGGCACGCGCCTCACGCTCGTGCAATCGGGCTTCAAGCCGGGGCAGGAGAGGGCGTTCGGCGGCGCGCGTTACGGTTGGAAGATGATGGGCGACAAACTCGTCGACATGCTCGGGAGGATCCAATGAAAAGGTCGCGCGTGATTGCGTATTGGGTGGCGACCGGCTTGGTCGCGTCTTCGATGATTTCGGGCGGTATTGCGCACGTTCTGCACGTGCCCGCGAGCGTCGATGGCTTCGTTCAACTGGGGTATCCCCTGCATTTCGTGACGCTCCTCGGTATTTGGAAGCTCCTCGGCGCGGTCGCGTTGCTCGCTCCGAAGTTTCCGCGTTTGAAAGAGTGGGCTTATGCAGGTATCGCGTTCGACCTCACCGGCGCCGCGTTCTCGTGGGCGGCGGTTGGTGCCAGCGACAACGTCAGCAACGCCGGCCACGTCATCATCCCGCTCGTGGGCCTCGGCCTCGCGTACGCGTCGTGGGCCCTCCGGCCGGAGTCGCGCAAGCTTCCGGGATCTCCTCGCAAACTGTCGCCTGTGATGACATGACCGCCCCCATGACCTCCGCGAGCAAACCCTCCGCAGACAGCCACGACCTCATCCGCGTCCAAGGCGCACGGGAAAACAACCTGAAGGACGTCAGCGTCGCGATACCCAAGCGGCGGCTGACGGTGTTCACCGGGGTGTCGGGATCGGGCAAGTCGTCGCTGGTCTTCAGCACCATCGCGGCAGAGTCACAGCGGCTGATCAACGAGACCTACAGCGCCTTCGTGCAAGGCTTCATGCCGACGCTGTCTCGGCCGGAGGTCGACGTCCTCGACGGGCTGACGACCGCGATCATCGTCGACCAGGAGCGGATGGGTGCGGACCCCCGCTCCACGGTCGGCACCGCGACCGACGCCAACGCGATGCTGCGCATCCTCTTCAGCCGCCTCGCCAAGCCGCACATCGGGCCGCCCAATGCGTATTCGTTCAACGTCCCGTCCGTCAAAGCGGTCGGCTCGTTCCAAAAAGGGGAGGGCAAGGCGGAGAAGGTCGTCTTCACCCGCACCGGCGGCATGTGTCCTCGCTGTGAGGGGCGCGGCTCGGTCAACGACATCGATCTGACGCAGCTCTACGACGAGAAGAAGTCGCTCAACGAAGGGGCGATAACCATCCCCGGTTACAGCATGGAAGGCTGGTACGGGCGCATCTTCCGCGGAAGTGGGTTCTTCGATCCCGACAAGCCCATCAAGAAGTTCAGCAAGAAGGAGCTTCACGATTTGCTCCACAAGGAGGCGACCAAGATCAAGGTCGACGGGATCAACCTGACCTATACGGGTCTCATCCCCTCCATCCAGAAGTCGATGTTGTCGAAAGACATCGAGTCGCTGCAGCCGCATATTCGCGCCTTCGTCGAGCGCGTCGCGACCTTCAGCACCTGTCCCGAATGTGAGGGCACGCGCCTGAGCGAGGGCGCGAGGACGTCCAAGATCAAGGGCAAGAGCATCGCCGACGTTTGCGCGATGCAGATCAGCGATCTCGCGGAATGGGTGCGCGGCGTGGAGCATCCGTCGGTCGCGCCGCTCGTTGCGGCTCTGCGGCACACGCTCGACTCCTTCGTGGAGATCGGCCTGGGCTACCTCAGCCTCGACCGTCCGTCGGGGACGCTCTCGGGTGGTGAAGCACAGCGCACCAAGATGATCCGTCACCTCGGCTCGTCGCTCACCGACGTCACCTACGTCTTCGACGAGCCCACGATCGGTCTGCACCCGCACGACATCCAGCGCATGAACGAGCTGCTTTTGCGATTGCGCGACAAGGGCAACACCGTCCTCGTCGTCGAGCACAAGCCGGAAGCGATCGCGATCGCCGACCACGTCGTCGATCTCGGGCCCGGTGCGGGCACCGCAGGGGGCGAGGTCGTCTTCGAAGGCACGATTGACGGACTGCGGAAGAGCGGGACGCTCACCGGGCGTCATCTGAGCGATCGAGCCACGCTCAAGCCGTCGGTGCGCAAAGCAAAGAGCATGTTGAAGGTACGCGGCGCCACCAAACACAACCTCAGGAAGGTCGACGTCGACATTCCGCTCGGCGTGCTGGTGGTGGTCACCGGCGTGGCCGGCTCGGGAAAGAGCTCGCTCATTCACGGCTCCGTTTCCGAGCGCGAAGGTGTCGTCGCGATCGATCAGAGTGCGATTCACGGTTCTCGGCGGAGCAACCCTGCGACGTATACCGATTTGCTCGAGCCCATTCGCAAGGCATTCGCCAAGGAAAACGGCGTAAAGCCGGCGCTCTTCAGCGCCAATTCGGAGGGTGCGTGTCCGACCTGCAATGGCGCAGGGGTCATTTACACCGACCTCGGGATGATGGCCGGCGTCAGCTCGGTTTGTGAAGACTGCGAGGGCCGGCGATTCCAGGCCTCGGTTCTCGAGTACAAGCTCGGCGCCAAGAACATCGCAGAGGTGCTCGACATGTCCGTCGAAGAAGCGCTCTCCTTCTTCGGAGCGGGCAAGGCGAAGACGCCGGCAGCGCAAGCGATCTTGCAGCGCATGGCCGACGTGGGGCTCGGTTACTTGCGGCTCGGACAACCGCTCCCGACGCTGTCGGGCGGCGAGCGCCAGCGTCTCAAGCTCGCGACGCACATGGGGACCGAGGGCGGCATTTACGTCCTCGACGAGCCGACCACGGGGCTACACCTCGCCGATCTCAAGCAGCTTCTCGGCCTTTTGGATCAGCTCGTCGACGCCGGAAAGTCCGTCATCGTGATCGAGCATCACCAAGCAGTGATGGCGCACGCCGATTGGATCATCGACCTCGGGCCGGGCGCCGGTCACGACGGTGGAAAGGTGGTGTTCGAAGGCACGCCGGCCGACTTGGTCGCGGCGAAGTCGACGCTGACCGGGAAGCACCTGGCCGAGTTCGTCGGGGGGAGT
>JABFXY010000236.1 GCA_013361525.1 Polyangiaceae bacterium | reverse complement strand
AGTGTGATGTCCGCGATCACACTTGCGTTTGGTGTTTCTGCATGGTCGGCTCCGGCCACACCCACGTCCGGAGCCCTATTATGCCCTTCGTCTGTCAACGGCTCGAAGCCCCGCCGAATGGATTGGTCGAATTCGAGTTCGAGGAGCCCATTCGGAGATACGCCATTGGTATTAGTTACTGGAAGCTCAGCTTCGCGGCCGGCACCGACCATTGGGTGAGGGCGCTCGAGCTTTACACGAAGGTGATCGATCAAACCGACGAGCGGAAAATCCGAGCTCAGGTGACCGCGGTCCTCTGCGACGCCGCCGCCTCCGGCCACCAGCTCTCCGCGGCGGACTCCAAGATCGTGCTGGCGTGTGTCGCCTTCGTCGGACGTGACGATGGCAACTTCGAGAACCACACCGACGCCAACGGCACAACCTACGACGTGGAGAATCCTGCCTTGCCGTTCATGACCGGGTTCTCCTTGTCGAATCCGGAACAGGATACGCGTGTAACGACCATCGCGCTCAGCGCGTGGTTCAAGCCGTCCGGCGCTGGCGGTGTCGTCAGTGTCGAAGCGGAGCTCAAGAACGGCGACGACGCGATGTCGCAGCAGAGTCTCAGCTACGCGCTCGCAACCGGCACCCAGAAAAAACCCGACCTGCTCGTCCAAAGCAACATCTCCGGGACCATGAATGGGTACCACGAGGTTGTCTTCGATCGCCCGATCGTCGACGGCGTCGTCCTCATCCAGGAATTGTACGTGGGCTTCGCGAAGCCCCATAACGTGGCCTTCGTGGGCGGCGGGCCCGAGAGCGTGCAGGTCGGCAGAGAGCGGCTCACCTACTATAACGGCGGTGCGTTCATTTCTGACACGAGCGGGAACACCCAAACCGCGGACTCCTACACCACGCTGCTCGCGTTCGCGATCCCGGGTCTCAGCATCTCGTTCTTCGCGGAGAACCCGCTCGACGTCGCCGTCCAGGAGCTGCGGCTCAGGGCCCAGGGCACCGGCGATTGGGGTGCGAATCTCCTGAAAGCGCCGATCGCGCCGCAGAGGGGCGCGGGCATCGACACGACGGTCAGGGCGTATGTTTGTGATATCAAAGTCGTGTACGCGGACTCCAGGACGGCGGAGCTCGACGGTTACGACTTCGGGCGTATTCCCCGGCCCTCCGTCAGGCTCCCCATACCCGAATAGGCATCTCGGGTAGGCGCGACCCGCTGTAGGATCCGCAGGGTGGGGCGGACGGTCATTTTCGACAGCGAGTTTTTTCACGTGGAGCACGACGCGGAGGCGCGCGTGGTGTGGGTCGCGCGCACGCCGAAGTCCTCGAGGGGCGACGATGCGTTCATCGACGTGGGCCACCTCTTCGAGGTCCTCGCGACGATCCCGGCGGCGGAGTCCGCCCTGGTCCTCGACGCCCGAAAGGCGGTCGGGCGCAACGATCCCGACTTCGAGAGGCGCGTCGTCCCGATGTGGAACAAGCAGTTTCGCAGGTTCAAGCGCGCGGCGGTGCTGGTGCAGACGGCGGTCGGCGTGCTCCAGTCGAAGCGACTCACGAACGACTCAGCCTTCGGCATGCAGGTGTTCGACGACGAGGTGAAGCTCCGCGCCTGGCTCGCGTCGGGTGACCGCGATCGTCCGGACTCGAAATAACCGCTATCGCTGTTCGACGATACCGCTGTAGGTCGATAGAGGTGCCCGTATGTCGTTGAGATCCATCAGTATCTCGACGTCCTCGGCGCGGAGGTTGCAGCCTCGGCGCGCCCATGAGCTCCAATCGGGTCCCGGCCACCGCGCTCGCTCTATTGCTCGTTGGTTTGTCTGCGATCGCGACCGCCTCTGGTGGTTGCGCGATCCAGGGCGTGGATCTCGAAACGGAGACGACCGAGTCGGATGATCCCGCACTTCAGCCTCCGCGCCGCGTACTTCTCTGCCAACAAGGGCTCGCGGATCGCGAGACGGGTTGGGACAAAGGGCTGTTCGCGCTCTGCGAGGCCGCGGAGGACGCGGGCTTCACGCTGGTGCGCGACGGCGACTACGAAGCGTTCAACGCGCTCGACGAGAATGGCGCGTACGCAGCGCTGTTCGACGAGCTCGATGAGAACGGCGATGGCCTCGTGGACGAGGACGACTCGGAAGGCATCGTGCACCTCGTCGGTTTTTCGTGGGGCGGCATCAACGTGACCGACATCGCTGACCGCCTCCGCAAAGACGATCGCATCGCGCCGAGCCGTCGAGGTGTCGCCGGGATGGTGCTGCTCGACCCGTTTCAGCCGCAGCTATGGCGCGCGCGGATCCCTGCGAATGTCGCGAACGCGTGGGAGTATCGACAGACCGATACGACCTGGGGCGATTGCTCCTTTGCGGTCTCGCTGGGCATCGGTTTCAATGGTCTGAAGCCCCTCGCGAAGAGCGAAGAGACGTCCTGCGCTTATTACGATCTCGACGCGTTCGCGGGGAAAGTCGGCCATTGCGACGTGCCGTCGCTCGCCACCGAAGCAGCGCTCGTGAACCTGCTCGAGCTCAGGGACTACGAGCCCTGGGCTGACTATGCGGCCGACTGTCCCGTCGACTAACGAGCCACGCGACTGCAGGAACCACGAGCGCTCACGGCGGATAGGCCGCCACGACGATATCCCCATGAGCGCCGACGGGGTTCAGGACGCCGGCCCCCAAATCCATGCTCTCCGTCAGATCGCCGGTGATTCGCAACGCACCGCTCGACCCGACGGCGACGGCGTGGCCGCTCGACCCCAGGCCGGAAACGAAGCCCCAAATGGCAACGCCGGAGGGGTCGAGCTTCACCATGACGAGGGCGTCGACGGGTTCGGTGTGGATGAGTCCGAAGTCGAGTGGGACGTTGTCCCCGGTGACGAGCGCGTAGAGGTTGCCGGTAGGGTCGACGCCGATGCTCGATGAGCGAACGGGGCCGACTGCGCGGCTGTAGACATGCGCGCCGTCGGCGCCGAGCTTGGCGATGGCGAAGGCCTCTTCGGCGGTCGTGAAGGTGTCGCCGCCGAAGCTGATCGAGGACTCGAACCAGACGTCGAGGACGAGGGCGCCGTTCGCCTCGAACACGACCCCTCGGCCCCGCTGCGATTGGGGCCCGGCGAAGGTCTTGGTCCACAATTCCGTGCCATTCGGACCGAGCAGGCGCAGCCACGCGTCCACGTCGTCGGCCCCGGTGGTTTGGCCGCCGGTGAGCGCGATCTCGCCATCCGGCCCAATCGCCGAGGCCAAAACACCAACCTCGCCCAAGCTCAGTGGGACGCTCCAGAGATGGGACCCGTCAGGCGCGAGCTTTCCCACGAAGTTGTCTGCGGCGAGCGTGCCGCCGCCGAGATTGACGTTGGTGGCGTCCGAGTAGCCCGCAATGACGATGTCGCCTTGCGGGTCGATGGATACCGTCCTGAGCCCACCGCTCCCGCTAAAGGCATTGAACCAGAGGATCTGCCCCGACGGATCGAGCGCGAGCGCGAACGGTCGCGCGCCGGACCCCGCGTCGTGCGAAGCACCATCGATGGTCCAATCGCCGCGGAATGAACCCACGACGACGCTATTGCCCAATTCGTCGACGGCCACGTCCGCCGCGATCACATCGTCATCGGCGTTGCCGCTCGCATCCGCGCTCAGCCTCATGCGCCAGAGCACGACGCCGGATTCGTCGAGCTTGGCCACGAATGCGTCGGCGCCGTCCGCGGTGAGGGCCGGCGTCGCGCCGAACGTCACCGTGCACGGCGCCTCCTTGCCGTGGTCGTCATTCATATGGCCAATGACGATCGTGGCATCCTCCGCGTCCACCGCGATGCCGCGCCCGCCACGGTAGCCGGTGACACTCGTACCGAAGAGTTTGCTCCAGAAGGCTTCGCCTGGAAAGTGGCCGCCCTCACCGCCGCCCTCTCCCCCGCCGCCGGTCGTGGGCGCGCCGCCGGTCTCAGGGGCGCCGCCCGCTCCGCCGAGCTCGCCCGCGCCACCCGTGGAAGCGCTGCTCGAGGAGGTGTCTGGGCTCGCGCCGCCGCTCGGCGCCGCGCCTCCGCCGCCATTACCCGGCGGGTCCGTTTCAGAAGGGTCGCTGCAAGCCAGTGCGAAGACGACCGGCATCAAGCAAAGAAAGAGGCTCCGCTGCATTGGGCATCCTACGGACGAGCCGCGCTCGCCGTATCTCCGTCGTGTTTGGTGCGGTCTTTAAACCGCAAAGGATGAATGTCGATGAAGGGCGCGCGGGATAATGCCGTCAGTCGAGCTTCACGATCACAATCCGCTGAAGATCGTTGGGCGCGCTATCTGAAAGGGTCTGAAAGGTTTTCAACTCGAGATCAGATGCGTCGACGATGGGCATACCGGGCGCTCTCCCAAGCCCCTGAGGTGTGATCCATCGCTTCGCGGAGGCGCGCTCTCGAGTTGTCGCGGCTGATCTCGAGAACTCGAAGCGTGATCTCGAGCATTCGAGAGGGATCTCTCGTCAGAGGCCGAAATCGTCGAGGAAATCGCTCGGCATCGCCCTTGCTCTAGGCCTCCGCGGAGACGGCGCGAGGGGCGCCGCCCGAATTGGAGGTTCTCGTGAAAGCCCTGAAGTTTCTTCCCGCCGTCGCGTTGCTGTTCGTCGTCCCCGCTTATGCGCAGACCTCGAACCCGGTCGCCCACTTCACGGGCACCGACGGCGACTGGTTCAACGCGGCGAATTGGAGCACGGGGAGCGTGCCCGGTGCGGGGACCGACGTCGTCATCGACGGCTCGGATGTCGTGATCGATCCGGCGCAGGGCTCAGCCGGCGTGGCGATTCGCGATCTCACCGTTACCGGCGGCGGCTCGCTCACGACGCTGCCGGGCACGGTGCTCGAGACGCGCGCGGAGCATCTGTCGAATGGCGGCGAGCTGTTCTTCAGGAGCAGCGGTTCGCTCGGCGGGACGTTCGAGTTCCAGTCGGCGTGCTCGCCGACGAACCCGACCGCGTGCGCCCTCGAGCCGTGGAGCAATCTCAAGTACAACCCGACAGCGCAGAGCAAAAGAACCAGCGTCCTCAAGAGCAGCTTCCCCGCGGTCGCGCTCGTCGTGCAGTTCGGTCTCGGGGGGGTAACGCCCGCAAGTGTGAAGCGGGCCGCCGACGGAAGCGTCGAGCTCCACGCCGGCGCCGGCCACTACGCGACGCTCAACGCCGAGACAATCGAGCTCGGTGCGTATTTGACGCTCGCGCTCCACTACGACTTCGAGCCCGTCGACGGTGATTCGTTCGAGATCATCAGGGCGAAGCGCAGCCTCTCGGGCGAGTTCATCGATCTGCCCGAAGGTGAGCTCGTCGCCTGCACCGACAGCGACGTCGGCCTCTACATCTCTTACGCCGGCAACGCCGTCACCCTGGACGCGGAAGATACGGACCCCGCCGATTGCATGTCGGTGCCCGCGGTGCAGAGGGTCGGCAGCCGGCGCTGAGGACCTCGCCTTACTGACCGAGGAACCCTTTGAGAAGCCCGGCGGGCATGACGCCGCACGCAGTGACCGCCGCGCTCTGCGTCGCGCAGGCGCCCTGATCACAGCTCTGCAGGTTGTTGATGCACTCGATCAGCGCGGTCTGCTGTGCGCCGCACTGTCCCGTGTACGACTCCGGTTGTCCCAGGTCGCGCATGCACGAGTTGTATTCGGCGCCCGGTTGCCCGGCGGCCTTGCATTGGGACATGCGCTCGCACGCCCGCGAGACCTTCGCCTGCATGTCCGGCGTCAGCCCCGTTTGCGGGGGCGGCGTCGTCGGCTGCACCGGCGCGGGCTGCACCGGGGGCGGCTGCTCCTCTTCTTTCGGACATGCGAGCAACGTTATCGGTGCGACGAAGAGGAACGTCGCTGTCGCGAGCCGACGGCCGTTGGGCGCGAGCGTTGCAATGCGGTTGGTCGTCGAACGGTTCATGGTGATCTTCCTTCCACAGGTGGCTGTCGCGTTCGTCAGCTCGGTCGGGTGGGAAGATACTCGCGATCACCGCGCGACGGTCGTGATTCCGGCGTGTGAGCACCCGGAGTGATCGGAGCGCGCGGCGCTCGACGGCGAACCAAGGGCGCCCATACGCCGGAGCTACGTCCGAGGCATTCGTGGCGGTGCGCGACTAATCGTTAGTTCCGCGCGTTCGGAGCAGAATTATGATCGTCAAACCGGATGAGCCGGTGAGCGGGCCGCGTCGATGGGAACCGAGGCGGGCTTTGTGAGAGCCGAACGATCGCACGTGAGCTCAAATAGGCGCGAGCCATTTAATCCTCATGCCGGCGACTGCCTGACGGGTCCGTCAGTTAGGCTTTATTTGTAATCGAAGGGACCCATCGATTGATCTCCGCCTTTCGATGAGCGACGCTCCGCTCGAGTCGAGGTTACCCCGTCGGGGTGCTCGTCAGGGGCGATCGTTGCTTGGGGAGGTGCCATGGGCCAGCGTGAGGGCGAGGGCGTCGGCGGCAAGTACATCCTGATCGAGGCGCCCAACTTCAACAACGCTTCGTCGGAAGCGGAGGCGATGAGCTCGTATCTCCGCCTCGGCGCAGTGAAGGATCCGGCCCTGGCGGCCAGCGCCGGAGCGCCGAAGGCGACGGGCGAGGATCTGGCGGCGCTCGTCACCACCTTCGTCGACGACAACCGCGTTCGGGAGGGATGTCCCGATTACCTGCCGCCGGGCGTGCGTCAGGCAGAGACGGCTCTGCTGCACTCCAAAGGCGGCTGGCGCGATCACTCGGACGGCAACCGGATCACCACGACAAGGGGCGACAAGGTCGAGGTGATCAAAGGCAATTATCGGATGCTCATCCTCGGCCGGCAGAACGACGAGGCGGGGTGGGATATCTCCGGCGGCCACGTGAACCAGGGCAGCATCACCTGCGCGGGTTCGAGCAGCATCGAGTGGACGCAGAACTACGACGGATCCTGGAAGGTGACGGAGGAGACGCTCAAGGGCGACGTCTTCACGACCTATATGGGTGACGTCCACGACGTCTTCCAAGGCAACATCCGCAGCAGCGTGACCGGCTCGGAGGCCCCGTCGAAGGAGAAGCCGAACCCCGCAATCACCGACCGGACTTGGGCCTTGTCGATTGCGAGCTACACGGGCTCCGCGGCGCTGCCGATCCCGACGATGTCCGACGAGACCTGGGTCGGGGAGATGACGTCGACGACGACGGCGACGTCGATCACCTCGAAGACCGAGGCGATCTCCATCACCGATACGACGGGGGCGTCCACCATTTCGTCGACCACCACCGCGGACACCATTACGGACGTGACGACGTGTGCGGTGATCGCCAGCACGACGATCGGGAACATCTTCGACACGACCATCGGCACGACCACGTCCGTGATCGTCGGGACCGAAGCCGAGATTGTCGTCGGCAACATGAGCGAGATCACGCTCGGGCTGGAGGAGTCGATCACCGTCGGCGGCGTGCTCGACGTGTCGGTCGCCGGGCGCATCGAGGTGAATGTCAGCACGGGGCTCCAGCTCACGGTCGGCGGTCTCTCGGAGCTCAACCCGGCGCACAAGGACGAGCTGTCGACGATCAAGAACCAGCTCTCGACGATGAAGAACGAGCTCGCGCTGACGAAGCAGGCGGTCGGCGCCGTCTACGAGGACTTTCACGGGCAGATCATGCTCGGCTGAGGTGCAGCGTGGCGACGAGGGCTCTCTCCGCCGAACAGTTCGAATCCGAGGTTGCCGCGGGGCGCTCGTTCGCCGGCGCGAAGATCGGGCAGATCGATCTATCGGGGCGCGTGCTGCGCGGCGCGAAGCTCTCCGGCGCAACGCTACAGCGCGTGGTCCTCTCCGGCGCGGATCTCACCGGCGCCGACCTCTCCGGAGCGCAGATCGCTGGTTGCACATTGCAAGTTGCGGTCTTGGCCGGGTGCAGCCTGAGCGGTGCCGTGGTGATCGACGGCAAGCTGAGCGGCGCCGATTTGCGCCGGGCAGATCTCACCGATTGCCGAATGCTGCGCGCGGACGCCGCCTCGGCCGACCTCTCCGAAGCCAAGCTGCGCGGGACGGTGCTCATCGACGCGCACCTCGAGGGAGCGAAGCTCCGCGGCGCCACGCTGGACGGCACGCGGCTCGAGGGCGCTCATATGAGCGGAGCGGATCTTCACTCCGCCCATATCGAGCGATCGTCGCTCGCGCGCGCCGACCTCACGCGTGCGGACCTGTCTCATGCGCGGGTCACGGACTCGATCCTCCACCGCGCGAACCTGAAAGACGCCGACCTCTCGAGCGCGACTATCCATCAATCGGTGCTCGCGGACGCGGATCTCACCGGCGCGAAGCTGCCGCGCACGCTCACGGCGTCTCTGCTCGAAGGGGCGAAGTTCCAAGCCGATGCACTGACGGGTGCGGACCTCAGCCATTCGGATATCGACGGCCTCGCGGTGCCAGGGGCGGACCTATCGGGAGCGAACCTGGAAGGTTCCTCGCTTCGAGGCGCCAATCTCCGCGGCGCGAATCTGGAAGGGGCGAAGCTCTCGCAGGCCAACCTCGCCGGCTGTGATCTGGAGGGGGCGCGGCTCGGCGGCGCGCAGATCCGCGCATGCTTTTTGGATCGGGTGAACCTCCGCGGCACCGACCTCGGCGGGCAAGCGCTCGAGATGGTCTATCTGTCGGGCGCGGACCTCGCGGGCGCGAGTCTGCGCGGCGCCACCATCGCGAGGTCGTTCCTGCGGGAGGCGAATCTGCGCGACGCGGACCTCACGCGAGCCGCGTTCCGCACCGGTTCGCTCGCCGGCGCGGACCTCACTGGCGCGCTCCTCGAGCGGGCGACGTTCGAAGGGATCAACTTCGGCCCCGCCGACCTACGCGCCATTCCGCTCCGGTCGCTCTCCATCGTTCGGTGCGCGTTTTACCAAGCGAACCTCCGCGAGATGGATCTGTCCGACTGCGATCTAACCGACTGCAACTTCAGCGAGGCGGACCTCACCGGCGCGATTTTTGGCCGGGCGGTGCTCGTGCGCACGACGTTCCGCGGCGCCAAGCTCGAGCTCGCGATATTCGAGGGGGCCCACGCGAAGTATGCATGTTTCGCGGACGCGAGCCTCTCCGGCGCGCGGATGTCGACGGCGAAGCTGCCTTATGCCCTATTCGTGCGAGCCGATCTCCGAGCCGTCAATCTCTCGCGCTGCGACCTCCGGGGCGCGGTCTTCGCCGGTGCGCGCGCGGAGGGCGCGCTCCTCACGGCGGCGACGTTGGCCGAGGCCGATCTCGCGTACGCCGATATTCGCAATGCCGAGGTGACCGGCGCGGACTTCCACCGCGCCGTTCTGCACGCGACGCTCGACGACGGCGTCGTCTGGGGCACGGCGCGCGCCGAGACGGCGAGGCGCGACGACGTCCCTAGGCTCGAGGCCGAAGCCTTCCAGCCGCCGCCCCCACCGAGACGGTAGAGCCAGCCATGCCGAAGACATTCAACCACGGTGCGGTAGCGACGCCCATCCCGGTCGAGCTGGCTCGGCACTGGTTGCGCCTGCGGTTCGGTTCCCGCACAGACTCGATTTCGAACGAGGCGATTCTGCAGTTTCTGGCTTCTGACGACACCGAATACCGGCACCCCGGCGACTTCGTCGACGACTTCCAGGCGTACGCGCTCCAGCTGGCGGTTCAGGGCGCGCTCGGCAGCCAAGCAGCGTCAGCGGTCGGGACAGCGGAGCTGGGTGTTCCGCTCTGGGGCAAGAATATCTTCAAACACTGCCGCAAGCTCATCCTCTCCGCGAGACAGGAGATTTTGCTTCAGATCTTTCAATGGCACCCCAACTGCGAAGCGTCGAGGGCGCTAGCGACAGCCTTCAATGACTTGAACAACGGTCTCAGCGGTAGACCGCACCAACAGCGAGTTCGGATCTACATCCTGTATGACTATAGCAGCAAGAGCCCCGCGGGCGATCTCGGGGACGTGAGCCGGTGGGCGTGCCTCGATGTTCGCCTACGGGCATATCCGAGCTTCGCGCGCTCGATCTTGCATTCGAAGTCGCTCATCATCGACGGCTGTCGCGCGATCCTCACCGGGGCAAACATCCAGAATTTTTACGACGAAAGGCGTTCATGGTTCGACGGTAGCTTCGAGGTCGGCGGTGATGCCGCCGCGCTGCTCCGGGTCGAGTTCCAGAGCGCCTGGCGCGTAAAGAACAGTGGCGCCCAATTCCAACAGCTGCGGCCCGTGGCGCCCCCTCAGGGACACCAGCAGAACGTGTCGGTCGTGCTGTTCGGCCGGCCGAGCGGCTCATTGCTCTTCGCACTGACCAGCGCGGGGATGTCGGACAACTCGCAGGCGCTCGGCTTTTTGGCCCTCCTCAATAACGCGCAGCAGGTGATCCGCATTCACACGCCCAATTTCAACGTCTCCGACATCCTGAAGGCGCTGAAGCGGGCGATAGAGAGAGGCGTTCGGGTCGAGATCGTCCTCTCCAAAAACTTCAACGAGGGTACGGAGCGCTGGGTCGGCGGCACGAACACGTGGGCGGCTGCCCAGCTGCTCGACTGGGCGGCGGAGAGGCAAGAGCGGCTCAACCTACTATTCATTCGTTGGTACGCTCACATCGATAGTCCCGGGACGGCCGTGGACGACAGCCTTGATGCCGAGCGCAAGTTCTCCAGTCACGCGAAGTACATGTCTATCGACAACGTGGTGGTCGTCGTCGGCAGCACGAACATGGACAACCAGTCCTTCTTTAATTCGCGCGAAGCGAACCTCGCGGTCTTCTGCGCCCCGGTCTGCAGAGCGTGGGACGCCGCGTTCTTCATGCCGAGCTTCGGGCGAGCGGAGCCAGTGCGCCCGGAGCCGCCGCGGGAGCTGGCGATCGTCCCGTATCAGCCGCCGCAGGCTCCGGTCGTCGTGCAATTCCACGGGGCCGGACTCCTGGGGCCGCTATTCGGGATCGCGTTCAACAATCCGATGCAGAATCATCTCAACCTTTCGCTGTCCCTTGTTTTTCGCAATTCCAACCGCAATAGCGGCAAGAAATAGCTCGTTCCCCGGACCAACCCGTGCGCGCAAAGAACAAGACCCCTTTCTGCTTCGCCGCGTTTCCTTCCTCGCGGCACCCGCCGGCGCCCTCGGCGACGCTCGTGGTGCGGGGCACGTTCAAGCTCGCGCCTGGTGAGCCTGTCGCTCCTTTGGCAGGTCTGGGCGAGCAGGGGTCGCTCGTGGGGGACGTCTTCGCACCGGAGGACGACGACCGGCGCGGCGCGCTCCTCTACGCGAGCGATTTCGCGGACTACAAGCCGAAGGCTGACATCCTTGTTGCCGCCTGTTGCCATACGCCCTCTGGCAAGCCCCTAACGGAGTGTCCCGTCCGAGTGACCGTCGGCTCGTGGACGAAGGTCTTGCGCGTCGTCGGTCCGCGAACGTGGCAAGACGGCCTCCTCGGCAGCTCGGCGTCGCCGCCGGCGCCGTTCACCGAGATGCCGCTCGACTATGCGCACGCGTTCGGCGGACCGGACATGCCGGAGAACCCCGCCGGCCGCGGCGCGGGGACGGCTCAGTTGCATAATGTGGAGTCGGCCGACGACGTCGTTCGATCACGCAATGACCGCATCGGCCCGGCGAGCTTCGCGCCCCTATCACCGTTCTGGCCGCAGCGACGCTCCAAGGTCGGCAAGGACTATGGCGACGAGTACGCGAAGACGCGCGCGCCCTATGTCTCCTCGGACTTCGATTGGAGTTATTTCAACGCGGCTCCAGTAGATCAGCAGATTGCTCCTTTGCGCGGCGACGAGGAGCTGTCGTTTTTGAACCTGCACCCTCGGGCCTCAAGCTTCTCTGCGTCCCTTCCTGCGCTGCGCGTTCGGGCCTTCGTCATCGACGACCGCGGGCGCTTTCGCGAGGTGACGCTCGTCCTCGATACCCTGCTAGCCGATCTGCGGCGCGAGGCTCTCGTCCTCACGTGGCGGGGCGTGGAGCCGGTGCGCGAGGACGACGCGGCCGACCTCTCTTGCGCGCTCGTCGTGTCGGAGAATCTCGGGGACCCGCCGGCTCCGGCGGCGTCCTTCCGTGAAGAGCTCGACGGCTTTCAGCGCGATCCCACGGGCTTCGAGGCGCGACGGACAGAGCTCTTCGGCGCGCGAGATCATGATGGGGAGCGCGACCGAGGCGTGACGTACGATCCACCGCGAGCGAGCCTCGGGCCTGAGGGGCCGCTCCGCGATGCGCCCGCCGGTACGCGCGAGCGGCTTCGCCTCATGCTCGAGGGCGCGGACGCCGCGCCCGTGGACGGTGCGCCCCTCGGGCAACGCATCGACGCAGCAATGGCGAGTCCTCCGGCGAACGCCGCTGCCCCGATCGCCATGCCGCGCAAGCCGGGCTCGATCCCCTATGTGCCTCTCGGCACCCGTCTGCGCTCATTGCGCGAGGTCGCCGAGCGCGCGCAAGCCCAGCTCGCCAAGCCCGAGGTCGCGTCTCGCGCAGGTTCGAGCTCCGGCGGCAAAGAGCTCAATGAGCTCTCGGCGCTCGAGGGCGACCCATTCATCCGCCAGCTCGATCCTTATGGCTTTCAGCCGCAGGCGCGCGGCACCGAGGAGCCCGCGGCGGGCGTCGATCTCACCGGGCGCGATTTGACGGGCGCGGACTTGGCCGGTCGCGACCTTTCGGGCGCTTGCCTCGAAGGCGCGATCCTGACGCGGGCGAATTTGCGGGGGGCGAACCTGCGCGACGCGCGGATGAAACACGCCATTTTGCACGAGGCCGACGTCACGGGCGCGGACTTCACAGCCGCGGATCTCACGCAGGCAAACCTCACCGCGGTCGCCGGGGAGGGCGCCGTCTTTCGGCAGGCGTGTGTCGACCAAACGACGTTCGCGCGCGCGCGGCTCGCTGAAGCGAACTTCGAAGGAGCGAAGGGCGAATATGCCATCTACTCCGGCGCGCAGCTCGATCGCGCGAACTTGCGTCAGGCCGCCCTGTACAAAGGCTTCTTCGACGGGGCCTCGCTCGAGCAAACGGATCTCTCGTCCTCCACGCTGAAGTCGTGTCGCTTCACCGCGGCGCGGGGCAAGGATGCGAAGTTCTCGGGAGCATCGCTCGACCAAACGACGTTCGAGCGGGCGGAGCTCGCAGGGGCGCGCTTCGATCAATCGACGGGCGACAGGACCGCATTCCGAATGGCGCGCCTCGACGCCGCGAGCTTTCAATACGCGCGCTTCACGGACCCGTTCTTCGACGAAGCGGTCGCCGATAAAGGGAACTTCACGGGAGCGAGCCTCCGCGGTGCGCGTCTCTACCGTGCGTCGCTGGTCTCGGCGCACGCGCCGGGAGCGGATTTGCTCCGGGCGGACCTCCGGAAGGCCAATTTGGAGGGCGCGTCGCTCGCGGGCGCCAATCTCTTCCAGTCGCAGCTCCGGCTTACGCGGCTCGACGGCTGCGATCTGCGCGGAGCAAACCTCGATCGCTCCGTCACCGACGGGCGCGCGCCCGCCAAACCGGCATCTACGTAGGAGAAGACATGTTGCCCGCTTCCAACAAGGGCCCGAGCCTGAACTTCGGCTTCCCCGACGTCTGCCGCACACCGATTGGGCCGCTGATTATCCCAATCCCGTATCCCAACTTCGCCGCTCACGCGATGGCGATCCCGTTCTCGCCCGTCGTCAGCGCCGCGATGATCCCGGCTCTCAACCTCGCGTCGGTCGTCCCGCTCACGACGGGCGACGAGCCCGGCGTCGCGCATTGGACGGTGATGGGCCCTGGTACGTTCGATATGGGCAATCCCGTCGTCTTCATCGACATGCTGCCCGGTATCAATCTCACGTGCCCCACCAGCGGGAACACCTGCAATGACGAGCCCGGCATGGTGGTCGCGCCGGGCGCGCCGAATGTCCTCTACACGTTTGCGCCCGCCGCCGATCCACAGAGCCGAGAACGCCGGCTCGACAACGTCGAGCTCGGCGCCTTCGACGCTCTACTCGAGGGGCCGCCGACCGGTGACGAGCGGCTGCTCTCCGAAGCTGTCGGCTATTTGCGTGTATGTGTCTTCTCGTGGCGGCTCCCAGCGGCGGTGGACGCCGCAGTGGTCCGCCTAATCGGGCAGGGCGCTCGCGCCCTCGTCATGGACCTACGAGGCTGTCCAGGCGGCGAGCTGCGCGTCCTCACCGAGCTCGCAGGGGACTTCCTCGAGCGTGGCGACCACATCGTGACCGAGATCGAGGCTGACGGGACGGAGAGCACCCACCGCGCTCGCCGGGAGCCCGCTCACACGCTCCCTGTCGCGCTGCTAGTCGACGGAGGGACCGCCTCCGCGGCCGAGCTCTTCGCCGGCGCGCTGCAGGCGCACGGCCGGGCCGTCGTGATCGGCGAGCCGACGTATGGGAAACATACCGGCCAAGTCCTCGCACGGGTTCAGGACGGCGCCGTGGCACGGAATGCGGCATTGCTCCAGCCGCCCGGCAGCGCGTCGAACCGGGAGGACTCGAAGGTAATTCCGGATCAGGCCGCGACGAACGAATGCGCGATCGAGGCCGCGAGTCAGGTGCTCGAGCGCGTGCTCCACCTCCATCAAAAGGAAGGCAGCCAATGACCAACATTGCAAAGCTCGTCCCGCCCCAGGTCACCGGCGCCGCTGCGACCGCCGCCGACTACTTGGGCCCGGCGGTGGTCACTGCGGTGCGCGGGGCCGTCGTCGTCGTCGATCTGCCGAGCGGCGAAGCCGCCGACGTCGAGCTCGCCTTCGCGTTCCCCTATTCACCCAAGCCGCGCGACGTCCTCCTCGTCATCGGGCGCGAGCACAAGCATTACGCCATTGGCGTATTGCACGGCGAGGGTCGCACCACGCTTCGCTTCTCGGGTGACGTGTCCATCGTCGCAGACGGTGGCAAGCTGGAGCTCACCGGTGAGCGCGGGGTCGACGTGACCGGGCCCGAGCTCAATATCCAAGTCCGAACCTTGCGGACCATCGCCGGAGCCGTCACCGAGAAGCTGGGATCGCTCGTCCAGAGGGTGCAAGGCCTCTGGAGCGTGCAAGCCAAGGATATGCACGCCATCGTGGAAGAGGGCGCCGTGACCCACGCCAAGACCGCGACGATCGTCGCGGCCGACACCGCGACGATCAACGGGAAACAGGTGCACCTCGGATAGCCGCGTCGTCGAGCGTGACGTCCGACTCGCGTTCGGGGCTTCCTGACAGGTCACTCGATACGCTTGACCGGCGGCGGCGCCCAGGTCCGGTCGAGGACGTTCGGCATGGGCCAATAAAGGCGTAGGTTCATGGAAAAGGCTCCGGAGGCTGGCGCCGGCAACCAATTGCTCTCTTTGTCGGCACCGGGCGACGCGCGGCTTATGTAGAGGTCGAGCGAGCCGTCGGCATTGTACTTCAGTGCATCGCGGTCGCCGATCGCATAACGATTGATGGGATTGTCTGCAAAGAATTGTTCGTCATTGTACATCGTCAGGGACCAGAATGCGCGAGCCGGCGGAATCTGATCCTTCTCGAAGTGGACCACGTACTTCCCACCGGAGTCGAACGGTCTACCTTCGCTGTCGGTGAGCGCGGTCGGATAGAAAGCGTCCTCGAGCGTGTTGGCGCCGAGCCCCATGAGCGCGATCATGGCGCGCTTCAGGTAGTCCGTACCGTACGTTCCTACGGGGGTGCCGACCATTGCCCAGCCGTTGACGACCACATCGGCGCGCTTTTGGTACTCCTTGATCTTCGCCTGGCCGAGCGCGGGCGCCTTGCCGAGCGCACCCCGCAGTGCGGGGCTCGCCTTTGCGATGTCGAAGGGCTCTCCCGCGGCGATGCCCGCACGCGCGAGACGTTCCAGGATCGGATAATCGTTTGCGTGCGGCGGGTTGTCGCCCAGGAGCTGCACGAACCGCGCAAAGAACGTCTCGCCGTCCATGGCGGCGACCTGCTCGACCGGCGCAGTCTTCGAGATCGACGGATCGACCTTCCCCTTCGGGGGTACCAACGCCTTTCCCAACCCCGACAGCGGGGTGGCGGTAAGACCCGCTTGAAATTCGTGGACGTTCTTGTAGTCGGCCTTTCCATTGGCCTGCGTCCGCCCGATGATCCAACCGAAGTTCGTGGGCGCACGGATCATCTCGACGTCGCCCGGGAGCTCGCCGTTCCATGACGGGCCGACGATCGCGAAGCTGTGGGGGGCGGTTCCCGTCGTCCGCTTTCCCGGGGAAGCGAAGACGTCCGTCCACATGTCGAGCATCTCGAGCAAATAGAACCGACCGCCCGAATCGGGCACATGGATGACCAGCGGCTCCTTCGAGACATCGAACCAGAGTACCGAATACAGCGTATCGGCATTCGGCCGTACGACGTCGGTGAACTTCGCGTCAGGAACTTCCTGCATGTGCACGAACTGGTTCATCGGAGCGCCGGCGCCCCCTCCAGGGCTGGCGGACGGCTTCTCGAAATTGGTCATCAGACGTCGTGTGACGTCCATCAGAACGAGCGGGTACGCGTAGACGTACCCGTCGACAGCGAGCTCCGCGGCCTCCTGAGGTGTGAGCGCCGGGCTCTTCCCGGTCTGCCGCCTCGCTGGGCCCGTCCTCGTTTGTTGAGCGTACATGGGGTTCTCTCCTGGGCTGGTGGCTATTCGAGTCGTCGCAACCACGATGCCAAGAAGGTCCAATTGCGCGCGAAGCAACGCGGGTCGAATCGAAGCGAATGCCAGCTTCGACACGCGTTGCCGAACGGGATCTGCCGCCACCAAAGCGTCGAACGACGAACAATCACCGCGAAGGTCCGGGCGGCGGGCTCGAACCGCTCGCACGACAGGGTAGGGGGCTCCTCTGTCAGGACCCACCCTCCGTGTCGCTCCAGAGCGACAAACAGCCCGGTTGCTCTGTCACCTACGCCCCAAAAGCCGAACGAAAGGCGGCTACATGCCAGAGCAACCCCCGAAGTTGTCGCGAGCGCGCGACAACTTCGGGGGGTCCTGACGGAGGAGGGGGCCGATGTGTCGCGGCGTATTCGCGAACCCGCGCGCGTGTGTCGATGGCGTGTACTAGCGCGCGAGGCTAATTGCGTCGTCGTGCTGGACCCGGACACGAAAGTTACGTCAACCGATACGAGCAGACTGATGAAACGGTCAGGCTACCTTGTGCGTGGTTGGGTACTCCGTATTAAAGCATGTCGAGCGCGATTCCCACCTTGCGGAAAAGCGGTGTCCTCGTTGACGATGCAACGATGAACAACGCTCTACGACTCGCTCTCCCCATCATGGTTCTCGCCCTGACTGCATGTGAGCCCGCGCCGGCCATTCAGCGAGAAGAGGTTTCGACCGAGCACGAGACGCAGGGTGCTGCTCCGGTCAGCCGGGTCAAGACGGCGGACACCGATGCGGAACAGTTTCGGAGTTTCTATGACCGCTACACCGAATCAGACGTCGTCGAGGTGATCGAAGGCCCCTTTGTCGTGACGAGGGCCTATTCTGGAAGTGGCTACGTCCACGTCGCGCTGGGCGGGGAATGCCCGTCGTTCGAGGATGTGTCCAACGGAACCGGCGACTATACCGAGAACGGGTTCGACTTCGGAGAGCCGCTCGTTCCGACGCAGGTGCCGGCGGGAGCCGCGCTCTGCGTCGTCAGGTGGGGGCAAGGCTTCTCCCTCGTCCAGGGTTACGTGCCCTACGAGTGAGCGGCCAGCTATGCTGGCGCCTGCCCCCATGGACATCTCCGACGACGAGAAGGCCAAGCTCGAGGCCGAGTGGAAGAAGATGTCGGGCTTTGGCCGCGCGGTGCAGCGACAGCGTATCATCGCGACCGTCGCCAGCATCGGCGCCGCGCTCCCGTTCTTCATCGCGGGGATCGTCGTCGTCCTCGGGGGCCTCGACGTGGATGCCGAGGTCGCTATGGCCATCGGTCTCTCCATCATGGGCGTGGGCGTGACGCTCGGCGCGATCATCCGTGCGAAGCTTTGGCCCAAGGGGCAATTCACGTGACTGTCGTGGCGCGGTGAGCCGGACTTGCACTCGGCATGGCGGAGGCTGGTCGAAATTAATGCTGCTGCGACCGCCGATCCTCTCGCTGCGACGGGCGGCCTCGTCGCTGTGCTCCTCAGCCTACTTCAGTAGGCTTCCGGTGCTCGCTCCTCGGGCGCCCGTCTCGCTTCGGTCTCGGCGGTCTCGCGACGCATTAATTCCGACCAGCCTCCTGCGCGGTTAAGAGCCGCCAGTTCTGACTTGTTGAACTATCACCGCGGGTCTTGGGAGCCGGGTTTGCACTCGGCGGCCTCGCGGTCCCAGAGCCGCGCGCTCTTCTACTGAGCTATCCCAAGGTGGCCCTGCTCGATGGGCGTCGAGCAGGGGCGAAGGTTGTTGTTTAGCAGCTAGCCCTTCTCGTGAGCGTGAAGGGCTGCGCCGTGTTCGTCGCGCTCGATCGACACCTCAGCCGGCAGGGGGCCGGTGAGGGCCTTTCCGGAGAAGACGCCGAGCTTGCGCAGGGTGAAAGCGAGGGCCGGGCTGGAGACGGCGACGCCGTGGACGAGCTCCGGGGTCGGGGTGAACAGGGTCGCGACGCGAGCGCCGCGCGGACCGATCCATCCTTCGATCGAAGCGTCGTGCTTGTCGCACGTCGCCGTGACCAAACGCCTCGAGCACGCGACCGTGCCGTCGAGGACCTCCCACGGGAGCGGGAGCTCCGCGAAGACAGCAGTGTCCGGATGGATGCGACCGCCGGTCGCTAGATGCCAGTGGGCGACGTCCGCGGCCATGAGCCGCATGACCTTTCCCGGCAGCATGCTATCGAGCAATCCATCCATTCCGAGCGCGTAGAGGAGCGCGATCCAACTGTCTCGTGCCTTGTTCCACGCGCCGGCCGCTTCGTTCCACGTCGAGGAGTCGTTGCCGCGACGAACAATCATCGTGGCCTTGTCGATATGGCTCTTGCCCCAAACCTCCCGGAGGAAGCTGGACGCGTCGCGAAGCACCTCGAACGCCATCGCGAGGAGCTTGCCGCGCTCCTCCTCGGTGAGGTTCTTGACGATGTGCTTGTCCGGCATTGCGTGGGCAATGGCAAACCAGCACGGCGTCGCCCGCTGGGCGTGCGCGAGGAGCGCCTCGGCGATTTCATCGTAGGCGCGCGCTTGCGGGCCATTGGTGAAGACCGACCGAAGGTTCATGCGCGCGGTGACATAGGCAATAAGACATGCCGAAGCCGTATCGCGGCTGAACGTCTCGAGGGACAGCTTCGTCGCGAGGCTCGACTTCGAGCTTCGAACGACATCGAAGCGACGGTCCGCGCGGACCATCCTGTCGATCTTGTCCTCGAGCCGGACGAGCAAGCGGAAGCGCTTGCCGTACCAGCGGTGTTCCTTGAAGAGCCCCATTGCGAAGCGGTCTCGCTTCGACATGCGGCGCCGATCACCGTACGCGCGGTGAATCAGCGAGCTTGCGCGCGTGACGAACGCGCGGACCGCGTCGGCACGCCGGCAGTCAGCGTCGCTGAGCGGCTCGAGCGAGCCGAAGAGCGGCGGCGCGGACATCAAGACAGCCGTGAGCTCGATTTGCGGCTTCGCCTGCACGATCGCGCGGAAGAACTGCGTCGACATCGACGAATACGCCATCGCGCCGCGCGCGAGCGAGCCTCGGGCCGCGCGCTCGAGGAGCGTCTGCGTCCGCTGGTCGAGGGTCGAGCCCAGCGCGCGAAGGACGCACTCTGCGACGTCCTCCGGCCGCGAGCGGCCCTGCACGTGTTGATAGAGCTCGGTGATGATGTCCACTTTCCACCTTCTTCTGGTTACGGCGGCTAGGGGACGCGCTGCGTGGTTGGGTTCTGACCGCTTCCTCGCGCGGTCAGTTAGGCCGCGGCATGGGTGGCGCGATCGACGGGATCGCGACGCTCGGCGGGACGGCCATGCTCGTGACCCGCGCGATAGCGTGATTCCTCCTTGCCGCTGCCCACAAAGGCCCGTACCCGTCGGTGCTGAAGGGATCTCATCGACATGAAACGCTCGTTGCTTCTAGGTGCAGTGGTAGTCATGGCTTCGCTGGTCGGCTGTGGTGACAGCGGCTCGGACAGCAATGGCGGCTCGGGCGGCAGCGCCAACGGCGGCAGCGCCAACGGCGGCAGCAACGCCGACGGCGGCAGCAATTCCAACGGCGGAAGCAACGCCGACGGCGGTAGCAACGCTGACGGCGGCTCGGGGGAGGGCGGCTCCAACACCGGTGACGGCTGCGCAGACCTCACCGATTGCAGCCAATGCGTCGACGGCGGGACCTGCCGCGACTGCTGCTCCAACCCGGAGAACCCGACGTCGGGTGACGGATACTTGGAGATCGTCAACGAGATCTCGCTCCAATGCGCGTGTGTGGAGAATGCGCCGTGCAACTCAGTCTGCATCGGCGCAGGCACGAATCTCTGCAAAGGCCAGAATCCCGATCAGGCGTGCCTCGCCTGCATTCAGGGCGAAGTCGACAACAACGGTCAGTGTGTGCTCGTGGGCTACGAGAACTGCGCCCAATCCGCAACCTGCACGCCGTTCCTCGACTGCCACAACGCGTGCCCGCCGTGAGCTGCGACTGACATATCGTTGAACGCAAAGTTGCACCGGGCCTCTCGTCATTGGTTCCCTACGAGGGTTGCCGCGACGCCACACCGACGGGGCGGACGTAACCCGCCGGTCCGATCGTCGGACCATTGCGTTACGTCCGGTGATCGACGCCCATTGCCTCGTTATGGTCGTTGGAGCGGTCATCATCGGCGCCTCCGGCCCTCAGAAGCATTGGTTACGACCGTTCCGTGCCTGAATCGCGGACATAACCCGCGAGTCCGACAGGCAGACAGACAGGTTACGTCCGCGGGCCACCCTCCGCCCGCGCCGCCCGTCGGCGCTCGCTGACGAATGGTCCCCGCGAAGGTCCGGGGGGGCGGGCTCGGACCGCTCGCACGACAGGGTAGGGCCTCCTCTGTCAGGACCCGCCCTCCGTGTTGCTCCAGCGCGACCAACAGCCCGGTTGCTCTTCGCCGATGCCCAAAACGCGAACGAAAGGCGGTTACATGCCAGAGCAACCACCGAAGTTGTCGCGAGCGCGCGACGACCTCGGGGGGTCCTGACAGAGGAGGGGGCCGATGTGTCGTGGCCTTCGGTGCCGGAGCGCCATGACCGGGCGGCGGCGGTTCCGAAAAGCGGAGCTTCGGGGTCCGATCCCCCCGATGTGCCAACGAAGTTCCGAAATTCGGAACCGTGATCCTACTGACGCCGGGCCTTCTGTCCGTGCTCCTGTCTACGGCCCGAGGCGATGTGTAAATGCGCGAAATCGTTATGCTATATATTCGGCCTGTGCGAGCTTTTTGATGGCTTACGCCGGCCCGTTGATTTATAGTTTCGAGGTTCGCGAAGGCGCGTCTTCATGCGCTTCGTCCAGGCAATTCAGGGCAGCTTCGGTGTGGGCTTCACGGCCCGGGGCCGAAGCTCAAAGGGGAGTCATCTATGGCTATGTACACGTGCGAGGCCCTCGAGGTGCTCGAGGGTTTGGAGCCCATTCGTCGTCGCCCAGGCATGTACATCGGTGGTGTCGAACGGGGGATCGAACATCTGGTCTGGGAGCTCATCGCCAATTCAATCGATCAGCATTTGGTTGGGCGCGCGACGCGTGCGCGTGTGGACATCGACGGCGATCGCATCGTAGTGACCGACGACGGCCCGGGCATTCCAGTTGCCCCGACGACCCGGGGCAAATCCGCGTTGGAGATCGTGTTGACCACCCTCCACCTGGGGGCAACCTTCGATTCGCATGTCCCGCACATGCATATCGCGGCGGGCTTCGCAGGCATCGGGCTCGCTGCTGTTTCTGCGCTGTCGAGCGAGCTCGTCGTCGATGTCGTTCGCGACGGGCGGCAATTCCGTATCGAGCTGGCACGTGGGCTCGTCACGGCCCCATTGAGGGATATGGGCCCCAGCGACGATCGGGGGACGCGCGTCGCGTTCACGCCGGACGATCAAATCTTCGGTTCCCACAAGCTCGACCGGGGGAGGGTCCGGGCTCGTCTACGGGAGCTCGCGATGCTCTTTCCGGGGGTCGTCCTGGGCCTCGACGACGAGGCGTTCTGGTTTCCGGATGGCCTGCGGTCCGCTGTCCGCGCCGCCGCCGAAACCGTCGTCGGCCCCCCGCTCCACGTCCGGGGGGAGAGCGACGGCGTCCGCGTCGAGGTCGCATTGCAATGGGTCTCGACACGGCAGGGCCGCATCACCGGCTATTGCAGCAGCGCCCCCGCCGACGGGGCGCACGTGCGCGGGCTATGGGAAGGCATCAAAGGCGCGCTATCGGACATCGAGCCGGCGCGCTATCTCGGCGCGTATCACTCGGCGTTTCGGGAGCTGTTCGCGCCCCACCTGATCGGCGCGGTCCACGTGACGATGGTCGGGCCGGAGTTCAGGGGCCCGTGCCGCGACTGGCTGACAAACGACGCAGCCAGGGTGGCGGTGGGCCGGCTCGTGCGACGGGAGCTCGGCGCACAGCTCTCCCAGAACGCCGAGCTTCGAGCTTGGCTATTGGGTTTGCACCTGCACCGCGGCTGAATTCGTGAGCTCCGCGCTCATCGCGCGGAGCCCATCCCCGCGATGTCAGCGTCCGCAGTACTCGGCGACAAGAAACTCGGGGCCGCCCGGTTCGCCGCCCGATGTGCCGCAGTACCAGTTGGTCCCGTCGGGGGCGCAGCAGCCTGCGCCGGGCACCTTCCCGCATGGGTCGCCCTCGACGAGGTCCGGAGGGCAGTCGATCGGATAAAATCCTTGAGGGTCTTCGCCGACGAACCCGCAAGCGTAGAACTCATTCGCCTCATCCCAGCCGCACGCCGGGCCGGGGCCCCCTCCACCGGTCGGGTCGGCGCCACCGGCGCCACCGGTCGCCTCGCCACCCGTGCCGGCTCCGCCAGTTCCTCCTGTGCCGTCGCCGCCCGTTGCTCCCGTGCCGTCGCCGCCGGTGCCGCCGGCGCCGCTATTGGTCGGGTTGCCGCCGGTGTTTTGGCCGCCCGTTGCGCCGCCTCCGTTACCGCCGCTCCCATCGTCGCCACAGCCCGAGAGCGCGAGCGCCCCGCACAAAGCACCCGTCGCCACGCGGAACCCGAGGAGTCTCATTCGTACCAGCCTTTCGCGCCATGCTTCGGCCTGGGAGCGGAAGTTGGCATTCGAGGCCGACACTACCTCCCTCGCGTGCAAAAGGCGCTCTCTTTCGTGCCGCACTTCGACGCGGCAAAGGCTGCGTCTTCTTTGATCGCATCTCCATCGCGACTGGAGAAGCGCGTCCCCTTGGCGATCGATATGGTGCGGTGAGCCGGACTTGCACTCGGCATCCAAGCGGGTGAAGAGCCGCCAGTTCTGACTGTTGAACTATCACCGCATCGTTCGTCGCCGGGCTCTTCCCGGTCACGGCGGCAACGGGACGTATCAGTCGTTGGGGTTCTGACCAACGCGCTACGGGCGGACGTGCAGGTCCGCTCGCTTGGCTGTGAGCACTCGCGTTCCGTGTCGCGCATTGGCGACAGATAGACCGGTTGCTCCGTCAGCAATGCCGCAAAACGCGAATGAAACGCGGCCACCTGAC
>JABFXY010000175.1 GCA_013361525.1 Polyangiaceae bacterium | reverse complement strand
TCCGATGCGACGGGCGCGCCCATTGCAGCGAATTCGACATGGCCGGCCTACAACGCGTGGAGCCGTCGAACCTCGCGCAGTTTTTACGCCGCGAGAAGGACACGATCATCCGGGAGTGGGAGCGGCAGGTCCTGTCCGATCCGCAGGTGCCCGAGGCAAACCGCCTTCCCGAGCCGATTCTGCGCGATCACGTGCCCGGATTCATCGATCTGCTCGCGCTGCGCCTCGACCAGAGCCGGCCGACGCGCGTCCCTCAGGAGTCGGCGTCGCTGCAGCTTCGGGAATCACTCGTCGCGCAGGTGCATGCACGCGAGCGGCTGGTCGAGCGATATTCGATCTCGTCGGCATTGCGCGAGTGGGCGCATTTTCGCTCCGCGTTGATGTTCTGCCTGAAGTCGTCCCACGTCGAAGCCTCGTGGGACGACCTCACGATTGTCGGGTCCGCGATCGACGCCGCAATGGCGACGGCCGCGACGGAGATTCTCGGCGGCGAGGCTACCGCGCACGCGAGGGCCGAGGAGGAAGTCGAGCGGCTGCGCTCGCTGTTGGACAGTCTCTTTGCGAGCGTGCCGGTCGGCATCGCCATCGTCGATCGGGATCTCCGATACGTGATGATCAACGACAACCTCGCGAGGGTGCGCGGGATCCGCCCCGCGTCGATCATCGGCAAACCGATCTCGGAAGTCGTCCCACCGGAGATCGCACGCACCGTGGAGCCTCATATCGAGCATGTGTTCGAGACGAACAGCGCACGGCTCGACGTCCCGATGTTCGGACGAATGCGCAAAACGGGGATGCAGCAGAGGAGCTGGCTCGTGAGCTTTTACCCCGTGCGAAGGTCATCCGGCGCCGTCTTCCTCGTGAGCTGCATCGTGGTCGACATCACCGAACGAACGCGAAGCGAGGTTGGGCGAAACGACGCGCGGGTCACCGGCACCGCGCTGAAACGGGCCTGATCAGCGGCGCGGCCGAATCGGCTTGGCTTCTCGGCGGGGCTGTGGTCCTTGGGGGGATGCGTCATCGCCCGTCGATGCCCCAGGCGCGCTTTTTGTGTACTGCGCTCGCCGGCCTGCTCGCGCTCGGAACGGCGTCGATCGTCGAGTCTGCGTGGGCCGAAGAGACGCCCGTCGAACCCCCCGCCGCCCCCTCCGCGGGAGGAGCCGACAAGCCCGCGGCTCCGGCCACCGAGGGTGTCGCAGATGCGTCCACGGACGGCGCAAGCGAGACGTCGGGTGAGCCCCCCGCTGATTCGAGCAGCGCACATCCGGCGCCGCGGGTTCGGGTCGATATCACGTCGGCGAAGGGACCGATCGAGCAGGGCTCGATGCAAGCGTCCGCGCGCCGGAACTTCTGGAGCAGAGCCGTCAATTGCTATCGCAAGGGCGCGCACGTCGATCAGACGCTCCACATCGATCGCGCATACACGTTCGTCGTGACCAGCGGCAAAGCGCACGAGGCCTCGCTCGTTCGCGCGCCGAAGAAGGGGAAAGCCGCGAGCGTTGCGAACAGCCGCGGGCAAACCGGCGCCATCAAAGTCGTCGAGCGATGCCTGGGCAAAGCATTCGCGGGCCTCGAAATGCCGAAGGGCAAGAAGACGACTGCGAACGTTCGCATTCGCATCGCCCCCGGGGACGAGCCGGTGAAAGCACCAAAGCTGACCGCCAAGGAAGAGGCCGAGCTTCGGAAGAAGGACGATCCCGCCAAAAAGGACGCCGTCGCCAAAAAGGACGCCGTCGCCAAGAAGGACGGGGACTCCAAGAAAGATCGCGGGTCGAAGAAGGAAAAGTCGAAGACGGCATCTGCGACACGGTCGAAGACGAAGGGCGACAAGCGCCCGCGCGCGCAGACACCGTAGTCCGCTCGAAGGGCGGCCAAGTGACAGCCCCTGGTCGGATGGCGAGCGCCGAATTCGGGACCGCCGAGGCGTACCTCGCGTCGCTGCCGGCCGACCGGCGCGACGCGCTCGCCGCCGTTCGGAACGTCATCCTGAAGAACCTTCCGAAGGGCTATGAGGAAGGTATCGAGTTCGGGATGATTGCGTATTCTATCCCGCTGTCGCGATTTCCGAAGACCTACAATGGGCGGCCGCTGATGCTCGCCGCCATTGCATCGCAAAAGTCACACATGGCGGTGTACCTGACGAGCATCTATGGCAGCGACGCGCTTCGCGCGTGGTTCGAGCGCGCCTACCGCGATTCGGGCAAAAAACTCGATATGGGCAAGTCGTGCGTCCGCTTCAAGCAGCTCGACGAGCTCGCGCTCGACGTCGTGGGCGAGGCCATCACAAGGGTGAGCGTCGACGATTACCTCGCCCAGTACGAAGCGGTGAAGCGCCCCACCAAAAAGAAGTAGCGGCAGGGCGCGCGTCGCGCCCTCAGCAACCTTCGGTGGTGCAATTGCCGACGCAGTTCGCGAGCTGGCCTCCCGCCTCGCAAACGACGACACATTCGTCCGCGCCGGTGCAGTCGACGTTACACGTCGAACCTGCGTCGCAGGTGATTTCGCATGTTCCCGCCTCGCACGAGAGGTTGCACGTCGAATTGGCGTCGCAATCGAAGGTGCAGTCGCCGCCGGAGCAGCCGTACGTGCAATTGCCCATTTCGTCGCAGTCCAGCGCGCAGTCGCCGTCGGGACAGTCTGCGGTACAGGTCGCACCGATACAATCGGCTTGGTTGCAGCCGTCGTTCGTACAATCGAACTCGCAAATGTCACCCGGCATGCACTCGCATTGATTCGGGCAGGGGACGGGCATCGCGGCGCTGCCGCCCATTCCGCCGCCACCCGTGCCGGCGTTGCCGCCCATCGCCCCGCCGGTTCCTGCACCGCCGGTACCCGTCCCACCGGTCGCGTCCCCGCCCTGCGCGGCGGCGCCGCCACCACCGGTGTTTTGGCTGCCGCCGCCCCCGTTCGCGTTGGACCCACCGGCGGGGGTGCCGCCGGAGCCACCGTTCGAGGTGTCCGCATCGTCGGAACAGGCGCCGATTGCGAGCCCCAGGACCATCGCCGCCATAGAGACGGATAAGCGAGGAAAGTTCATTTCGCCGACCTCCAGCGATCGAGGCTATCGGCCCAGAAACGCTTCCATCAATCCAGGCGACGGCGTTTCCGTGTTCCGCGTGTCAACGGCGCCCGCGGTTATTGCCCTTTTGACTCCCACGCCGGATAGTCGAACCCGATGATCGCGTGGCCACCGGCGATGGGTCTCGCCTCGCCGGTGCACTCCGGACAGGTGAGCGAAACCGCATGGAGTGGGATGTACGGTGCGAGTGATCCGCGCAGAACGGTGCGATCGACCCTGAATGCGAGGCCCAGCGCCAGCGTCAGGCGGACCTCGTTTTGGCGCTCTGCGATGAATACGCCGCACACGGTGCCGGGATACCCTTCCTCCGGACATGGGGTATCGCCCTGGTGCGCCGAATGAGTCGTTGCCTCGCGGCTCACGTACACATCGAAGAACGGCGCGACGTCGTCCGTTGCTCGAACCGAGAAATCGAGACCTCCACGCATCCACGCGCCGTCACCGATTGCCGAATACGCCGCCCCATAGCTCGCTGCAATCGACAGCGGATGCCCGATGTCTTCATCCATGAGCGCGAATCGGCCTTCGAGGCCGATTCGTGAGAAGCCGGCGAACGCGCCCATCTCCGCCCAGCGCGTGAGGCCATAACGGAGCTCGATCTCGTACAGCGTCGAAGCGGAAAAGCCCCACGCGAAGGTCTGATCGTCCGGGTACATGTCGCCGCCGCCGGTGAACTCGCGGGTCGGCGCCGGCGCGTGCTCCGCGCGAACATTCCCCCAACCCAAATGGAGTGCCGTGGCCGATCCGGAGAACGCGAATTCTCCCTCCGGTGCGGTATCGGCGGTTCGCGGACCAATCGTCGGGGAGCAGGCGACGAGCGAGAGGAGTGCTGCGGCGGCAAGAATGGTCGGCGCTCTGAGCATTCGAAGGGTCCGACGTGCGCAGCAAACGGCGGGCCCACGAATCGGTCGCTTCGAGCGCGGGAATCGAACGAGTCAGGCGCGCTTTTCGCGGCAATCCTATCGAGCGCCGCGAGGGCTGCGTGATCGCGCTGCCATACCCTGGCGCTTTCGTCAGGACCCAAACGAATGACTATCGCCGTCTCGGTTCGGCTCCCCGTACCATTGAGCCCGTGTCCGAGAGGGTGGGCATGGCTCGCGAAGGAACGCACGGTCGGTGTCGGCGTGATGCAGCGGGCCCATTAGCGAGCGCTTTACCCCTCGGCAGGGTCGCGCGCTCGTGAGGCCGACGGCGCTCCGGCGCTACCTCGAGGTATGTGAGGAAGGTCCCAGGGCGTTCACATCGTGGTGCGACGCGATCTGCGAGACGCTCCAGCCCCTCGTTGCCGAGCACGAAGGTCTCGCGATGTGGGCGGGAACGAACGAGCACGGCGGCCGTACAATCGTCGCGCGCGGGCGCGCGGAGGTGCTCGTGACCGATACGCTGCCGGAGCCGACGGGCGCCGATCGGCAGCGCGTGTTCGATCATCGTCGTGACGTCGCCTTCTCGAGCGAGCTGATCGGCGGCGACGTGCGCAAGTTCGCCGAGCCGTTCGGCTTCGCCGATTACCTCGGCGTCATCGCGCGGGCAGGGGTGCTTCATGCAGTCGCGATCATTCCGGTTGACGGAGACCACCAGCGGAGCTCGCGCGAGCGAGGCCTGAGGCGATTGCAGCGTCACCTTCAAGCGAGCTTCGCGGCTCGGTGGGCGCCCGACAGCCCCAGCGACGCGGACTTGATCCTCGACCCCACCGGGCGTCCTCTGCATGCCTCGTCGGATGGTGCGCACGTGCTTCCCTATGCGACCCAAATCGCCAGGATGATTGCGGGCCAGATCGGCGCGGGTGCATTGGAAGACGAAGCGGAGTCGATATGGGACGCATTGTGGGGCGGCGGTTGGTCGATTGCGTCGACCTACGATAGCGACAACAAGCGACTGCTGGTTTTGAAGAGGCGTCGCGTAGATCCCGGCGCTCGCCTGACACCCCGTGAACGCGACGCATTGCAGCTCGCCGCACGCGGCCTGTCGGTCAAGCGAGCCGCGATCGAATTGGGCATTACGGCCTCGACGTTGAGCACCCATTTAGCGCGCGGTCTGAAGAAGCTCGGCCTGCAGAACCGTGAAGAGCTGACGCAGCTCGGAGCGCTCGGCGGATATGCCACGGACCTCTAAGCCTCGGGGAAATCGCAAAGAAGCGCGCAACATCCGTCCACCACAGGGGCTCGTGGGTGCACGGTTCGAGGTCGACGGCGAGGAGTATGCCGTCCTCGTGTTTCCGATGGCCACGAGCGCCCCGCGCCACGCCACCATGACACCGGCGGAGGGCGAGGTCGTCGAGCTCGCCCTGCGCGGATTGTCGAACGAAGAGATAGGGGCGAAGCGGGGGTCGAGCCCGCGCACCGTCGCCAATCAGCTTCAGGCGATTTACCGCAAGCTCGGTGTCGGCTCCCGCGTCGAGCTCGCGCGCGCCATGGCGAGCGGACATCCCGGGCGGTCGAAGCGCTGACGGCGCTACATCCTCGTCGGATCGAGGCTCCAGCGAATGGGCGCTGTCTCTTCGCCGCGCCGAAGAAAGACAGGGCAGGGCATCTCTTCGCTCCAGCTTCCGTGCGGCACGAAATAGCGGGCCGTCAGCTCGGGCACCGTCTCGAACGTGCCGTGCTCCGGATTGGACTGAGAAGGACCGGTGATGTACAGGCACGTCGCCTCCGACGGGGACGAGGCGGGGAGCTCGACGATCTCGATGGCGTGGATCTGGGACAGCCTCGCCTGGACCGTCCCTTCCAGCCATAGACGTTTCAGCTTCGCGCTGAAGGCCCGGGCCGCGTCGTCGACCGATGCCGCCTGGACCAAGAGATGAACGAGGGTGTCGGCGTCGCTCGAATCCCCCGGAGCGCAGGCGGTGAAGAACCCGATATAGCTCTTGTGCTCCCCCATGAGCCCGACGTTGCAGGGTCTGGCGCGGCACCGCAAGCCAGCCCTGGCGATCGGAGTTCGTTGGTGCTGCAACGTTCTTCTATCGAACGATCCACCAGCGCGGCGAGGTGCGTTCGACTCGGTCGGGCCGCGAGCGATTGGCGGTCAGATCTCGTCGCCGATCTGGCAGGAATCCGAGTCCCTGCAGATGTTGGTGGAGTAGCGAGCGTCGTGGACGTTGAAGACGATCTTGTTGCCCGCGCTGCCGTCGAGCACCTGTCGCTTCGTCGGAGCGAAGAAGCCGGCGACCGCGTGATCCGGCAGCGCGAGGTCGGGGTTCGCGGCGCGAAACGCCTCTTCTTCATCGTAGAGCGCGAAAATCGACGCCATGACACTGTCTGCGACGAGCGTGGTCCCGGCATCCATCGGGGCGAAGCATTGGGCCGTTCGCGGGCTGATGTCCGTTCCGTCGTAATGGACCGCGTAGAACCAGCCGAACGTGTCTGCTTCGGGCGCGCCGGGATCCCACGTAATGGGGATGTCGGAGCCGGGTGTGTAGATGAGCGGCCATTGCCCCGACGTGTCGCGCTCGAACACGACGCTCTCGAACGTCTCCCCCGGTAGCAGCGTCCCCGACGCCGAGAATTGCACGCTGACCACCGCGCCCGGCTCGAAGGGGGGATCGATCGTGGCGTGAAACTTCTCGTCGATGCCGTCCCAGACGAGCGCAATCGGATCCCGGCCCGGCGAGCTGACGGTGACGTCGGTATCGTCCCCGATGTCGAGCACCGAAAAGCCCGGCGGATAGACGATGTCGCATCCGTATTGGATCGTCGCGTCTTCCACCGCGTTGCTGGTGCCGGCGACGGCGCTCACCCAAATATCCATGTCGTGAGCAGGATCACCGTTTTGCGACAGGACGGTGATGTAAACGCTGGCCCCGGATACCGGGTCCGACGTCGGCCCTTCGCCGCCGTTGCCACCCTCGTCCGACGCGCCGCCGTCCGAAGCCGGCGCGCCCCCCTGGTCGTTGCCGCCTCCGCCCTCGTCGTCGTTCGTGCCGAGCGAGCGCTGGTTCAAACACCCGGCCGCGCCCACCGCGAGGGCGGCTACGAGCCAAAAAGCCGTTCTATGTTCACGATCGTTGCGTCCCATACCCTTCGCTTGTCGGCTCGGTGACCGGCCCATTTCATGATCGACGGGGAAGCTGTTACCGTCCAGGGGTGAGAAAAGGGCGCGTTCTCGTTGTGGACGACAGCGCCGCGATTCGTCGCGAGGTCGTCGAGACGCTCGAAGCGGCGGGGGATTTCGAGACGCCGCACGAGTGCGCGGACGGCTTCGCTGCGCTTCGCATGATGGCGGAGTACCGGCCTGACGTCGTGTTATGCGATCTGGTGATGCCCATTTGCGACGGCGTCCATTTCCTGCGGCTACGCGCCGCGAAGCCCGAGCTCAGCAACGTGCCCGTGCTCATGCTCACCGGCGCGGCCGATCAAGACACGAAGGTCGACGTTCTCGATCGCGGAGCCGCCGACTACATCATGAAGCCCTTTCACCGCGGCGAGCTACTCGCGCGCGTGCGCGTCCACTTTCGCCTCCGCTCGCTTCACGAGGAGCTGGAGGCGGCGAACGCCCGCCTGGAGGAGCTATCGTGCACGGACGGGCTCACTGGGCTCTTCAATCGTCGTCATCTGGACCGCCTACTCGACGTCGAAGTCTCGAGGCACGTACGCTACGGCACGGCGCTCACCATCATGCTCGTCGACATCGACCATTTCAAAGGGGTCAACGACACGTACGGGCACCTCGTGGGTGATGCGGTTCTGCGAGAGGTTTCGCAAACGTTGAAGCAGATGACGCGTAAGGCCGACGTGGTGTGCCGCTACGGTGGGGAAGAAATCTGCATCCTCCTCTCGAACACGCCGATGGCCGGCGCGACGATCCTCGCCGAGCGCCTCCGCGCCGCGATCGAGGCGCTGGAGATAACGTCGGTCATGAGGATTTCCGTGAAGGTGACGGCAAGCATCGGAATCGCTGCTGCCGACGGGATCGGCAAGGGCTGCACGGCCGAGGCATTGCTCGCCAATGCGGACCGAGCGCTCTACAGAGCGAAGAGCGAGGGGCGGAACCGGGTCATCGCAGCTCCGGCCGATGAAGCTTCAAGGGTCGTCGGCTGACACCCCGCACTCGACCCGCCTCACGCACGCGCAAGCAGGACCGCGAGCCCGTCGATCAGCTCGGACACCCCCGATAACTTGGGTACCACCAGGTCGACGTGCGGAGACCGGCGCTTGGTGTCCGAGGAATGAAGAATGATTCCTAGGCGCGGGCTGATCGCGCGCGCCCACCGCGCGAGCTCGAGGCCGGACATCCGAGGCATGTTGAGGTCGGTCACGAGAGCGCGATATTTCGCCGGGTGCGCGTGGATTTCGCGCAGCGCCGCGGTCGGATCATCGATCAGCGTCGGGGTGAACCCCTCGTGCTCCAAACGATGTCCAAGGACTTGAAGGACGAGGTTCTCGTCGTCGACCAATAAGACGTGCCCTTTTCCTAAGCTTCCAACCGCCTCCCGACTCGCCGGCGTACTGCGCCGGTGCGTCCTCGATACCTCAGTGATTAATTGTTCCGTCTCGGAGCTCTCGCTCGTATCCGTCTGAGCCGCGATCGGCCCATTCCTGTCCCGCCCCATATCGAACGCTTCGAGCACGTGACGTTCCACTGATTGACTACGGCGCTATTGCGTAAACGTGTGATCGGCGTGCGTGGCGGAGCCGCGCAGCGTGACGATCTCGCCGCAACAACGGGGCGGAAGGGCTAGGAACGGCTAGGTCGCGCTCGCGGAGCACGCTCTACGTGTCGAGGTCGGTAGGCACATTCAATCGCAACCCGAGCTTCGCAAACTCGTTCATCGTGCGCTCGATGCCCTCGAGCGTGAGCGTGGAGAGCGGGTGTCCTTCGATCTCGGAGCTCGGTTCGAGGAGAAGGTCGAGCTCCTCGTCGGTAACGTCACCGCCGCCGCGCATGGCGCGCTTCGCGAGCTTGCGCGCGAGCTCGGCCTGGTCGGGGCGGATGCTGCGGTTCTGCGCCCAATCTCCCTTGCCGAACAGCGCGTCTCGCGGTGTTCCGGCGAATACATGGAAATGCTCGCTTCCGTCGTATTCGTGGTCCGGCTCGATCCACCGTGCGCTTTGCGTGAGATAGAACCCGGACGTGAACCAGCGTCGTTCCTGATTGGACAGCTCCCTAGCGAGGTCCGCCAGCTCGCGCGGAAGCCCAGGGACGTGGCGCATCGGGTTTCGCTCGTCCTCGGGCACGTCGGATTCTTCCCCGGCGGCATACTTGTGGAAGGCGAACCCCACGACACCGTGCTCGTTCCAGCCCATGACGAAATGGGATTCCTGTTCGTCGTCGTAGGCATACATGCCTTCGCCGAGGTCGCCGTAAAAGAGCGAGGTCGAGCTCATTCGCATGCCTGCGATCGAGCAGACGATGTGATGAAGCGCGACCATTTCGACGATATGGGCGGGCGTCGCAGTTTGGAACGTCGAGGGCTCGTCGATCGCAGACTTTGGGGGGGCACGCGGCGTACCGTCCAAGAATGCGTCGTCCACGTAGGCACCGAAGTCGAGGGTGACGAGCGAATGCACCCTACCCGCGGCGACGGCTTGGCACCATCCCTCGATCTCGGCGAGCTCGATCCGAGCGGGGAGACGGATTACCTCGACCTCGTCGAGGAAGCGACGTGCGGAGCGGACGACGTTCTCGTCGGGCGGAGCCAACGAGAACGGTTGATTCGGATCATAGGCATCGGCCCACACGCGCACCTCGGCCGCGCACCAGCCGAGCGAGAAGAGCGGTGCGGCGCCCCGCTCGTGGGTGCGCGCGATAGCGTCGTGGATTTGTGCGCGGATCTGCTCGCGCCCCGCATCGCTCGCGACGGATTCGGGGCTGACGCGCACGCCGAGCGCATCGAGGACATGCTTCGTGGAGACGAGCGCTGCCGGCTGCGGGCGGGATCCCCCGTCCCCCCGTACGTATTTCGCGAATTGAATCCCTAGCCGAAACAAATCACGCCAGGTGGCGAAGTCGGCAGTGGTGATCATCAGACGATACCCTGGTAGCCCGGTGTCGTGCCGGCGTCGCCGAAGTAGCGATGGTAGTTGATTCGATCGTGCTCGCCCCAGATGACGTCCGGTCCGAGATCGAGAATCTCCGAACGCACGCTCGCAGCCATCCCTATGGCTCCGCGAACGACGAGCGTCCGCAGGTTCTCGAAGCGTGGCCGTGCGGCGCGCCATTGGGCGAGCTCGCGCTCACCTTGAATGAAGACGCAAAGTGTCCGGAGGCGCTTTGCAACGGGCGCGGCGGCGAGGCCCGGGAGCTGATGCGCCATACGAATCGTGACGGTGTTGAGGTTCGGGTAGACATCCTCCTCGAAGAGCCTGTCGCTGAAGTCCTCATCGCGGACGCCGAGAGAGATGACGGACAGCTCTTCCAGCGCCTCGAGGGGCGTCTTACCCAGAGAGCCGAGCCGGTTCGAGGCTTCGATGTGCAACCGCCGAAGCCCTTTCGCGAGATCGCTCCGCGTGAGAGCGTCGCCGAGCGCGTCGTGGTCCACGTTGTGGAAATCCGCTCGAATCGCGAGCTCGGGCGCTGTCGGGAGGGTATCGAAATCGAACTCCGTCACGCGCTCGCCGCGCGACCTGACGTGGAGCCTCAGCCGCCGCAGGTTCGGTGTCGGAAATGCGGCGGAGAGCCAGGGCGTGCCGAACGATAAACCTTCGATGCGGTCGCCGATGCGGGCCAGCATCGCGAACTCTTCCTGACCCCATGCCGGCAAGCTCGCGGCGAACCTGCTCGGGATATCGAGGAAGAGGCGGCGCGCCCGACAGTGCGCGAGCACGCGCGCTGCAGCAATGGGATGGACGTCGTGCAAACCGAGCTCGGTGAGCGCCATGGCGTCGAGCGAAGGCAGATTGCAGCCCGACAGGGCCTCGAGCGCCGGGCGGGAGAGGTTCACGCCCAAAAAGCGCAACCGCTCGTTAGACAACGGAACCGACTCGACGAGCTTGTTCACGCGCAGCTCGCGAAGGTGCGGCGGTGCGAGCACGCGGTTGGTAATCACGGCTTGCTCCAACGTCATGGACTCGAGCCGTGGCCCCACACGCTTCGGCCATTGCTTGGCATACAGCGTTCGACACAGCCGAAACGACGGATGATCGAGCGTTGCGCGTAGCTTTGCGATCGGCATCGGCTCGGCGTCGTCGGCGCTCGCCCTGTACTCGCTCGGCGCGATGAGCTGGTCGACGAAGCCGCGCCGCCATACGAACGAGCCTCGGTATCGTTCGGCGAGAGCCGCGGCCGGCCCATAGAAGTGGTCGCCGTGATCGGTAAGAAGCCGCTCTTCGCGCGCGAAGAGGTCCTTGGCCCGATCGCCGCGGGCACCCTCGAGCTCGAGCTGCACGTCGATGAGATCCCCCCGCGGGTCTCGCTTTGCCTTGAGCTTGCGTCCGAGCTCGAGATAAGGCCCAGTCGCCTCGGGATCTTTGGCAATCGCGGAGAGGTCTGAATCTGTCAGGTCCGCCATGCGTGGGCGGGGAGGATAGCCCACCTCGACGAGCGTCAGATCGGATTCCCCTCACATCCAGTGCCGGTCTGCCCCTGGACACTCCCACATTCGGTAGCTGCAGCCGCCGGATCGATCTTGCCGTTCGAGATGATCGGGTCGTCCTTCTTCACGCAGTACTTACCAGTTAGCTGCTCGTCCCCGAGGCCCAGATTCGGCCGCACCTCCGCGCACTCGAAGCCGTCCGGACATTCGCAGAAGTTGAAATTGTCGTCCTCGGGCTGGCCCTCGGCAACGCCGCAGCGGCACGAGCAGTACACGGAGTTTTTCGCGTTGCGGAAGCCTTTTTCGGCGCACTCGCCGCAGACGCCGGTGCCGACCGGCGTAAATGTGCCCGGCAGGCAGCAGACTTTGCCGGCGTTCTGCTCGGGTGTCGCGTTGGCATCCTGGCAGTTTTCCTCGTCGTGGCAGACGGCGAGAACACATTGGTTCGTCGCGCCTTCGCGATCGTTGTCGCAGAAGTAGTTCGTCGGGCACGGACTATCGTCGGTGCATCGGCAGAAGCCATTGACGTCGCATTCGAACCCGTCAGGGCACGGGGTCGCGTCGTCACAGTTGTTGCCGAATGTGTCGGAGACGGTGCATGCCTCCTTGTCGCTATCGCAGGCGTCGCCCATCGACGTGCACAGTCGGCCCACGTCGGCCGGGTTCGGCTGACCGAGGGGGCACGAGACGCGACCCTGAAAGTGATTGACCAGACAGATGCGGGTCTCGCACTGAAACGAGCGCGACTCGATGTTCTCCTGCGAAACCTGGAAGCCGCTGAAGCTCCCAAAGTACTCCTCTTCCGGGATACACGGGTCGCCGATGCCGCCGGTCTCGCACGCCGACGGGAGGAGCGCGGCGAGGGAAACACTGCCGACGGCAAATAGGCTCAATGCCACGTTGCGCGCCGGCAGGCGGCGGCCAGACATGTCTCGCGTCATTCTGGATGAGCTCCTGACGGGGGGCCCACTGCCCGAGGAGGAACGATTCAGCCCTCTGCTCGGCGAGCGTGGTCACGCTCTACGTGGCGACGACGGGGCGACGCCATCTGTCGATTTTCGTCAGGCCGAAGGCTTGCGCTGGGTACCGGCGCGCCCCCACTCCGAGAACCCAAGCGTGTGGTTTCGCCACAGCCTGCCGACAAGATAGAGCTCGCGCTCGACACGCGCGACTCGGCGGATACCGTTATGGGATGCAAAGAGGATCTCGACTCCGCATCACGCGCGAGAGCGACGGTCGTGTCGCCGCGCGCTCCCCGTTGCTACCTCAATGCGTTGGTTTTGGCGCGACGGACGTCGAGGCGATCACCGAGTTCTTCTCGGTCAGGACGCAACTGGAAGGGCAGGATGCTCCGGTGGTTCGGCCCGTCGAGGGCGGTGACTGGGTGGCGGAGTCGCGCCGGCTGCCAGGATGCAGGTGCCGGGGAAAGACGCCGGCGGAGGTGCTTGCGGCGATGAGGTTGCTGGAGGCTTCCGCGCGAAAATTCTGACGGCAACACGTCGGTCCTCGAGCTTCTGCGCCGGGTCGACGTCTTCCTGCCGGCGGTGAAGTTGGTCGGACTTCGTCGTCTAGCCGCCGCGCTCGGGAGATGTACACTCGATCGTATGGCTTATACGCACTCACTCAAGCTTGGCGCTCTCGTCATGTTCGCCGCCGCAGCCCAGCTGCTTGGGGCATGTGATGGCGGTAGCGACGATATCGACGACGGAAACTACCACGGGGGCGGTGGCAATACGGGTGGTGGAGGAGCCGACGGTGGTGGCGCGAGCACTGGTGGCGCGAGCACTGGTGGCGCAAGCGTCGGCGGCGGAGGTGTCGGCGGCGGCTCGTGCGGCAATGTGAAGGGCTACAGCGAGCTCGGGGATGCTTTCGCCAAGTGCACCGGTTGCCACTCGTCGGAGCTCACGACCCCGGTGGAACGTCAGGCGGCGCCTGTCGGTGTCGATTACGACACGTACGCGCTCGCTACGCAGCACCTCGATGATACGCGCGCTCGCATCGCCAACGACCAGGATCCCCCCGCGGGGTCACCGTCGCTGACGGCCCAACAGAAGTCGGACCTCTTGTCATGGATTGACTGCGGCGCGCCCGAGTGAAGAAGCGTTTGGTTTGCATCGATCTCGATCGCAGCGCGAGAAGCCTCCCGTGCCGCGCCGTTCGGGTGGGCGCGATCACGACGATCTCGAGGCCCGTCGCATCGGCGGGAGCAGCTTTTCGAAAATCGATGCAACCGAAACGCCCCATCGCGCGACCATGACCATGTGCGGATCATCACGCGTCTAGCGTGCCTCCGGGCGGCGGCGATCGCCGATCGCATCGAGTCGACGGTCGACGAGGCCGAGCGTCTTCGGCTCGACATGCATTTGGCGACATGTGGGCGCTGCTCGACGGATGAGGTGCTGCTTCGGTTGATCGTCCGAACAGCGCGAAGCGTGAGGGGGCTCGACGCGGCCGCTCGCGAGCGGGCGCTTTCGAAAGCAATTCGCGCGTAGGACGCGGCCTTTTAAGCTCTTTGGATCCTTTCTCGAACGGAGGTCTCATGTTGAATCGTCGAGCCACCCTTTTGCCCTTTTGGATCGCTGGTGCCTGCGCCGTCGTCGTCGGCGCGGCTTGCGCCGACGATGAAAACCCCACGACGGGCGGAGGCGGCTCCAATGCGGGCGGGAGCGGCGGGGCGGGCGGCTCCACGTCGACGCTCACGGGTGGTGGCGGCGGGAGCGTGCAATGCATCGGCGATCTCGAATCCATTTCGCTCGAGCCGGCCGACTCCACCGTCACGCTCGATGGTGGTCCCGCCGCGCCGATCGAATTCGTCGCGACCGGCACGTTCAAGGACGGGTCGACCGAGGTAATCCCGGGCAACCTCTTAGAATGGACGGCGACGCGCGTCGACGACACCGATCCCGGTACGATCGAAGACGGCACGTACAAACCCAATCCGAGCGCAGGTGGTCTCGTCGAGATTGCGGCCTCCGACGGCTGCATCGACACGTCGACGACGATCAAGTTTTTCCTCGACGTGAAGATCGGTGATCCCACCAATCCCGGCGATTGGAATGGTGCGCCCGTGACGACCGGGGACGTGCCGCTCATTGTCTATCCGAGCGACGAGACTCGATTCCCCCGCAACCTCTATCGCACCATCTTTCAATGGCGCAGCGAGGGATATTCCGAGTTCCGTCTGGTCTACGAAGGGCCGAACTCGACGGTGACGGTCTTCACCGACGGCGCGCACGGGCTGTGTGCGGACGCCAATCCAGCGGCGGGTTGCTGGGAGGTGAACGAGGTCGCGTGGAGCTACATTGCCGGCTCGAACGCCGGCGCGACCGCCAGCTGGGTGGTCGACGCCCTGGATCACTCGACCGACCCGCCGACCATTCGGCGAAGCCAGCCCATCGATATCGGCTTCTCCTTGCAGGACGTCGAGGGAGCGCTCTTCTATTGGTCGACGACGTCGGCGGGCATCCGCCGCGGGCGCATCTCGCAACAACATCCGGAGGACTACATCGTCGGGAAGCCCGAGGCGACGACGTACGGATCCAACGAGGTTCGATGTGTCGCATGTCACGTCGTCTCGCGTGACGGCAAATACCTCGTAGCACCCGTCGACGCGAGCGAAGGCAAGAGCCTGTGGATTACGCAGGTCACCGACGACGCGCCGCCGACTCCGCTCGTCACCGACATTCCCGAGACGGAAGGTCACGGCTTTGCGACGATCTCGCCGGACGACGAGCATGTCGTTGCCGCGTACGGCGGGGCGATGACGCTTCACGAGCGCGCGACGGGCACCAAGATCGGCGATATCGATCTGGGTGCGCTGGACGGGACACATCCGGATTGGTCGCCGGCCGGAGACGAGCTCGTCTTTGCGACCAAATCAGGAGATGCGCCCGGCGCCGCGTCGCTCGCCAAGATCCCTTGGGACGGCTCGAATTTCGGCGCCCCCGAGATCATTTTGGCACCGACGGGTGATCGCACGAACATCTTCCCGATGTTCTCGCCCGCAGGCGATTGGATCGCGTTCTCCCAGGGTAAGGGCGGACACGGCGACAACCAGGCGCAGCTCTTCGTCGTCGACTCGGACGCCGACCAAGAGCCGGTCGAGCTCGTGAACGCCAATCGTGTCACCTCGAACGCGATGACGACCGGCCAATACCAAAACAGCCAGCCGACGTGGGCGCCGCCGGGTGACATGCATTGGATCGCTTTCAACACCAAGCGCGAATACGGCGTCATTCAGGAAGCTGGGCGACAGCAGATCTGGGTCGCCGCGATCGATCCGTCGAAGCTGGGCACCGGAGAAGACCCCAGCTATCCCGCTTTCCGAGTGCCGTTCCAGGGTTTGGACGAGGACAATCACCGCGCCTATTGGACGTTGGACGTCGGCGACGGCGGCGGCGGTGAAGGTGGTGCGGGCGGTGGCGGTGAAGGCGGCAGCGGGCCGGGGTGCGGGGAGATCCTCAATGTCGGCGACCCGTGCGACCCGGTCGACGATTGCTGCGAATCGGGTGCGCATTGCGACACGCTCGACGACGGTGTCACGTACGAATGCCTCATGGACATCCCGACGTGAGAGGGCGTTCGCCCCGTTGAAAATCGAGACAACCGAATGTCCGTCTCGCGCGACTCTCCCCTGTGCGCGAGACGGACATGCCTGCGATCGAGGACGAAGTCCTCAATGGTGCGACCATCGAGCTGGCCATCGCCCGCGCGGGGCTGATGGACGCCTGGAGCGCCGGCCAGCCCGTGTTGCTCCAAGGCCACAGCGTTCGTCGTCACTTCGACGTACCCTGTGCGCAGAGCGGATGGTTACGGGCGCGCGGCATTCGCCGGCACGCGTGGGGCGGCTTGGAATTCCGGCTCTCGATCCCCGGTGGGGGGATGGCCACCGACGGCTGCTTTCGGCGGCGATTCCCGACCGCGGACGAGCGCGCCGCGATGGCCGCGGACGAGCGGATCGCCAAGCGGCTTCGAGCGCGAGGTCGGACCTTCGAGGAGGCCATCGAAGCGATGACCTTGGTCATCGACACGTACATCGGCTTCGACCGATGGATCTATTTCGAGGCGCACGAAAAGACGTTACGCGTCGTGCTCCACGACCGCCTACCGAAAGGGCCCGAGACGAAGTTCGGGGGCCATATGGGAATGTGGGTCGAGCCGAGCGGTGCGCAGAGCTTCCTGATTCATGGAAGCAGCGCCTTTTCGCATTGCCCCGACTTCAATGGCTTTGTCGTCGACCTCAGCCTCGTCGCGGAGGCGGATGTGCCGGCGGCATCGATTCGAGCCCGCGACGAAGCCCGCACCTGATAGCGGTAGCGGGCTGACGGTCCACCGAGTGTTATGTGCGATCCGCGCGCAGGCCGAGGGCCGTCTCGAGCGCGGCGCGAACGCATCGCTTTCCGTCCGCCGCGCGCCCGATACGGCGAAGGATCTCGCCCCGATCGATCTCGACCGGAATGGAGCTCGCGGCATCTCCTGCCTGTCGATAAAGATCGGTGCCCAGCTGATAGAGCTCCTCGGCTTCGATGGGGGCGCCCGACCTTGCCTCGCAGTCCGCCATTCCGACGACGAGGCTCGCGACGATGGTCACGGGGATCTCCTCTTTGCAGAGAAGCTCGAGCTCCAGACCGCGATCGTAAGCGCTCGCCGCCAGGAGCACGTCTCCGGCGCGGAGCAACGCGTGCCCCGAGTGGAGTGCGACGAGGATCTCGTCGATTCCGGGTTTTGCCAGCTTCCTCGCTTTCGCTACGAGCTCCATCGCCTCGGCGTGTCGGCCGCAGAACGAAGCGACCTCGGACGCGTCGAGCAGTCGGCGCATGCGTTCGGGGGCGGGGAGCGCGGGCTGCTCTGCGGCGCGGGAGAGCGCGATCGAGATGGAACGGTCGGCAAATAGCGAAGTCTTCGTCGAGTCGAGCAGCACCAGCTGTGTTCGGGTCGCACCGATCCCGCACGCACATCGGCGAAGGGCGTCGCGCGTCGTGCTGGTCGTCGCATCGTGCACGGAAGCGACCAGAACGACCGGAATCGCGAAGCCTTCCAGCCGTTCCGCCGCTGCGTCGACCCATCGAAGGAACGACGCGACGGGATCGGGATCACCGTCGAAGGACGGCCTTCGCTCGAGCCCAGGCGCACCATGCATCCACGTTCTTGCCCAGCGCCGTCGGTGGGGGGTCTCCGACGACGGCCCAGTCAACGTTCCATCCAGATCCGCTGCCCACGCCCCGAGGTATGTATGCAAGGCCCCGTCATCGGTATCCGGTGCGAAGAGGACGTGCGCTTGTCCCTCGGCCCCGAGGTCAGCCAATACCTCTTCAATCGGGTCGAGCTGCTCGATAGGCCGAACGAGGTTCAGGACGGACAGGCATGGCCGGCTGGAGAACGCGCGGATCTCGTGGCTCACGGGCACGCCTTTCGTGCCACGATTCGAATGCTGAGCGAGCACGGTGCGCAATATGCTCATTGTCCTCCGATCCCTGAAACGGTGCGGCGCGGCGCGAGCGAGGAGCGTCGAGGCGCGACCTGCACATCGTATGGTCGCGCGAACGCGCGTTTCGGTTGTACCGATCTGCGTGACGCCGTCGCAGAGAGCACAGGCAGAGGATAGGCGGGGTCGTCGGGCCGTGTGAGAACTTTCGGCGCGGACGCGCCCTCGTTGGATGCCCGACGGCGGGCTCGAAGGTGCGCAGCCTCGTTGCCTCACCATGGGGTGACTGCGCGGGCGCGTTTCCCGCAATATCGTGGCTGGCGTCCACACGGAGACGATCGGCTTCGCTCGATCGCGTGAAAAATGTTCACGGCACACGAGCTGCAAACGCCCGCGCGGAGCGCCGGTGCGCGTCGAGCGTTTCGTTGCCGTCTCGGCCGGTGCCGGCCGTTAGACCCCCTATCCAGCAGTGAGACCTCGGCCCGCACCGGCGCGTTCCACTTCGACACTGGATTGATAGTCCCCGTCGATCCGCCTGTGGCAGGGCCCGTGCGTTGCAGCGAAAACGCTATATGACGGCGCCGCCACCTGGCCGCGATGGCTCCGCGCTGGCGGAGCTGCTTCGCCGCGACAAGGAGACCATCATCCGCGAGTGGGAGAAGCGCGTGCTCTCCGACCCCAGTGTGCCCGAAGCGCAACGGTTGCCCGAACCGATCTTGCGCGACCATATGCCCGGATTCATCGACCTATTGGCCAAGGGCCTGGACGCCTCGAACGACCAACCGGAGTCTCGCTATCGCAGCCTCGGCGAAGGCCCCATTGCGCAGGTTCACGCGCGACACCGTTTTGCCGAGCACTATTCGCTGCGTTCCACCATGCGGGAGTGGTCGCACTTCCGCTCGACCCTGGTCGACGTCGTCTTTGCGCCCAACAACGTTGGTTGGGCCGAGCTCAAACGCGTGCAGCTCGTCATCGAAGCAGCCGTGGAGACATCCGCCGTCGAGATGTGCGAGGCCGACCTCGAATCGCGCTCGAAAGCCGAGGCGGAGCGGGACCGCTCCGTTGCGCTGCTCGACAGCTTGATGAGGACCGTCCCCATCGGGCTCGCCTTCGCGGATCGTCACCTCCGTTATGTGCGCGTGAACGAGACCTTGGCGCAGATGAGCGGCATACCGCCCGAGCTGCTCGAGGGCCGGTCGATCTGGGACATCGTTCCTGCCGACATCGCCCGCGTGATTGCGCCGCACATCAACCACGTATTCGAAACGAACCGCGCGCAGCCGGACGTGACGCTGTCCGGCCCCACGAGGGTGGGGGGCACGGACGTGCGCCATTTCCTCGCGAGCTTCTATCCCGTGCGAAAGCCGACGGGGGAGGTGCTCGTCGTCGGCTGCGTCGTCATCGACGTCACCGACCGCGAGCAAAACGCCGAACGGCTACGCCAGACGATCCGGTTTCGTGACCGGTTCATGGCGATCCTCGGACACGATTTGAGCGCGCACGTTGCTGCGATGACGATGTCTGCGACGCTGATACGGCAACGTCACCCCGCGGGGGAGCTCGGCGAAGCAGCTCGAGATATGGAGCGGAGCGGGCGCCGTGTCACCGAGATGCTGCGCGATCTGCTGGACCTCGCCAGGGTCCAGCTCGGCGAGGGGATCCCGGTATTTCCGCACCTGACGTCCCTCGAGCGTCTCGCGCAGCACACCATCGACGAGCTTCGACTGATTCACCCCAACCGCGGCGTGACGCTCGTGGCGAGAGGTGACTGCAATGGGTTATGGGACCCGGAGCGGATCACGCAGATCGTCTGGAACCTCCTCGTCAACGCGTTCGCCCACAGCCCACCCGATCGCGACGTGCGCGTAAGGCTCGACGGGACCGGTAGAACGGTGTGCGTGAGCGTGACGAACCACGGACCGCCCATCCCGTCGCAGGTGCAACGGAACATCTTCGATCCGTTCGCGCATCACAGCGCTCGCTCGCCGAAGAACGGGCGGCTCGGGCTCGGCCTGTTCATCGTAAAGGAGGTGGCCGAAGCGCACGGCGGCAGCGTGAAGTTCCAGAGCGACGCCGAGAGCACGACCTTCACCGTCGAGCTGCCTCGGAGGGTGACATCGGTCGGGCGTCGGAACCGACCAGGCGCGCTCTCCGCCGAGACCCATTGAGAGCGCACCTTCATTCGATGCGTACGTACGATTGTGGCATAGTCATTCCATTGACGGGCATTTCTTGGTGGCGCGTTCGCTGTCTGAGGTAGCCTCGACCTACAAATGATCCGTTATCGGATCGAGGGGCGGGGAGGGTCGTTGGCTGTCGGCGATAGGATCGCCGTGCCCGACGGCCCATTGCCGATCGTTACGGTCGACGCATCCGTCGGTGACGTCGACGCGTGGCCATTGCGCGTCTTCGACGCCTGCGTCGCCGAGGAGCCGACCACCATCCAACAGCGTCAGGTTCGGCTGCTTCGATTGGAACGGGAGCGATCCATCGAGCAGGTGCTCGCCGGCCGCGTCGACGATTTGCGGGTCTGGGCCGCTTGGGCTCGTAACGGCTTTTCCCTCGGCGTATCGGGGTCCGCGGTTCACCGGTCGGTGGACGCGCTCGTCGCGCGGCATCTGTCGAGATTGAGGCGCCATCAACGGCTCGGAGCGCTCCAACCCGAGTGGCTTCGCGATTGGGCAGCCGTCTTTCGATGGAGCAGCCGCCCCCCAACCGACGAATACGCGAACGCCGTGATCCGCGAGCAGCTTCGCACCGCGCGTCCCGACGAGCTCGTGCGTGCCGCGTGCCACGGCTTCCGAATGCACGTGCTCGCGCTCGTGACGAGGAGCGTCGGCGCGGATCTCTTCCGCGCTGCCGTCGCGGACTACGCGGCGGGTTTCGAGGCTCCACCCGAAAAGGCCGCCCGCGTGGCGGAGCTTGCCGCTGGCGTTCTGCGTCTGCTCGTGCCGATGTCGCGGCCGCTCTGTGATCGCTTCGTCGAGCTGATGTTCTCGATCGCCGAAGAGGCGGATCTTCTCCAGGCGGCGTTCGGAGCGCTCTTCGACGAGACGGCGCTCTTGCCGGAGTGGCCGTCTCAGGACGAGTCGCGCGAGGTGAAGGCGTTGGCGGCCGTCGGGCTCAACGTCTCGCTCAAGAAGTGGTGGATCGTCATGCGCAGCTTCTTGATGACGGTGTCTGCGCGGAGCACCGCGCTCGCCATGTTGCCGGCGAGCGCGGCGGATCCGTGGGCGCCTCTGGTCGATATCACCGCGCTCGGCGTGATTCCCCTCGGCGCGCGTGACGGGCGGGGCTTCGCGCTCTTCGCTCCCGCCCTCGTCGATTGACGTCTCTCGCGCGGTTCACATCGGCATACGCTCGGGCGGGCAATACTCCGTGCATTCATTCGTGCAGGAGTCGTAATCGTCGGTGTTGCCGTCGTCGCACTCCTCGTCGCCCTCGACGATACCGTTGCCGCAATAGGGCAGCTCGCAGTCGTTGTCGCAATAGTCGTACGGGTCGGTGTTGCCGTCGTCGCACTCCTCGTCGCCCTCGACGATGCCGTTGCCGCAAATCGGGTTGAGCGTGCACTCGTTGCTGCACTCGTCGTAGTCGTTGGTGTTGCCGTCGTCGCACTCTTCGCCGGTCTCGACGATGCCGTTGCCGCAACAAGGCTTGCGGGCCTCGACCCGGACTTTGTAGTTGTCCGTCTTGGAGTCTCGGTTCCGGAAGCCGTGTTTGCCGTGGCCCGGATCGTAGTCGTCGACCAGCGTCACCCAAACCTTGTATTCATCACCGTTGTTCGGCGTGTCGTCATAGGGCATCAGCTGGATGGTGACGCCGCCGTGGTCCTGGTCCACACCGGTATTGTGCTCGCAGCCGCCGGGGCCGGGGTTCACCTGGTCGATGATGCCGTCTTCGTTGACGTGGAAGCTGCGGCACTCGATGTCGTCCGTGGACAATAGGGTCTTGCCGCTCGGGTCGGTGACTTGGAAGTAGTAATCCCCTTCCGGCAATGCACCCGCGCCCGATGGTGCGTTGTCACCGGGGCCGCCGTCGAGATACACATCCTCTTTGGCGTCGTAGATGTTCGCATTGACGCGACTGCCGTCTACCAGCGTCGTGAAGATCGCGCCGGTCAAGGCTGCGGTCGACGTTTCTGTCTGCTCTTCCTGCCCTTCGGGCGGCTCTGTGCAGCTGACCGCCAGAGCGGCGATTGAAATGGTGGTTAACGTACCCAGGAGTGCTCGCGTTCGCATGGGCGCCGACTCAAGCAACCGGCGTACCCCAATGGGCCAGAACGGAATACACCCGGAACCACGATGATCAGCCGGATCCCGCTCGGTCGTCGGGATGGCGTAAACGCCCAGCCCGGGTGAAAGCGCCGCTGCGAAGCGCACCACGGGTGTGCTGGGCGGGATGCCCGGCCCGCGGCCCCGTCTTCGAAAGGCTACAGCTCGAAGATCGCGAGCTCTTTTGCTTCTGTCGTCTCTTCGATCGACAAAACGCCGTTGGCGTCCTCGTCACGGAACAGACGCGACGACGTCTTCATTCGATTCTCGAGCGCTGACAAACGCGACACGTTGGTGTCTTCGTCGATCCGAATCTCGACGTCGGCGTCGAGCGAGTCGAGATCGAGGGCCGCCACGGCGGCGTCGGCGTCGAAGCCGATCATGAGCGCTTCGTGGTCCGCGAGCGAGAAGGGATGATCCTCCGGCGCCTTCAAACGCAAGTTGACCGATCGCGTGGAGCGGACGACGAAAGGCGTCCCGTCCGCGCGCACGCCGCGGATGAAGACCGATGCGTCCGCCATTTCCGAGGGCGCACCGGCGGGGAGCTCGTCCGCCGCGGCGGGCTCGAGCGTCATGCGGAGCCGGCAATACTCGCCGCTTTCGACGCCGACCCTTTCGTCGGGCGCCGAGCTCGGCGTGTCCTGGAGAAGGTCACCGACGACCGGCCCGTCGAACACGAAGGAGCCGCCCTTCTTCGGAGCCTGGCAAGAGCCGCCCGGCTGCAGCTGGAACGAGCCGACGGAGACCCAAAACGCGTCGACGCGCGCCTGACCCTTCTTCGATACGGTGTTCACCACCGGAGCGCTCGAGGGCTTGTAGCCACCCACGTCGAATGAAACCGTCGCGCCGTTGCCGACGTCCGTCCCGCCACGCGGGCCGCACGTCACGATGAACGGCGAAAGCGCGAGCGCTGCAAGCCAAGGCCTCGTCACAGGACGAGCATACTCCATCACGTCGCGAAGCGCGCGTCCCGAGGTCACTCCGGCTCGCAAGCAAGGTCGCCACACTGGAAACCCTCCGGGCAATGTTCGTCCTCGGTGCACTCCACACACGTACCCTCTTCGCAGATGGGTACCGACGACGGGCAATGGGCGTCGACCAGGCACTCGACGCAGGACCACTCCTCGTGCTCGCAAAACGGTGCCGAAGGACCGCAATCTCGATTGCTTACGCACCCCACACATTCGCCGCTCTGCGGGTGGCAAACCGGCTCGTCCCCATCACATTCCGAGCTCGATTCGCAGCCTTCTTCCGGCGGCGCGAGGCACTCGTGATCCATGCAGAGGGGCGCATC
>JABFXY010000038.1 GCA_013361525.1 Polyangiaceae bacterium | reverse complement strand
CGAGCGATAACATCGAAGCGCCGCGCGATAGCGTCGAAGTGACTCTCGAGAGCATCGAAGAGCAGCGCCCCTCGCAAGTCGAAGTCCCGGCGGCGCCGACGTCGAGCGCGAGGGGCCTCTCGTTCGAGGGACCGCCGCGACCGCGCATGCCGGCGTTACGTCCGCCACCGGCCGTTCGCGCGTGCGCGCCTCCTCCACGCCCGGAAACAGAGCCGCCAGCAGCCGAGACGAGCCTGCCACCCCCGATCGAGAGCGCGGCGTTTCCCACGCAACACGCGACGCCCGAACCGAGCGTGCCGCCTGCGCCGCCCTCACGGCGTCCGCTCGTGCTCGTCATTTCGATGTTGGAGACGGACGACGACGAGCTCGCGGAGGGGCTACGCGCTCAAGGGTTCGACGTGTTGGTGGTCGACGAGGCGCGGGCGGGGTTCGAGATGACGTGCCGGCTCGCGCCCGCATGCATCGTCTGCGACATGGATCTCCCGGATGACGGCGGCGATCGCGTCGTCCTGCGGCTGCGCAGGCTGAGCTCACCCATCGCGACCACACCGTTCGTCCTCATCGCCTCGCACGCGTCGACCACGGAGCGCGCGTCTCGCTTCTCGGCAGGCGCGGATGTCTGCCTCCTCAAGCCGTACGTCGCATCGACGGTGGTCCTGCAGGTCGTCGCGCTTCACCAAATGAGCGCGAGGCTCCGCGACGCACGATCGGCGCTATCGCGCTTTCCTCAGGCGACGAGCCGCGCATTCCAAGGGCATCTCGAGCAAATCTCGCTCGCATCGATCCTCACCGTCATCGACATGGAGCGGCGAACCGGTGTGTTCGGCGTTCGTCACGACGGCTTCCAGGTGGAGCTCGTGATCATCTCGGGCCACGCGACGCATGGCTTCGTGCAAGGCAACCTCGTCGGCCCGCTCGAAGCGATGCGCGCCATCGCGACCATGAGCAAGGGCCGCTTCTCCTTCGTCGCGCGCGATGGCTTCGCACCGGTGCCGGAGGACGCGATGCGCCTCGGCCACGTGCTCGCAGAGGCGACCCGGCTCGCCGACGAAGCGACGGCGCCCGCCACCAAAAGCGAGCTCAACGTCCGGACGCGCTGAGCTTCAGGCGACGAGGCTCAGCTGACGAGACTGGCGCCTTCGGGGACCTTGATGCCGCAGCTCACGTCGAGGCGGGCGGTCGGCGCGACGGATCGAACCGCCGGCTCGATGACCCCTCGCACGACGAGCGGCGCCCCCGGACAACCGGCGTAGCGACCCGCGAGGTGAAGCGACAAGTGGTTCGGCTCGACGGCGACGACGTAGACCTCGCCTCCGTCGGCGCGAATAACGGGCGCGATCACCTCTCGGAGCACCTTCAAGAGCTGGTCGATCGACGCGGTCATGGATCGGGCGAGAGGTTAGTAGATCGTGGAAATTGCGGCAACGACCGCGTCATCGCCGAACGCGGGGCACTTCTTTGCGACGATCCCCCACGTCTTACCCTCCATCTCGACCTGGGTGCGGAACTCGCCGCTGGAGGCTTTGGCGGCGACGTCCTGCTTCACGAGCTCCTCGGCGTGGACGTCGGGGGCGTCGGGATGGCCGAGCGCCGTCTTGCCCTTCACGACGAAGAGGTACATCTCGACCTTGTTCGACGAGTCCTTGGTCTTTTCGTCGATCTTGCTGCGAACCGAGTCCTGGACGAACCCGACGTAGAGGCGCATCGACCATCCGCTGAGGAACAAGCCTTGAGGAGCGCCGTCGGCACCGTTCACCCCGTGCGCGACGATCCACGCGATGTCGGTGCCCTTCTTCACACCGCGGAGCGCGTCCATCTCGCCGTACGCCTCGACGAGGCCGCCGTTCGGCTCGAGCGCCTTCGACAGCGAAGGGAACACCTTGAGGACGTTTTGGTCGACGAGACGATCGGGGTCGATCTCGCTGCGAAGGACGAGACCGTCTTTGCTCGCATAGCTGAAGAAGGTGCTCTTCGCGTAGGAGAGCTCTTTGACGTTGTCCCGCGCCGCCTTGATGGCCGTCTGCACCTCGGCGCGGCTGCCGACGGGGTCGGCGGGCAAGCGTTGGCCGAGAATCTTCGCGCCCTCGGGCATCCCTTTTCGGAGCTGATCGACGTCGCGATTGAAGACCTCGAGCGCGAGATCCGTCGCCTCCGCTGATCGCTCTTGGGCCATCTTGCCCATGTCGGTACAGCCGGCGAGCGCGCCGACGAGAGCCGCGAACGAGAGCGCGAGCAGCGGACGCCTCTCTATCGTTAGTGAAGAGCGCATCGTGATCAAAGGGCCTCCGGGGCGATGAAGACGATTTCGACACGCGCATTGGCCGCGCGTTCCGAACTAGATCGCGACACGAGCGGCATGGCGTCGTCCGCCACGATCCCGACCTTGCGAGCCTTGCCCACCGAGCCGAACGCATCGAGAAGCGTGGAGCTTCGAGCTTGCCACTTCGACTTGTCGCCGCTCGACAGGGGCTTGTCGGAGTGTAGGACGACGGCCACCGGGAACCGAGCGTTCGCCGCGGCGACGCGATCGAGCTCTGCGAGGCGCTCGCGGGCAGCAGGCTTGAGGGTCTCGCCGTCGAAGAGATCGCGCAGCACCACGACGACGCCGCGTTCGTCACGCTCGGGCGACATCGACAAGCCCTTCGCGTGCGCGGCCATTTCGCTCAGCTGATCGAGTAGCGAATCCGAAGCGCCACCCGCCGTCTTGTCGGCGGTGGCTCGACGCGTCCTCGCGAGCACCGACGAGCAATCGGCGCGAACGCTCGCGGCAATGTCGGGCGACGCGGGCTTCTTCGGGTCGGCGAGCCCCGCCTCCGCCGCCGTGATCGCAGCCTCGGCAGCGTCGAGGTCCTTCTTGATCGACGCATCGGACGTCGGATCGTCGGCGCTGGTGCCGGCGGCAGGCTTCGCCGGGACAGCCTCACGCAGGGCGCGTGCAGCCGTACAAAGGAGCTTCGCCTGTACGAGGAACGAGCGCGCGGCATCGCGGCGCGCTGCCTCCGCATCGGGCCCGCTCGCGCCGCCATCCGTGATCGTGCGCAGCGCGCGCAGCTTCGCTTCGAGCGCGTCGACGTCTGCGGCCGCGCGGCTCTGCTGCGCGTCGAGCCCCGAGAGCTCCGCGTCGAGGCCCGTCTGCTCGGCCTCGTGCGTCTTTTCGCGCAACGTCGCCTTCGCGAGGCGCGCGAGCACGACGCCCTCGCTATAGAGCGCGATCGCCTCCTCCGCGAGGAACTGGGCGCGCGCTTGCGGGCCATTGTCGAGCGCTTCGTGCGCCTCGAGGCGGCGCTTCTCCGCGCGGGCCCACGACGGCGACGCGAGCTCCTTCACCTCGCGAGCCGCGGGCGATTGGCTCACGCGATCCGCCTCTTCGAGCGCGCGCGGAGGCGGGATGGCCGCACAACCAGCGAGCAACCCCGTCAGCGCGAAGAGCACGGGAAGACGACGATTCACGGTGCCCCCTTCTTCGGAGCCGGCTTCTGCGGCGCGGGCATCTGCGGCGCTGACTTCTGCGGCGCGGGCTTGTTCTCCGCTTTCGATGGCTTCTTTTCCGGAGCCTTCGGTTGCGGTTGATCGGGAGGAGCGGCCTTCTTGTCGGGCTTGGCCTTCTTCTCCTCACCCTTCTTGTCGCCGGGCTTCTTGTCCTTGTCGGCCTTGGACGGCGGGCCTTTCTTCGCCGCCTCTTCCGCCTTCGCGACCTCGGCGACCAGCTGCAGCTTGCGCGCCTCCGTCTCGGCCAGCAGCGAACGCGCGCGGCCGATCTTCTCTTTTCGGTCTTTGGTGCGCGCCTCCGCCTCGCTTGCCCGCTTCTCGGTGTCGACGGCCTTCACCGTCGAGGTCGCCGTCTGCGCCCACGCGAGCGCGAGCCGCGAGAGGATCTGCGCGCCCTCTTGATCGCCGGCGAGCTTCGCCCCGTTGGCGCGGCCGAGCGCGAGCTTGGCCTTCTTCACCGAGTCCGCGACGAGCGCCTTCGACGCATCGTCGGCTGGGAGCGCGGCGAGCAGCTCCTTCGCCTTCTTTCCATCGGCGGTGACAGGCTCGGCGTCGGCCGGGAGCTGAGCGCCCCCGGCACCACCGTGCGCACGAGCATCGCGCGCGACCGCCGCGACGCTTCCCCCCACCAAGACCGCGAGCGCAAGGACGACGGCGCGCATCAGGCGCAGACGCGTACCAAACGACCTATCCGCCAGCAAGCGCCTTCAGATCACCCTTCGGATCATTCGGGATCGAAGTTCGTGATGAACCAGTCGATCGAGGGCCGCGCGCGCTCCAGCAAATCGCGTTTTCCCCCTGCTTCCACGAGGTGAACGTGATCGTCGGTGACGAAGATCGCGACGGTATAGAGAAACGGCTCGCTGCCCTCGTCGTGACCGAAATCGAGGCGCATGCCTTTGACGCCGCTCGCGGTGACGTCCTTCTTCGTGAGGAGCGCGTACCCCTCACCGAAGCGGACGCGGTTCTCGAGGGCGCGCACGGCGAGCGACAGATCGACCTCGGGCTCGTTGTCCCAGGATCGAACGCCGATGACGACGCCGTCGGCCGTCGAGGCCCGGTACTCGTGCGCGGATCCGTCGTATTCGCGGGCGCCGTCGGTCAGCTCGACGAACCCCTCGGGCGTGTGCGCTTCGTAAGGCCGACCGCACGCCGCGAGGGCGACGAGGGACAAGGCCGCGAGCGTAGCGGAAACGAGCTTCTTCATAGCGACTTCAGCCTCCGGAGGCCGACGTTCTGGAGCCAGGGGAGCGGGAGCACGAAGGGTCCTTGTTGAACCTGTTGCGAGGCGCGTGGCTCGAAGCGGACGGTGATCGTCGAGTAGCGAGCCTGGTCCGCGAGGAGCTTGAGCCGGCCCTTGATCCGCTCGATTTCGCCGGTGATGCGGCCGAGCTCCTTCTCGATCTCGAGCGCCTCCTGCACCTTCGCCGCCTTCTCGAGGAGCTTCTCGAAGCGCGCGCGCAGCGCCATCTGGTTCTGCAGCTGAACCTCCAAATCGCGGTACTCCGCGGTCACGTCCTCCGACACGACGTCGCGATGGAGCACGTCGCCGACCTTCTCGATCTCGTCGACGAGGTTCTGGAATTGTTGCGCCGGCACGCGCACCGTGATCGACCGATCGTCGCGCCGCGAGAGGTACCCGCCATTCATCTTCGCGAGCCCTTCGACAGCGTCGAGGGACTTTTCCACCTCGAACACGCTGAGCGAAAACTCCGCGCGGTAGATGAGGATCGGCGCTTTGCGGCTCGGATCGTCGATGCCCGGAACGGCCACGGTGCCACCGGACGTCGGCTTCTGCTGCCCCGGCTGCGGAGGCTCCGCGGGCACGGGTCCTTCGGACGGGGCCTTCTTCGCAAGCTCGTCTTGAGCGTAAGCGCGCTCGCCCGCCTCTTCCTCGACCTTCATGGCGTCCATCGGAGGCGCGGGCGCTGCTTCCCGCTGATAGTCGCCGCCCCCCGGCATGCCCGCCGTCATCGGTGCCTCGGCGTCCGCGTAAGACCCGCCGCATGCCGATGTGAGGCTTGCAAGGAGCAATGCCCCGACCCATTGCCTGTACCTCATCCGCATCCCCTCTTCTCGTGACCGGACACAAGGCCAAAACGCCCGTCCTACCGCGCACCTTACACGAGGCCACACAAAGGTCGTGAGCGTGTCCTCTTCTGGCCCTCCGCGCGCCGCTCCGCTAGCTTCAGACCATGTCCTCGCCGGACGACCTCCGAGCGACTCGAACGCGGCCTTTCGCGACGACCATCGCAGCTGCGTCCGCACCCGGATCCATCACCGGTGCATCGGGCTCCGCCGCCGGATCTTCGGGATACCAACCGCCCAAGTCGGTCGACACGACCGCTTTGCCCAGCCAAGGCGACGTCGTCGGTCTTCACTACCGGCTCGTACGAGCGCTCGGTGAAGGCAACTTCGGGAAGGTCTGGGTCGCCGAGCGACTCGACGTTCCCGAACATCGCGTCGCGATGAAGATCCTGCCGAAGTCGATGTACGCAGGACGCAATGTCGAGCGCGAGCTCGTCATGCTCGCGACGGTCGGCCATCCGAACGTCGTCCAGCTGAAAGACCACGGCATCGAGAGCGAGTTCATCTGGCTCACGATGCCCGTCTACGAAGGCGAGACGCTCGGCGAACGGCTCGACCGCGGGCCGCTCACCTTCCGCGAGGCGTACGATATCTTCCTGCCGATCGCGCGCGCGGTCGAGGCGCTCCACACGCTCGGCCTTCGCCACCAGGACATCAAGCCCGAGAACATCTTCCTCGCGCGCTTCGGTGGGCGCCTCCACCCGGTGCTCCTCGATCTCGGCGTGGCCGCGGAGAAGGACTCCACCTTCGTCGCCGGAACG
>JABFXY010000136.1 GCA_013361525.1 Polyangiaceae bacterium | reverse complement strand
CAGAGCGTCAGCACGCACGTCGTCCCCTGCAGAGCGATTGGGACGACGACGATCTCTACGCCAACGTTCCCTGCACCGACTGAGCTAGCGGGGGAATTACGGGGGGGTGAGCGCGCGGACGAGCTCCGCCGGCGCTTGAACGAGCTCGACGAGAACGCCCTCGGCGCCGATCGGAGCGTCGTCGCTTCCGCGCGGGTGAATGAAGCAAACGTCGTGGCCGGCTGCGCCGCGACGAATCCCGCCCGGCGTGAAGCGCACGCCGCGCGCGCCGAGCCATTCGACGGCCGCTCGTAGATCGTCCACCCAGAGCCCGATGTGATTGAGCGCGGGGTCGTGCACGCGCGGCTTCTTGTCGGCGTCGATCGGCTGCATCAGATCGAGCTCGACCTGTGCTGCGCCGTGCCCGACGGTGACGATGTCCTCGTCGACGTTCTCGCGCTCGCTTCGAAACGTCCCGTGCGGCTCGAGGCCCATCAGGTCGATCCAAAAGTGGCGCAGCTTCGCCTTGTCCGGCGCGCCGACTGCGATCTGTTGGACGCCGAGGATACGAAAGGGACGATCTTCGTTGCTCATGGGAGGGCCGCGAGCGTACGTCGAGTCCTGGATCCTTTGCCACCCATGGGATCGCGATTCGGCGCGGATATCTCGGCGATTTTCGCGATCTTTCGCGAGTCGACAGTGGCACACACCGTGCTCGAAGCGCAGCCATGCTTCATCGCTTGGCCGGCACCTTCGTCGTCGCTGCGCTCGCCCTCGCTTCCTTCGGTTGCGCTTCCAATCCAGTGCCGGCGGCATCTTCCGTCGTCGAGGATCGACCGGTGAAGATCGATCGCGGGGCGAGCTCCGTCGAAGGTGAGCTCGGCGGGATGAACGAAGACGCCGTCGCGAAGACGTTCGAGCGACTTCAAGCCCCGATCCTCGCGTGCGTCGCCGACGGCGCGAGCCGCGTGCGCGAGATCGGCGGGCACTTCTCGGTCTCGCTTCGAATCGATCGCGAGGGCCGCGCGCGATGGGCGTACCTCAACGAGACGACCCTCGGCGACCGCGCGACCGAGCGTTGCGTCCTCGACGTCGTACGCGACGCGACCTGGCCGAAGCCGCTAGGCGGCGACGGCCTCGCGCAACGAAGCTTCGACGTCGACGCCGGCGTCGAGCCCCAAAACTGGACGCCGGAGAAGATCCGCTCCGCGATGAAGCACCTCAACGAGAAGGCCGCCCATTGCAAGAAGGGCAAAGGCGGCCGCTACGTCGCGACCGCCTACGTCGGAAAGAACGGAAAGGTCGCGACCGCCGGCGTCGCCCCGCCGAGCGCCGAGCAACAAGACATCGCCGACTGCGTCGCCGATGCGCTGGAGGGGATGCACCTGCGCTCTCCGGGTCGGCGGGCTGCGAAGGTTACGATTGAGTTGTAGCAGCGCGAGGTCGCTCGAAACCCGAGCGACCATCACGGCTGAGCGGCGAGTGGACAGCTGAGATCCATCCGACAATCGCGCAGCTCGATGAGCTCCGCGGGCCACGGACAATAGCCCGGACCAAAGGCTTTGCCGTTGCCCTCGACATACGAGGTTGTCGCGTCACAGAGCTCAATCGTTGCTTCGGCGAACTCGATCGTGTCCGGATTCCGATGCCAGCCGTAGCCACAGTTGTACGGAGCCGGCTCACAGACGAGATCGCCATTTGGAATGCTCGCCGTGGACACCCTGTCCACAAGTCGAGCGCCTGCTGAATCCCCTGCTGATTGGTCATCTGCGCGCGGTAGACCTCGCCGACGACGGCGAATGTCGGTCGAGGCGATGAGGCTCGGAGCGGACTAGGCGTGCGCGCCCCTTCGACCGCAGTCGGGCGCGAACGTTGATGACAGCCGTCGCGAGCCGAGCCCTGCTGTTTCTTACCTGGGTCAGCCGCGTGCGCGTCGGGAGAGCGGCGCGGTACGTGCCCAATACGACCGGTGGTCCAGGACTCGAAAAGGCAACAAGCTCGCAAAAACAGCGAAAGCTCTCCACGCGCGGCGTCGAACGGCGGTTCCGACTACCATTCAGCGAATAACCGTTATTCCTGACAGCTCTCGTGCTCGCCGCGAATCTCAAGCCACGACGGCGCACTTCCGTCGTTCGACTTCATTGCGCTCGCTCAATCCCATTGTCACGATTGGCTAGGACCGCGACGAGGCGCAACCGGAGCTTTTACGTGCTGGAAGTGCCTCGCGCTTCGATCAGCCGCGGCGCGAGATGCCGAGCTTGCGCATCTTCGAGCGCAGCGTGCTCGCGTTGACCCCCAGAACGTTTGCCGCCCCCGAAGCCCCCTCAATGACCCACCGTGTCCGCTCGAGCGCTCGCAGAATATGTAAGCGCTCGGCCTCGACGAGTGTGCACAAGCGAACCGGCGTGTCCTCGTGATCATCGTCCGGCGAAAGCATCGGCGTGCACTCCTCCGCCCCGATGCGCGTCCCTTGAGCCAAGATCGCGGCGCGCTCGACGATGTTTCGCAGCTCGCGGACGTTGCCAGGCCAGGAGTGCGCGACGAGCGTCACGAGCGCGGATTCCGTGAAGCCGTGAAGCCGTTTGCCGAGCCGGGCAGCCGCTTCGACCAAAAAATGGTTGGCGAGGATGGGAATGTCCGACGCGCGCTTGCGCAACGGCGGCACTTGAATCGGAAAAACGTTGAGTCTGTAGAAGAGATCTGCGCGGAACTTCCCATCGGCGACCGAGCGGGCGAGATTCCGATTGGTCGCTGCCACGACTCTGACGTCGACCGACCGCGATCGGGTCGATCCGATCCGCTCGAGGGTGCGCTCCTGCAGAATCCTGAGCAGCTTGGCCTGCGCCTCGGTCGACAGCTCACCCACCTCGTCCAAAAAGAGCGTACCGCCCTCTGCCGATTCGAATCGCCCCGGGCGATCGACGTGCGCACCGGTGAAGGCGCCGCGGTCGTGCCCGAAAAGCTCGCTATCGGCGAGTGTAGGAGGGAGCGCTGCGCAATTCAGCGCCGAGAACGGGCGGGGCGCGCGCGGGCTATAGGCATGGATCGCGCGCGCGACGAGCTCTTTTCCGGTACCCGTCTCCCCAAGGACGAGAACGGTGGCATTCGTCCGCGCGACCATATCGATCGTTTGACGCAGCTCCGCAATGACCGCGCTCTCCCCCACGATAAGCGGTGAGGGGTCGAGGCCCTTCACCTGACCGCCAGGTTCTGCCATTGATACCAACTGTTACATACCGACGCCGCCGCCTGCTGGATAGATCCCGATTGAGCCCGCGGCTTTCGGTTTCCTGGCTCGCAAGCCAATAACACACTCGTTCAATCGGTCCCCAGCGCCTTTTGCCCGATAAGCGCATGTGGTTCGCGTTGCATCAATGCAATGCCCCCGTTCGCACGTCCACCCGCGCGAGGCCGCTCCGTCGGATTGCCCTGCGGGAATTCATTGCCGCCGGGTGGGCTAGCACTGTCAGTGCCCCTTCCTCGTCACCACGCGAAATATCGCGGCCTCCGCGGCGGGGCCCACGATATTTCGCGGGGGAGACCGTGACTCGCCGTGGAATGCCGCCGAAACGGTCGGGGCACGAGCGTTGCTCTGCCGGGAGCCGATCTTTTCCGATGAGCGACGACCTGAAGCGTTCCAGCGAAGCGCCGAAGACATCGCAATTGACCGAAGGCGTAGTCCGTCTGCCGTGCAACCAGCCATCCGACCGCTATGCAGCATCCGCGGCCGCGATTCATGTGGCTCACCACGCAGGGCTCTCACCCCGACAGTGTCAAGAAGTAGGTGTCGTCGCCGCCGAGCTGGCGAGCAATGCGTTCCTGCACGCAGGCGGTGGTCTGCTCGACGTACGCGCGCTCGAGACCGGCGGTATCGAGATCGTGTGTCGCGATCCTGGCCCAGGGATGGAGTCGCCAACACGCGTTCTCGACAACGCCGTACTTCGATGGCACGAGCGCGCCGCAGCGGACCTCCACCCGGACGGGTTCGGCACGGGCCTCGGCGCCATTCAAATGTTGGTCGACCAAATGTCGGTCGAGAGCACTGTCGGGGTCGGGACGACCATCCGAGTGCGGAAACATACGCGCTAACGCGTGGAGGAACCTTGCCCGTTCAATCGGAAAAGAAGGTCGAGAGCGAAAGCGTCGACCCAAGTCGCGCTCAGGGAGACCTACGAGAGCGCATTCGCCAGCTCGAAGCGGCCGTTCGCTCCCTGCGCCAGGAGCTACTCGCGCCGTCACGCGCCGAAATCGATCGCGCCATTCGCGCCGACTTTCATGCGCTTCGATTCCGCGTCGGAGCGGCGCTTTGTGCCGTACCCATCCACAACGTGAAGGAAATCGTCCGGTATGTCCGAGTGACGCCGATCGCCGACCTGCCAGCGTCCGTCCCCGGCGCGATTGATGTGCGCGGGCTTTTGGTTCCGGTCATCGATGCTCGCATACGATTCGGCCAGTCGGTGTCCTTCGCAGCGCGTGGAACCGCCATCGTGCTCCTCGTGCTGCCTCGAAGCACCGTCGGAATCATCGTGGACGAGGTTCTCGACGTCGTCGCGGTCGCCGGGGAAAACAGCGTCGCACCGAGCGGGGTACTCGCCGGGGCTTCGTGTATCGCTTCGATTACAACCATCGAAGGAGAGGTCGTGCAAATCCTCGATGTGGCCGAGCTTCTCACAACGAGCGAATGGGAAGCCGTCACCGGAGCATTGGAATCCACTCGACCCATGGTGCCGGATGTAGAGGCATTCGATGTTCCTAGAGACGACTGAAGCCTCCCCGTGGCGTGAAGAGCTCGCGACGCTGTTGAGTCGGCGGTTCGGACACGACCCCAACGCGCTATTGGTCGCTCGCGTTCAAGAAGCCGTCATGGGAATAGCCATCCATTGCGGCGTGCAAGACCCGGCCGCATTTCTGGCCGACCTCGCGAGTCTTCCGCTCGAGGCGCCGCTCGTTCAGGCGCTCATCGAGCTCGCGACCATCAAGGAATCGTACTTCTTTCGTGACGAGCCTGCGATGAATACGCTTCGGGGGGAGATCTTGCCGCAGCTCATCCAAGCGCGGCGGTCGTCTCGGACGTTACGAATTTGGAGCGCAGGCTGCTCGAACGGAGAAGAGATCTACTCGGTCGCCATCCTCGTCAAAGAGCTTCTCCGGGACGAGGAACCCGGTTGGTCTCTGTCCTTCGTCGCAACCGATGTGGATGCAAAGGCGCTCGCGGTGGCACGAACTGCCGAATACGGCTCGTGGTCGATGCGCGCGACCTCGGAGGCGGACCGACAGCGATATTTCGAGACGGTGGCCGGGCCGAGACAGCATCGGCTTCGAGCGACATTCCGCAAGGGGGTCACGTTCGAGTTGCACAACCTCGCCGAAGAGGGGGCCGCACCTCCGGCCGGAGCGCCGTTCGATCTCATCCTTTGCCGAAACGTTTCGATCTATTTCAATGGTTCGGCGCGCGAGACGCTCCGTCGAAACCTGTTGTCGGCCCTCGCGGCGGATGGGGTTTGGGTCACCGGGCCCTCGGATCCGCTGCCCGAGTCCGGCGCGAAGATTCGTATTCGCGCGGGGCTCGTCGCAATTAGCCCACCCGCTCCGATCGTCGTTCCGGTCGAACGAGAAGCCCCGGCCGCAGCGGTTTTCGCGCTCCCTGCCAAGCCGCCGATTCATCGACCCTCGACTCGCAATGTCGCGCCTCACAATGGCATCTTCCAGCCGGTCGGCGGCAAAAGCCCGGTCGCGCCGCGCCCGCCTCGACCACCGAAGCGGATGGAAGAGGCCCGAGCGCTGGCCGATCGCGGCGACGTTCGATCCGCATTTGCGGTCGTGACGGCGCTGATCGATGACGGAGATGTTTCTGCGGAGCCGTATGCGCTCCGCGCAATAATGCACGAAGCGAATGGAGATGACGCTCGCGCCGCGGAGGATTACCGCCGAGCGATTTACCTGGAGCCGAATCTCATCGATGCCCACGTACGGCTTGGGCTCCTCGTCGGTCGAGCGGGCAGGACCGACGAAGCGATTCGGCACTTGCGCAACGCCGTCGCGATTGGTGCTCGAAGCGGGGTGAACCTCAAGAGTCACGACGAGGTACGCGTTTGGACGGCGGCCGCGCAGCAACTCTCTCTTTTGCTATCGGAGAAGCGATAGTGTCGAACCAAGATCTTTCCGAAGGGGACGACCTCGCAGCCATTTTCGAGCAGCGCGCGAGAGAGCTCGCGCGGCCGGCGAGCCTCTCCAAGACCTCGACGGGAACACCCCACTTGTGCTTTGTGGTAGCCGGCGCACGCTTCGCCCTCGAGCTGCCCGCGGTGTACACCGTAGTGAGACCGCCCTGGCTCACACGCATCCCTTGTACACCCGCGCACCTCGAGCGCGCTTTTTCCCACAGAGGGCGAATCATCGGCGTCCTCGATATCGCGCACCTCCTACGGCTCGACCGACCGATGGAGCGATCAGGGTCGCCTGCTCGGATCGTGAATGGAGCACGCGCCGGCGAGCGCTCCGGCACCATCATCGTCCTCGCGGAGCCCGCCGCCGGATTGGGCATCGAGCCGACCCGCCTGGACGGTGTAGCGGGGATCGACCTCTCCCGTCTCGATACCGCCTCCTCCGAAACTGATTTCGGTCTGATTCGAGGCATCGCTCCCGATCTCACATTGGTTCTTTCGGCGGAGCAACTTGCCAATCGCGTTCGGTCGCTCGCTGCGGCCTCTCAGAAACCCTCGGAGTCTCGCGCATGACGTGGTCATTGAAGAACAAACTGTATGCGTCATTCGGCGCTGTCATCGTCGTTGTCGCAATTCTCGGCGCCGTCGTGTTCGGCAGGATGCAAGAGGACGCGCGGCTATCGAGCGAGCAGGATCGCCTCCAGCACGCGGCGCTCGACGCCCAAACGATGCTGACGCACCTCATCCAGCTACGAAGGCACGAAAAAGACTTCTTCGCTCGATCGGACGAAAAGTATGAGACCCTGCACGAGGACCAGACCCGCGAGTTGCGGCAAGTTGCGACGCGCCTACAGAGCAAGTTGAAGGCCGATGATGCCGACCTTCGTCAGCGTCTCGACACCGTGTCGGCTGCGTTCGACAAATACCATGCCGGCTTCCAGGCAGCGGTGACCGCACACAAGAAGCGCGGAGATGCCGAGACGGGGCTACAAAGCGAATTCCGAAAGGCCGCCCAGGACGCGGAGCAGATCGCAATCGCCGAGCACGACGACAAGCTGACGGTCCTGATCCTTCAGATCCGACGAAACGAAAAGAATTACCTTCTACGCTCGAACCAACAATACGTCGACGCGGTCCACACGCTCCTATCGCAGGCTCGCGAGCACGCCATCGCCGCGAGCACGGCACCTGCCGAGGAGCCCAAACCCCAAGAGTCGAAAGCGAAGGGAAAGGAAGGGGATACGGCGCCGGAAGCTCCCGCGGCAAAGCCGGCTCCTCGAATTCGCCCCGAGAGCGCGACGCGAGTGGTCGCGGCGCTCGACCAATACCTCGCGAAGTTCGACGCAGCGGTCGATGCGATGAAAGAGCTCGTGCGACTCGACGGTGAGCTGCACACGCAGACGAGCGCCATCGAGGAGAGCCTCGAGGGGCTCGTCGAGCGGGCGGCTCGAACAGCCGACGAGGCAAGCGCCGCGAGCGAGGCCGTGGCGCGAAGCTCAGAGGTACTCGTAGCCGTCTTTTTCGGCGGCGCCCTGATCCTCGCGTTCATCGTCGCCCGCACGATGTCGGGCCAGATCATGAGGGCGGTCGGCGAGCTCTCCACCGGGACGCGGACGATCGCTGCCGGAGATTTGCGGACGCGGGTCGCCGTAAAAACCGGAGACGAGCTCGGCGAGCTCGGCACTTCCTTTAATCAGATGGCCGGCTCCCTCCAGGAGATGACCGGCAATATCGCGACGGCCACCACATCGATCGAACAGATGGTCGCGGAGCTGCAGGCGACCGTCTCCGAACAAGCGGCTGCGCTCCAGCAACAGGCGGCTTCGGTGAGTGAAACGGTGACGACCGCGACACACCTCTCGCGTTCATCGGAGCAAGTCTCGGACGTCGCCCGACGCGTGCTCGACGAAGCGAGCCGGTCGGTTGACGCGTCTGCGCGCGGACTCGAAGCCATTCGGCAGAGCGTGCAAGGTATGAATGACGTCCGCGAGCAGGTTCAAAATATTGCCGCGACGATCCTCGAGCTCAGCGAAAAGACCCAGCAGATCGGGACCATCATTTCGACGGTCGATGATTTCGCGGAACGATCCAGTCTCCTCGCGCTGAACGCGAGCATCGAGGCGGCCCGAGCCGGCGAGGCCGGGAAGGCCTTCTCGGTCGTCGCGGGTGAGGTGAAGAGTCTTGCCGAGCAATCACAACAAGCGACCGAGCGGGTCCGGAGCATTCTGAGCGACATTCAACGGACGACGCACACCGCGGTCATGGTGACCGAAGAGGGGAACAAGCGCGTCGACCGAGGCGTCGAGCTCGCGACCGGGGCCGGCGAAATCATGGCCACCCTGAGCGGCGCAATTACGTCGTCGGCCGAGTCTGCAAAACAGATTGCCGCGGCCGCTCGGCAGCAGAGCAACGGTATCGAGCAAATCTCGACAGCAATGGCCGGGATCGAGCAATTTTCCCGGCAAAATGTACAAGCCACCAAACAAACGGAGACCGCCGCGCACACGCTGGCGTCCGTTTCCAAGCAGCTGAAGTCGGCAACGGCGCACTACCAGCGGTAGAACGATGATCCCCTCCGATCGTCGCGCCGAGCTCCTCGGCCTCTTCCATGCGGAAGCCAAAGAGCAGCTCGAGGTCTTGAACGGCGAGCTCATCGCTCTCGAGGCCGATCGTGCGCGCGCACAAACATCGCTTCCGGCCATGATGCGGATTGCGCACGGCTTAAAGGGCAGTGCCGCGGTCGCCGGGCTCGCCAGCGTCGAGCGGCTGATGCATGATTGGGAATCGTGTGTCGCCGCCGCCCTCGGGAGCGGTGCGGTCGTGTCGGACCCCGCCATCGACCTCCTCTTTCGATTGCTCGATGCCGCAGAGGCGGAGATCGAAGCCGCGACTGGGGGCGACCGGCCGGCGATCCCGGCTGGGCGGCCGACCCGTGCGGAGCTCGCGAGCGTATTCGGCGAATCGGTCCCTTTGGTCGAGAGCGAACCTCCCGAAGTGACCGCGGCACCGGCGGTCGCGGCCGAGCTGGCTGCTCGCGCCATTCGCGTACCGATGGCAAAAATCGATTCTTTCGTCGCTGGTATCGAGGAGCTCGTCCAACTGAAGTCCGAGGCCGAGGCGCGCACGGCTGAGGTCGGGCGTATGGCTGCGAGCATCGAGCGGCTCGCGTTGCTTCAATCGCGCGGTCGGCACTCCGGTGGTCGCGACATCCGCGCGGCCGGCACCCGCGCCGAAGCGGAAGGTCGAACTCTGCTGGAGGCGACGGCGCGAGCGTGCGGGGACCTCGAACGATCCGCCCGGCAGCACGCGCAAAGACTGGAGATCATCGCACAGGGGCTCGCCGACTCGATTCGCTCGCTGCGAATGCTACCGGCCCACGTCGTGTTCGGGCCGTTCTCGCGATTGGTACGGGATGTCTCGTCGGGACTCGGCAAGTCGGCGTCGCTGGTCATCGAAGGGGCGGCGACGGAGATCGATCGCGATCTCGCGGAAGCTTTGAAGGATCCCGTCATGCACCTATTGCGCAACGCGGTCGCTCACGGAATCGAACCCTCCTCGGAGCGGCTCGCTAGCGGAAAGCCGGCCATCGGTCGTGTGGTGCTCTCCGCAGCGGCGCGCCCCGGAGGGCTGGAGATCGAAGTGTCCGACGATGGTCGCGGCATCGATGCGACGCGCGTGCGCGAAACGGCGGTCAAAAAAGGGCTCCTCTCACCGGAGCGGGCAACGATGCTGTCCGATGACGACGCGCGCCACCTCGTTTTCCAATCAGGCTTGTCGACATCGAGCAAAGTCGACGCATTGTCGGGGCGTGGCGTGGGCCTCGACGCCGTCCGTGTCGCAATCGAACGTTGCGGCGGAAGCGTTGCGATCACGAGCCGTCCCGGCACCGCGACCTGCTTCACGTTGCGTCTACCGGCGAGCCTGACCTCGATGCGTGTCCTCATCGTTCGAGCCGGTGGTGAGCTACTCGGTATTCCCGTCACGAGCATCGCGCAAGTCACCCGCGTGGAAGCCGGATCGATTCGCCAGGTCAACGGCGGCGCTGCGGTGGAGCTCGCCGGCAGGCCGGTGTCGATCGTGTCGGCGAACGATATCCTCGCGCTCACGCCGTCGACGTACGGGTCGCAACGATTCACGGCGGTCGTGATCGCGTCCGGAAACGACCGAATCGCGCTCGTCGTCGACGCTGTGGACGGCGAGCAAGAAGTCGTCGTGAAGCCGCTCGGCGATTTTTTTCAACGTGTCCCGAACATTGCGGGCGTGGCGGTCCTCGCGACGGGACGAATCGTGCCGCTTCTCGCCGTGGCCGATCTGCTGCGCGCCTTGGGCCACGGCTTCGGTGCGACACGGTTTGACCTCGCCCGTGACGAGGCTCCCACGCGGCGGCGAATTCTCGTGGTCGACGACTCGGTCACGACGCGCACGCTCGAAAAGAGCATTCTCGAAGCCGTCGGCTACGATGTGGAGATCGCCGTCGACGGCACGGACGCGCTCGCTCGCCTGCGCAAATCCCATTTCGATTTGGTTCTATCAGATGTACAAATGCCCAATACGGACGGGATCGAGCTCGTAACGCGAATGCGGGCCGATCCCGGGCTGCGCGGATTGCCGGTCGTACTCGTGAGCTCGCTCGCTGGGGATGAGGATCGCAGACGGGGGTTGCACGCCGGCGCGAACGCCTACATCGGCAAGGCAGAGTTTCGCCAAGATCTCTTGCTCGAAACGCTCGATCGATTGTTATGACATCCACCGGAGATCACGAACTGAGACTTATCCGCACGCTCGTAGCCGACGACTCTGCGTTTACTTGCGAGCTCTTCAAAGTCATCCTCGACAGCGAGCCGGACTTCGCGGTCGTCGGTACCGCGTCGACTGGTCGCCAATGTATCGATCTCGTCCGGGAGCTTCGACCCGATCTGGTGACGATGGACATCGGTATGCCGAACGGCGACGGCATCGCAGCGACGCGCGAGATCATGACAATCGCCGCAACGCCGATTGTCGTCGTGACGGCCCGGCCCATCGGCGCCGGCTCCCCCGATGCGTTCGACGCCATCAGCGCCGGCGCCATCGATGTCATCGCAAAGCCCGACATCATGAATCTCTGTGACACGAAACAACGAGATACATTCCTGCGCACGATGAGGATGGCAGCATCCGTCCGGGTCATCGGGTTTCATGCGCGGACGCGTCGACGGTCGGAGCCGGAGGCCGGCAATGCGCGGGGACGCGCGCCGAGCAGCTGGCCTCCCGTGGGGGAGGCCGAAGCGACGGTTATCGCAATTGGTGCCTCGACAGGCGGGCCCAATTGCGTGCGCCGCATTCTCGAGCTCGCGAATCCCAGCATCGCTCCGCCCATCCTCGTGGTGCAACATATGGGTGCCGAGTTCATTCCGGGTTTCGCGAAGTGGCTTGGGCAATCAATTTCCCTTCCGGTCGAGCTGGCAAGGCATGGCGGGACGTTGCGCCCGGGTCGTGTCTACATCGCCCCCGGCGATCGCCACCTCACACTCGGCGACGCCCGGACGATTCTATTGAATCAGAGCGCCCCGATTCATCACCAACGGCCGGCTGTCGACACCCTCTTTCATTCGGTCGCGCAGCACGTCGGTCCCGCCGCTGTCGGCATCGTATTGACGGGAATGGGCAGGGACGGCACGACCGGCATGACCGCCATGCGCGCGGCCGGGGCCTTTACCATGGCTCAGGATGAAGCCAGTTGTGTCGCGACGGGCATGCCCGTCTCGGCGGCGCGAAGCGGCGCCGTGAGCCACATCTGCCCACCGGAGGAGATCGCCGCTCGCCTCGCAAAAACACGCCACTTCCCGATGCTACACCCGGCCGCGGCCGATCAAATTCGAGACGAAAGGAAGTAATGATGAGTGTCGTCGGCCGCAACAGCTTCGGAAGCTCGCCCGACAATCCCCTTCACGATGCCCGCGGCGCCGTCCTCGTCATCGACGATTCGGATTCTGCGCGAGCGACGATGGTGTCGCTGCTCACCGAGGCGGGATATGCAGTGTTCGAGCTAGCATCCGCCATTGGCGCGACCCGGACGATCTTGCGTAACAAGGTTCGAGCGGTGATCGTGGACATCAGCATGCCGGGCTTGTCGGGGGACAAGCTCGTCGGCGTCTTACGCAAGAACGCCAGCTTGCAGCAGCTCGTCGTCATCGTCGTGTCGACCGATGAGACGCTATTGAAGCGCGCTTCCGGGGACCCCCTCGTCGACGCCGTGCTCTCCAAGTCGCATGTCCCGATCCGGCTCGTGGGGTTGGTTCAGCGCCTATTGGCCGCCGTCCGAAAGGAGTCGGTCAGCGAGGATATGGGCTGAGTGGGTAATACCCATCACCGGCGGGCGGCTCTGCTCCAGTCAGCCGGGGAGTGAACTGCGCTACCCCGTCGACGGATGCGCGCGGTCCTTCGATTGCGGCGGGGTCTGCCAACTCGGCGTCCGCGTCCTTTCGCTGCGGTTTTCGGGTAGGTTCTGACCGCCATGATCCGCTCGCTACACGCCGCATTCCTCGGGCTGCTCGCCCTCGCCGTCGCATGCGGCCAGACCTCTACTTCCTCGGGCAACGGCGTCGACCCCACGGCTGTGGAAACCACCGTCGCGAACGCGACGAGCGCCAAAACACCGGCAAGCACCACGTCCACGTCGAGCGCGCCGCCAGTCCCCGCCGAGCTCGCGGCGCTGCTCAAGTCGACCGAGCAATGCGAGATCCAAGAAAACGGCCTCCTTCATCCATGTCCGCCGGATCGCGCGCTGGAGAAATATGTCGAGTCCCATGCGAGCTCGGAGACCTTCGACGCATGTCTCCAGGCGCTCGGCGACGTGGCGTCGACGACGCGCGTGCTCGCGGCTTCTTGTCTGGCCAAGTACACGTCGACGGCCAGGCAGGAGCGCAAGGCGTTCAGCCCGCGATTGTTCGACGCCGTGCTTCCCGCTGTGGAGAAAGAGAAGGATCCAAAGGCGCGCGGCGCCCTGGCGCGTGCCCTCGACGATGTGCGTGCCGTCGACGCGAAGCGGGAAAAGGAAGTCCTTGCCGTACTCGAGGAGCTGGATGCCGCCAAAGAAGGCGTCGCCACGGCCGAGCTGCTCCATACCTTCTATTGGTTCGGCATGACGGAGCCGGTCCCGAAAGGTGCAATCGACTTCGCGCTCCTTCAGACGACTGCCACCTCCACCGAGCTCCGACATACGAGCTATGACCTCTTGTCGTACGCCAATGACCGCGCGGAGCAAGCGTGTCCGCTACTCGGCAAGGCGGTCGTCGACGACGACGCAGAGTGGTCGGAGGCGCTCGGCGCGCTGGTCTCGCTCGAGTGTGACAAGGAAGTCTCCGTCGTGAATCCCTCCCTCGTGAAACGGCTCGAGAAGGCGGCTGCGACGAGGGACGGGTGGGAGGACCGCCTCGGCTCCTGGGGGGAATTGCGCGGCTACGTGAAGGCGCAAATGGTCGGCAAGACCGAGCGCGACGCGATTGCGGCGGCCGCCGACAAGGTCGCGCGCGGCGGCAACGTCATCGCGTCGGAAAAGGACATTGCGAAGACCCTCGCGAGCGAGGCGCGCGGACGAGCAACGCAGTAATGTGCTGTTACACCCGCCGCCACGTGAGCTGATACGGTCCGCGGGATGCGACCCCTGATGATGAACGCGTCCGAGTACGATGCCCCGGCGCTCCTCGTGGACTGGCGATGGCGCGTGCCACCGAGCATGACGCCGCTCTTCATCTCGGCTCTCGGCGATTGGGTCTTCGGCGCCCCGGATGGAAGTCTGTGGGCCCTCTCGATGCTCGAGGGCGACCTGTTCCAAGTCGCGGGAAGCGCCGACGAATACAACCAGCTCAACAAGTCGGCGCAGTGGCTGGACGAGACGTTCGCCGCGAGCTGGCTTGCGATTGCCGACCGGCACGGCCTCGTTCCTTCGAACGATGAGTGCCTCGGCTGGCACGTCCACCCTCGCATCGGGGGTCGCTTCGAGGTCGCAAACCTAAAGCTCTGTCCGATGCGAGTGTACCAATCCCTGATGGGCCAACTTCATCAATCCCTCGGTTGATCGCTGATTGCCGCCGGCTATCGAGATGGGCGGCGCCGCGGTCAACTGTGCGATCGCGAGCAGGGTGTTGCAAAGCCGCCCGCGTCGCCGACAGCCTGGACTCGGCCTGTGCGGGGGCATAAGAACGCGCAGGCTCATGAGCACAACGGCCGCGTCTTCTAATTCGGGGGAGGAGCTTTCGGCGCTCGTCCTACGAGCGGCACGCGGCGACCAAGTGGCGGAGCGCGAGGTATGCAAACGCGTCGTCCCCGCCATACGGCTCTTCGCGACACGTCGGCTGCGCGCGCGTGATGCCGTCGACGATTTCGTCCAGGATGCGCTCCTGCTCTTGATCGAAGCAATGCGCGCTGGGCGCGTCGAAGACCACGGGCTAATTGGTTTGTTCGCGCTCGGGATTTGCCGCAACCTGGCCCGTGAGCGCGCGAGGCTCGGCGAGCGGCGGCACGAGCTGTGGCAGCGATATGGTCCGCTCGTCGAGGCGACCTGGGAGCCGTCCGAGCTCGTGAGCCGAGCCCGCCTCGAGGATTGCCTCGGGCGACTCACGCAGCGGAGCCGTGAGCTATTGCGTCGAGCCTTCGTGGAGTGTGAGAGCAACGCCGAGATTGGCGCGGCACTCGGCCTCACGGAGGCGAACGCACGTGTCGTGCGTCATCGAGCGCTCGACCTTCTCCGCGAATGCGTGGAAGCTCCCGCGCAGAGGCATCTACCGTGAGCGGGTCGAAGACCGACACGGCCCTCCTCGACGCCTACGCGTCGGGCGAGATGGATGACGCGGAAGCGGAGCAGCTCGAGCAGGCGCTGTTCGGAGCGTCGAGCGTCGAGGCGACGCACAGCATGGCGTTCTATCTCGCACTTCGCGAGCAGATTGTCGCCCTGGCGGCTCGAGGAACAATCCACCCCGTGGTTCTCCCCGACGACGCCGAGCGGATGCGAACGAGCGCGGCGGTCCGTGTGGGCATCGTCGATCTCGCGCAGCCGCTCGATCCAGGCTCGCTCGTGGGCGCCGAGGTGCTCCTGGTGCGTGTTCCGCTCGAGTTGGAGGGCGTACAGCGCCTGGACGTGGAAACGACGATACCGGGCGTCGACGAGGCGGTCGTTTATCCGGACGTCGCGTTCGACGCGCAAGCAGGGTGTATTTGGATGTGCTGCGAAATCGAGCTGGCGCAGGCGAGCGTGGCCGCGGGCGCCGTCCAGCGGTTCGTGATGGTGCGTGGCAGCGAGCGAACCGTGCTGCGCGAGATTCGTCTCGGCGACGTGTAACGAACTGCTCCGTCGCGGCACTCTTTTCGGTATGCAAAGCCGTGGCGGCAGCCGACACATCCTCCAATTCGCAGGTAGACATCATGCGCGACAAAAATGGCTAGTCCCTATTGCCATGTTCCGCAGCGGATGACTCGATACTAACGATCGTATCGCGGTCGCATCGATGCGCGGTGAGAACACCATAGAAACAACGGTCGTTGGGTGACCCACGACCTTAGCTGCGCCCGGCGACGCTCCACTGCTTCTTACGTCGCTCGACACGGTTCTGGAGAACGACAACCTCGCGGGCTACGCCGACAGCCTGGAGGTCGATGGGGCGAACGAGGTACTCGTGCTAACGCGAGACAACGAGCGATCTCGAATACCTCCGTCCGACGGCGCTATCGTGTTCTTCACGGCGTTGAATCAACAGAACGAGCCCCGGTGAAGCGCGCAATCTGCCCGTCCTTCGGACGGGGCCCGTAGACGTTGATTGGCTTACCGAGGGTTTCTCACGGAGATGATGATGTAGACGTCGTCGGTTCGTACACACGCCGCAATCCTTCTATGGTGTCTCGCAGCCTGCGGGGATTCCTCGCCGGTCGACGCAGCCGGCGGATCGTCGACCGGCGGCAGCGTGGGCGAGGGCGGCAACCGCCGGGGCCCCCATCGAGGGCAAGGGTGGCGCCGGCGGAGGGGGCGCTCCCGTCGGGTGCGTCCAGGGACCGCCGCAAGTCGAGGCCGCGTGGGAAGCGTGTCAGAACGCGAGTTGCTGCGTGACCGCCGCGGGCTGCGCCGATAACGCGGAGTGCACCGCCGTGTTCGACTGCATTGTCGAAGGGGGCCAGCCCGCACCGTGCCTCGACGATCATCCGGACGGTCTCGGCCGGCGGGCGCCTATCCGTCTGTGAACAAACTTCATGTCCGAAAGAAGTGTCTTATGCGTACAAATGCATTGCCGCTTGCGCGGCGACTATTCTAACCACAACCTCCGTGTCTTCAGCGGCCCCGCTGGTTCGATACGCTCGCCATAAAGCTCCCATTCGAGCGTAGCGCTCGGCGAGCCGCTCCCGACGGCGCGCGCTGACCTCTCTTGCACTTACATGGTGTCATTGCCATCTCCGTCGGAAGGAGGCGTCGCAATCGGGCGGTCCCGCGATAGCCAGCGCACGGGACTACCCGCCACGCGGGATGCAGCGCTCGATGTTGCGGAACGGCGTCCGGTCGCCGGGTGGCAATCCTGGATTCGGACCTCCGCGTTGGAGAATGTCGCTTAGGTCGACCTTCAGTGGCGAGCGAGGCTGCTTGGCCGCTGCCGAGGCGCACCAAAGCCCGGCACATAGTCTATGTCCCGCCCAATCGTTCGGACGCGCCGCCTCCAGGCGGCCGCGCCGCGCGCGCGAGGCTGCTCGGCCGCGGCGCCCCCGTGCCGCGCGCCGCCGCGCCAAGGTGCGGATTGAGCAATCGATCCGATTCCAAGAGGCCTGTCGATTTCACGTCACAGGGCGTTCGCGGCCGGCGTCTTCATGGCCACTCACGGAAAGGACGACGCCCATGCCCCACGAGACCAGGCTTCCCGGGACCCAGATCACCGGCGTTTACGGCAGGATTTTGAAGTTCGCGATGAAGAAGATGCTCGGACGCGTGCCGAGGAGCGCGGAGGTGATGTGGCACAACCAGACGGTCTTCAAAGACATGATGGGATTCGGACGGAAGGTCGAAGCATGGAACAAGCTCGACCCGAATCTGGCCTCCTTCGCGACGATGGTCGCGGCTGCGACGATCGGTTGCAGCTTTTGCCTCGACCTCGGGTACTTCCAAGCGCACAACCGCGGGCTCGATACAATCAAAGCTCGTGAGGTTCCGCGCTGGCGCGATTCCACCGTTTTTACGGCCGTGGAGCGAAGGGTGATGGAGTACTCGGAGGCCGTCTGTCAGACGCCGCCCACCGTTACCGATGAAATGTCGGCCGCGCTGCTCGCAGACCTAGGGGCGCCCGCGCTGATCGAGCTCACGGCCCGAATTGCCATGATGAACCTGGCGGCCCGGAACAACGTCGCGCTCGGTATCCATTCGGAACAATACGCGGAAGCGTGTGGCCTCTCGCCGCTCGCGACCTACTCGGCACCGGAGACGTCTTTGGCATGACCGACGATCCGTTCGTCACGCACCGCAGCCTGCTCTTCACCGTCGCCTACGAGATCCTCGGTTCGGTCGCCGACGCCGAGGACGTCGTGCACGAGGCGTGGCTGCGCTGGGCGAACGTCGACCCGTCGGAGGTACTCGATCCGCGCGCGTTCCTGGTGCGGGTCGTCACCCGGAAGGCGCTCGATCGATTGCGTACCGTGGCACGTCGACGCGAGGACTACGTCGGGCCGTGGTTGCCCGAGCCGCTTCTCACGAGCGCCGGCGCGGCGGAGGACGTCGAGCTCGCCGAGAGCCTCTCGATGGCGATGATGCTCGTGCTCGAGACCCTGACGCCGACCGAGCGGGCCGTTTTCGTGCTGCGCGAGGTGTTCGACGTCGAGTACGACGAGGTTGCCGCCGCAGTCGGTAAGACGCCCGCCGCCGTTCGCCAGATCGCTCACCGGGCGAGGACCCACGTCGCCGCCCGCAGGCCGCGCGAGCGCGCATCGGCGGACGAGACACGCGACGCGCTGCGGGCGTTCCAGCGAGCCATCGAGAGCGGGGATCTGCAGGGGCTGCTCGACGTCCTCTCCCCGGAAGTCGTCGCGCTGAGCGACGGCGGCGGGATCAAACAGGCCGTGCCGAAGCCGGTCGTCGGGCCCGAGCGGGTGGCCCGTCTCTTCCGCGCCGGCCTGGCGCAGTTCCGTACACGGGTGGAGTTTTCCCAGGTCGAGGTGAACGGCTGGCCCGCGCTCATCATGCGGCTGGATGGGGAGCTCGACACGGTTGTCGCGGTGCGGGTCGAGAACGGCCGCGTCACTTGCGTGTATTCGATACGCAATCCCGAGAAGCTGTCGGGCGTCGAGAAGGAGACCTCCGTCAGTCGCTGAGTGACCGATCGGCCAAGCCGGGATGCAGCGTGGCGGCGGGTGTGCCTGGGCTTTTGCAGAGCAAACCAGATCAGCCGAGCGTCTTCTTGAAGGCCGCTGGCGTCATCTCTTCGAGCTGCAGGCCGAATAGATCGCGGTGGGTGCCCAGCCGATCGAAGGCCCAGGCGAGATACGCTTGTATTGGCACACCCACTGCGCGGTACGTAGCGACGATTCCGAGGAGTACGCAAGCGCGATGCGCTCCCTCGGTGCTGCCTGCAAAGAGCATGTTGAGCCGGAGCTTGGCGACGTTCTGGAACTCCCGTTCGGTCGGCGAGTTGTCGATCGGTACCGCGGGGTCGTCGATGAACCGGAAGAGTGCGTCGCGGTGACACAGGTCATATTGCACCGCCGCCATCAGCGGCTCGGATGGCAGCAGCGTGGGCTTCACCGCCACGAGCCAGCGCTCGAATTGCTCGACAATGGGGAGCATTCGTTCGCGCCGATAAGCTCGCAGCAAGTCGCCTTGTAGACCGAGCTCTCGGGCCTTCTCCTCTTCGCCATAGATCGCGCCGATGAATGCTCCACCCTCGGCCGCGAGCGCTGGCTGCGTTTGCTCGGCGTCGCGAAACCTCCTGCGGCCGTGCGCGTTGCAGCCGGCCTCGACAACGTCGCCGACTCGCAGACCGGGTTGAAGCGGTGCTCGGCGTCGGCGGTGAGCGTGCCGCGAAAAGTTTGCAGCTTCGCGACCACGTCGTCGCTCGCTTTGTCAGCTGCGTATTGGAAGACGGCGCATTCGCGATTGCGATACAGCTCGATGTAGCCGTTGTGTGCGGCGGGTAGCTGCGGAACGAGCACCTTGATCCCCGTGCCGTCGGTCGCCATCCACGAGCCGGCGAGTAGCTGCTTCCAATGCAGGCCATCGATTGGGGCGAGCAGATCGGCGGCGCGCTCGACGAAGCCGACGAGCGTGCCCATTGCCAACGGGACGCCGCGCTCGGCGAGGTCGCGTCGAATCCGATCGAGAGGCGAGAGCAAGGCGAACTTGGCGTGCACGAACCACGCGAGCCAATCGCTCGTGACCTTCGACCGCTCGTACGGCGCCGGCAACGAACGCGGCGTGGTGCGACCGCCACACTCGCGGCATCGGCATGTCGTGCGCCGAACGACGCGACGGCGCTGGTGCTCTTTCACGACGTGCAGCTTCTCCTCGACCGTTTCATCGGCTGCGTCGAGCGCAGCGCTAGGGCAGTGCCCGCAGCGGTCGGGTCGACGTACGTGCTCCTCGGCCTCGAGGTGTTGCGGCAATGGCTTGCGCCCGGTAGGTCGTACCCGCTTCTTCTCCGGCTTCGCGCGCTCAGGCTTGTCGGGCGGTCTTGGTCTCGCATCGAACGCGCGCTTCGCGTCACCCACCACCTCAGGCTTCGGCTAGGGAGGCTTCTCGGGAGAACGCTTGCGCTGTTTGCGTTGCGCGACCGCCAGCAGCTCGCCGACGCGGTCAGTCAGCTTCGCGATTTGCTCGGTGAGCTTCTCGACCTGCTCACTCAGCCGAGCATTCGACGCGCGAAGCGTCGCGTTGTCACGCAGCAGTTGCTCGGCCTCGGCGTCGGTCACCGAGTGACGAGATCATGCGCGGAGATCCGTGTCGATCCCCATTCGACCAGTGTCGCGCCGGTACCAGCCGCGCCGGGCGGCCGAGAAGTCGATCCCTGCCAGCAGCGAAGCGAAGGTCGCGCCATCGATCTGGACCCTGGATTCCGCCTCGTCGAAGTCGGGCAGCTGGAAGCTCCCGCTCTCGAGCCGCTTTGCAAGCACGCACCAGCCCGAACCGTCGAACCACAGCGCCTTTGCAATACGCCCGTCGCTTGTTGAGAAAGAGGTACAAGTGGCCACCGGTCGGCTCCAGCCCGAGTCGGCGCACGGCGCCAGCGAGAGCGTCGAACGAACCGCGCATATCGAGCGGCGCCACCACCACGAACACGCGAACAGCGGGTGACAGGGTCAGCACGCGCGAAGAGTCTCGACTATTCGCCGCAGCGAGCTTGCATCGAAGTCATCGCCAACCTCGACTGAGGTGTCTCCGATGCGAATGAGGTATCGGCGCGCCACGCTCGGCGCCGCCACCGGTACGAGCTCCACCAGCCGCGAGCGTGCACGTTTCGCCGCCGACTTGTTCGGCGCGCTCCTCGACAAGTTGATTTGCCACGCACGCAGCGAGCGCCCATCCAGCTGGTTGCTCCGTGCCCAATCCGCCAGTGTCTTCCCTGACCTCGCCAGCGCCGACAGACACGCTCGTGCGTCCGCCTCATCCGCCACTTTGCGCAAATTCGAGTTCGTCATCTCCGTGACGGAGAGCGTGGACCCGCGCGCGCTACGGGTCATCCCGGTATCGCTGATGGGTCACCGTGCATCGACGATCCCCGAGAACCCGCATTCACACCACGCCCCACCTCCGAAAGCCGGCTGCAGTCGCGCGTCGCCCCAGGCGGCTTTCGGACGTGATATCGCGCGGCAGACCGTGGCCTTCCACTCGGGCGCGCGCGACCCTCCGCCGATACGGCACGGACGGTCGGACTCCGGTCCTCGCCGAGCCGCACGTGACGCCAGGTCGCAGTCCCGGCGGCCGGCCGGGTTAAGGGGCGAGGAGTTGTCCGCGTTGCGTCGCAACAATGATCGACGACAACGAGACGGTCCTCTCGTTGACGCTCGCGCCGGCCTTCTCTCGGGGCGTCCGGGGCGCTCGATGACGACAACGCCGTGACCATCTTGGCTGTCATCTTCCTCCGTCGAAGAGGGGCAGGATGAAGTAGCTCGCCTCTGCCGCGAGGCTTCCGACCTTCGCTCGGTGCTCGGCGACTTTGCGAAGAACGGCGCGCCGGATCACTGCTTCGAGGGCGCAGGACAGGGTTATGAGACGCTCTCATAAAAGGTCACTCGAGGGCCTCTTTCGCAGCCCCGCGATCTCTACGGCGAAAAGAGACGGAGCGTAGAGTTCGACTCGAGGTGTACCACACCGGCGCTGTGTCCGTTGTGCTCGGGCAAAGACCAGGCTTCGGCCCGCAGGATGGGGCGCGCATCCAGAAGCTCGGCGGCATCATCGAGCTCGAGCAGGTATTGGAAGGCACCTGTCGAATCACCCTCGATCTCGAATGGCGCGCCATTTCCGTCGGAGATCGAGCCTCCCGACCAAACGAGCATCCGCTCACCGCCTTCGGCTGGGCCGGCGGCCGCCACGCTGATGTCTCGCCCGGAAACCGGTGCAGAGTCCGATCCGACGACACCCAGGCGTCCGATCGTCGTCACTGCAAGGTTGGGAGCGAGGCGACCGAGCCAGACATCGTTGCCCGTTCCCACCGGGAGTGACACCTGACCATCGACAGCGACGTCTCCTACTACCGTCGCCGCGACAACGTAACCACCGCGGTCGTCACCGTGGAGCGATTGAATCCCTACGTTTTGGGCGTCGAGCTGGTGACCATCGACGTACTGACCCATGCCGTCGAGCAGGAACAGATATGCATGAGTGTGGGATGCTCCTTCGCCGACGGTGAGGACGGGCCCTCCAACCTGCGACAGGTCCAGGTCGCCGTTGAAATCGAAGGACGCAACACCTGCAATGCGACCGTCGGCACCGAAGGCAAAATGCAGATTGTCGCCATCGAACGGTGCTGACCATATCTCCGCCCCGAGGGGGTCGAGGCGGCGGAAGGTCAGGTCGGTCCCCAGCGTCCCGTTGTCATCCGTCAGTAGGAGCAGGCCGTCATCGGGCGCAGGGGCGACCCGCTCGATCGAGATTCCATCGAACAGCTCGGCCGAGAGGACGTCCCCCTCGGAGCTTATCCGGGCGACGAAGCCTCCGCTGCCTGTGAGCGTGTGGGGATCCAGAACGATCCCGACGGTCACTTCGCCGGCGAGCCAGATCTCACCATCGTTGCGAATGCTGATCGCGCGCGCTCGCTGGAGGTATGGAGCGCCGTAGACACGCCACCATTGGAGCTCGCAATCGGAGTCGAATTTGGCGACGAGGATATCGCCAGAGTCGTTATCGAAGCTCGAGATCTTCTCCCCTCCGAGCTCGGCCGAGCCGACGAATGTCAGTGCTATGTATCGAGCGCCATTTGCATCCGCAGTCGCCCACAGATCCTCGGCCCCCTCGAAGCTGACCATCGCACAGACATCAACGTCGCCATTCGCGGGCGGGGGCGGCTCAGGATCGGGCTCAGGGATCGTCTCGACCTCGGCATCACAACCCAAGAAGACGGACAGGCCCGCCGCTATGGCGGCCTTACATCGTGCATTCGTTGCGCCACGCGCTCGCGTCGCAGTCGACTCGAGTCGGTGATGAACCGTCGTGCTGACCCCACGCTCTCGGTCCGGGCTCCGAACCATGAGTTGGCCCATTTTTCTATCTCGCATCACGAGTATTCACGGTCCCAGTCGATCCGAATTTTCCGGGCTTCGGCGCTGAGCACGAAACTGTCCTCGCCGCGGTCTCGATGGACGAAAAACGCCGGACGCGAAAGCCGCATCCGGCGCCTCACCAACCCGCGCTAAACCGTCACTCCACGGTAACGGTCTTCGCCAAGTTACGCGGCTGGTCGACGTCGGTGCCTTTGAAGTCCGCGACGTAATACGACAGAAGCTGCAGCGGCAGCGTCGTCATGAAGGGCGACAGGGTCGCATCCACACGTGGCACGTAGATCGTGTTGTGCGCAATGCCGCCGATGTCGGCCTGCCTCGGATCGAGGTGCAGCGCGCGACACAGCCGCGCGACGCTGGCGTCGACGCCGTTCTCCACGCGCACCGCGTTGCCACGATCGCGCCGGCGCAGCTCGGCCTGAATCGTCTGGAGGAGGTCTTCACCTTCCTGTTCATCGATCTCGAGATCGAAATTGTGCGTGACGCGGAACGGGTACGTGCCCCGCAGGCGCGACGCCTGGAAGAACTGATGCACCGTGCCGTGCGACGGGATCTTCGAGGAGCACGAAGGCTCGCGGTCTCTGGGGCCGGATGCTTTTCCGCCTCAAGTGCGGTAGACGCCGCCCATGCGCATCCTCCGCGCTCCGGAAGAGCTACGCGCCCCCTGCGACGCGGCACGGGCCGAGGGTTCTCGTGTTGCGGTGGTACCCGCGCACGCTCGATGCGGACGTCGTCCCCCGAGAGCGGTCGGCTCGAAGCGCGCCTACGAGATCTCGGGCAAACGAAGAACGTAATCGTGCCGAGCATCGAGCCCGATACCGACGCCATTACCGAGATCTTGACGGTCGGGGACCGCCTCGTGCTCCGCACGAAGACGCTCGGGATGGAGCTTTTGGCGGGTCCGTGCGCAGGGCAACGCGCGCAGCTCGCTGGCCCCGAGATTCGCGTCGGCAGCGGGCCGGGGATGGACCTCGTGCTCCTCGACGGAGCGATAAGCCGCCACCACCTCACCATTCGGCTCGAGCGCCAGGGGATCCGCGTCGTCGACATGCGGAGCCGCAATGGCACGCTGCTCGACGGGGTGCGGATCGTCGAGGCATACGCGCGGCACGGCTCCACGCTGACGCTCGGCGCATCGACGCTCCGGTTGTCGGTTGCCTCCGGCACCACGGACCTGCCGATCTCGTCGCGGGATCGCTTCGGTGCCCTGCTCGGCAAGAGCTCCGCGATGCGACAGGTCTTCACGGTGCTCGAGCGAATCGCACCCACCGCGGAGACCGTTCTCGTGGAGGGCGAGACCGGCACCGGGAAAGAGCTCGCCGCCGAGGCCATTCACGAGGAGAGCCCGCGCTCGGCCGGGCCGTTCGTCGTATTCGATTGCTCCGCCGTCGCCGGTAGCCTCGTCGAGAGCGAGCTCTTCGGCCACGTCCGAGGTGCGTTCACAGGCGCCGTCGCCGATCGGCAAGGCGCGTTCGAGGCGGCGGACGGCGGCACATTGTTCCTCGACGAGATCGGTGAGCTCCCGATCGACCTGCAGCCGAAGCTCCTGCGCGTCCTGGAGAAGCTCGAGCTGAAGCGTGTGGGGTCGAACGCGGTGAGAAAAGTCGACGTGCGCGTCGTCGCCGCCACCAATCGAAACCTCGCCGAAGAGTGCCAGCGAGGCCGGTTCCGAGAGGATCTGCTCTATCGATTGGCGGTCGTGCGCGTGGTGCTTCCACCCTTGCGACAACGCCCCGATGACATCGAGATGCTCGCACGGCATTTCGCCGACACGATGGCGTCGCGCGCGGGGCGCCCCGTCGAATTGAGCGAGGCGGCGCTCAAGGGGCTTCGGTCGAGGGCCTACCCCGGCAATGTCCGGGAGCTGCGCAACGCCGTCGCACGCACGCTGTCGCTCGGCGACCCCGATGCATCCACGTTCGCGGGCGCGCAGCCGGTCGAGCCTTCTCCCTTTTCCGTCGATCTGTCGCTGCCGTTCATGGAATCGCGCGAAAGGCTCGTCGAGTCGTTCGAGCGGGCCTATCTGCGTGCCGCCCTCGACAAGACGGGCGGCAATGCGACCAAGGCCGCAGAGCAATCGGGCCTCAATCGCAAATTCATTCAGCGCGCGATTGCGAAATACGGACTGCGGTCGTGACGAGCCGGGAGGCGCCGCGCGTCATCGGTCGATACGAGCTACAGGGCGAGATCGGGTCGGGGGGAATGGCGACCGTTCACCTCGGGCGTCTCCACGGCCCTGGGGGGTTTTCGCACACCTTCGCAATCAAGCGTCTCCGCGAGCAGCTCTCGCTGAGCCCCGAGTTCGTCGCGATGTTCCTCGACGAGGCCCGCACCGCCGCGCGTGTGCAGCACGCGAACGTGGTGCGCGTCTACGAGGTGTTCCTCCACGAAGGCGAGCTCGTGCTCGTGATGGAATACGTCCGCGGACAGACCATTGCGCGTCTCCTGGATGCGAGCGGATCCGAACGGCCGCCCATCGCGATCGTCATGGGCATCGCGCTCGGGGCCCTCGCCGGGCTGCACGCGGCTCACGAGGCGCGCGACGACGACGACCGCCCGCTCGGCATCGTTCACCGTGACGTGTCCCCACAAAACATCTTGGTCGGCACGGACGGTCTCGCGCGGATACTCGACTTCGGCGTCGCGAAGGCGGTGAGCCGGCTCCATCAATCGAGACCCGGACAAATCAAAGGAAAGCTGTCGTACATGGCGCCCGAGCAGCTCCGCGGAGAGTCCGTCGATCGTCGCGCCGACATCTATTCGATGGGCGTCGTGCTGTGGGAGTTGCTGACTGGAAAACGACTCTTTGCAAATGCGGAGAAGGACGACGCGACGCTCGCGCGCGCCCTGCAAGGGGCGGTCGTCGCGCCGAGCACGGCGGCAGCGGAGGTCACGCACGCATTGGACGACGTCGTGCTCAAGGCGCTCGCGAAAGAACCCGATGACAGGTTCGCGACGGCGCGCGATTTCGCCATTGCGCTCGAAGCCGTCGGTGCGGCCGCGAGCGCTCGGCTCGTCGGCGAGTGGGTATCGCGCCACGCGCCTGCCTCGTCGGTCGCCCCCGACGTTGGTCGCGCGCTCGAAGAGACGCGCGCCGCGCCGTTGGTCGCCGGGCCGAATATCCGCGTCGAACAGACGACGCCCGATCGGTTTCGACGTACTGAACCACCGCCGAAACCTTCCGGGGCGCCCGTCTCGCCGGTTCGGGCGCCGCAGGCTCGTTGGATCATCGCGGCGCTCGTGGTGGCCGCCGCCATCCTCGCGCTGCTAGCGCTGCGTGGACGTGGATTCGTCCCCTGATCGATCGGGACATCCACGTCCCACGCTTTCGAGTCGTCCAAGGGTGGTGCAGACCGATGACAGCAACGGAAGCGGTCGACTAGCATCGCGTCGATGGCGGTCGATGCTGAGCCGCGACAGATCGGGCGATACCAACTGTTCGAGGAGATCGCCTGCGGTGGGATGGCGAAGGTGCACCTCGGGCGCCTCGTCGGACCGGTCGGTTTCTCTCGAACGGTCGCCATCAAGCGGCTGCATCCGGCCTACGCCCGCGATCCCGAGTTCGTGACGATGTTTCTCGACGAGGCGCGACTCGCTGCGCGGATTCGTCATCCCAACGTCGTGCCGACGCTCGACGTCGTCGCGACCCACAATGAATTGTTTCTCGTCATGGAGTACGTGCAGGGCGAGTCGCTCGGCCAGCTCCTCAAGGTTGCGTCGAGCGGCGCGGGCAGGCTGCCTCCGCGCGTCGCGCTCGGCATCGTCGCGGGTGCGCTGCAAGGCCTGCACGCCGCGCACGAGGCGCGCGACGAGCGAGGATTCAGCCTCGGGCTCGTTCATCGAGACGTTTCACCCCAGAACATCCTCGTCGGTGTCGACGGCACCGCGCGCGTGCTCGATTTCGGCGTGGCCAAGGCAGCTGGGCGCGCGCACACGACGCGCGACGGCGTCGTGAAAGGCAAGCTCGCATACATGGCACCGGAGCAGTTGCAGCAAGGCGCGGTCACGCGGCGCGCGGACATCTACGCGGCAGCGATCGTGCTCTGGGAAGCATTGGCCGGGCGCCGTCTCTTTCAAGCCGACACCGAAGGCGGTGTCCTTGCTGCCGTGCTCACCGGCGCCATACCGCCGCTACGCGACCACGTCCCCGACCTGCCTGCCGGGGTCGAGGCGATCGTTGCACGCGGCCTCTCCCGCTCTGCCGACGAGCGATTCGAGACCGCGCGCGACATGGCGCTCGCGCTGGAGCGCTGTGGTGTCGCATCGTCGGGTGAAGTCGCCGTGTGGCTCGAGACGACGGCGAGCGCCACGCTCGCACAACGAGCCGCCAAGCTCACGGCGGCGGAGAGCTACATCGTCGACGACTCGAGACCGCCGCTCGCTGCCGGGGTGGTCGAGGCCGAGTCGACCGGATCGGAAGATCCGGCGCCGCCTTTATCCGCCGATGCGAGGCGCTCGACGGGCTCGCGCCGTCGAGCCGCCGTCGTGGCGGGCGTCGCCGCCGCGGTGACCTTGGGTTGGTTCGGTTTCGGCTCGATACGCTCCTCCGCAGTCGAGCAACCCGCAAAGCTCGACGCGGCACCGGCCGCGCAGACCGAGCCCACGACGACGATCGCGCCCAACGTCGTCGGTGCGAGCCCACCTCCCATCGAACCGTCCGCTCGCGCCGTCGAGCAAACCAGCGCGTCCGCGGCGGTCGCTCCCTCGGCTCGCGCGGCACCCTCCGTGCGGCCGGTCACGCGCGCGCCCTTGCCGCCTCCCACGGCTGGAAAGCGATCCCGTTACGATCTCGGAGAGCGCGACTGAATGCGTCGTTCCGCTTCTTCTCCCTGTCTCGCAATCGCTGTCGTCGCTTCGTTTGTGATGCACCATTCCGTCGCGCTCGCGGAGCCCACCGCTGAGGAGCGCGCGGCCGCCGAGGCCTTGTTTCGCGAGGCGAAAGGGCTCGCGATCGACGGCAAGACGCCGGAAGCTTGCATCAAGTTCGCGGAGAGCCAGCGCCTCGATCCGAAGACGGGCACGCTCGTCTACCTCGCAACGTGCCACGAGGACGAAGGCAAGACCGCGACCGCGTGGGTCGAGTTCAGCGAGGCCTCGAGGCAGGCTGGCCGCGCGGGCCAGAAAGAGCGGGAAGCGCACGCCCGACAACGCGCGGAGGAGCTCGAGAAGACGCTGTCCAAGGTCGTCATTCGGCCGGTCGATGGCGCGGGACTGACGCTCGAAATCGACGGTCGCGAGGTGCGGACATTCGGCTCGCCGATACCGTTCGATCCCGGAACGCTCGTCGTGGAGGCGTCGGCTCCCGGAAAGCGCTCTTGGTCGACGACCATCGAAGTCCCGAAGGGGCCCTCCGTCGTCACCGTCGACGTGCCTCGTTTGGAGGATCTCCCCGTCGCGCCGGTGAAACCGGTGCCTGCGCCTTCGCCGGCGCCGTCGGCACCGCTCCGCAAGGATCTGCTCATCGCGGGCATCACGACCGGATCCGTCGGGGTCGCAGGGATCATCCTCGGCACGGTCACCGGTTTGCGTGCGGCTTCACTCGGCGGTGATGCAGATGCCGTCTGCCCGACGCGATATTGCGCGGATCAGGCCGGGGTCGACGCGCACGAAACGGCGCGCGCATGGGCGGACGGATCCACCGCCGCCTTCGTCGTCGGCCTCGCCGCGCTCGGAACCGGCGTCGTCCTCGTCGTGACCTCCACAACGACCAGCGCCGACTCCACACCCGCAGCGAAAGCCGAGACCCGTGTGACCGCCGGGTTCCGCGGCGGACCGTGGCTCGGCGTCGAATCGACGTTCTGACCACTCCTGGGACCTCCGGCGCCCGGCTCATGCCAAGTGTGGGACATCGATGTCCCGCCACGCGGCGCGCGTAGCCGATAATCGATTGGTACGGATCCTGCGGACGTGCCCGCCGCTGTCTTCACGGCACAGGCGGACTGAATGCACGCTCGCGCTACGACGAACACCATCGCTGCTTGGACGCTCGCATGCCTTGCGGGTTGCGGGCTCGATGCTTCCACAGGCGATCCGGTGACGGGTGGGGCCGGCGGCGCCGTCGCGGGCGGCTCGGCGCCGTCGGGCGGGGGCGGCTCGCTGGGCGGTAATGACGGTGTCGGTGGCGCGGCGGGGGCCGAGCCTCATCCCACGCCCCAGCCGGGCCCTGTCGACGAGATCATCGAACAGATGGAACCGGGCTCGTGGCGGGCCCTGTCGGGGACACCCATGAAGGAAGTGTGCCCGCCACCATTTCACAATTACTTCTGTTGGAGCGTGGTCGGCGCCTGGGGCGGCGCAACATGGGATCCAAATCGAGACCGCATGCTGGTCTTCGGCGGCGGTCATGCCGACTCCTATTACAACAACATTTTCGCATTCGACCTCGGCCAGATGCGATGGGATCGCCTCACCGAGCTGCCGGACGGCGCGGACGGGTCGCAGCCCACCGAGGCGATGCAACAGATCGACCTGGAGCCCTGCGGCTATTATCCAATTCAGTCGGTCCAGGTTCCGCCCTCGTACGTGGATGGGGGATACATTCGATTCGAGCACTGCGATGCTTCGGAGATCGCCCCGTTCCTCGACGACCAGCAACCGCGCTCGACCCACACCTACAACACGCTGTGGTTCGACGCGGAGCGTGACCGTTTCTGCACATTGGGCGGATCCTATTACCCGAGCGCGCAGAAATCCTCGCCGAGGACCTTTTGCTACGACTTCGGGCAAAGTCGATGGATCGGTGTCGCCGACTACCCGGAGGCGAGCCGGGGCGCCACAAGCGTCGACGCGACGGGCCATCTGTGGGTAGTCCCCGCGGCCGGCGGTCACCTGCTCGAGCTCGACCCGGAGGCCCAGGCTTGGACGCCCTACGTAAGCGTCAATGGTCTCGAAGGTACCGGTGATATCGATCGATCCCGAAATCAGCTGGTCCTCTTTCGCCGGCAAACAAGAGAGCTCCTCCGCTGGGACCTCACCCGACCCGATCAGCCCCACGAGATGCTCCCGCAAGGGGTCGACACGCCGAGCCTGCCCGAGCGGCCCGGCTTCGTGTATGCGGACGGGCTCGATCGATATGTCGTTTGGGGCGGCGGCCGCACGGTCTATTTCATTGATCCGGCGGATTGGACGTGGAGCCGCGACGAGGCGACGGGGGACGACCCGGGCGAGCCTCAGCCCAACGGTACCTACGGGCGATTCCGTTACAGCGTGGCGCGCGGGGTGTTCGTCCTCGTGAACGACACGAATCAGGACGTCTTCCTCTACAAGCCGACGACTTCCCTTTGATGCGCCATGAAGAAACTCCGTTATCGCCCCACGGCTCCACCCCAATCAGGATGGCTCGCCCTCATCCTCACCCTCGTCGCGTGCGACGGCGCTGCGGGCACCTCCACACCCGACGACGGCAACGAAACCTGTGATGGGGGAAACGGCGGCGGCTCCGCCCAACCGCCGAGGGAGGAGCCGGACGACGAGCTGACGCCGCTTCGGCTCCTTCGGCGCTCGAGCATCGTCCTCGTCGGTGCCCCGCCGACGGTTGGTCAGCTCGCGGAGATTACAGCGTTGTCCGACGAGGCCGCGCGTTTCGCTTACGTCGACGAGTTCATCGATGCCGCGATGGAGGACCCGCGCTTTTATCGCCTGTCCTTCGAGCACGCCCAGAAATGGATGAACATCCCGCTCATCGAGAACACCGCAGACGAGCCGGAGTACGGCCCGAAGCAGCAGCGGCTCGTCGTTCCGTGTCCGGATGGTACCGCTTTGGCCGGGGCGGCCATGTACTACTGGCGCGCGAATCCCGACAGCGAGTGCGCCGCCGGCGCACCGACCATCGACGTGGAGCCCTGGTGGGAGCCCGGCACCACGCTCAAGCTCGCCGGCGCGGCAGCCAATACCACGAACGAGGGAATCGAAAATATCAATGGGAACCCGGTGGAAGTGCAGTGCGACGGCGTTCCTCGAGGGACTTGTGGCTGCGGTAACAACGCAATCGGATGTTGGACGGGCACGACCTCCGGCTACCTTCCCTTCATTGCCGGAAACCCGAAGGGCCAGCGCCGCCTCCTCGCGGAGGAGCCGGCACGCCTCTATGCGCACATCGTCTGGCAAGACCGGCCTTTGACCGATCTGGTCCTCGCCGACTATTCGGTCGGGCCGACCGAGCTGCAGTCGGCATACATTCGTCAGGGTATCGCCGGCGGTGCCCTCGAGCTCCAGCACGACGATACGTGGTGGAACCCGGCGACGATGGGCTCGCCTCCGGTCGACCCGGAGCACGAGGGAACCGACGCGTGGGCATGGCGCGAATACACTATCTCCGCTCGCAATCCGTTCTTCCTCGCCGAGCGCGACTACAAGTTCGATCCTCGAGCCGAAGCCGGCCCGTCGCGCGGCTTCCCATCGGCCGGTGCGCTCACGTCGCTGGGGTTCCTCGACGCATATCCACGCGAGCGTCTGCGCGCTGCCCGTGCGCTCGAAGTCTTCGCCTGCGAGGAGCTCCTGCCACCAGCGGCGATCGAGTTCAACCCGTACGAGACCGACCCCGGGCGCGAGGGCCCGTGCCAGCACTGCCACACGCGTATCGACACGGCGGCGCTTCATTTCAAGCGGTTCGCGAAGAGAGGGAGCGCCTTCGAGGGTTGGGGTGCGAGCTACTACATGCCCGGCGTCGGCGAGAAATGGCAATGGGACCCTGTGTGGCGAACAGGTGAATACCCCTACGGCGTGGAGCCGTTTGCTCAATGGAACAAGTGGTACCGCCCCGGGTCCCTCATGACGCCGGCCACGGAAGCCGAGGCGGAGGAGAACCCTTATGCGCTGTTCCTCGACTTCCTGCCTCCGGAGGAGACGCTGCTCGGCCAACACGGAGATGGCACCGTCGGGCCGCTCGGTTTTGCGAAGCTGATTGTCGCGGCGGGCGCGTTCGATCGATGCATGGTCCGACGGATGCACGACCGCATTCTGGGGCGCGACCTCGATCCGACGACGGAGGCGGCCTACATCCAGACCCTCGCAGACGAGTTCGTCGAGGGAGGCAGGCTCGTGCGGCCCTTCATTCGATCGCTCATGCAATCCACGTATTTCCGGAGGGGCCTCTGATGACCACGCGAGCGATCGGGTGGCTCGTTATGGCCTTGTGTCTGTCCGCCTCTGGCTGCGAGTCGGGCGCGACGGACGAATCGGCATCGGGCGGTGGCAACCCGTGTGGAGGTCCGTCGCCGGAGGAGCGCGCCCAGAATCAGAAGATCTTCGACGGGCTGGCTCCGACCTGCGAAGGGTGCCACACGTCCGGCTCCCGCGGCTACTTCGCGTCGATCGAAGCTTTCGAGGGGCTGCTCGCCTACAACCCGTCGCTCGTCGTGCCCGGGGCACCGGACGACAGCGAGCTCGTTCGTCTGCTTGAGGGCAATGGCACCAGAGCTTTTACCCAAATGCCCATTTCGGGCCCGTCGTATGCGGGGCTCGTTGAGGAGGGCGGCGCGAGCCTCTCGATGACGGAGATCCGCGCGTGGGTCACGAACCTCGCGCCGCACACGGTGGACCGCCTGCCCTCCATCGACGCTCCGCGCATCGCGCGACTGGGCGCCGACGACGTCGTGCGCGCGCTCTATCAACAACTCGGGCTATCCGACGCGGACTTCTTCACGGATGCGATGAACCACAGCGTCCTGCACAAGACATCGCTCGGCGACGGCAACTACCCGATCACGTCGAGCGATTGGGCTCCCGCCCCGTTCGAGGGCCTACCGGCGGAGCGTCATCAATCGTTGGGCGGAGGGTCGGCGCTGTATCAGGTGAAGGGCGATACGAGCATATCGCCGAGCTTCCTCGGTACGCTGACGCAGGTCGCGCAGCGGTGGTGCGCGAAAGGCCTCGACAAGCCCGGCAACGAGGCCCTGCTGCCCCCGGGGGCCTCGATCGAGGTGGGAAGCTCCGACCCCGCGCAAGTCAAGTCGATCATCGCCTCCTGGTTTCTGCATTTTCACGCCGTGGAGGCGACACAAGGCGATATCGACGACGTCTACGACAACGTGTTCGTTCCGCTCGAAGCCGGCGCCACGCCTCGCATCGGGTACGTCGGCACCTGTTCGTACTTCATTCGTCATCCGGATTGGATCTTCTACTAGAGGTCGTATGCGAACGAGTCGAAGGAGCCTCCTCTTGGCTGGCCTTGGTGCGGCGCAGCTCGCTGCGCTCGGGCGCTTCGGGCTTCGCCCCGCGCACGCCGGGCCAACACCGAACGGCCCGACCAAGCTATTGTGCATTTGGCTCGACGGTGGGTGCAATTGGGAGCACCTCTTCACCCCCTTTACCGCGGCCGGCGTGGACAAGCTCATTCGCCCGCCGGAGGGTGGGGTGCACCCGTTCGGATATTCGAAGGAGATGGTCCGTTGCTTCGACGGGACGACACCGGATCTCGACGACCCGAGCAGCACGCGAAAGCTCCAGGGCCCCGTCTCGTGGAACACTGAAGACCCTGCGGATGCTTCGGGCGCAAACGCTCTTTCCGGCGGCACGCAGATCTACCGGCCTTGGGGCTACTCGTGGGTGAATCCCAACTACGAGATCTTCAAGCGGGCGTGCCTCCTGGTCGGCGCCGATCAGGGCACCGCGTCGCACTTGAGCGGGCGCATCGCGAGCATCTGCGGTGTGGCCGGCGCGACGTTCCGAGCCCCCTCCGTCCAGGCGGTGATTGCGAACTACATGGCGGCGCATTTTCCGGATAGGCCCGTCCCGAACGCCACCCTGGGAGGGACGAAGCCTTCCGCGCTCGACCTGCCTGCCATCGCGACACCGTATTCGCTGTCCAGCCTGACGCTGCTCGAAACAACCATTTCGGACCGTCGCGAGGAGGCTTGGCAGGGCCTTCGGGAGCGCGCCGACGTTCCGGCCGTCGGGTTCGACGGCGAACCTCTGGAAGGCAACCTGCCGCTAACCGTCACCGATCGCGCTGTGCTCGAGGCCATCCGGAAGAAGCGAGGCGTCTCCACGACCGGGACCGACGCCTATCTGGAGCAGCTCCACGACACGTACGGAAATCTGAGCAAGACGGTCGCGCGCGACGTCCTCACGGTCTTGGAGCAAACGAGCGGCTTCGAGCACATCGACGCCGATCCGCTCTATGCGGGCGGTGTGTTCGGAACCGGATGCATCGGCTACGCCGACACATGCGGCTCGATCCGGGCTACGGCGCCGTGGGATTTCGCTCTCCGGCTCTTGAAATCGGATCTCGTGACGAGCCTCACGCTGCGGGCGACGAGCATTGCGAACAGCTCCTTCGACGTGCACTTCTCGGGGGGCGCGCGCGCTCAGACGAGCCACCTGCGAATGGCCTTCGAAGCGATCGGTCAAATGCTCATCGAGATGCAGCTCACCCCCGCCACTTCGGGTCGGGGCAGTTTGCTCGACGAGACGCTCGTCTACATCTACAGCGACTTCGGTCGGACCTTCGCACGGTCGGGCGAAGATGGAACGGACCACCATCCTGCGACCTGCGGGATCCTCGTGGGCGGCGGCGTACGGGGAAACCAGATGCTCGGCGGCTACGACGAAAGCGCCGACGGTTCGCCGCTCGGCGCGCCCGTGCCGATCGTCGAGGAATCGGGGGACGCCGTCACGCGCCCCCCGACCTCGCAGGACATTGCCGCGACGGTGATTCGTGCCTTCGGGCTCGAGCCCGGGAAGGACTTCTTCATTCCGGGCGGCTACGGCGAGTACGACGGCGCGATCGAGGGTGAATGACGCGCCGCTGATGCGCCGCAGGCGGATCGTTGATCCGCTCCCGTGACGGGTGGACTACCATCGCCTCGATGGTCGGACTCCGTCGAATGCGCTTTCGGTAGGGCCACGTTCGAATGGGACGCTCCACCGAGTACGCCCGTCGACTGGCCACGATCGGCCTGTTGTCGTCGTCTTGTCATCTTGTGCTGGGCTTCGAGGACCACGAGGTCGACCCCAACGGTCACGGCGGAGACCTCGCCGCCGGGGGAGCCGACGCCGGCGGTGGCGGTGGTGGCGCGGACGCGACCGGAGGCGGAGGTACGGGCGGCGATGGGGGCGGTGGCGGGTGCGGCGTACCGTCGTTCGGTGAACAGCAGACCGTCGCAGAGGGCCAAGCGCAGCCGCACGAGATCGGCTTGGACGCCGGTGACGTCTATTGGGTGAACGCCGGTGCGAACGAGAGCACTGGGCAGCTCGCCCGCCGAGCCAAAGACGGCAGCGGCCGCGTCGCAATCGTGGAGAGCCCCATCGAGGACGCGATCGGTATCGGTCTGTCGGGCGCGCGCGTGTTTTGGATCGGCAGCGCCACCTCCTATACATACTTGTGGAGCAAGGCCAAGGACGGCACCGGAACCGCAACCAGCCTGTTCCCATTCGGCAATGGGCAAAGTTTCTTCGGCTACATGGCAGTCCAGGGGCCGACCATCGCGTGGGCGACGAAGGGATCGCTCGCGAAGAACCTGCCGCCGCGCATCTACCGTGGCGCGAGCGACGGCACCGGCAAGCTGCAGCTATGGGAAGGCACCCAGAGCCAGCAAGCGCGCGGGCTCGCCCTCGACGGCGTAACCGTCTATTGGGTCGCGTATGATTTGGACGGCGTATATCGATCGAACGGGACGACGGCCGAGCTGGTCGCCGAGGACGCCGGGGGGCCGTCCGCGGTGACGCTCGATATGGGTCACGCCTATTTCACCACCGATGTCGGGGCCGTGAAGCGGCGGCCGAAGGACGGCACGGGGACGACCGAAGTGCTCGTGGACGATGCGGTGGCGCCGCGGCGGATCGCGATCGACGGCGATACCGTCTATTGGGTGGAGGGCGGCGCGACGGGACGCGTGCGCGCCGTGTCCAAATGTGGTGGTGAGGCGGTCGACGTCGCGATCGACGGCGGACCTTTCGACGTCGTGGCCGACGGTGCGAGCGTCTACATCTCGCTCGCCGATGCCGGCAGCGTGGTTCGTGTGCCGAAGAATTGAGCGGCGCGTCCGCTGACCGCCGGACGCGATATCCGCGTCCGGCGTCTCACCACGCCCGCTGAACCGTCACTCCACCGTGACGGTCTTTGCGAGGTTGCGCGGCTGATCGACGTCGGTGCCTTTGAAGTCGGCGACGTAATACGACAACAGCTGCAATGGCAGCGTGGTCATGAACGGCGACAGCGTCGCGTCGACGCGCGGAACGTAAATGGTGTTGTGGGCAATGCCGCCGATGTCCGCATTGCCCTTCGTCGCAATGGCGAGGACCCTGCCCTCGCGCGCCTTCGCCTCTTGCACGTTGGAGGCGATTTTGTCGTAGGACTTGTCGTCGGGCATGATCGCGATGACGGGCATCTCCGCGTCGATGAGCGCGATCGGGCCGTGTTTCATCTCGCCGGCGGCGTAGCCCTCGGCGTGGATGTACGAAATCTCTTTGAGCTTGAGCGCCCCCTCGGCGGCGACGGGGTAGCTGACACCGCGGCCGAGGAACAGGGAGCTCTTCGCCGTCGAGAGCGGACGGGCGAGGTCGCGGATGATGTCGTCGAGGGCGAGCACCGTGCGCATGTGATGCGGAAGCTCGACGAGCGCCTGGAGGATGGCGCCGGCGCGGTCCTTGTCGACGCTGCCTCGACGGCGGCCGATGAACACGGCGAGGAGCACCATGGCAGCGAGCTGCGTGGTGAAGCACTTCGTCGAGGCGACGCCGATCTCCGGGCCGGCGTGCGTGTAGAAAGCGGAGCCCGCGGCGCGCGGAATCGCGGAGTCGATGACGTTGGCGATGGCGAGCACCCGCGCGCCCTGCTCCTTCGCGACCTTGAGCGCGGCGAGCGTGTCGAGCGTCTCGCCCGATTGCGAGACCGCGACCACGAGATCGTTCGGGCCGACGACCGGCTCTCGTCCGATGAACTCGCTCGCGAGCTCCGTCGTGGCGGGCACGCGCGCGATCGATTCCATCAAGAAGCGGCCGTAGAGAGTCGCGTGGTGGCTCGTGCCGCAGGCGATGAAATAGACGCGCGAGATGAGCTGCGCGGTCGCCGCATCGACGCCGATCTCCGACTCGACGACGTCGCCCGCCGCGAGATCGACGCGCCCGCGCAGCGTGTCCTCGATCGCGCGCGGCTGCTCATGGATCTCCTTGAGCATGAAGTGCTTGTAGCCGCCCTTTTCTGCTTGCGACGCATTCCACGTGATGACGCGCGGCTTGCGATCGACGGGCTTTCCGTCGAGCGTCGTGAGCTCGAAGCCGGTCGCGCTGAGGACGGCGATCTCCCCCTCTTCGAGCGGGAGCATCAGCTTCGTGTACGGGAGGATGGCGGGGATGTCGCTCGCGCAAAACATCTCCCCCTCACCGAAGCCGACGACCAGCGGCGATGCGTTCTTCGCGACGACGATGCGATCGGGTTGCTTCTGATCGATGACCGCGACGGCGTACGCGCCGTGCACGAACCCGAGCGCGCGCCGCACGGCAGTGACGAGATCGTGGCCACCTTGCGTCTCCCGGTGGATGAGGTGCGCGACGATCTCCGTGTCCGTGTCGGAAACGAACTTCACGCCTTCTTCGCCGAGCTGGCGCTTGAGCTCGATGTGGTTCTCGATGATGCCGTTGTGCACGAGCGCGATGTTGCCGGCGACGTGCGGATGCGCGTTCACCTCCGTGGGGCGACCGTGCGTGGCCCAGCGCGTGTGACCGATGCCGAGCGAGCCCTCGAGCGGGTGCTCTTTGAGCGCCTTCACGAGGTTCTGAAGTTTGCCGACGGCGCGAACGACATCGACCTTCTTACCGTCGTACACGGCGAGGCCGGCGCTGTCGTAGCCGCGGTACTCCAGCCTTCGGAGCCCATCGACCAAGATATCCGCACACGACTGGGGCCCGACGTAGCCAACGATTCCGCACATGACCCTGGACTTACCACGAAGATCGAGCGGCCTCGATCGGAACTACGACGTTCACCGCTCCGATTGTGGTGTCACGTGCTCGAACGCCCCGAACGCGTCTTTCTGCCTCGTGAAGGGCGAAGCCCGACCGATACGATTGCGCCCAGGGCGAACAACCCCGTCGCGATCCCCGCAACCGGCAAGACGCTCGCTGCACCGGACGGCTGTTGGCCCGCGCCCGACGCGATCCTCGAGCGCTCGCGGTCGGCTCGAAGCGCGGCGAGACCACGCTCGACCGAAGCTGGATCGGGGCGCTGCATCGGCCCCATCTCCGCGATGATCGCGCGCAGATCACCGCGCGCTTCGTCGAGCGCGCGCGGGTCGGTCTCCACGGAGAGCGGCGACGTTTCGCCCACCTCGTCGAGCGCAGCGGGAACGATCTTTCCGGCAATCGCGCTCGCACGCCCGGCATCGACGCGAGCCGCGAGCGACAAGAGCGCCGCGTCTTCGAGCCCGCGGCGCAGCGCTTTGAGGCGCAACGACGGGAGCACTCCGTCGCGCCCGAGATCGTGCTCCGCAAAAGCCGGCATGCGCTGCGGATAGAGGAGTAGCCCGTCGTACAGCGCGGTGTCCCCGTCTGCGTTGTGGAAGGTCTCGGCCGAAGCGAACACGTCGCGCGGGCCTTGTCCGCCGCGGTTCTTGTCGTCCCAGAAGATCGACTCCCAATAGAACCAGCGCCCGACGTCGAAGGTCGCGCCGATCCAGCCGTTGATGGTGAGGCCCGTGAGCGGGACGTCCAGCATCACCGGTGAGCCGTAGGGAAGCTTGCCGTTGTAGATCCACACGCGCTTGCCTTGCGCGCGCGCCTGCTCGGCGAGCTCGGGATCGAAGGCCTGCGCCGGGATCATGATGACGTCGACGTCCTGCCCGCTCGGATCCTCGTGGCAGGTGTGGCCGACCTTCACACGCGGGTCGATGTCTGCGTGTCGAAGGAGGGCGCGCCACGCGGGGCCGTAGGGGCTGTCGCAGGTCTCGTCGACGGCGTAGACGAAGAGGTCCTTGGCGGTGGCCGGGGCGCGCGATGCGATCGCGTCGATCGCGGGCAACGCGGCAGCGTTCGGCGGGCCGAGCGATCCGTAGGAGCCGATGACGAAGAGCGACGTCGGGACACCGGCGCCGGGTCCCCGGTAGCCGGCATCTTTGGTGAACCACACGCCGGAGGTCGCGCCGGCGACGCGATCGGCGTCTTCGACCGAGACGATTTCGTTCATCGCCTCGAGGTGATGACGATGGAGAAGCTGTGCGATCTCGCGCTCGACGCGGCTCGGATCGTCGAACCGCTTCTCCAGCGCGGAGCGCTCGTAGAATGTGAACGCGCCGGTGACGTTGTACGGGAGCGTCGCGTCGATGACGTCGACCGACAGGGTGAGCGTCGCAATGGGTCGCCCGCGGGCCTCGACGGTGATGGTGCGTGACGTCGAGCCGGCAGCGATATCCCGCGGAATGAACGCCTCGAAGTAGACGACGCCGCGCTGTCTGGGCTCGACGACGAGCGGATATGGGGCCCAGCGCGGCGCGATATCGATAGGGATCAGCGCGTCCGGAACGAGGCCGAGCATGGCGCTGTCGGGCGCGCGGGCGGCGGTCGTGAACGCCAGAGATTCGGGGCCGTCGTATGTGCGCGAACGGCGGGGAACGTCGACGAAATGCTCGACGAACCGCTCGAGCTGGAGCGCGCCGTCGTCGGCCGAGAGCGAGACGTCCTCGAGGCGCTTGTCCCCCGCTTCGACCACGATCTGAAACGAGACATGCTCTTCGCGGAGCGCGCTCGTCGACAGAACGGTTCGACAATCGTCGAGCGACGAGCCGGAGGCGTCGCCGGTCTTTCGAACGCGCTCGCCCTCGAGCAGGAAACAAGCTCTCGCCTCCTCCGCGGCTGCAGGCGCGATCGACGCGAACGAAGCCGCGCCGATCGCAAAGCCGAAGAGGAGGCTGCGCGTCAGGGGACCTCGCCCACGACCGGCGCGTCGTGCTCCGCGGGCTTGGTCGGCTCCGTCCACTCGATGCGCGGCCGCGGCGACACTTCGCCCCACGCTTCGGACAACACGTTGCCCTCCATCGCGTCGGGGATCGGCACGTTCATGAGCGAGAGGATCGTCGGCGCGATGTCGAGGTTCGTCGTTCGCTCGAGGTGCAAGCCCTTCGAGATGCCTTCGCCCCACATCATGAGGACGCCGGTCGGGTGGTGATAACCCTCTTTCGGCGTCGGCGTGTCCACCGCGAAGAGCTCCTCGATGAGATAGCCCTCTTTCTTTGCGCCGGGCGTGCGGTCCAAGAAGTAGCGGATCTCGCCCTCACGCTTCGCGAGCCCGAACGGCGTCACCGTCAGAATTTCGCCGTTTTCTTCGACGGAGACGCCGCGCTCGAATGTCGCTCCGACCGCGCGGATTCCCTCGAGCCGGTCGATAGCGCGTTTTCGCTGCTCGGCGTCTTTGAAGCGCACGTTCCACTGCGGAATCATCGTCGGAACAAGGTCGCTCGCGCCCTCGATGCCGGCGGTTTGCAGGAAGCGCTCGAAGTTCTTGAAGCGGACGACGATCTTGCCGTCCTTGTACATCTCCTTCGCGAACGGCTGCTGCCCCATGCTCGTCTTGAGGATGAGGACGGTGTCGCGATCGACGAGCTGTACGAAGCGGCCGAGGAGCTCGTCGGCGATCTCGTAGCCGTACTCGACGGCCTTGCCGTAATGCTTCTTCTCCTCGGGCGAAGCCGGGCCGAGGAACTTCGAATCGTCCCACGCGCGCCAGTAATGGTGCATGTAGTGCGCGGCGTGATTCGTGTGCCACGTCGCGTAGTCGGGCTGGTAGCGCTTGTAGAGCGCCTCGAAGAAGTCGAAGTTGATGAGCGGCTGCAGGCACACACGGCGCCACTTCACGTGCGGGTCGATCTTCTCGTGCGCGAGCTGACGCGCGATGCGCGCGCACGTCGCGGGCTTGAGGCCCAGGCCGAGCAGATCGACGCCGCGCTTCATCATGTCGAAGATCGAGTCTTCCTTCTCGTTCTTCTGATGAACCTGCGTGTACTTGCGGTTGAGAGCCTGAATCGGCGCGGCGTACGGGGGATACGTATCGTTCGACGGCGCGAACGGACCGGGGATCATGAACCCCGGCACCGGGCGCGGCGGGTACGCGCTGATGCTGCCGAAGATGCCGACGGACTTGCCCGCCTCGACTGCGTAGTCCCACGAGCGCTTCGCGCGGATGGTGTCGCTGTCCTGCTCGAGCACGAAGGCACCGTGCTGGCTGCTGTCGACGCCGGTGTGCACCGTCACCCAGGTGATCCACGGGTCGAGATGCGGAGGCCGCTCCACGGCGTCGGGCGCGCTCCACGTGCCTTCACGTTTCAGCTTCGCGAAGTTCGGCAGCTTTCCACGCTCGATCAGCGGGTCGATGATGGTGTACGTGAGCTCGTTGAACTCGAGGAGGAGGACGCGTCGCGCTCGCGTGGTCGGGCTCATGGTGGATCCACCCGTCTTAGCACCGCATGTCGGATCCGAGAAGGCGCGCGGACCTCGACTTTTTTCGTGTGGCGACCGCGGATTGTCACGCGCACGTCGCGCGAATGCACCGACCGCGGCAGGCCGCCGCTCGAGAAGGTCACGCGCTGTCGTCGCGAGCCACGAGGGCTCGTCCGACGCCCCTTCGGTAGAGGCTTTTTTGCCGCGCCTTTTCTGCCGCGACCGGCGCCGCGGTCCACCCCGCGAACGCGGCGATGGACCGAGCGGCGTTTTGCGCGGTCGAAAGCGCCTTTCAATCGTCGAGAAAGCGACGTGAACCGGCGACGGATCGTGATGGCCGTGGGCCAGGCTCTGACCTTTCTCGGCGCCCTCCGAGCAACGCGGCTTGCGCTGTTCGCATCGCTCTTGCACCCTCCACGCGTCCGCTGAACGATCGCCGCGACCGGCTCGTATGGATAGCAACGTATCGCGGGAGGAAACCCCTCCGAACAACTCGGTTTCTGGTGCGCCTTCGGCGCAACCGGCGGCCCCGACCTGGGACCCGCTCAAGGCAGCCCATGACGGCGCGCTCGCAGCCCCTGTGGGCACCAACGCCGACGCATCGCAGCCGGTCGTCCCCGCGAGCCGCGCCAGGCTCCCGCTCGAGCACGAGCGCGATCTCGGCGACGGAGAAGCCAAGCTCCACGAAGTCTCGCTCCAGGTCGAGACGAGCCTTGCGCGTTTGTCGGCGAGCCTCGGTATCCCGCCGCTGGCGATCGCCACCGCCGCGTGGATAGCGCTCTGTACCCGCATTCGTTCGAGCGAGATGGAGGCCGATATCGACGTCCTCCTTCCCGGCGACGGCGCGCTCTCGGGTGCGACGCTCGCGGCACAAGCCGACGAGACGCGGCCCTTTTCGGAGCTCGCAGAAAACGTGGTGCAGGCGCTCGAGGAGGGCAGCCTGAACCTCGCGAAAAGCGCGGCGTTCGTGATCGACGGCCGATCTCTGGGCGGGCGCGGCGACGCCGGCCCCGGCGTCATCGCGCGGCTCGTGATGACCGATGTCGCACCGTTGCTCGAGCTCGATGCTACGCGGTTCGTCCCGGACACGGCTCGCTCCCTCGCCGACTCCTTCGCCGCGCTCGTCGAGCACGCTGCCAACGCACCGACGACACCGCTCCGACAGCTCGCGATCCTCTCGGAAGCCGAGCGCGAGCGCCTCCTGCGACGCCTCGACGCGACCTCGATGGAGATCGCGCCGACCTGCTTCCACTACCTCTTCGAGGACCAGGCCCAGCGCACACCGAATCGTCCGGCGCTCGCATTCAAAGGGCAGATGTTGTCGTACGCGGTGCTCAATGCCCGCGCGAACAGGCTCGCTCGTTTCCTCGTCGATGCCGGCGCATCCGGACGCTGCGTCGCGCTCCTCGTCGAGCGCTCCGCCGAAATGATCATCGGCCTGCTCGGCATTCTGAAGGCCGGCTCAGCCTATGTCCCGCTCTTGCCGGATGTTCCGCCTGCGCGCCTCGCGCATCAGCTGCGCGAAGCGGCCGCGCCGATCGTCCTGTCGCAGTCGAAGCTCGCCTCGATCGTTCCCGAAGACGCCGGGGTCCGCGTCGTCAGCCTCGACGGTGATTGGCATGCGATCGAGCGCTTCGACGACACGGATCCGGAGCGCAGCACGAAGCCGGAAGACATCGCCTACGTAATCTACACGTCGGGCTCGACCGGCAACCCGAAGGGTGTCGCCGTCCGGCACGACAACCTGGTGAATTACACGGGGTTCCTCGCGACGAAGCTCGGGCTCAAGATCGGCCGCGACGGGGAGGCCCTCTCCTTCGCGACAGTCTCGACGCTCGCCGCGGACCTCGGCAACACCAGCATCTTCCCCTGCCTCGCCAGCGGGGGCTGCCTGCACGTCATCGATCACGCGACCAGCCTCGACGGACACGCGTTCGCCGCCTACGCGGAAAACTTCCCGATCGACGTGCTGAAGATCACGCCGTCGCATCTGGCTGCGCTGATGGCATTCGAGGGCGGCGAGCGCGCGCTGCCCCGTCGTTTCCTCGTCACCGGCGGCGAAGCGTCCACGTGGCCATTGCGCGAGCGCGTGCGCGAGAAGCAGGGGTTGACGTGGTTCAACCATTACGGGCCGACGGAGACCACCATTGGTTCGCTCACGTACGACATCGACGAATTCGATCGTCATTGGTCGCCCACCATTCCGATCGGCCGGCCCATCGCCAATACACGCACCTACGTGCTCGACGAGCAGCGCCGATTGCTGCCGGAAGGTGTCGTGGGCGAGCTCCATATCGGCGGCCGCGGCGTGACTGCGGGCTATTTGAACCAGCCCGACATGACCGCCGAGCGCTTCCTCGCCGATCCGTTCTCGAGCGAGCCGGGCGCGCGGATGTATCGAACCGGCGATCGGGTGCGCCTCTTGCCCAGCGGCGCGATCGAGTTCCTGGGCCGCGTCGATCACCAGGTGAAGATTCGCGGCTATCGCATCGAGCTCGGCGAAATCGAGGCCGCCCTGCGGCGCCACCCCGACGTCCGTCAGACCATCGTCGTCGCGCGTGAAGATCGTCCCGGCGACCTGCGCATCGTTGCGTATGTGGTCGGCGCCCGGCCGCAGGTGGACACGAGCGTGCTTCGTGCGGCGCTCGCCGCGGAGCTGCCGCCGTTCATGCTCCCGTCGGCGTTCGTCGTCCTCGACGTTTTGCCGCTGACGGCGAACGGAAAGGTCGATCGAAAGAAGCTACCGGCGCCCAGCGACGGTGATCCCGAGCCCCAAGCGGCTGCGCCGGCCCCATCGAGCGACGAAGTCGAGGAGCAGATCGCGACGATCTGGAAGGACGTCCTCGGCATCAAACGCATCGGTAGGACGGACGAGTTCTTCCGCATCGGCGGCGACTCACTCAAAGCGCTCTACGTGCTCGCGCGCATCGAGCGCGACATCGGCAGACGCCTCACACACGGCGACTTCCTCATGGAACCGACCGTGAAAGGCCTCGCCGCGGCTTTGCGCCGCGAAGCGCGGGGACGTTCTTTCGCGTCGATCGTGCCATTGCAGACCAAGGGCACCAAGCCGCCGCTGTTCTGCATTCATGGAGGGGGCGGGCACGTTTACTACTATCGCGATCTCGCGCGCCGCCTCGGCCTCGACCAACCCTTTTATGGGCTTCAAGGCCGCCATGCGGACGGCCGTCTCTCGCGCCAAACGCGCGTCGAAGACATGGCCGAGTATTACCTCGAAGAGATCAAAGAGATTGCCCCCGAAGGCCCCTATTACCTCTCGGGCGCGTCGTTCGGCGGCAAAGTCGCGTTCGAGATGGCGCAGATCCTCCACCGGCGCGGGGAGCGCGCCGCCCTCGTCGCGATGTTCGACACCTGGGGTCCGGGATACCCGAACTACCGCGTGCCGAAATCGGTGCAGGCGGCCGGCTGGCTCTATCGGCGTGTCGAGCACCACCTCGGCAGCGTGCTCATGCTCGACGCCGATCAGCGAGGCCCCTACCTGCGCGAAAAGGCCATCAAGACGCGCGACGAAATCCGGGACATCTTGAACCTCAATGTCTCGCGCCTCGCGCGGAAAAACCCCTTCCGATCAGAACGCGGGGGTGCCGACGCGGGCTCGGTCGGTGGTGCACCGAACGGCAAATCCAACGGCTCGATGCCCGAGGTCGACGAAGGCTTCATCGCCATCGCCAGCCGCGCCTACCGCCCGAGCTACTACCCGGGAAAGGTCATCCTGTTCCGATCGAGGCAACAGCCGATCGGCGTCGCATACGACCGCACCCTCGGCTGGGGAGGCCTCGCCGCCGACCTCGAGATCCACGACGTCGTCGGCCTCCACGCCGCCGTCGTCGCCGAGCCCCGCGTGAAGTTCCTCGTCGACGAATTCCTCCCGTGCCTGACTGCGGCGCAGGCGGAGCACCACGGGGAATAGACAGCAGAGGGGTCGCCGAGGGCGCCAAGGGCAGAAAGAGGGAGAAGAGGAGGAGGGATGAACGCGCTTGCGCGCGCTTCTACGACCTCAAGCCTCGGTGGGCGTGAGCACGGCATTGCAGGCGGGGTTTGCGCCGGGCTGTTCGACCGCGAACGAATCGCTAGCGTCGATGCGACCCGCCGTCCTTCGTTCGCCGCGGCGCGGGCAATGCGCTTTCCGCCCCGGCTCCGCGGAAGGGGGCGGGCCGCGAAAGAACGGGCCACTCTACTCGGAATGGTCACCCGTTCTTTCGCGTGACGGCACCTGACCGCGCCCCCAATGCGAAAGAACCACGCACCCTACTCGGAATGGTCACCCGTTCTTTCGCGTGACGGCACCTGACCGCGCCCCCAATGCGAAAGAACCACGCACCCTACTCGGAATGGTCACCCGTTCTTTCGCCTCGCCCACAGGGCCCGGCTGGGTTGTCCTTCGTGCCGCCGCCGCGACGTTTCACGCGGCTCGATGAACCGGAGCGCAACGCGCGCCTGCGCGCACCGGGCGGCGGCGCGCTCATCATCATCACTCCGCTGACCACAACTCAGAGTTAGCTTCGGCGCCGCACCAATGCCGCGACTGCCGATCCGGCGTCCTACCCCTCTCTTCTTTCTCTCTCTGCCCTTGGCGCCCTTGGCGACCCCTCTCCTCCGCCGTCTCCCTCAATCGTCTTCGGGAGGCGGCGGGCGATTATCCGGTACCTCTTTGGGGTTCTCCCGGATTTGCTCGTCCACGGCCCGCTCCGAATAGGGCGCTTGCTGGGTCACGAAGTCGACGTTCGCGGTCGGCGGCGGAAGGATGAATCCGCGGCGCTGTCCGCCGACCTCGGGCGGGCGTGGATACGCGAACGTGGTCGTGAGCATGACGACGTGGCGCTCGAGGTTCGGGAAGAGGACCTCGTCGGTGCCCTCTTTGAGCGGCCATTGACGCGTGAATTGATAGCGACCCTCGACGCGCATGACGGCCTTCGGCGGGATCCAACCGACGGCGAAGTCGAGCAAATACGTGAGACCGGGAGAGAAGACGTCGGCGCTGAGAAACGATTGCGCGACCTGCACGCCCGTCGATCCGCCGATGTCCCAGCCGCGCGGCAAATCGACGAGACCGCTGATCGTGCCGGTATCGTTCAATGTGATTTGCCGGAGGAGGAGGTTCGGCGCGGCGTCGTGGGTGTACGAGAGCGTCAGGTTGCCGCGCGGGGGCGTGAACCTGACGTTGGCGCCGGCGCTCGGCTGGGGCTGCGGCGTTTCGATCTCTCCGCTCGTGCCGATCTCCGCATAGATGTCGTACGCGACGAGGACGCCGGCGATGAGCTGCGAGGCCCAATCGCGCGACCATTGATGCGTCCAATCCGCATTCGCCCGATGCAAAAATTGCAGGCTGTCGTCGGCGTCGATATCGCCGACACGCTGCGCGGGGGACCATTGCATGTCGTTCGACAGCGTGAAGCCGAGCTGATCGAACTCCCACGCCGTCGATAAGCCCATCGAGAGCGAAGCGGTCGTCGTGTACGTGTCGTCGGCCTCTTCGATCACCGTCTGGGCATAGGCCCCCGCGAGCGCCTGGTAGAAGCTCCAGTTCTCGCCGATCTCTGCCGACAACCCTTGGCTCGCGCCCGCGGTGAAGATGACGTTGTCGTTGCCTTCCGTCGCCTGCACCTGGCCGCCCGGCGCCGCCGACAAGATCGCGAACTCGCTCATCGTCGTCTGCGCGCCGTTCAGCGCGAACGAGAGGTCCACACCCTCGCGCACCGGCGCGCGAACGCCGTACGCCAGCGTCTGGTTGAAGGTGCTGATCTCGGTGTGGATGAAGTAGAGCGTGTAGCCGACCGCGTACGTCAGCGTCTGCGTCGCGTCGGGCGTCTCCAGCTGAAGGCTGAACGACGGCGTGATCGTGAGGAAACCGTCGGGCTCGGGCCCCTCCTCCCCTTCGATCTCGGGCTCGGGTGAGCCGTCGGCGTTGTCGGTGAAGCCGAGCGTCGCCGTGCCGGCGATCTCCCAATCTGCGGCAACTTGCGCGCGCGCCGGCGCGGCCACGGCGAGCACCGCAGCGACGCACAGCGAGCCGACCCAGTGCGTCCCTCTCACGAGACGTCAACGGCTAGCACGTCTTTCGCCAGGCCGTGCACGGAACCGAAGCGAGGGGCTGCCTTTGGCGGCTCGGCGCGCGGTGCACTATGGTGTGCCCCACGTGAGCCAGCTCGAACACGCTGCCGAAGGGTTCGTCTCGGTCGCCCACATGGCCGAAGCGCTGCGGGTCCCCGGTGCGGCGCTTCCGGGCTCACCCTTCAAAGCGGGCAGCGGTGCGCGCTCCGATCGTGACCTCGTGCCACACGTCGATGCGCGGGAGCTCGATGTCACCGCGGCCCGCCTCGCGCGCGACATCTCGAGCTCCGCGCGCCGCGTAATCGGCCTTTTGCCGGCGGGTCCGACGAGCGACGCGCTGTCCCTCGCGGAGCCGCTCGGACGCGGCGTGGTGATGCTCGACGGCCGGTTCTCGGTGGTCCTCGACCCCGAACGGCGCTCCGTTCCAGCGGATGCTCCCTCGGGCGGTGTCGCGATCGCACGGGCGCTCACCGCAGGTGTGGTGCTTATTGCCCCCAATGAGACGATGCGCCCCGGTGCAAAGGCGGAGGGCATCAAGCAGCTTCTCGGCGTCGTCCGCCAGCGCGAGGACACGTGGCGGGCTGTGTTCGTGGACCTGTCCGGCTGCGCGCTGCCCGGCGAGCTCCTCGACGTTCTGCCCCTCTTCGACGGGATCGTCATCGTCGGCCGCTCGGGCAAAGCCACCGAGACCGAGCTTCGACGCTCGAGCGCCCGCGTCCCGTCCGAGCTCAACATGGGCGTCGTCCTCCTCGATTGAAAGCGCGGAGGTTCGGTGCAAGATCTCACGTCGGATGCGCGCGCTCGACTACTTGCAGAGTAAACAGCTGCACCGCTGGGGTCCCGATTACATCCGTCACCTCCTCTCTCGCAAACGCGAGAGCGCGAAGGTCGACGGCACGAGGCACCTCCTCTTTTCGTTCTGCGACCATTGGGAGCCGCTGTTCGGCGGCGTGATGGATCCGCAGGCGGACGCGCGGGTTCGAGCCTGGATGGAAGGATATCCGGCGATGGCGGGCGCCTTCCGCGACGCGGACGGGCAACACCCGAAGCACTCGTTCTTCTTCCCCGGCGAGCACTACCGCCCGCGCTGGCTCGATGATCTCGGCCGGCTCTGCCGCCGCGGCTTCGGGGAGGTCGAGCTCCACCTGCATCACGACGGCGACACGCGCGAGAGCCTACGCGCCGACGTCAGCCGTTACGTGGAAGAGATCGCGTCCCACGGGCACTTCTCGCGCGACCGCTCGGGCAAACCCCGCTTCGCGTTCATCCACGGCAATTGGTGCCTCGCGAACGCGCGCGCCGACGGCCGCTGGTGCGGCGTCGACGACGAGGTGCCGCTCTTGTTCGATCTCGGCTGCTACGCCGACTACACCTTCCCTGCGCCGGAGAACGAAGCGCAGCCGAAGCGCGTGAACCAAATCTTCTGGCCGGTCGGCGACCTCGCCAGGCGCCGTGCCTACGAGGACGCGGAACGCGCGCGCGCCGGCGCGAAACACACCGACCGCATGTTGTTCATCACCGGGCCGAGCGCGCTCTTCGTCGACGGACGTCGGCCCCGCATCGAAGGCTCCGCGGTGACGTCGCACGACCCCGCATCCGAAGCGCGCGTTTCACTATGGGGTGATCTCGGCATCTGCGTCGAAGGTCGACCCGACTGGGTCTTCGTGAAGATGCACACGCACGGCGCGCCCGAGGCCGAAGCGGCGTCGCTCCTCGGAGACGGCGGCCGGCGCCTGCACGAGCTCTTGAACAAGCACTACAACGACGGCACCGCGTGGAAGCTCCACTACGTGACGGCGCGCGAGATGTTCAACATCGCGATGGCCGCGATGGACGGCGCGAGCGGCGACCCGAACGGCTATCGGGACTACGCGCTCCCGAAGCCGCCCGTGCTCACCTGATCACGCAGCCCGTGACTACTCGAGCAGCAAGCAACCGAGGAACGTCTGGTTGCCCAGCTGGTCGATCGCGCGCTTCACCGCCTTCGCGTCGCTCCGGCGGGTGATCGTCGAGATCACGAAGCCGTCGATCGAGTCCGCGATTAGGTTGACGTCGGCGCTCTCCAACACCGGCGGCGTGTCGACGACGATGTAGTCGTACCCGGCGAGGCGCAGCCGATCGATCGCGATGGAGAACGCGATGGGATCGACGAGCGGCGCGTACTTGTTCACCGGGTTGATCGCGATCGTGTGGAGCGACGTGAGCACCTCGGCGGCGACCCACGGCTCGAGGGGCTCGCGGCGGTGGCGCACGAGCTGCTCTTGAAAACACGCCGGCGGCATGAACCCGAGGGTCGCAGCGACGGCGGGCGAGCGCAGGTTCGCTTCGAGGAGCAGGACACGGCCGCGCGCACCCTCGCGCAACGATGCGGCGAGGTTGATCGCCGCCGTCGTCTTTCCCTCGCGGCGGCCGGCGCTGGTGACACCGATGACCTTCGGATCGCCGCGCTTCGAGAGCTGATGGCGGAGCGCTCGATACGCATCCGCGCGCACCGAGTACGGGTCTTTGATCATCGCGAGGTGAGGATTCAGGTCCTCGTTGATCGCGACGGGGTGAACATCGAGCGGCGTCTGAGGCAGGGCACTTTGCCCCTCCGTGATGACCGTTTCTTCGGAGGTCACGGGCATGCGCATGCCCGTGTGGTTCAGCTGTGCGGAGCTGATTCCGAAGGGCTGCGTCATCTTGCCGCTCGAAGCGGGAGGCAGAAGATCACTCATCGCAGCCGACAGATGCATGATGCGCGCGAGCATCTCGTCTCGAACGTTCGCCTGCGGCGGAACGCTGCGCCAATTCTCGATCACGCTGCGAACGCGCCGCGCCTCGATGAGCAGTGCACGTGCGGCGGGGTTGTCCGCGAGCGGCGAGAGGCGCTCGACCATGACGTCGAGCTGGCGCTCGACGCCTTGTCCCTGCGAGAGCGTAGACTGGATCATCGGCGCCACCACCTTCGGCCGACGCCGCGCGGGACGACGGCGAGCACGGGCGCCACGCGGGCGAGATCCGGCTCTTCGTAGATGCGACTGTCGAGCAGCGCGCGCATCGTCGCGAGGATCATCGCGATGACCAGCGCGGCACCACCGGCGATGAGCACGATGAGCGTCTTTCCCGGCGGCTCGGGGCGAGCGGGCAAGTAGGCCGGATCGAGGATGACGACCTGATCCGAATAACCGCCGAGCGACGACGCCGCTTCGATCTGCGCACGGAAGTAGTTGCGCTCGAGCTCGTTCATCTGATCGCGGGCCTCCGAGACGTCGCGTGATCGGCGCGCCCACTCGGTCTCGAGCTGGACGATGCCTGCCGCCTCTTCCTCGCTCTCGGCCTTGGGGTCTTTCCCGTCCTTCTTGTCCTTGTCGTCCTTCTTGTCGTCCTTGAGGGGCTTACCCTCGCGTGCGGCGAGCTCCGATTCGACGCGACGCTTGCGCTCGAGCAGCTTCTGCCGAGCGACCTCGGGATCGACGCCGACGCCGACGCCGCCCATCTTCATCGACTTGTCGGCTGCGATCCGCGAATTGACCTCCGCGAGCACCGCTTGGGCGTCGGTGAGGCGCTTCTTCGCTGCGACCACGTTCGGGTGAGCGTCGGTGAGCGTCGCCGATTGTGCCGCGACGTCCGCGCGCGCGGCGGCGACCGCCGTCTCCGCGGTCTGGCGTTCCGACTCGAGCATGGGATCGGCAGGAATGTCGATGGGAGGCAGCGACGTCGGCGTGTCGCTCGACAGCGCCGCGTTCAGACGCGCAGCTTGCCGGCGCAGCGCGAGGGTGTGCGCGTCCTGCCCCGTTCCGCCGGCTTGCCCGAGGATGGTCTTCTCACGTTCCATCTGGCGCTGGACGCGCATCGAAGCGCCGAACTGTCCCGTCTGATCGAGCGCGAACTCGGGATGCTCCGACAGGAAGGTCGCAAGCTCCCTCTCCTTGTCCTTGAGGATCGTCTCCGAGTTGTTCTTCTCGACCGACAAGAACTCTTGCTGGACCTTCGACTGCTGGATGCGAAGCCGCTGGTTTTCGTCGATGAGCGACTGCGCGAGGCGCTCGGTGACCTTCTTCACGGTCTCGGGCTCGGGCCCTTTGTACGAGATGGAGAACGTGTCGGTGCTGCGCGGCTTGAAGCTGATGTCCTTGCGGAACTCTTCCACCGCCTCGATCGGACCGCGCTTCTGCTTGATGTCCTGATAGAGGCCCATCTCCTGGATGATGTTCTCGAGCCGCGAGCGCGCGAGGAGGATCTCTTGGAGGCGTGTGCCGAGCGTCAGGCTCTGGCCGCCACCTTGCTGCTCGAGGCGTACGCCCTGCCGGTAGATGACGATCGTCTCCGACTTGAAGTTCGGCTTTCGAAGGACGGCGAAGCCGACACCGGCGATGAGCCCGATCGCGACGAGGAGCGCGGAGGGTTTCCAGTTGAAGAGCGCACGCTTGACGATGGTCAGCATGCGCGCGAGCTCGACGCCCGCGCCTTGCGGCTCTGCCGCTGATGTCGTGTGGATCGTCGCGTTGTCCATGGTTTGCCCTCCGCACCGGTCGGTGCGGTCCGAACTCTCCTCACGCCTGACGCGAAGAACGCACGCGGCCGAGGGACTTGAGCCCCAACCGCGAGACGTCTCGCTCGTCGTACACCCTGGGATTGAAAGCACCCACCGTGAGGGCCACGATGGGCAAAAGACCAAAGAACGAAAAGAGCGCCGTCCGAATCAGGAGGAGCGTGCGGTTCTCGCGCCGCTCCGGGACACCCCAATCCGCCTTGTCGTATCGAAGCTCGAGGCTCTCTTTGTCGGCGCTCTTCGAGAAGTCGAGCTTGTTTCGCTCGGCTTCGGCTTCCTTCAACCGCGCGATCGCCGCGACCAGCCCGCGCTCGGCGCCGTCCGCCTGCACCTTGAACTCCCCGCGCCGCTCCGGGATCGTCTCCTCCGCGGCGCGCGCGAACTCGGCCTCGTTCGAGAGGCGATCGAGCTCCGCCTTCGTGGTGTTCACGACGTCGGTGGCAACCTGGAGCTTCGCGGTGAATCGCTCTTTTCGGATGTCGGCGTCGCGCTTGATCACCAGCTCCCCGAGGTCGCGCACGAGCGCGAGCGCCTGATCCGGATCGGTGTAGCGGACGTTGACGGCGATGCGCGCCGATCGCGGCGGCGACTCCGGATAGCGCGGTGCCGTGAACTCGTTCTTGTAGACGTCGACGTCGATGAGATCCCGGAAGAGCTCCAGCGCGAACCGAGGATTTTTCTCCTGAAGATCGGGCCGAAAATCGTACTTCTTCATCAGCTCGGTCAGCACCGAGTCGGTGAAGACCGCGTGGTAGACGTGGTCTTCGAAGCGCGCGGCGGTGTGCGCGACCGCGTCCTCCGCATGTTCGCCCTCGGTCGCCGTGAGCACGATCGTCGACGAGTAGAACCGCTGCTTGCGAAGCTCGCGCGCCGTAAAGGCGCCCGCGATCAGCAACGTGATCCCGAGCGTGGCGGCGAGCGTCCGCCGCGCGCGAGACAACAGCCGCCCGATCTCCTCGGAGACGCCGCTCAGATCGGGCTCGCGATCTTCCCAGCGGGTCATGGCCGCTCCGTTGCGCCGCGTAACACGTCACCGAGATGGCGCGCGCTATCGGCCCAGGTGCCACGACCGGTGAGCTTGACGATCAACGCGGGATCGTAGGTTCGTCCGAGAGACTTCTCGAACGCGCCGACGAGCGCGTCGACGTCTTTCGCGGGGACGAGCTCACCCATCCGCTCGTCGTGGATCATGTCGGGGATACCACCGACCGACGTCGCGATGACCGGTCGTCCGCACGCGAGCGCCTCGATGACGCAGTTCGGGGTCCCCTCGGCGTAGCTCGGCAGGGTCGTGATGTCGCTCGCTGCGTAGTAACGCGCGACCTCGTCGATGCCCACGTTGCCGGTCAGGTGTACCCGATCGCCCATCGTCGAAGCCCACTTCTGACACGCCGCTGTGTCTTCGCCATCGCCGACGAGCACCAGATCCACGTCGGGATGTTTCGGCGCGAGACGGTCGAACGCATCCATCAGCTCGTAGACGCCTTTTCGCCGCTCGAGGCGTCCGACGTACACGATGTGCCGACGTGTCGGGTCGAGGCCGGCGGCGGATTTCGCCTCGGCCTTGTCGCGCAGGCGGAACACGCTCGAATCGACGCCGTCCTCGACGACGACGACACGGCTCCATGGGGCACCGAAGCTGTGCGCTGCTTCGGCGAGCGGGTAGCTCACCGCCACGATGCGCGCGACGTTCGGGAACGTCCAACGAAGCCACCGCGCGACAGGCGGGTTCTTCGCCGCAACGTTCATGTCCCCCCCGTGCAGTTTCACGACGACCGGCACGTTGAGGAGCCGACCAAGCAGGATCGAGGCCACCCCGTCCGGATAAGCGAACGGGCTCAAAATGACGTCGAATCGTCCGCGCAGCTTCTCGACGTCGCGCCAGACCCCAGCCGCGTAGAGCGGTGCGTGGACGAAAGGCAGTCGCGGAACGTGCAGGAATCGTGGGTGCAGAACCGGCAGGCTCGCGATCGTGTCGGTTCGCGGCACCGTGGCGGAGATGCTCGCGCGCGTACGCCCTCGAAGCACGGACGCCCCGGGGAACCATGGGACAGGGTTCACCACGGTGACATCCCAGCCGAGGGAGCTCAGCGCCGCGAGCTGCTTCTGGTTGTAGGGCCCGAACGACGGCTCGACGCGGTTCGGAAAGATCCGCGTGACGCAGAGCGCTCGCAGACCGGGCGCGTCGGCGTTCCGGCTGGACGACGTGTGATCTCGGTCACGCACCAGGCTGTCCCGGGAAGACGCGGTTCAGCTGAAGCAGCTTGAAGATCGCGAGCGGTTGATCGCGCAAGCCCGAGATTCTGACCTCTCCTCCGTAGGCGCGCACCCGCTTGAGCAAGGACACGAGCGCACCGACGCCGGAGCTGTCGATGAGCCGCAGGCTCGAAAGATCGAGCATCACGTTTTTCCGGCCCTCGGCGACGATGGCGTCGAGGGTCGGGCGCAGCTCGGGGGCGGTGAGCGCATCGAGGGTGCCGTCGATGCTTACCAGCGTCTCTTCACCGTTGTCGCTTCGCGTATGGCCCATGGGACTCCTATCGCGTTCGTACCTCTCATACTTCAAGCCCGGACGGGCGTGCAAAGCTCACCCGCTTTTTCCGCTGCCGGTGCGCCCGGAGGCACTGCAGGCCTGCCCGGAAGGCGAGCGCGGTCACGGAGACGCGGCCGCCGTCGACGACGCGAGCGACCAGCGCTTCACGAGCGTGAGGGTGTGCGGCGGCCCCTTCTCGTAACGGATCTCGTCCATGAACGAGCGGATGATGAACAGGCCCATCCCCCGCTCGGGGAGCTCATCCGGCAGCTCGAGGTACTGCGCGGGATCGAACGCGTGGCCCGTATCCGTCACCTCGATCACGACCGCTCCGCTCTCGTCGTCGATCGGCTGCGCGTAGACCTTGATGTCGATCCTTCCGAGCGCGCTCTTGTCCGTGACGCCTCGGTACCCGTGCAACGCGAGGTTGTTGAATGCCTCACTGAACGCCGAGACCACCGCCATTACGAACGCGTCGGCGAGCTCGCCGCGTGCCTTCTCCTCGGGAGCCACTGCCGCGACCGGCTCCGACGCGCGGCGGTCGTCACGTTTCGGGGGCCCGAAGAGCTTGCACGCCGCGCCCACGACGCGAACCGCGACGTCTCGATACTCCAGGCTTCCGGGCACACTGAGCGTGATCACGGGATCGTCGATTGCATTCTGCAGCGTCAGCTCTGCAGCGTCGGCTACGTGCAGCGCCAGTTAGGTCGAAGCGCGATCAGCCGAGGCTACACGACTCGACCCATCTCGCATATTCACCTCTGTCGGAGAATTTGCTTTGATTTGCCCCGCAAGCCGAGCGAAGAACGTGTCGTGATCCGAAGCGTCCGCCTCACCAAACGAGCCATCGACATCCTAGGGTCGGCGCTCGGGCTCGCGGCGGCAGCACCGCTGTTACCCGTCGTCGCCGCGGCCATCTACATCGACGATCCCGGCCCCATCATCTACCGGCAACGACGCGCCGGGATGCTCAAGGGGTTCGAGGAGCGCGACGGTTACGCGACGCCCGTCTTCGAAGAGTTCGAGATGTTCAAATTCCGCTCGATGCGCGTCGACGCGGAGAAGTTTACGGGAGCCGTGCTCGCGTCGGAGAACGATCCGCGCATCACGCGCATCGGCCGCTTCCTGCGGAGGACGCGCATCGACGAGCTTCCGCAGCTCGTGAACATCCTGCGCGGCGAGATGAGCCTCGTCGGTCCGCGCCCCGAGCGTCCCGAGCTCCTCGTGAACCTCGCCCTCGCGATTCCCTTTTTCGAAGAGCGGATGCGCGACGTGAAGCCGGGCGTCACCGGTCTCGCGCAAGTTTCGCTCGGCTACACCGGCCGCGCATTCGAAGGCAGCGAGGCGTCGAGGTTCGAGTCGACGCTCCTGAATCCGTTCGACCTGCCGGAGACGGAAGGGTCCACCGCAGACGACATGCGCATGAAGCTCCTCTTCGACCTCGCCTACGCGGCGGCGCTCGAGAGCCTCGAGACATTCCTCAGGATGGAGCTGGCGGTGATCTTGAAGACGCCGTGGGTGATGTTGAAGGGCGTGGGGCGATAAGCAGCAGCGACCCGCGCGGCCGATCCGACGAGCGGGGGCGGCGCTTGGGCCACGGGGCTGCGTGGGATGTTGGTTGTCTCTTCACGAAAAACGCATGGTAAACCTGGCGTTTACCATGCGTTTTTGACGGATCGAGGAACCCGCTCGCTCGGAGCGGCACGCCGCCCTCGGAACGGCACAGCGTGCGAGGCGGTCGCGGCCGCTCATGTATCCTCCGCGGGTGGATTCGGATCAGCGCGCCAAGATCTCCCAGCTGCTCGAGGCCGTCGTCGCCGCGGACGGCGTGATCAAGCCTGAAGAGCGCGCGTTCGTGCGCCGTGCGATCGAGCGCTGGAAGCTTCCGGTGCCCGAGGCGCCGCAGAGCCTTCGCAGCCTGGGCAACGCGACCAACGCGTTGCGCACGCTCGAACCCGAGGCCCAGAGCCGGGTCCTCGCTCTGCTGGTCGACGCAGCCACCGTCGACGGCGAGGTGGATCCTCGGGAGCACGCGCTTCTCTTGGCGGCCGCGGCCGCGCTCGGCATCGATGCGACCGCGCTCGAGGCGCGGATCGTCCGGCAGCTCGGCGCAGCGCGCGGCTGACCGTCTACTTCCAGCGCGGCTGAGCGACCGTATACGGCTTCAAGCCTTCGATCGGAACCTGCCCCTCGGGCGCGCCGTTGCACACGCGTGAGCCGTCGCTCTGCGTTTTCACCGCGTATGCGTGCTTCAGCCCCGAGTCGACGCAGAAGAGGTAGCCGCCCTTTTTCTCGAGCAACCGATACTTGTCGTCGGCCACCGCGGGAGCTGCGGGGCGAGCGGTCTGGGTGGCCGTCGGTGGGCTCGACGAAGGCTCGAGCTTCGGCGTCGATGCGCTCGCTGTCGGCTTGCGCGGCGCTTCCGTGCGCTCGTCGTCATCGTCGTCATCGGTGCGTGAACGTGCCGTCTCGGCTTTTCCGCTCGGCTCTCGCAACACGAAGAACAATGTCGTCGCGCCGATACCGAGGAGGAGCGACGCGCCGACCGCGACGATCAACGCCGTCGGAGCCGACTTCTTCGGCACCACGGGCGCCGGCATCGCGAACATCGTCGGCGCCTCCGCCATGGCACCCATTTCGCGACTGCTCGGAGCACCGAACCGGACCGAGCCGACCGGAGCGGACGTCGCCGGATCCACCCCGCGGGATGCCTCGGCGCGCGTCGGTTGATCGCCGATCGCCGCCGCTGCCGCGGCGTGCGTCGGCACGTCGCCGCGCAGGACCGACGCGATGTCGTCGCGCATGGCGCGCGCGCTCGCATACCGCCGCGAGATGTCGAAGCTCAGCGCCTTGTCGACGATCCGCGCCATATCGAGGCTCACGAACGGAGCGACGGATCGAAGCGGAGGAGCAGGCTCGGTCGCCATTCGGATGAGCAGCTCGGCGTCCGTCGATGCCTCGTGGATGCGCCGCTTGGTCAAGATGCGAAACATCGTCGCGCCGACGGCGAACACGTCGCTGCGACCGTCGATGTTTCCGCCCGAGATTTGCTCCGGCGGCATGTACGGCGTCGTGCCGAGCATCGCGCCGGTCCGCGTGCGCACGTTCGAGCCGCCCTTCATGCGTGCGATGCCGAAATCGAGCACCTTGATGCCGCCCGACGACGTGACGAACAGGTTGTCAGGCTTGATGTCGCGATGGATGATCCCGCGATCGTGCGCGGCTTGAAGGACGTCGAGCACGGCGGACATCGTCTCGAGGAGCTCGCGCTCCGCGATGCCCCCGAGTCGATACGCGCGCTGCCCGAGCGACTCGCCGTCGAGGAGCTCCATCGCCATGAACGGCGCGCCCTCCTCCGTCGTGTCGATGTCGTAGATGCCGACCGTCGCCGGGTGGCCGAGCTGATTGACGGCGAGCGCCTCTTGCTCGAATCGCGCGCGCAGCTCCTTCGATACCGCGATCTCCGGATGCAGAATCTTGATCGCCGCGCGCCGGCCGATCTTGTGGGTTGCCGAATAGACGGCGGCCATTCCACCGATGCCGAGGAGCCCGTCGATGTGCCATTTCCCGCGGAGCGTCGTGCCCACGCGGGCGCGACACCGCTCTTCGTCGTCGTCCACGGCGTTGCTCATGCCGACGGTGCTCGCTCCGCAATCGCTCGAACGGCCCCCGCGACGGCGCCCCACAACGGTTGCGGCAGATCGTGCCCCATGTCGCCGAGCTCGAGCAACCGCGCGTCGGGCACCAAGCGCGCCGTCGCGCGTCCTGCGGCGACAGGGATCAGCGGATCCTGCGCGCCGTGCACGACCAGGGTCGGAACGCGCAACGTCCGCAGGGCACTTCGCCTGCTCCCCGACGCACAAATCGCGGCCATGTGACGCGCAAAACCGGGCGGGTTGAGCCCGCGATCGAACGAGCGCTCCGCGATCTGCCGGAGGATCGCTTCGTCGGTGGCGTGCGTGCGGCTCCCGATCGCGCGGTAGATCCGACTGAAGTGCACGACCATCTCTTCGCGCGTGCGCGGCGGACGTCCGAGCAGCGCACCGAGCGCGGACGGCCGAGCCGCAAACGCGTAGCGCTTGTCACCAGGGGTCGACATGATCGACGTGAGCGACGCGACGCGGCCCGTGTGCCGCAGGGCGAAGGTCTGCGCGATCATGCCGCCCATCGAGGCGCCGAGGACATGCGCCCTTGGAATGCCGAGCGCATCGAGCACCCCGAGCGCGTCGTCGGCCATATCGGCGAGTGTGTAGGGCGCCGAGATCGGGAGGCCGAGCGCCGTCCGCAGCAGCGTCGCACGCATATCGGGCGCCGGCAGGTGACGCAGATGGGTCGACATCCCGACATCGCGGTTGTCGATCCGAATCGTCTGAAAGCCCTCGGCTCGCAGGCGCTCCACGAAGCCGTCGGGCCAATGAACGAGCTGCGCGCCGATCCCCATGAGCATCAAGAGTGGCTCGCCGGAGCCCTCCATCTCGACTTCGATCTCCAGACCGTTCGCGCGCAGCTTCACGTGCGTAGCATCGGCTTGCAACCCGGTGCGCGCAAGCGATCTATCGCGCGCATGCGCGCGCGGCGGGCGGGGCTCGCCCGCCCTTCAATCAGGCGGTCTCGTCGATCAGCCGGCGAAGCACCGCGGGCGCGACGTTGCCGCCGGTGAGGATCACGCCGGCGCGCTTCACGCCGCTCGGCAGCGATCGCTCGAGCGCCGCCGCGAGAGCACACGCCCCCGACGGCTCGACCACGAGCTTGGCCTCGAAGAGCAGCGCGCGAACCGCACGTGCGATCGCCGATTCGCTGACCGTGATCGCCTCGCGAACGATCCGCGAGGCGATCGCGAAGTTTCGCTCGCCGACGCGGACGGGTTTCAAGCCGTCGGCGATCGTCGGTCGAAGATCGACCGAGACGCGCTCTTTCGCGAGGAAGCTCTGCTTGAACGCGTCGGCCGCTTCGGGCTCGACCGCGATCACGGCCGGCGCCGTCGGATGCCCCGATGCAGCGAGGCACGCGCCGGCGAGAAGCCCCCCACCGCCGACCGGGACGAGCACCGCGTCGAGCTCGGCTCCACGCGCCGCCGCTTGCTCGATGAGCTCGAGCGTCGCCGTCCCCTGCCCTGCGATGACGGATGCGTCGTCGAACGGGGGGACGAGCGCGGCTCCCGTACGCTCGACGATTTCGAGGGCGACCTTCTCACGGTCGGCCGTCGTCTTCCCCGCGAACGTGACCTCACCGCCGAGCTCGCGGACCGACTCCACCTTCACCGCGGGCGCGTCCTCCGGCATCACGACGTACACCGCGACGCCGAGCTCGCGTCCGGCGAGCGCGACGGCCTGGCCGTGATTGCCCGAGCTGAAGGTGCAGAGGCCGCGGCGTCGCCCCTCCTCCGGAAGCGAGAGCACCGCGTTCATCGCGCCGCGCGCCTTGAACGCGCCGATGCGCTGCAGACTCTCCGCCTTGAGGAAGAGCTCGACGCCGGCTCGCGCATCGAGCCGAGGGACGCGCAACAGCGGTGTGGTCTCGACGCGTCCACGGATGCGCTCGCGGGCAAACACGACGTCTTCGAAGGTCGGTAGGTCCACGCGCCCGAGCTTATCGGCCGACGCAGCCGTGTCGGGGGCAATTCGCGACCTCCGTGACAAGACGACACACGGTCTGCGACGCGCGTTCACGAGCACCTTGCCGCGGGTGCGCGCGCGACGTACCCCTTCGGGAACATGGGCGAACTGAAGGTCGCAATCGTCGGGTGCGGAAAGATCGCCGACGGACACGTGGAGGAGATTCAGAAGCTCGGCCACCTCGCGCGCATCGTCGCCGTCTGCGACCGCGAAATGGTCATGGCCCGACAGCTCGCCGTTCGATACGGCGTGCCGAACACGTACGACGACTACGACGCGATGTTGCGCACCGAAAAGCCCGACGTCGTCCACGTCACGACGCCGCCGCAGGTCCACAAAGACCTCGCGATGAAGGCGATCGACGCAGGCGCGCACGTCTTCGTCGAGAAGCCGCTCACGCTCGATTACGCCGCTTCGCGCGCGCTCGTCGAATACGCCGACCGCGCGAAGAAGAAGCTCGGCGTCGGCTACAGCTACCATTTCGAGCCTCACGCGGAGGAGCTCCGCAACCTCGTCCGCGCGGGCGCGATCGGCGACGTGGTGCACCTCGAGAGCTTCTATGGCTACGACTTGAGCGGCGCCTTCGGCAAAGCGCTCCTCGGTGACCCGTCGCATTGGGTGCACGCGATGCCGGGCAAGCTGCTCCAGAACACGCTCGACCACGCGCTCGCGAAGATCGTCGAGTTCATCCCGGACGAGCGACCGGAGATCACCGCGTTCGGATCCCTCCGGCGCGAGGCACGGTTCGGCGACCGCCGGGACGAGCTCTGCGACGAGGCACGGATCGTGATTAGGGGTCAGCGCGTGACTTCTTACGTGACATTCAGCGCCCATGCGCGGCCGGTTGCCCACACGCTGCGCGTGTACGGCACCAAGAACACCGCGCACCTCGATTACAACAACCGCACGTGCACGCTCGAGCGAACGCCGACGCTGCCGAGCGCCGTGGGGCGCCTCACGCCGGCATTCGAGAACGCGCTCGCCTTCGCGGCCCAAGGCTTCCGCAACATGCGCCGCTTCTCACGCTCGAAGTTCCACTTCTTCGCCGGCCTCGGTCTGATGTTCGAGCGCTACTACGAGAGCATCCTCAAAGACAGCGAGCCGCCGGTCGCGCACCGCGACATCCTGCGCGTCGCCTGGATGCTCGATCGCATCTTCGCCGAGGTCGACGCGAGCCTCACCACGTCGAAGCGCCGCGATACGAGCTCGAACCCCACCGAGGCCGAGGCCCGATGAACGCCGCATCCAAAATCCTCGTCACCGGCCCGAATGGTTTTCTCGGCGTCGCCCTCATCGAGCGTCTGCTCGCACGCGACACGCCCGGCGTCGTCGCCGTCGTTCGCGCCGGCAGCGATCGCAAGCGCCTCGACGCCGTCATCGCGCGCCACCCGAAGTCCGACATCCAGATCGTCACGGGCTCCCTCGCCACCGTCGCCGAAGCGTCGAAGCTCCTCGAGGGCGTCGGCACGATCTTGCACCTCGCGGCCGCGCTGCGCGGCCCCGCGGCGGAGATCTTCCTCGGCACCGTCGTCGCTTCGAAGAACCTGCTCGAGGCGATCGTCGCGCGTCGCGAGCGCCCCCGCATCGTGCTCGTCAGCTCCTTCGGCGTGTACGGCGTCGCGGATCTTCCGAAAGGGCACGTCGTCGACGAATCGACCCCGCTCGAGCCCCACCCGGAGCGTCGCGACCATTACTCCCACGCGAAGCTCCGCCAGGAAGAGCTGTTCTTCGAGTACCACCGCAAACACGGCGTCCCGCTCACGGTGCTCCGCCCAGGCGCGATCTACGGCCCGAACGGCGGCGCCTTCAGCGGGCGCGTCGGACTGCAGCTGCCCGGCTTCTTCCTCTTCCTCGGTGGAAAAAACCTTCTACCGCTCTCCTACGTCGACAACTGCGCGGAGGCGATTTGTCTAGCCGCGGAGCACGCGCGCTTCGACGGCGACATCTACAACGTCCACGACGACGAGCTCATCGATTGCGGCGAATACCTCCATCGCTATCGACGGGACGTCTCGCCGCTTCGCGTAGTGAAGATGCCGTATCCCGCTGCAATGGTGATGTCGAAAGCGGTCGAGTGGTATCACAAGCACTCGCGTGGCCAGCTGCCCGCCATCTTCACGCCTTACAAGACGCGGACGACCTGGAAGGGCAATCGCTTCTCGAACGCGAAGCTCAAGGGCCTCGGCTTCAACCAGCTCGTCTCCACCGACGAAGGACTGCGGCGAACGTTCGAGCACCTGCGAGCGTCCAGCCCTTCGTGACCGTCGCGCGCTGACCTAGCGGAAAAAGCACCACCCCATGTTCTCCACTCCCGGCATCGCGGCGCTCATCGTCCTCATCTACATGAAGCCGCAGGAGTTCGTGCCCGGGCTGGAGGGCCTGCCGCTCCTGTACGTGATGCTGGGGGTTGCGACGCTCGGGCTCCTGCTCGATCTGCGTCTCGCGCAGGCCCGCTTGGATCTGCCGCCACAATCGCCGTACGTCATCACCCTGCTCGTCTGGTCGATCGTGACCTACGTCGTGAAGGTCGGCGGCACGGGATTGCCGGGCGTGCTCGTCGAAATCGCGATCCTCTTCGTGATTTTCTTCCTCATCAGCACGGGCATTCAATCATTCCGCTCATTCGAATTCGTCGCGACGAGTCTCCTCGGGGTGACGATGTTCGTCGCGTTCGTCTGTTTCCATCAGGGGATTTCGCCGCTCGGATGCGCCGTGCAAGAGGGCGCCGTCAGCGAGACGCTGCGTCCCGACGGGCGCCCCTGCATGACCTCGGAAGAGTGCTATTCGGGTGATGCCGAGCCTGGTGCTCAGTACCAGTGCGAAAAGACCGGCCTCTTCGGCACCGTAAGCGTCGGTTCGGGGCGCGTTCGATACCGCGGCGTTTTGAAGGATCCCAATGAGGTCGCGCTCACCTGCAGCGCGGCGCTGCCGATTTTGCTCGCGCGCCTCGAACGCAAAGCGTCGATCTTCCGCGCACTGTTCCTCGGGTTCTGCGTCGTCCTCGTGGGCATGGTCGTCATCTTCACGCAGTCGCGCGGCGGCGTGCTCGTGTTCCTCGCCGTCTGGGCGACCTACTTCGTCCGCACCTTCGGCATCAAAGGGGCCGCGGCCGCAGCGATCCTCGGCGCGCCGCTTCTTCTGCTCGGCGGACGTTCCGGCCGAGAAGCCGAGGACTCGACCGGCGAGCGATCCGAAGTCCTGATGGACGGGCTGCAAATGTTCTTCAACAGCCCGATCTTCGGCGTCGGTTACAACCAATACACCGAGCACACGTTTCTCACGGCGCACAACAGCTACATGCTCGCCTTGAGTGAAAATGGCTTTCTGGGCCTGTTCCTCTTCCTGAGCATCCTCGTTCTGTCGATCAAGACCTGCGTTACGTGCCTCGTTCGATACAAGAACGATCCGGACGCGCGGGTCGCCCGCACCTGGGCCATTGCGCTGCTCGCATCGCTCGGCGGCGCGTGCGTGGGATCGTTCTTCCTGTCCTTCACGTCACACCACGTGCTGTGGATCTACCTGGCGATGACCGGCGCCTTGTACGTCGTCATCCGCCGGCACGATCCGACGTTCAAGGTGTCGCTGAACATCAAAGAGCACCTCACCATCGGCGCGGCCGTCGTCGCCTTCGTGTTCGTCATGCGCGTCGCGCTCCGAAACGTCGGCCACTGATCGGGGCGAGCTTCCGGCGGGTCTCGACGCGCAAGGCGAGCCAAGGCAAGGGACTCGACGTCCCATGAAGTATTGGTTCGGTGCAGTCGCGCTCGCCGTCGTCGTCGCCTGTGGCGACGATTCGCAACAACCCTCCGGCGGCGGCCCGGCTTCCGGCGGCGCCGGCGGCTCGAACACAGGCGGCGAGGCCGCGGGCGGAAATGGGCAAGGCGGGGGATACGACGGGACGTGCTCCACGACGGTGACCTTCGAGCCGGGTTACGTCGTCTCGAACGTGCGCATTGCAGGCTCGTGGCAGGGCTTCGACCTCGCGACGGCGACGCCGATGACCGGCCCGACCGCGGGCGGACAATACACCGCGACAGTCGATCTTCCGCCCGGCTTGCATGGGTACAAAATCGTCTACGACGATCCGAACGGCGGCGGCACGCAATGGATACTCAACCCCAGCGAGGGCCGCCGGACCTACGTCGACGGCACCGAGAACTCCGCAATCAAAGTGCGAGATTGCTCGCGTCCCGCGCTGACCGTGAACAGCAGCGAAGCGGGCGTCGGTACCTTCGACGCGACGCTCTCGTTCGTGCCGCCGGCCAATGGGGGCGCACCGACGCCCGGCGCCTTCACGGCGGAGCTTCGAAACGGCGAGCAGGTCTTCCCGCTCTCCGAGGACGAGCTCATCGTCGCCGCCGACGGCACCGTGACCATCGCGATCGAGGGCCTCGATGACGGGAAATACCACGTCGTCGTGACCCCCGCGGCCGAGGGATCGCCGCCCGGCGAGCCCATTCGATTGGTCTTCTGGATCGAGCCCGAGCCATTCGATTGGAATGGCGCGCTCATCTACATGGTCATGACGGATCGCTACCGCGACGGCGATCCGTCCAACGACGCGCCGGCTACCCCGAACGCGGATCCGCGAGGCGATTTCGAGGGTGGTGACCTCGAAGGTCTTCGCCAGTCGATCGCCGACGGCACGCTCGACGAGCTCGGGGTCCGCGCGATTTGGCTCACGCCGTTCCAAACGAACCCCGACGAGGCATACGTCGCGAGCGACGGCGTCCACATGGTCACCGGCTATCACGGTTATTGGCCCGTCAAGGCGCGCGAGGTCGACCCCCGCCTCGGCGGCGCCGAAGCGCTCCACGCGCTCGTCGAAGAAGCGCACGCCCACGGCATTCGCATTCTCCAGGATTTCGTCGTCAATCACGTCCACGAGAAGCACGAATATGCAACGGCCCACCCCGAATGGTTTCGCACGGGGTGCGTCTGCGGGACCGACAACTGCGATTGGACCGCACATGCCCTCGATTGCATGTTCGCGAGCTACATGCCGGACATCAATCACACCGTCCCGCAGGCGAATGCCCAATTCGTCGACGACGCCGTTTGGTGGCTCGACACGTTCGACCTCGACGGCCTTCGGGTCGACGCCGTCAAACACGTAGAGGAGATCGCGACGCGAAACCTCTCCGCCGCGGTCCACGAGGCCTTCGAGCAGGGCGGGACTCGGTATTTCCTGATGGGCGAGACGGCGATGGGGTGGAGCGACTGCCCCGACCCGTGCAACGACGAAAACTACGGCACAATCTCGAAATACATCGGGCCGCACGGGCTCGACGGCCAATTCGATTTCGTCCTCTATCACGGAGTCTCGTATCGGACCTTCGCGTGGGGCGAAAAGGGCATGCTTCACGCCGACTATTGGCTGAAGCACGGCCTCGAGCGGTGGCCGGCCGGCGCCGTGATGACGCCCTACATCGGGAGCCACGATACCTCGCGCTTCACGTCGATGGCCGACTACCGCGGCCAAGATCCTGCGCACGACAAAGGCATCCCCGGCAATCAGTGGGAGAACACCGCCGTCGCGCCGTCCGACGTGGAGCCCTATCGTCGAACGCGCGTCGCCATGGCGTGGCTCCTCGGCCTGCCGGGTGCGCCGCTTCTCTATTATGGAGACGAATACGGGCAATGGGGCGGCGCCGACCCGAACAACCGCCTCTTCTTCCGTGACGAGGGCGCCCTCACGCCGGACGAGGCTGCGACGCTCGAATTCGTCCGCAGGCTCGGGACGGCGCGGCGCTCGTTGCCCGCGCTCCAGCGCGGCACCTACGTGACGCTCTACGCCGACGAGGACACGCTGGTCTTCGGTCGCAAGACCTCACCCGCCGACTCGGTCGTCGTCGCGCTGACGAGGAGCGGCTCCGACGTGCCCTCCACCTTCGACGTGGGCGGCGCGCTCGGTTTCACGGGCGGCACGACGCTCTCGGACGCGCTCGGTGGGCCGAGCACGTCGGTCGCGGACGATGGTACGCTCTCGATCACGATTCCGGCTTCGAGCGCAGTGGTGCTTCATCCATGAGAACGATTGCAATCTTGGGAGGCGCCCTTTGCCTCCTCTCGACGATGACCGGGTGTGGCGACGATACCGGCGCCGGGGGGACGGGTGCGGTGAGCTGGACGGGAGGCGCCGGCGGCGGTGCAGAGGGCGGCGGCGCAGCGACGACATGTCTCGCTGCCGAGGGTGAGGCGACCTCCGGCTCGGAGACCTGGGCGGACGGAAGCCATCAAGCCACGGTCACGATCGCCGACCGGGAGAGCTGCACGCGCACCTACGAGCTTTCGACGACGGCCCCGCTTCGAGACAACATGCCCGACAACCCCCGCTCCTACGCGGAAGTCGCCGGCCAGCCCGTCATTCGAACGGGCAACGACATGTTCGACGCGCTCTACGCGCTCGCAGTCGAGGAGACGCGCAACAACTCCGTCGACAGCATCTCCAACTTCGCCTTCAACGGGGGAAACCCAATCCCCTGCGCGAGCGGCGGCTGCTTCGAGACCGGCCGATTGTGGACCTACGTCTGGACGCGGGACACGTCGTACGCCGTTGCGCTCGGGCTCGGCTCACTCGACCCGACGAGGGCGCGCAACTCTCTCGAGTTCAAGACGAGCGCGCGCCGTGACGGCGTGGGCCGCGAGATCGTCCAGGACACCGGCACAGGTGGCAGCTGGCCCATTTCGACCGACCGCGTCGTGTGGGCCATCGGCGCATGGGAGCTCTTGAAGTTCCTCGACGGCGCCGAGCGCTCGGCGTTCGTCGACCTCGCCTACGAGTCGATCACCAACACCCTCGAGCGCGACAGAAAGGTGATTTGGGACCCGACCGACGGCCTCTACCGCGGCGAACAATCGTTCCTCGATTGGCGCGAGCAGACGTATCCCGCCTGGACGGCCACCGACACCGTCCAAATCGGAATGAGCAAATCGCTCGGGACGAACCTCGGCCATTTGCGCCTTCTCGAGGTGGGCGCCGCATTGGCCAAAGAAAAGGGGCTCTCCGAAGCCAGCACCCAATATGAATCGTGGGCCGACGACTTGCGCGCCGCGATCCGGAGCGAGCTCTACTTGCCCGAGGCGGGGTTGTTCTCCACGTACAAGACGACTCGCCTCGACCCGTCCGCCGCCGGGCGCTACGACCTCCTCGGGGAGGCGTTTGCCGTCCTGTTCGACGCCGCCGAGACGCCCGACGTCGCACGAAGCGTGGTCGCCTCGTATCCCCATTTGCCGCAAGGCGCACCGGTCATTTGGCCACAGCAACAGGACACCCCGATTTACCACAATCGGTCGATTTGGCCGTTCGTCACGGCCTTTTGGGCGAAGGCCGCAGCGAAGGTCGGCAATGCCGCCGCGACGGACCACGCGATCGCGTCGCTCGTGCGCGGCGCCGCCCTGAACCTTTCGAATATGGAGAACTTCGAGGCCGTCAGCGGCGCCGCCTGGCTCGACGACGGCGCCGCCTCGGGTCCGGTCGTCAACTCGCAAAGGCAGCTCTGGAGCGTCGCCGGCTACCTCTCCGTCGTGCAGGATGTCGTCTTCGGCTTGGATGCGAGCCAACAGGGCATTCGCTTCGCTCCACATATCTCGGCAGAGCTGAAAGCGCGCCTGTTTCCGGGCGCGCAATCCATTGCCTTGTCGAACTTCACGTATCGGAACAAGCGGATCGGCGTTCGTGTTCGTTTCCCCGCCGACGCGAGCGGAAGCGGTTTTTATTCGATCGCAGCGATTCGCTTGAACGACAAAACCATCTCCGAAGATTTCGTCGCGTCGAGCGATCTCGAATCGGAGAACGTGTTCGAGATAGACCTCGGCGATCCTTCGGGTGACGCGGGCTCGCTCACGAGCCTCGACGACGGTGACATCGCCGACTACCAAAACCTCTTCGGCCCGCGGACGCCAGCGATTGGCACGCTCGCGGCGAACGGCGCCTCGCTCACCCTCCAGTGGGATGCAGCGGGGGAGCAAGGTGTCACCTTCGACGTCTACCGCGACGGCCTTCGTGTCGCCGAGGGCCTCACGACGACAAGCTGGACGGATCCCGACAGCTCCGACCACACGACGGTCACCCATTGCTACACGGTCGACGCCACCTTCCCGTCCGGCGCGCGGTCCCAACACGCGCGCCCCGTCTGCCATTTCGGCGACGGCAACACCCGCATCCAAACCTTCGATGCTCAATCCTTCGCGGCGAGCGGCGGCAGCCTCGTCATGAATCACGGGCGCTGGCATTACGAGAATTGGGGCGAGCCGGGCGATACCCTCACCGTCACGAACGTCGTCCCCACCCAAAGCGGCACGCACCTCCTCCAAGTCGTCGCAGGCAACGGCGCCGGCGACTTCACCACGGGTGTCACCTGCGGCGTCAAAGCCATCGAGGTCTGGGACGGATCGAACCTCGTCGGCAGCGGCTACCTCGTCATGCCGCACCTCGCCACCTGGGACGACTGGCGCGACTCCAACTTCGTCAGCGTCGACCTCACCGCGGGCACCAATTACACAGTCGTCATCCGTGAGGACGACGCGTCCTACAACATGAGCGAGCTCGACCACTTCTCCCTCTACGGCGGAACGGGCGGCATCGAAGGACGCTTCAACAAAGTGAACATCGCGGAGCTCAAGCTCCTCGCCGGGTTCTGAGCCCGGAGAAGCAAAGAGAGATAAACAGGAAGACGGGAAGACAGGAAGCGAGAGATAATTTCTTAATCTTCCTGTCTTCCCGTCTTCCTGTTTAATTCTCTCTCTACAGCCGCGCCGGACGCGGGACGTCGGCGCGCGCCGGGGCGAGGATGGACTTTCGCACGAGCGCTTCGGGGGCTTTGTCGTCGAGGACGATGCCGAGGAGCGACTTGCGAACACCCAATCTCGAAAAGAGGCTTTCGAGGTCGATCTCGACGGCCTCCGACGCGACTTGGTCGTAGAGGCCTTGGACGACCGGTTTTCCGACGATGGCATCGCAGACCCCCAGAAATTTGCGCACGCTCCACCGCTTGTCGATCGTTCCGCCCTCGGCGACGACGGCGCGCAGGCAATCGCGCAATCCCTTCTTGCCGTCCGTCTCCTGGGCGATGGCGACCTCCGCCATCAGCCAAAACGCTGCGCCACCCCAATAGATGCGTCCCCAGCGGTCGGTGCCGTCGAGACCACCTTCGCCGTCGAGGGGCTGGCCCTTCCGCATGCCGTTGTACCACTCGGCCCACACCTCGTCGGGCGGCAAACGCCCCATTTGAGCGCGCGCAACCGGCTCGATGTACGTCGCGAATCCCTCCTCCATCCAGCGATGACGTGATGCAAGGCCGGGCATCGAGAGATGCACCATTTCGTGGGTCAGGATCCAATCCCCCGCCAGAGCGGTGCCTTTGATGTTCTCGCCGACGTGGACGATGATCGATGCGCCGCCGTTGCCGAGCGCCGTCCCCTCGGTAATGGCGCGCCCCGGCTCGACCAATACGATCACCAATGCCCTCTCGGTCGGAAACTTCCCGAAATAGCTGGCGACGTCTTGCGCCGCTCTCGTGACCCAGCCCTCGAGTGGGTCGTCACCGATCTGGGGCGCGTTCCCGATCCGCACCCACTCGACCTCGCGCTTGCCGAGACGAATCGTGCGGACGTCGAAGCGCCCGAACGCCGCATAGGGAGCCTGCGGCAAATCGTCGAGGCGCGCGCGATACACACCGTCGTCTCCGCGGCGCAAACCACTCACGAAGCTGTGGCCGGACGGCACGTCGACAGCGAGCTCGAAGGAGCCCTCGCCCGGCTGGATGGGGCGAACGAGCCAGGTCGTGGCAGGGGCCAGGATCGCGTCGTCGTGCCGCTCCGCCCATTGAGGATTTTGAAACGCCTCGGCGACGCGACCGAGATCGAATCGATATTTGACGGTGCACGCCGACTTGCAAACCGGCAAGTCCAGCGGCCAGCGCAGTTTTGCGACCGGCGTGGTCGCTTCGCCCGCGGGCCCCGCTTCGAGCTCCGACAGGAAGACCTCTGCGCCCGATTCGATGGTCAGCCGCGAGAAGGCTCCATCCGTGGCGTCGACTTGCACGCTGAGGATGTTGCCCTCCTCGAGCACCGCCGAATAACGAGCCTTGAGGCCGGCGCTCGTCCCTGGCGGATCGGGCGTCGGAGGAAGAGGTGGTGCAGGCGGTGGTTTGCAAGCGACGAGCACCCCCGCGAGGAGCCCGACCGTCCGGAGTCGCGATGCACGCACCCCCATAGAATGAAGTATGCTCCGCCGTCATGCCCGCGGACACGATCGTTCACAGACTCTTCGAGCAGGCCGACCGGCGCCCCGACGCCCCAGCGCTCTTCGAGAAGCGTGACGGAATCTGGCGCGCCATCACGTACCGCTCGTACGCCGAGACGGTGCGGCGGGTCGGTCGCGCACTTTTGTCGCTCGGCTTCCAGCCGGGAAACACGGTGAGCCTCCTCGGGTTCAATCGCCCCGAATGGGTCTACATGGCGCTCGGCTCGATGAGCGCCGGCGGCGCCGGGGCAGGAATCTACACGACGTCCTCTCCCAGCGAGATCGCCTACATCGTCGGGCACGCCGAATCGAAGGTGATCCTGGTGGAGAGCCGCGACCAATGGGCCAAGGTCGAGAAAGTGCTCCACGAGCTCCCACTCGTCGAGCGCGTGGTGTTGATGCGTGGCGCGCCCCGGATCGACCACCCGAAGGTCCTCTCGTGGGAAGCTTTTGTCGGCCTCGGCGACAGCGTCACGGACGAGCGCCTGCTCGAGCGCGTCCATGCGCTCGAGCCGGGCGGCGTCGCGTCGCTCATCTACACCTCGGGGACGACCGGACCGCCGAAGGGGGTCATGCTCTCGCACGGGAACCTGGCGTTCACCGCGCATGTCGCGAAGCGCGTCGCCGATGCGCGCCCGGGCGATTGCAGCCTCTCGTATCTGCCGCTTTCACACATTGCCGAGCAGATGTTCTCGATTCACGGGCCGATTACGATCGGAAGCTCCATCTACTTCGCGGAGAGCCTCGACAAGGTCCCCGACAACCTGAAGGAGATTCAGCCCACGATCTTCTTCGGCGTCCCCCGCATATGGGAGAAGTTTCACGCCGGCATCAGCGGGAAGCTGACACAGGCGACAGGCGTGAAAAAGCGCCTCGTCGAATGGGCGCGCCGCGTAGGGACGAGCGTCTCCGCCCTCCGCATGAGGGGGGAAGAGCCGACGGGCCTGTTGGCCATGGAGTACAAGCTCGCGAAAAAGGCCGTATTCGACAAGCTGAAGCCCGCAATCGGTCTCGGCCGCGCGCGCTTCTGCGTCACCGGCGCAGCCCCGATCGCCAAAGAGATCCTCGAGTTCTTCGCGTCGCTCGATATCGTGATCCTCGAGGTTTACGGCCAGTCGGAGGATTGTGGTCCGACGAGCTGCAACCTCAATGGTCGCGCGAAGCTCGGCTCGGTGGGCCCTGCGGTCGACGGCGTCGAGGTGAAGATCGCGGACGATGGGGAGATCCTGGTTCGCGGCCCCAACGTCTTCCTCGGCTATCTGAAGGACGAGGCCGCGACGTCGGAGACGCTCATCGACGGGTGGCTCCACTCCGGCGACCTCGGCGCGTTCGACGCCGATGGGTTCTTGTCGATCACCGGCAGGAAGAAGGAAATCATCATCACCGCGGGCGGGAAGAACATCGCCCCGAAGAACATCGAATCGGCATTGAAGAACCACCCATTCGTCTCCGAGGCGGTGGTCATCGGTGATCGTCGAAAGTTTCTCACCGCGCTGGTTACCCTCGAGAACGAAGCTGCCGCCGCATTCGCAAAGGAAAAAGGCCTGCCGACGGACAGGCTGCACGAGCTCGCGCCCATCCGGGAGGAGATTCAGAAGGCCCTCGACGCAGTGAACGCGGAGCTGGCGCGCGTCGAGACGGTGAAGAAGTTCACCATCTTGCCGAACCCCTTCTCGATCGATTCGGGCGAGCTGACGCCCACGCTGAAGGTCAAACGGAAGATCGTGAACGATCGCTATTCCAAAGAGATCGAGGCGATGTATCAGGATTGAGCTCGGCCCAACTCACGCGAGAGCGAGCTCACGAAGGTGCCGACGGGATACCGATCTCGGGTTGGATACCGGTTGCAAAATGCAACCAGTCTTCGCCCGCGTTTTCATACCGGTGCAAAATGCAACCAGTCTTCGCCTGCATTTGCGGGGGTGATACCGGTTGCAAAATGCAACCGGTCGCCCCGCAGCGAAAATGATTATCTCCCGGCCTACTTTGGCCGGATCGGGAGCGTCCCCTCCGCGACGGCATTGCCTTCGTCGTCGGTGACCTCGACCGACAGCGTGCCGCTGGTGTCTTTCGCCAATACCGTGTTGTAAGCCCAGGTCCGCCAGGACCACGACGCGTCGACGTCGAGGTCGACCTCCGTCCGCTTGGCGCCGTTCACCTTGAAGACGACGTGCACGGTGCGCTTGCGGCCGCTGCGGTTTCGCAACGTGAGGTGCGCATAAACCCGCTGGTTCGGCTTTGCGTATTCGAGCACGCTCGCCGGGTCTCGACCGCGGATGCCGCTCGCGAACGAGAACTTCAAGAGCTCGACCGGCCGAGTGCTCGTCTCTTCGTCGTATTCACTCGCGCTCCCACTCGCGAGGACGGGGGCGGGCTGGGGCATCGGCGCGCTCGCGCTCGCCGGAGCGTTCGCCTTCTCGTCGCAGCCGGCGACGAGCAACCATGTGACGAAGAACGTCGGCCATTCACGCGCCCGCACGAAATGCCTCCTCGAATGCGCGGTGACTCGCGAGCTCCTCGGCCTCGCCCGGTCGCGCGATCGCGAGCTCGGAAGGACGATAGCCGGAGCTGATGGACTCGACCGTGATGGTCCGGTCCTTCGTCGTGAATCGAAAGCGCCATGCTTTGACCGCGAGCGTCGAGGTCCCGTCCGCCGCCCGCCGAATGCGCCGATAAGCGTGAGGCTCGGGCCCCGTGGAGAGAAGCGTCGTCACCGTCGACGCGAGGTCGACCCCGTGCTGCTCGCGCAGATATTCGCATTGGCGCCGCGCGAGCTCGTCCCAGGTGACCACATACCGCGGCCCCGGATCCTTCGTGACGTCGAGCCAACCGCTGGATGCGCCGTCGATCGCGTCGGCATAAGGGATGTACGGCTTGATGTCGAACAGTGGCGTCCCGTCGATCATGTCGACACCCGCGACGAAGAGCCGCAAGCCCTCGACACGCTCGAGACGCACGGCGGACATGCCGATGCCGGAAGGTCGGTGCGGCGACCGGGTCGCAAAGACGCCGAGCTTCGTCTCGCTCCTCGGCGGCTGGACCTTCGGGTGAAAACGCCCGAGAGCTTGGTGGAAGTGGAAGATGAGCCAGAGGGTGTCGAACGTCTCGATGCCGTCGAGCGCATCCTCGTAGCCCCTCCCCTCGAACAGCTCGACCGTGCCCTTCACGTCCTTCGCCTCGGTCGACTGCCGTGGCGCGCTCGCCTTGTCGGTGAACGGGGTCCGAATGACACCGATCGGTTCGATCGAAACGGGCTCGAGCGGTCCTCTCATCGCTGACGGGACGTTCTAGATCCGGCTGCTGGCCGGGTCGACCCGATAAGAACCGGGGCCCCTCGTACGTCCAACGGACCGTCTCGATTCCCCCCGCGCCGTGAGTGCCTCTACACGGCCCTTGAACCCCGTCCCTCACCCACGCACGCTGCCGCGCGCCACCCGAACCATGCGCCGAACCGCCTCGCCGTCCCCCCTTCTTTCACGGTTCCCGACGCTCCGACGTGCGCTCGCCGGCGCCACGATCGTGCTCTTGATCGCCTGCAACAGCGCGCTCCGCGACGCCATACGTCGGGGTGACGAGCTTGCGGCCGCCGGCGAGTGGGACAAGGCCGCCCTCGCGTACGCCGAAGCGACCAGCATCGATCCGGACGACGACGAAGCAGCGGAGAAGCTCGTACAAGCGAAGCGCGAGCAAGCAAAGATCCGTGTGGCGCGCGGCAACGAGCTCCTTCGAGCCGGCGACGCCCGCGGCGCGCTCGGCCCATTCTCCGACGCCGTCCGCCTCGACCCCCGCAACATGGAAGCGAAGCACGGGCTCGCCAAAGCGAAGCGCGCCGTGCTCGACAAGGCCCAGCGCGAGCTCGAGGACGGCCATTACCGAGCTTCCTACGATCTCATTCGCGCATTCTTGTTGGTCGACCCCGGCGACCCCGACGCGCGAAGGATCGAAGCCGGCGCCAAAGAGAAGATCGCGGAGGCCGCGTTCAACCGTGGCACGGAGGCGGAGAAGGGTGGCGCCGTTGCGCTCGCGCTCGTCGACTACGGCGAGACGCTCCAGTTCAAGCCGGACCATACCGACGCGCGATCGCGTGCCTCGACGCTGCGAAAAGCCCTGCGTGAAGAGGTCACGTATTACGTCGCGCTGAAGAACTTCGACGGAGACCCGACGGCGGATTCGCTCGGATCCGACGTGGACGCGGCCACGCTCGCCGCCGGGATCGACGCAGCCCTGCCGCTCCGGGTCGTCGACACGACACCGAAGCCCAAAACCTACAAGCTTCAAGGCATGCGCCTCGGGGGCGTGTTTCGCAATTTCGATTACGACAAGACGACGACGCAATCCAAACACAGCTGCGATTACATCTGCGGCAAAGAGCTCGTCGACAACCCCGCATACGCGACCGCCGAGGCGAACATGCGATCGGCCCAATCGGCGCTCGGGACGGCCGAGGGCCGATTGTCGGCGGCCAAGGCGGCCATCGGGCCGGCGGAGCGCGCGCGCGACAGCGCCAAGACGAGCTTCGAGACGAAAAAGGAGGAGGCCGATCGGGCCGAGCAGGACCTCTCGCGATGCAAGTCACAAGC
>JABFXY010000032.1 GCA_013361525.1 Polyangiaceae bacterium | reverse complement strand
GCCGTCGACGGATCTATCGAGACGCTCAGGCAGGCGAAGGAGCTTCTGTCGAAGGGCGAGTCCGGCGTTTGGACCAAGCAGGGCTGATGTACGCCGACGCCTTCACCGTCCTAGCCGCGACGTTCGACGTCGACGGCATCAAGAAGAGCTTCGGCACGCCGCTCACGCTCCAGACCTACGCGCTCGGCAGCGGTCTCGATGGCGACCTGATGGCTGCCATGCTCAGCCCGCGCCGCGCGATCACATTCAAGACGTCGTCCGCGGTCGGCGCCTACAACGTGAAGGATCCGATCGTCGTCAGCGGTCGTCGCCGCGACAACACGCCGATCGAGTCGCTGGTGAAGCTCACGCTCATCAACGGCAACGAGACCGTCGAGACGCCGGGGGCCTTCAATTGGGTCGACAAGGTCGTCGTCCCGGCCCAGCTCTTGAACAGCGGCGCGATCGAGATCGGCGTTGGCGCGGTCGAGTTCGAGACGCCTGTCCTCGGCATCGAGGCGCCGTCCGGTGCAGGCATCGTGAAGGTCGTCACGTCGCTGGGCGAGGAGCGCGACCTAACGCTCGCGGCGAACGTCGTTCGGGAGATCGCGATCCGTCGGGTGCGCCGAGATAACGCGACCACGGTCACCGTCTACATGGCGGCGGCCTGAGCGTGCCGAAGCCACCCGCGCTCCCACCGGATGCGTTCGTGTCCGTGCGTGAGCTCGAGGAAGCGGCGAAGCGTCGCGGGCCGGTGGACCGATTCACGCTCGAGCTCTTGCTGGCCGAGGTGCTGGCGGAGCGATTGAAGAAGGCGACGGAGAAGAGGTAAGCGATGGCTGCGTACAACAAGTTCCAGGCGTTCCTCGAACACGTCTTCGAGGGCGTGCACAACTTCTCGTCCGACTCGACGTGCACCATTACGGTTGCGCTGACCGCGTCGGCGAACGCGCCGGTCGCGACCAATTCGATCCTCAGCGACCTGACCCAGATCAGCTACACGAACCTCTCGGCACGCGTGGTCTCGGTCTCGGCCAGCTCGCATACGACCGGAACCTACAAGCTGGTGCTGACCGATCTCGTCCTCAGCGCGAGCGGTGGTGCGGTGGCCGCGTTCCGGTATGTCGTCCTCTACAACGACGATCCGACCTCGCCGGCTGACCCGTTGATCTGCTGGTTCGACTACGGCTCGGCGCTCACGCTGGCCGACGGCGAGAGCCTCACTCTCGACTTCGACGCGACCAACGGGGTCCTACAGGCCGCGTGATGGAGAAGCCCATGGCGACCATTCAAGAGCTCCGATCCAATCTCGCTGCCGCGGTCAAGAAGGCGCGTGCGAGCAACCTCCCCGAGGACCACGCCGCCGCAAAGGCTGCGGGGCTTGCCGTTGCAGCCGCGATCTCCGCCGGCGCGAAGCCGTGCCCGAAGTGCGAGGCGGCGCCGCACGGCATGGTCCAGCAGGTCAGCGTCGGGCGCGACATCCTCGAGGCCTTCGACGTTGGCTGCCTCGCTTGCCACAACCATTGCGCGCGCGGGTTCACGCCAGAACTCGCGGTCGACGCTTGGAATCGCGGCGTCGACGCGTACGCCGACGAGGCGGCCTTCGACGACAAGGGCTCACTCGTGATCGTGCCTGCCGGCTGGAGGAAGCCGCGATGAACACGCACGTCGTCGAATCGCCGGCGCTCGACCCGCAGGGCCGAAGGGTCGGCACGTTCCGCCTCCAGGTCGCCTCTGAGGCGCGAGCCATCGAGGTCGCATCGCAGGCTCCGGATCGCACCTGGCGACCGCTTCGGCCCGACGAGCTCGCGAAGTGATCAACCTCAAGTCGACCGACTCGATCAAGGTCACCACCGGATCGTCCGGGACGATCAAGGTCCACGCGAGCTTCATCGATCTCGTCATCTCGAGCGGAGCTTGGGCCGACGCCGACAACCAACAGACGAGCATTTCGACCGCGACGACGACGACGGTGCTCGCGGCGCCCGGCGCCCTCAACGTCCGCAACTGCAAGATGCTCGTTGTTCGGAACGACCACGCGAGCACGCAGAATGCGATCACGATCCTGGTCGACGATGGCAGCGTCCAGTCGCCGCTATGGTCGGGCGTCCTCCTCGCCGGCGAACAGGTCGCGATCGACGCCGAAGGCGCGGTCACTGTCCTGAGCTCGGGCGGGATCCCGAAGGAGAGCAGCGCCGTCGGCCCGGTTGACGTCCAGATCTTCACCGTGACAGGCGCGAACACCTGGACCAAGCCGACCGCGTTCACGCCGAAGAGCGTCGAAGTGAAGCTCTGGGGCGCCGGCGGCGGTGGCGGAGCTGGCGCTTCGCTCGCGACAGCGACGATCGCCAAGGGTGGGGCTGGCGGCGGCGGCGGCGCGATGGCCAACGGCATCTTCAACGCGGCCGACCTCGGTAGCACCGTCACGGTCACGATCGGAACTGGTGGAGCGATTGGCGCGCCCGGCGCGGCCGGCGCCCTCGGCGGCGACGGCGGCACTGGAGGCAATACGTCGTTCGGGGCTCACCTCATCGCGTATGGTGGCGGTGGCGGTCGAGGTGGCGCGATCTCCGGCGCTGCTGGTGGCGGCGGCGGCGGTGGTGGTACCGGTAGCGCTGGAACGGTCGGCTCGACGGCCGTGGGCCAGGGCGGAAACCCCGGCGTGAGCGGCGCGAAGGGCGTCACCGGTGTCAGCAGCGGAACGGGCTCCGACGGTCCCATTACCGTCGTGACGACGCACAACGCGGAGTACGGCGGTGGTGGTGGCGGTGGCGGAACGGCGACCCCCACGTCATGCGTCGGCGGTGGCTCGCTCTACGGCGGCGGCGGCGGCGGCTGCGGCGGTCACCACAACGCGACCCCCGCGGTCGTAGGTGGCACCGCTGGTGGTCTCTCGGGCTCGTACGCAGCAGGCACCGGAGCAGCCAAGGGGAACGACGGAGCGAGCCCGACAGCAGGCGCGAACGGTGCCGACGGCAACTCGATCATCGGCGGCGGCGGTGGTGGTGGTGGTGGGACGACGGTCCAAGCCTCAACCGCCGGCAGCGCTGGCGGCAACGGGGGCCGCGGCGGAGGCGGTGGTGGTGGTGGTGGCTGCGGCATGAACCCCGGTCTTGGTGGCGCCGGAGGCCTCGGCGGCAACGGGTACGCGGTCGTGATCAGCTGGTGATCGAATGGGTGTCGCTGCGTTCGACTCCGACGTCGTCGGGCGAACGGCGTTCGATCCAGAAGCGGACGCGGCGGGAGCGTTCGATGAGGACCTCGCTGGCAACGCCGCGGGCCCCGCGTCGTACTCGCTGGCCTGCTCGCAGGGCTCTCTCTCGCTCACGGGTCAAGCGGTAGCGCTCAAGGCGCAGCGCAAGCTCGTGGGGGCCCAGGGGAGCGCAACCCTCACCGGTCAGGCCGTCGCTCTGAAGCGCGGCTATTCGATGCCCGCGGCGGCAGGTTCCTTCGTCGAGACTGGGCAGGCCGTCGGGCTCCGAAAGGCGAGCCGCATCGTTGCTGCTCAAGGGAGCGTCGCTCTCTCGGGGCAAGCCGTCCCTATTCGCGCGGCGAGAAGACTCCCGGCGGACACTGGCTCCCACACGCTCTCGGGGCAGAGCGTCACCATCCGAATTGGAAAGTCGCTCCCGATCTCCAATGGCAGCTTCGTGCTCACCGGACAGAGCTCGAACCTCCGCGCCTCGAGAAGGCTCGTAGCAAATCAGGGCGCGATCGCTCTCATCGGGCAGGCGGTGGCGATGCGTCGCGCGCTCAAGCTCCTGGGAGCGTTCGGCACGTACGCGCTCAGCGGCCAATCCGTGGCGCTCCGCAGGGCTGCCAAGCTCGTTGCCGCTCATGGGACGGTAGCTCTCACGGGGCAAGCCGTGAGGCTCTTGAGGGGGTTGCGGATGGCGGCGGCGCACGGGTCGCTCGCGCTCGTCGGCCAGGCCGTGCTGATGCGCGCCGGTCGACTCATCGTTGCAGCGCCCGGCTCGTTCGAGCTCGATGGCCAGGCCGTCGGGCTCGTGCAGGCGAACGAGTACTCGCTCGAGATCGTCGCAGGATCCTTCGCCATCTCTGGGCAGGCGGTTGGCCTCCACCGCGGGCGACGCATCACGCTCGAGGCAGGCGCGTTCACGGTCGACGGCCGCGCCGCGGGGCTGAGTAAGCAGAGCCGACTCGAGCTCGCGCTCGGATCGTTCGTTCTCTCCGGGATCGATGTCGTTCTCACCTACGACCCAATCCTGATCCCTGGCTTCAGCACATCGGGCTTCGCTCCGGTGCTCACCACAGTCGGCGGCCACGCGTTTGGCGAGGTCCGCGCAGGCTTCGCACCACGCGCGGCCGTGCTCTCCGGTGCCCAGGCAAACGAAGCGAAAGGCGCGGCGCAAGCCGCCATCTTGGTTGTGTCGACCATCGAGGCTTCCTGATGAGCATCCGCGTCGGAACCACCGTCGTCCTCCACACCGAGTTCAAGGTCCTCGACCAGAGTTCGGCCGCATCGATCAAAGCCGGCAAGCGCGTTCTGGCGGATCCAAGCTCGGTCGCATGCACCATTACGTCGCCGAGCGGCGTCGTCACGAACTACAGCTATCCAGCGACGATCACGAGAGTGTCGCTGGCTTTCTACACCTGCCCATTCACGCCCTCTGAAGCCGGCGATTGGTACGCAGCGTGGACGGGAACCGGCGCGGCGTCGGTGGTGGGTGAGCCGCAGCGAATCTCCGTGAAGGCGTGAGAGCGAGGATAATCACCATGAGCAACCGATACAGCGGCAATGGCACCGAGCTCGCAACCATCCCAACGACCACGCCTTACGGGTGTGTGAGCAGCGGCGGTGGCGACGGCAGAGATGAAAGCGGCGAGAGCGCCGGCAGCAGCGCGAGCCGGGTCCCGCCAAGCCTCGACATCAAGCCCAGCGATGTCCGCGACGTCGTCGAGGGCGGCAAGGTTCACCGAGAGCTGACCGAACGCGGATGGGCGAAGCACAACGCCGCCGTGCGCGCGCGAGCGGGCAAGAAGTGACCGAGCTCGCGATCGTGGGCGTCGTCTCGACGGTGTGTCTGTTCCTGTCGGTGCGGTTCATTTGGAAGAGGTGGCGGTGACTCTCTCTCTACTTCGCAAGGGCGATCGCGCCGTCATGCTCTGCTACCTGGGCGCGCCGCGGCTCGACCGTGTGCCCGCGGGGATCGCCGTCGTCACCAGCAGTGCTGGCGTGACCGATACGCCGACCTCGCTGGAGGCCGCTCGCAAGCTCGCCGGCCTGTCCGCGGATGCTCCGCTTGCCGCCTGCGGCTACAGCGGTGGTTGCCAGCCTGTCCGCTCGCTTCTCCTCGCCGCCGGGCCCGAAGCCGCCGACGCGTGGGTCACGATCGACGGCACCGCGGACAGATTCCCCACGCTCACGCCGGCGCGCATTCAGGCGTGGGCCGGCCTCGCCGCAGCAGCTCGAGCAGGATCCGTCCTCTGGGCAGCAACCTGCATCCAACAGGACTATGTCGAGCATCTCCAAAGCGGCGCGTTTGCGAGCACCAGGCGCGTCCTGCAGGCTGCAACGGGGCTCGACCTTCACGGTTCGATGGCTCGCGCGCCGAGCGGGATAAGAGCCGACGGGACGCTCTCAGGGCCGCCCGCTGCCGTCGAGCTCGCGCATCGGTACGTCGACGGCGCGCTCGTCGTCGAGAGCTACGCGAGCTCGCACACCGACGCTGCCGAGCATCGGGCGCAAGCCCAAGTCGTCTACCCGCGTCTCATCGAGGACGTCGTCGCGCCGTGGCTGCTCGAGCGGCGTCTGCCCGGCGCCGAAGGGTCCATCGGGGCGTCCGTCTTCGGCTACTTCGGAGACGTTGGCCGACGCCTTCGCGATCTCGGACAGCGCATCTTCACGGCGCGGGTGTCTCTCGGAGAGCGAGCGCTCGCGATCGCGCTCAAGGAACTCGGCGTCGCAGAGACCCCCGGACCGAAGCACACGCAGCGGATCCTCGACTTCCTCAAGGTCTGCATCGGTCGGCCGGAGCGCGGTGCAGCGGCGGCAGGCAAGCCGCTCGGCCTCGCTTCGGACGAGATCGCATGGTGCGCGGCGTTCCAGTCGTGGTGCATGCTCCAAGCTGCGAACGAGGGCGACGTACTCCCGCACGAGCCACGCGCTGCGGTCTGGGAGATCGTGGCCGACGCGCGAGAGCGCGGCACCTTCCGAGACGTCTCGACCGGCTACAGGCCGAACGTCGGCGACCTCGGCATCTACAAGCGCGCCGGCGGCGATCCGCGCATCAAGGGCCAGAACGGTCACGTCGACCGCGTCGAGACGATCGGCGCCGAGGCGTACACCGCGATCGGTGGCAACGAAAACAACCAGGTGCGCCGCGAAGCGCAGCGCTACGACGCGTCCGACATCGCGGGCTGGATCGTGTGTTCGTGAACGCGAGAATCGCCTCACGATCACGGCGGCTTAATTTTTCGACGCGTTTTCCTCAGATCTCGTAAG
>JABFXY010000067.1 GCA_013361525.1 Polyangiaceae bacterium | reverse complement strand
AAGCTGGATACTGTTCGTGACCAGAAGCGCCGCCACGAGCTTCGCGCGGAAGCCAGCTCCGGTGGTGTCGGAGGCGTCGTAGGGGATGGTGATCGTGCCGGTGGGGAGGGGGGCGGCGCTGGCAACGGCTTCCGCGACGGCCCTCGCATCAGCCTGCGCCGTCTTCACCCACGTGTAGACAGGCTCGCCGTACCCAATCAGCTCGACGCCGTCGGTGTTCGGCACCTTCACGTACGTCGTGCGCGTCGTCTCGCGCGAGCCGTCCGCAGCGGTGGCCGCGAGATCGAGCATATGCGGCCCGAACTCGACCACGTTGAACGGCGGAGGCTGCTCGTTGCCGTCGAAGTAGTAGTACGTGATCGCGCCTTCGCTCGCTGTCGACCAGCCGGCCGGCTCCGTCATGCTCGGCGGGAAGTCGATGATGCGCCACCGCGCGACCGGCGACCGCCACGACGCGATCTCGTTGACGGGCGCCGTGGGCTGCACGACGTCGCCGACTGCGGCCGTGACCTTGCCCGCCTGAGCGGGGCCGCCGTTCAGTTTGACTTGGAGGGTGGGAGCCATTGGTCAGCTATCCGAGGTGAAGCATTCCGATTGGCCGCCGGTGACGCGCCAGCGGCTGCCGATCCACGTGGCTTTCATCCACCCAGAACCGATCGTTGCGGTGTCGAGGTGGAATCGATAGATCGCCAATGAGGTCGCCCCGTCGATGACGTTCCCCTGCCCGGCAAGCAGTTCCCGACGCCGGATCTCGATTGTCTCGCCCTCGTCGGGCGTGGGACTCGTGGCGAGCGTGATCGAGTAGTTGTTTCCGTCTGTCGTGGTCCAGTAGACGATGTCCGCCTCGTCGACGCCGATCGTGTCCGATGCGTTCGTGACGCTCTTGACGCGCTTCACGGTGCGGCCGCCGGTCCCCGAATGGGTCACCTTGCCTGAGATCGTCTGAGCCGCGCCAATGGACACGGACGCGCCAGCGGACAGCGCGAAGACGCCGCCTGAGGCAACCGTAATGGCTCCGCCAGAATTGACCGCGAGGCTGCCGGAGCTCGTAACCGACATGTCGCCGCCCATGTTGACGATGGCGCCGGAGCCGAACCCGAACACCGCGCCGCTGGAAACGCCAATTGTTGCAGTCCCCGAAATGCCGACAGCACCAGCGAACGTCGTCGTAGAGCCCGCGGCGAAGACGACGGAGGCACCGCTGTCGACCTCGACTTCACCGCCGCTCTGCACGTCGAGCTTCGCGCCGGTCAGGATGCGAATCTCGGCGCCATTGTAGACGTTGATGAACCCGCTCGTGAGCTCGATGCTCTGACAGTCGTCGAGGATCGACGTGCCGGTGATCGTGACGCCTTGGCCACCAATCGTAATGACCGTCGTCGGGGCCCATGTCCCGCCTTCGTCGCCGTTGATCGCCCGCTCCGTCTTGGAGTCGAGATCCGCCATCTCGTCTGCGGTGACGAGCGGAGTACCAGTCCAGACGCCGCCGGATCGGGTGAAGTCGAAGTGTCCCATTAGATCGTCACCGCCTCGAGCGTCGTGAAGCCGAGTCCTCGGGCTGCGGTATCAAGTCGGAACCTGACGGTCGTGATTCCGTCGGAGGACGCGACGATGTCCCACGTCGACACGCCGCGGGCTGCGCGCCTCATGATTCCGTCAACGCGGCGCCGCTTGTTCGCGTCCTGCGCCGCCTCAGCGGTGAGCACAACGAGCGCGTGACGCTTCGTGCTCGTCCACCACGGAAACGAATTGGTGTAGCCCACCGTGCCGGCGTCGTGCGGCTTGTTGAACGTCGCCGTGATGGTCTTGTTGAGGCCGATCGCCGTGTAGGACGCGATCGTCACCTTCTCGGCGATCGCGCTGTTGCTCGCGTCGAACACGAACACATCGCCTGGCTGCGGCGACGTTGCGACCGTCGACGTGGGATTGCTCGGCGCTGAGAGCAGCTCGACGCCCACGGTCTGCGGCGCGCCAAGGCCCGTGCTGATCGCTGTCTTGAGCGAGATCGCTTTGCGCGGCGTCTTCGGCGATGTGAGCACCATCGGCGAGTCGCCGCAGTTGGTCGGCCAAATCGCGGCCTCGCTCTGCTCGAGCGGCCGATACGCCACGAAGTCGTCCCCGAGCGCGTCGCCGAGGGCGGCCGCGATGGCCTGCCTTGTCCACGCGTTGACGCGCCTCGCCTTCCGCCTCGCGATCTCGGCCTGACGATCCGCAATGGTCCAGTCGGCCGAGGGCGTAATATCGTACTGGTCCTCGAGGACCGGGATCAGGTGGTCGACGTCGCGCGCGTACCGCTGCGCCTGAGCGCGTCGCAGAACGGTCGCGACGCGCGCCTTGCTCATGGCGATCGCGAAGAGGAGAGCGCCTATGTGCGAGCCCTCGCCGAGCTCGTACTGTCCGCCGAGCGAGTTCACGAGCGACGAATGGATCTGCTTCGCGATCGGCGCCTTTCGCGTGAAGCTGTAGAGCCCCAGCGGCGCAAACCTCGAGAAGAGCATCAGCGAAACTCGACCGTGAAGCGCATGTCGAGCGCGCCGCCGTTGAGCTTGGTCCGCACCCGATAGGCGACGTACCCAGCTGGTGGGCTCGCGACCTTGTGGACCTCCTGCGAGAAGGTGCCAGTCGAGTCGTGGTTGATGGTCAGCGTCGGATCACAACCCGTTGTCGGTAGCGTGCCGATGAGCCACTGGATCGTGGTGTCGCCCTGCCCGTTGTCGACGAGCTCGAAGCTGCCGCCAGCACCGAGGCCACCGCCTGCTGTGAGCAGCGTGCTCGGCGACTGCAGAGCATCGATGAACGGTTCGCTCAGGTTGAAGTCCACGGTGAGGACGGCGAACGGAGCCACTCGCGCGAGCGCGTGGACCTGCATCCAGAGCTGCCTCACCGCGTCGGCGTAGAGGTGCTTCCCGTCCTTCGGGGGCGGGTCGGTGAGGTCGTCCTCCCATTGCGCTCCGCCGAGGTCGTCAAGCGACGGACGGCGCGCGCCGGCGCCCGTGAGAATCTCCCACGTGTTCGTAGTCTCTGCGGCCATAGGTCAGATCGCGAAGATGCCGAGGTCGGCCACGCGTTGGAGGTAAACGAGGATGCCGGGCGTCCCGACGGTGGTCGCCAATGCGGATGACGGTTCGGCTAGTTGCGCTTCGTCGACGAGGTCGTCCAGGGCGTCTTCGAGACGGCTCGTGATGCTGCTCGGCCACGCCGCGTTCTTCGGCTCCGGGCTACGTCGCTGCCGACGTCCAGGGTCCGAGAAGGACGCGAAGACCTCACCCGGACCGTGCCTGTCGATGTCCGAAAGGATCGCGGCCGCGATGTCGTTCAGGGCGTCGGCCCAAGGCGAGACGATGGCTCCAGCTGCCGGGACGAAGTCCGGATCGCTGCCCTCGTTGGAGATGGTCAGCGTGTACTCATTGCCGCCAATGTCGGCGACAGCGGAGATTCGCTTGCGCTTGAACGTGCCGCTCGTGGCGTCGAACAGCGCAATGGTCTGCCCCGCGACGGGCGCCGTTGTCGCGTTCTCTACGGTGAATTCGAGAGCGGAGATCGTCGTGACGTTGCTAACGTCCACCTTTGGCGACGCGTGCGGCGGCCACGGGACCGAGTCGACGAATCCGGCTTGCTCCGGCGAGAACTTCACCTTGAAGCACGGCGCGCAGTCGTCGTGCTGAACGGTCGCAACGAAGATGCCGTCGTCGCCCGGGAACTGCGCCTTGAGCTCAGCCTCGACCTGCGCGATGTGCGCGCCGTTCGGGAGCCGCGACGCGCCCGGCGTCGACGGACGCATCAGGAACGCGATCATCATCGTTCCGGCGCCGAGCACAGCGGGGAAGCTGAACGCGCGCAGGACCGCGAGGCCCTTGATGCTGTGCACCGCGCGGATGTAGGCCGCCTCGTTCCCACTCTCCGGCGGGTAGCGGTAGAGGTCGAGCAGCGCCTCGACGTACTCCTGGTCCGTCTCCGCGTTGTGGCCGCCAGAGAGGCCCGATCCGTCGGTGTTTTGGAACACCGTGCACTTCGGCCCGATGCCCGGCGGCGGGCTCACCCATTGGAGCACCGTGCCGGCCGGGAGGTCGCCGACGGGTCCGGTCGTCAGGCTTTCGATCGCGCACGTCTCGCCCGGCAAGTAGACGTCCGTCGTGAGGACGCGGCAGCGGATGCCCTTGACGGTGTCCCTGAGCTCGGTGCCGGCGAGGATCGTCCCGCCACCCGTCGCCGCCTCGATGACGACGAAGCCGCTGGCGCCGGTTGCGCCTTGCTGCGGCCGGCCCAGATCCTCGCCCTCGCGCTGGAGCAGCTTGCCGGTCATCCCGCGGATCGACGTTGCGTCCGCGAGCATCGAGGCGTCAGCGTAGAGCGGCTGATTCGAGTCGGCGACGAGCGTCGCCATCAGGTATGGATCCGTCCCGGGCGAAACGTCTGTGTCCGGCGACCACGAGAGGTAGTCGTTCAAGAACGCTACGCGATCTTCGTCGCGAGTCCTGATCGCGAACTTTCCGCTGAGCTTGTCGACTGCCATGGGTCAGATCCGAACCGTCAGCTTCTTTTTCGGGTCGAGCCGGAGGTTGAAGTACTCGACCAACACCATGCTCGCGTGCCGCCCGTGCGGCTCGTAAGCGACGCGATGGATGCGCACGTGGCGACCATTCACGAGCCATGCCGTCGCGAGCCTCACCGCGTCGGTGGTCTGGGCCAGCCCGCGCGCGCCCAGGAAGAACTTGATGTCGGGCAGCTTGTTGCCCTGCGACGGCACCGGCCGGATCTTCGTCGCGTGGAAGTGGAGCGCGTTCTGCATCGCCGCATCCACCCAATGCAGCGACGCGAGCCGACCGTCGGCGTCCTTGTCGAAGTCCCGCGTGTGCGGATTGAAGCGATATGCCTGGGCGTACTTCGCCGGCACACCGACCGTGAGCACGTCGGCGTCAAAGCCGCAATCGAGCTCTCCGCAGAACGTGTCTCCGACGCCCATTACGCAGCCTCAGCGTCCGGCGCCCCGTTGTCGTTCGCCGGCGGGTCGAGCGGGCACGGGATGGCGATGATGATGACGAGCTCGGGGATCTCGAGCGGCGGGAGGCCGGGGATCGTGAGCGTTGGGGTCGGGATGTTGAGCACCAGGTCGAAGCCCGGGATCCCGAACGATGGAATGATGGGCAGGTCCGGGATCTGAAGCGGCGGAAGGCCCGGAATGGCGAGCGCCGGGATCGGGATGAGAAGGACGATCTCGAAACCCGGGATCGAAAAGACCGGGATGAGGTCGAGGAACGGAATCTCGAGCGGCGGCAGCCCTGGAATCGCCAGGCTCGGGATGGGAATCAGGATCGCGCACGACACGGCTCACGATCCGGATGCTTTCGTCGCAGGCTTCGGGAGCGCTGTCGGGATCGTGATCGGCGGGACGACGCTGCCGGCAGCGCCGGCGATCGTGGTGAGAGCGGCGATAATCTGACCGATACAGGTGGCGAGATCCGGATAGAGCGCCAGCGGCTGCGCCGACGTGACGTCACCCGAGACCTGCCCGCCGTTCGTGGTGAGGTTGCCGTTTAGTTTGATGCCGTCGTCGTCGACGATGATTCGAGCGTTGTCCTGGCGATTGTTGATGATGACCGGGCTCTTGCCGCCGCTCAGCATCGTGATCGCCGCGCCGCTGCCGTGGCGGACTTGGATGTTCTCCTGCCCCGCCGTTCCGACGTTGATGGCGATCGCCATCGACTTCTGTGGCACCCCGCTCGCGTTGTGGTCGTACGGGACGTAGATGACGACGGAGCCATCCTCGCCATCGATGTTGACGAACGAGACCTTCGTGCCGGTCGAGTGGAGATTGGTGCCGCCCTTGCGGCACGGCGGAATCTTGTCGACCGCGCGCGGGTCCGTCGTCGGAATGCCGAAGCTGCGATTCCCGATGAAGCCGTAGAGGAGTCCCGCCGCCTTCGAGATCCGACCCTGCGAGTCCTTGTCGGGGTCGGCCGGACGAGCGAGCAACCCAAGCGGCTGCACCGATCGAAACCCGCGCCCGCTCGGTTGGTCGCCGCCCTCGGTCTGCGGACCGAAGAGCTGCGACGAGACGTTGAGCACCTTCTCCTTGAATTCGGAGAAGGTCGCGACGCCGAGGTCCCAGACGATGCCCATCAGCCAAGCCCCAGCTTGAAGTAGTCACGCAGCGCACTCAGCGTGGACTCGTCGTTGTTGCGCGCGCGCTCTGCCGCCGCTTTCACGAAGTCGGCGCCCATTCCAATCTCGGCGCCGCGCGCGAGCAGCTGCAGGAAGCTCTTGTCCGAACTCGACGCGTCGGTCCCCGGGAACCCAGCGATCGGCGGCCCGTCCATCTCGTCGCCGAAGACGACGTCCTCGGGGCGCATGAGCGTCAGCGTGGTCTGCGTCTCGGGCCCGCGAGCGAAGCGAACGCCCTCGATGTAGTGAGGCCCGAAGATGCCCTGTACCTCGTCGGAGACGTCGACCACGGTGTCGGGCGCCCATGTCGCGACGCCGCCATTGGCGGTCTCGGTCGTGTGTCCAGCGACGGTGTATTCGACGCTCCAGCCGCTCCGGCGCGTCTCTGCGCACATGCGGCGGGCAAGGAACTCGGCCTGCGCCACGCTCGTGCAGGTGTCGTCCTTCTTGGCCATCGCCTTCGCGATGCCGAACGCAAACATCTCGCGATCGATGTACCTGCCGATGACGTTGACGCTCGTCTCCTCGCCGCCGCCGGCCCGGCCGTGGACCTCGAAGATGTTGAATCGCCCCGTGGTCTCGTTGCGGAACGAGCAGGAGATGATGCGTGACGAGCCAGGGGCGCCGTTGCGGTGCGCGTCGCGCGCGAGCTTGTAGATCGCGGGCTGCGTTGGGTCGGGGCGTGAGAGGATGAAGTCCCCGGTGGCGCTGCACCACAGGAACAGGCCCAGCCGGTCGAGCTCGCGCTTCAGGAACGCGTAGTAGGTCTCGCCGACCTTGAACTGCGCCTCGGTGTTGGACCCGATCTCCTCGTCGGAGTCCTCATCGGTGGCGGTGACCACCGCGGACTTTTTCTTGCTCTTGCCCTTCGACTGCTTACCCGCGCGGAGCTCTCGCCCCTCTGTGTCGTCGGTGAAGAGGGTCCAGGAGCGACCAAGAAGCGCGCGCTCGAGCACACGCTCTGTGAGGCTCCGCGGCGTCGGAGAGGTCAAGCTCTCCTCGGTTCGCACCCGCTGGTCGACCACGGCGCCGAGACGGTCGCGGCCGCGCAGCGAGATGCTGCTCCCTTGAGCGTTGTCGTTCGAAACGAAGCCGTCGACGACGCCGACGAACTGCACGTTCCCGCCGACGACGAGCTCGAACTCCGAGCCGATCGGGAACTGCTTGAGGACGGTTGCCGCAAGGAGCGCCGAGCCGATCGTCAGCGAGAACGCAGCCGGCTGGGTCAGCATCGAAATCTGCACGTCGTATTGCTTGGCGATCGCGAGCGTCTCACCGCCGATGCGAAGCTCGACGGCATCCGTGACCGAGTCGGCGATCATCATGCGGCGTTGGCGTAGACCTGAAGCTCGGTCCCAGCGGGAATCGCGAAGGCGTTCTCGATGGGGTTCAGCCTCAGGATCTGAATCGTGCGTTCCGTGCTGCCGTACAGCGCAGCGGCGACGTCGCTCGCGGCCATCTCGACCGGGACCACGAACGGCACGAGCGGCACGCCCTTGGTGAGCGCGTCCTTCTTGATCTCAGCCGCGGCGGCCCCGAGCTCGTGGAGGTGCTCAACGACCTTCCAGCTTGCCGGGTCCTGGAGCTCGGCGAGCATCGAGTCGGCAGCCTGGACGGCCGCCTGCAGCTGATTCGCCTTGTTGACGATGTTGTCGCCGTAGCCCTCGAACTGCTCCTTCGCCGCCTCCACCTGAGCGACCGCGTTCGTGATGCTGTCGAACAGGTCGGGCTCGTAGCCGAGCTCTTCGGCCTCGGTGATGATGCCGTCGAGGATGACCTCAAGGTTGCGTGCCTTGGGGATCGATGCCGCGACCGTGGCCGCCGACATGTCCTCGAGGAAGGTGAACTCGCACCGCTCGCCGTCCCGCATCTTGGCGAAGTCGGCGGAGCGGTCCCAGTCGATGCAGATGCACCGCATCGTGCCGACGGTGGGAATGACGAGGTCGTCGGCTTGCCCAAACTCGAACAGCGAAAACAGATCGTTCAGGTCACGCGGCCACGCATTCGGGTAGCCGCTTGTCTTCGTCGAGAAGATGACCGTCTGCTGGATCCGGTAGAGCTTGCGCCCGAGCCGCTCGATGTCTCCGCCGACCGCGTGCGGGTATTCGTGCTCCGCATGGCGGAGACCGCCCGTCATCTTCTGCGAGACGAGGACGTACTCGACCCCAGCGAAGCTAGCTCGCTGCAGGCCATCGAATGCGGTTGCCACGGGTCACCCGCCGGTGAAGAAGCTCGGGAACATCGAGAGCGGTCCGACACGACCGCCTTGGTCGACGCCCGTGGCGCCGTTGACGGTCACCTCGATCTTGGCGCTCGCGAGCCCGCCCTTGACGGCCGCCGCGATCCTCGCGTCGAGATTGGCGAGCGGATCTTGCATCGTTTTGCCGCCTGCCCTGCGAAGGATCTCGTCGTTCTCTTCGTCGCGCGTCTTGTAGGCGCGCTTCTGCATGAGCGAGTCCCAGCCCTCGCCCTCGCCGACGAGCGCATTGAGGTACGTCAACGGGTTGTCGAGCTTCGTCGCCTGCTCGCGCTCCTGCTTGACCTGCTCGATCATCCTCGGGGCGTCGACGATCGACCGCGCCTCCGCGCCAGTGAGCCGTCCGAGCTCGCCGCGCTCCAGCTTCCGCTTCGCGCTCTCATATTGGTCGAGCAGCGTCTGGCGATCGCCGGTCTTGCCTGCAGCCTCGGTCACCTGCTCGTCGTGGGCGTCGAAGCCCATCTTGAGCGCTGCCGCCGCTGCGATACCCACGACGGCAATGCCGGCGAGCGCCGCGGTCGCTGTCGCGGACGACGCCACGAGCGCGGTGAAGGCCGCTCCGATGCCCGCCTTGGCGATGCTCGCGACGATCGCACCGGTGATTGCGGTGCCCGGATTCTCGACCGCCCAAGCGGTCATGTTGCCAAGCGAATCAGCGGCCTTGATGATGCTCGGCTCGAACTTCTCGAGAGCCGGGACGACTCGCTCGACGAGCCGCGCCGACATCTCATCGAGCCGGTTCTGGAACTCCTGCGCCTTTGCCTTGTCGGTGCCGGCCTTGAGCTCGAATGCCGTGTTCACGTCGTCCGCGGACATAGACGTGGTGAACTTCTTGAACTCGTCGCGAATCGCTTTGATGCCTGCGTCGCCGCCGCCAGCCTGATCGTAGATGTCGCCGAAGCCGAGCATGATCGACTTCGACATCTCGTTCTGAAACAGCTTCGCCAGCTTGGCTTGAGAGCCCTTCGTCTTCTTGAAGACGTCGACGATGATGTCTTCCTGGTTCCGGATCTTCGTCTTGGACTTGTCGGTGTAGATGTCGATACCGGCCTGTCGGAAGCGCTTGTTCGCGGCGTCCTTCGTGATGTCGCGAGCGAATGAGCCAGCGGCGCGCGCGCCCTCGGCCGCGCTCGAGCGACCGCCGCGCATGGCGACCTGCGCCATTGCACCAAGGCGACCCATATTCTCCTCGCGCGTGCCAGTGAACTGGAACGAGGTCGAGATCATGCGGCCGGCGTACTTCGCCAGGTCCTTGACCTCGACGTTGCCCATCGAGCCCTGCTTGGCGAAGAGTCGAATCAGTGGCAGGAGGGCGTCCTTCTCGTTGTCCGGCAGCGACTTCGCAATGTCGCCGCCCATCGAGAGCGCGTCGTTGACGTTCGTGCCGGTCGCCTGCGCAACCTTCGCGATCTCGAGCATGTTCTTTCGCGCGAGATCGACATCGGCACTCTTCGTGACGAAGTCCTGCACGCCAAGGCCCATGTCCTCGAAGCCGACCTTGGCCTCGTTGGCGGCCTTGCGGATATCGGCAGTGAGCCGCTTCACGTTGTCGGTGGTCGCCTCCATGTTGCCGGCGGCCGACGCGCTGTTGACGATGTCCGTCGCGATGCTCTCGAGGCTCGTGGCTCGCTCGATGCCACCGCGAAGCGAGGTGTCGACGCCGAGCCCGCCCGCGATATCGCGACCGATGCCGACGGCGCCTCGACCCACGGCAGCGACGTTCGAAGCCGCCCGACCGCCGAAGTCGCGAAACGCGGAGTCACGGAAGCGCTCGCGTCGGTTCTTCGCCCGCTCCTCGGTGCGCTGCTTCGACCTTGCAGCAGCCCTTTCCGCTCGCTCGATCGTCTTGACCGAGCTGAGAATCTCTCGCTCTTCAGCCTTGGCAGCGCGCTCCCTCTCGTTCTTTACCTTTTTGGAAGCCTTGAGCTGCTCCTCGAAGCTCTTGATCGCCCTCTTGTTGCGAGCAGCCTCGAGCGCCGACTGGCTGTCGTGGAACCTCTTCCACGCCGTCGCGTATTGCCTATCAGCAGCAACAGCCGCTGCGACCTTTGCGCGAGACTCCCTCGCTGCCGACTTGGTCGCGGCCTCGGTCGATGTCTTAGCCTTCTTTGCGGCCTGCTCGGCCGCCGCCTCGAACGACTTAAAGACGGTACGGACCGACGGGTCGACCGAGGCGCCGACGCGAATCCGGATGGCGCTGGGCACTTAGATCACCGGCGCTTCCGAGAGCTCGATGGCGACCTCACCGAAGAGGCGCCGCATTCGACGCTGCCATTCCGGCGTGAGACGCGAGACGGCGCCGTCGGCGAGCAGCCGGCCGAGTTGAGCGATCTCCGCGTCGGTTGCCTCGTCCGATAGCGGGCTCTCCTCGGTCAGGATGCGCTGGTAGCTCTCCCAAACCCGAGCGATGCCGCGGTCGGTCATCGCGACGCGGATCGCCATCTCAGGCGCGTCTTCGAAGAAGAGGCGCGAGACGTCGTCCTCGTCGCACAGCACGCGGCAAAGCGTGTTGGCCATGAGGTGCGTGTTGAACGCGTCGATCGCGGATTGCTCCGGACCGTTCGGGAATTCGCCCTCCGCCGATTGCTGCGCCATGGCAGCAGCGCGGGTCTGCGCTTCTTCCGCAATGAACACGATCCCGAGTCGGATCGCTTCGTCGGGCTTACCCTGCCACGTATCGGCAAACACGCTCGGCGGAACCATCATGGTTCGCGCCGGCGCGCGACGCGCGGGGGCTTGCGATTTGTCTTCGAAATGGCCAACGAGGCGTTGAAACGCGGAGCTAGCCATTGGAGTGTTAGCGCTTCTTTTCGCGCTCTTCTCGAATCAGTGCGGCGCGTCTTCGCTTGTGCCAGGTGGCGACTTGGGCGTCAGTGAGCTCAACCACTGCTTGGCCAAAATACGAACAAAGCTCAACTGCACACGCGGCCGCCATGTCACGAAAGGGTGATCCTCACCCTCCCCGGTGGAGTCGAGCTCGATGATCACCCGCATGAAGTCTTCGGCCGAAAGGCCGGCGGGGCGGGGCGCTACCCTGTCCTGGAAGACTCGGTGCTGGGCCGCGATGAGGCGGATGCGATCCGGGTCGAGGTTCTCGCGAAGCTCGGCCGCACTCGCGAAGAACGGTTCGGGCTTGTCGAGCGGCGACTCTGGGTCGGTGCAGGCTCTCGCTGCCGTGAAGACGTCGATCTGGTAGCCATACTGCGGATCGTTTTCGTCCGCCTCTCCGCCGAGCTCCTTCGTGCGCTTCGCCGCATCAGCGAGGATGTGATCGAAGTCCTCGCCAACAAGGATGCGAAGATCGCATCCGATCTCCTGCCCGGTGAGCGTGGTGAACGTGACGGGTTCGCGAGCGCGAGTCCCCTTGAGGACGGCGTTGAACTTCGCCACGTTAGATCAGCTTGGGCGTGTCGCCGCTGCGGAACGTGAACGAGCCCGTAAGCGCACCGGTCGCGCTCGTCGAGGTGATCTCGCATTCGACAAGCTTGAACTTCCCGGTGATGGCTTTGCCACCCATCTGGAGGGACAGCGCGCAATAGGCCTGGGAGAAGTGCAGCTCGAGCAGCTTGTTGCTCGCCGCGGTTCCCGGCGTCGGGATGATGTGATTGCAGCGAACGTCGCCCGTCGGGTTGCCTTCGCTGATGCCGACAACGCCCTCGTCGCCGTGGTGCTGCTCGCCGCCGGTGGAGCCCGAAAACGTCGCGTCGCTCAGCTCGGCGAGCTTGATCGAGCTGACGTAGACGTGCGCCCGTTGGATGTTCTGTGCGCCTGCCATGGTCGTTCTCCGGTCAGAGGGTCGGGCTCATCTGGAGAACCTGGACGCCGATCTGGTGATTGATCGGCAGCGGCACGACCGGGATCGCGCTCATGATCCGCTTGCCGACGGTGTTCCATTCGGCGCGCATCGGGTTCTCGGTGACCTGCGTGATCCAGAGCGCTTCCTCGAGCTCTCGGAGACGCTGCGTGTAGCGCTGCACCCAACCGGTCGGCGTCGCGACACCGGCAGGCGCCGCGCGTCCACCCGATGGATCGGGCGCGTTGTGCTTGTTGGCCTCGCGGTACTCGCTGAGCCAGAGCGCGCCAGCGTCGAGGCGAACTGCATCCGGCACGACAGCCTCGGAGACGTCGAGCGTGCGGTAGTCGGGAAGCGCGCCATCCTGGCTGCGCGTGGTGACCGCGCGGATGACGACGACCTCTCCGGCCGCGTTGCTGGTGAGCGGCGTGATGCCGTTGTCGAGCGCGCTCTGCTGCTCGGCGCGGGTCGGCCAATCGGCCTTGCGCACTTGACCACGGAGGCCCTTGAGGACCAGCCCGTCGTAGTTCTGGTTGGGCATCGAGCCCTCGCGCATCGCGCGAGCCGCCGCCATTGCCGCCGCGGTCTCGCTCGGGTGGTCGACTGCGTTCTCCTGCCAGCAGAACTGGAAGCGGTGAGCGTTGAGCGTGGTCTGCGCGAGCGAGTCGGCTGCTGCGAGTGAGCCGTTGCCAGCCGTCGCGTAGTGCTCCGGCATCTCGACTCCGGGCGCTGCCTTCGCGTCGCACTGCGCCTCGATCGCCGCGAGCGAGGTCGAGTCGTTCATCTGCCAGACCACGCGGTGGTAGAACTCCGGCAGCGTGATCGCGAGACCGTTGGTCGTCGCCGGTGTGCCGGTACCGCCGCCGAACCGGCGAGTCGTTGCGTCGATCGAGGTGCCGCCGCCGAGCGTGTAGGTCTGCGTCGTGGGCGCCAGCGAGAGGTCGAGCGCGATGATGCCGTCGTTGCCGACGACGCCCGGGACCTTCCAGGTGAAGGTGGCAACTGCGCCGACAACGCCGACGGTGACGGGAACGCGGGGCTCGGCCTCGACGGCCGCTTCGATTGCCGCTGCGGCGTCCGCAGCGCTCGTGTTCGCGGCGATGTTCACCTCGATGCGGTATCGACCGATGAAGATGTAGATGCTGCCGCCGAGCCCGGCGACGTTGGCGACGGTGAGCGTCGCGGCCGCAGAGGCCGGGGTGCCGGTGGGGTCCGCAATGGGGCACAGCCAGAGCTCGAACCCGTTGGGCTCGCCATTGCTCTGCGCGAGCGCAGCGACCACCATGTTCCCGAGCGGCGAGCCCGGGCCCACGAGGTCATCGGCCTCGTCGGACGAGAAGCATTGCTTGATGTCCTGGTCGGAGACCATGCTGCCGGCCGCCGTCTTCTGGCCGACGAGCAGCAGGCGAAGCGGAGCGGCGCCGAGTTGGATACCCGAGGCGCCGAACTTGGTGTCGCCGTAGACGCCCGGGATCTTCGCGCCGTCCGGGAAGCCGACGATTACGATCTGTCCCATTGCTCAGCCTTTCGCGCCGCGCGGAGCGGCCTTGGCGGACCCCTTGTCCGCGGGCGGTTCGGACGGCGTGTCTGCAGCCGGCTCGGTCGCCGGCTCGGTCGCAGCGGCGCCGCCCGCGCCATCGCCCTGAGGCGCAGGCTGGTTGGTGCCCGGCTGGTTGGTGCCCGGCTGAGACTCCGTCTTGCTGGGCTCCGCCAGCTGCGAATCCAGCTGGAACTGCGCCGCCCACTTCTCGACGGGGGGCTGCTTGCCGTACGCGGCGACGAAGTTCGCAATGGCGTCCGCGCGCGCTTTCGCGAGCGCTGCCTTTGCTTGCGTCGGGTCGTCGGCGACGATGACGGCGCCGGAGAGGACCGCCTTGCGGTAGAAGGCAGCGGCCTGCGGATCGTTCGCGGGGACCTCGAGCGCGAGACCGGTGAACTTGACCCGCCGCGCCGCTCGAGACAGGCGCATGCCGCCCTTCGGCCGGTCTTTGCTGCCGTACTTCTGGTGCGTGCCGTCGACGACTTCGACCATTGCGCCGACGTGCTTGCGCATCGGCATCGCGGTCGTCGGGCGCATCTGCTCGTACGCCGGGCAGACCCCTGCGAGCATGCCGCTCGCGTCGAGCGCATGATACGGATTGGCCATTACTTTCATGAGTCGTCCTCAGTCGCTCCGAAGCTCGGCGCGCGACACGTTGCGGTCCTCGCGATAGACGTCGATGTCGATTCCGCCGGGCGCGTCGGCGTGCGGGTACGCGCGCGCGGTAAGATCGGGCACGTAGCGCTCCTCGATCTCGATGATTCCTTCGACGGCGTCGTATTGGAGCGTCTCTTTGAGCGCTCCGTCATCGTTGAGGATCTCGATTGGCAGCTGGGTCGCCTGCCATTCCACGAGCTCGATTCGCTCGGCTCGGGTCAGCTCGAGCAGATTGGAGCCGCGTGCCTCGACTTCGCCGGTCCCGAACTGAAACGAGCCGTCCGCCGAGAGTTGCGGCGGCACGTCGATCTGAACGACGGCTTTGACGTCCTCGTCGATTCCGATCGTGATGCCGCCGTCGGCATCGGGCGGCTGGACCGATCGGGTCGTCGTCGCGTCGTACCAATCGACGACCGTGAAGACGATCGGCTCGGTGGAGTAGGCGCCTGGCGCTGGGGCCAGCGTCACCGTGGCTTGCCGGCGCGGGCTCATCGTCGTCCCGCCGGTCGAGCCGTTGAGCGCCGCGCCCGAGTAGCTTTGAGCCGACGTCGACGTGGCGATCGCCGTCTTGATCGAGTCCGGCTCTGCGACCGCGCCGGTTGCGATCAGGTCGGTGTCGCCGGCGTAGACCCAGGACGGATCGACCACGTTCTCGATCGCGGCGTCGAGGACGGCCATCACGGCCTCCATGAACGCTTCGCGATCGCTCGGTGCGTAGTAGTGGTCGCGCGGGGCGATCCACACGAACCGGATCCGGCCAACGCGAACGCGCTTGTCGTCCGCCTGCTGCGCCGTTCGCCCTCGCTGCCGGTGCAGGAAGAGCGCGGGGAGGTCGATGTCTTCGAACTCGTAGCGCCGCGGGTTCTTGCCCGCGAAGACGGTTCGAACCGCCTGTGTGTCGGGCGGAACGTAGATGTCCGGCGATGGGGCCTGGACGTCGTGCTGCGCGAACGCGGGCCACGCCGTGGCCGCAGCGCTGTTGAGCACGGTCTTCGCGTGGTCGCCGATGATGGCGAGGACCGGGTCTCCGAACGGGATCGCGGCCTGGACCGGGATCTCGAGGAGACCGTACCTGTCAGCCATTCATCTCGCTCACGAGCCGCTCAACGGCAGCGTCGGTCTCTCGGTAGAACGTGCCCTCGAGCGCGCGCCGTCCGTCGACCTCGAAGAAGCCGTTGGGCTTGGTGCCGGGGTGGTTGACCTTCTTAGCGAAGACCAATCGCCCGCCCACCTCGAACGCGAGGAACTTGGCCTGCTTCGCGCTCTTCTTGGCGTTGAGCCGGCTGCTCACCATTCCGGTGCGCTTCGGCCGGATCTCGTGGGGTTTGGTGCCCTCGGAAACATATTGGGCGTGCGGCGCCGTTGCGACGAGCTCGCCCTCGATCGCCGTCGCCGAGACGCTGATGACGCGCCCCTCGATGCTCTTCTGCAGCTCGCTGGTCTTGACCGGCGCTGCGGCGCGAGCGGCAACGTGGCCGGCCCGGAGCGCCCGCGTGGTGCCGCTCACCAGGTCAGACGCGAAGGTGCGCTGCGCGCGTTCCCAATGAGCGTTCAGCTCGTCGAAACCCTCGATCGTGACGGTGAACATCACCAACCTCGGCGCGCGTCACTCACGGCGTACGCGCCGCCGTCGTCGACCTCGGGGGTCGGATCGACCGCGCCGGCGGGCTTGCGCTTGCTCTCTGCGACCTTGTCGAGCCACTCGTCGTAGGCGGCGCAGCGAGCGACGACGAGCTCGTCCTGGCCCTGCCTGCGGCCGTCTACGGACATGAGCGCAGCAGCGGCGCACGCGAGCACGCCGCCTCGGATGTCCCAGCCCCACACGTCGAGCGGGGTCGGCATCTGCATCCCGACCGCGGAGTCGGTGATGTCCGTCTTCTCGCGGATCGCCGCGTCGAACTTGCGGTCCGAGCACTTCGCCATGAAGGCGAGGTGCAGACCGAGCATGTGCCACTCGTTCGCCTTCGCGTAGACGCGAACGGAGTCGCCGAGCACGGAGAACGTCGCGGTCCCACCCGACAGCGTCCACCTGACGCGGACGAACTTGTTGCAGTTGGGGAAGACGACGAGTTGCGAGCCCGGCGTGGTGACCGAGAGGAACTTGGCCGGGTTACCGTCATCGCCTTTCGGGATGACCTCGGCCCAGCCATTGGTGCCGTCGGCGCTTGTCTCGACGATGACCGCGAGCGTGCCGCCCGAGATCGCCGAAGCGTCGAGCCGAAGGTCGATCGTCGTGTCCGGATGGAGCTCGACGGCTGCCCCCGTGCCTCCTGCGGTCTGCTCCGCGGAGGCGAGTAGGGAGCGCGCCGTGAGCTTCGGCACGGGTCAGGACGGCTTGATGACGACGCAGACGAGGTGGGCGTAGCCCGCGCCAGCGGTGAACGCCGACGTGATGCGCTCGAAGGTGATGGTCGCGCCGGCGACGAGCAGGATGCCAGCGGCCTGGTCAGCGCCGACGGTGCCTTCCTTGATGCCGGCGGTGAGGTCGGCCTCGACGTTGCCGGAGGCGCCGCCGAGGAGATCGCCGGCGGTCGTGTGCGGCGCTTGGCTGGACGCCAGACCGATTGCGCTCGACGAGCCGCCCGAGAACGCAGTGGTCACCTCCCAGAAGCCGCGCAGCACGAGCAGCGCGCAGCCGGTCGGAACGGTGCCGAGGACGGCCCCGTCAGCGGTGCCGAACGCGATCGGGAACGCGAGGTCGACGACGCTTCCCGCGGGAAGCTCCGCGACGGTCGCCATGTCGAGCGAGCCGGCGTCGAGAGATTGAACGGTGTGCCCGTGGGGCGAGGTCGTGTTCATGACGGGAGGTCTCCTGAGAAGTTCAGAGAGCAGCTGCGGCCGTGAGCACGGCTTCGGCCTGCGAACGTGTCAGCCCCGCGCGCTTGCGGAGCTCTGCGACGTCGGCCCCTTCGAGGTCCTCGGTCGTCGTGTAGTGCGCGAGCGCAAGCTCAGCGCGGAGAGGGAAGTCTTCGGGGAGCGTCGTCCCCGGCTCTTCGTCGTGCTTGGTCAGCCACGCGTGAGAGGTGGCCTCGCAGAGGTCGAGCGCGAACTGGTACCTGAGCAGGTAGTACCTGCGCGCGTTCGATACCTCGCTCACCGGCGGTGATGCTGGTGGCGCTGGTTGCCGTGCTGCTGCGGCCGCTGATCGCGCGGCGACTCGACGAGCTTGGTCTGCGGCTCGTCGGCCTCGAGCTGCGCCACTTGGGGCGCGACCTCGACGACGGGAGCCGCAGCGCCAGCGAGCCGCGCGCGATGCAGACGGAAGATCGCAATGCCCACGATCACGACTCCGTGGTGAGCAGCTTGACCACGCCCTCTTTCGCGCTCGACGGCGTGCGCGTGTAGAGGTGCTCGGCGTGGTAGAGGTGCAGCGCCGAGACCGTGGAGTCCGCGAGGATGTCCTCGTCGGTCTTGATCGGACTCTCGCTGTACCAGGCGATGAGAGCGTCGCTCTGGCAGAACAGCGTCGGGTAGACGTTGCTGGTCGGGGTGAGCCGGTCCGAGCAGATGACCGGGATGCCCATGAAGGAGTCGAGGGTCGGCTGCTGGCTGCCGCCGTTGCCGGGCGTGCCGAACTGCCAGAGCGGACGACCGAGGCCGGAGCCGCCCGAGTCGTCGCGGAGCTTCATCAGCTTCGCGCGCACGAACGAGTGCACGATCATCGCCTTGACGCCGTTGCCGGGGCCCATCTGGTCGCCCCACTTCGCGCAAGCGTCGATGATGGCGTTGTAGGTGATCGAGTTGCCCGTGTTGTCCTGCACGAGCGTGGTCGCGAGGGCGCGCGTGATGAGGCCGAGGTCGATGCGCCGCATCGCTGCCTCGACGTACTGCTCGGCGAGCGCCTCGTTCGGGTCGGCCGCCTGAGCCGCGAGACGCGCCCACTCCGTGACCTCGCCAGCGATAACGCTGTGGATGTAGGCCGCCTCTTCCTTGGTGGAAGTGAGCTTGCGGATCGTGCCCGCGTTGCCCTCGGTGATGTCCTCCATCTCGCCGATGGAGCCGAAGTACGGGATCTGGATCTTGTCGCCCGCGCCGAACGCCGAGCCCGTCACGTTGTGACGAGGCAGGCCCGACTTGAGGATGGCGACCCCGGTCCCGAAGAGTGCCTTCTTGGTGGCAAACTGCGCCCGAACGGCCTCCATGAGGACGTTGACGTAGATGTTGCTGTCGCGAGTCGTGGTTCCTGCAGCCATGGCAGATCAATCCCTTCGGCGCTCACCGCCGACGTGTTGCGTTGGTGTGGTGCGCCCTGACCGTCGTCCCCGGAGGTCAGTCGCGAGTTGTCTTCAGAGAGCGCCGATGCCGCGCGGCCTGCCGCGACGTTCCCAATCGGCGCGCACGGCGCGGTACTTCGTCTCGCCGTGCGTCTTGAGGAAGTCGTGCTTGTCCTTCGCGGACATGTCCTCCCACTTCGGGAGCTGCGCCTCAGTGGGCGTCGCGTTTCCGTTCGCCGCGGGTGCCGCTTCGGTCTCGATCGCTGCCGGCTTCACGGCGGGAACGGCGGGGGCCGCTGCCGGAGCGGGCGTCGACGCTGCCGGAGCGACGGCCACGAGCGAATCGAGATACGACTCGAACGCATCGATGCCGTGCTTGGCGTAGAACGCCTCGGCCTTCGCCTGGTTCGCAGGAACGATCTTGCGCGCGTCCTTCGCGGCAGCGAGCAGGCGCGATGCCTTCTCGTCGTTGAGCTGCTTCTGCAGCGCGGCGTTGTTCTCCTCAGCCGCAGCGAGCTTGCCGTCGATCTCCGGCACGCGCTCGGCGGCTTCCTTCGCCGCCGTCATCGCGCCGATCGCGCTCTTCTGGTCCTTCGCACCGAAGGTGCCGAGGACGGTCTTCTCGAACGCTTCGAGCTCTTCGAATCGCTTCTGGTCGAGCATTGCTTTCTCCGCTTGGCGCCGCCATTTGCGGCCCGCAGTTGCGGCGCTCTCCAGCGCCTTTTCGAAATCGCCGACCTTGTCGACGAGCCCAGCCTTGACGGCGTCCTTCCCCTCGAGGACGTCGCCGTTGAGATCCTTGATTGCCGCCGTCGTGAGCCCCGGCCGCACCTTCGCCATCGCTGCAGCGAATCGCTCACCAGCTGCTTGCACGCGCGCGGTGAGGCGCTCCGTTGCGAGCGGCTGAACCGGCCCCGCGGGGTGGCTCTCCGCCTTGCCCTCGGGCCAGCGAACGAGCGTGACCGCGAGGCCCTGCATCTTGAGTGCCTCGGTCTGGTCGACGATGCCGCCGATGCAACCGATGCTCCCGGCGCGACCCGCCGGCGGGATCGTGATCTCGCTCGCGACTGCCGCGACGATCCAGTACGCCGCCGAGCACGCGCATTCGTTGATGAAGGCGTGGACCGGCTTGCCGCTGCGCGCGGCCGCGGTCCTCATTCGTTCGACGCACTGCTCGAGGCCGGCGACGTCGCCGCCAGGAGAGTCGATCTCGATGACGACCGCATCGACGCTCGTATCGCCGAGCGCTTTCTCGAAGCGAGCCGCAACGGCGTCGTAACCGTCGACGTAGCCGCAGAAGTCGAAAAGCGCGCGCTGCGCGAGGGGGCCGCGAACCGCAACGACCGCGACGACTCCTTGCTGGCGGTGCGGGTCGGGCGATGCCGCGATTGCCGCGAGATCGGCTGCCTCGGCGGGCTCACGCCCAGGTCCGACAAGGTGGTGAGGCTCTGCCGCGGTCAGCGCGATCGTCTTGCCGATGGCGCCGCGGTCGATCGCGAGCACGTCGGAGGCTCCGGCGCGCGCGATGCTGGCCGCGTCGAGGAGGACGTGACGCGTGCGCATCGGTGACTTCCCCTCGATGGTGTCGGCGATCTCGGCGAGATCGCGCAGGGCGTCGCCTGCGGCGACTGGCTGGTAGTCGCTGCTCACCGGATACGGCATCAGTCTTCCTTCGGCTCGAGCTCTTCGGCGCCGGTCTTCTCGTCTTCGTCGTCTGGCGCAGCCTTGTCGCCGTCCTCGTCCGAGGTCTTCTCGTCCGGCTCGGGCTGCTTGACGCCGACGATCGGGATCGCGAATCGCTCCGCGGTCGCCTTCAAGTCGACTACGATGCCTGCCTTCGTGAACTTCTCGAGCGCCTGCCCGATCGTGAACCACGTTTTGGCGACTGCCGCCGTGTCTTCGGGCGGCTCAACGTTCCAGATCGGCCACCCGGCGACGCGCGCGTCACCGAAGTTCCACTCGGCCCACCAGTAGAGGACCTGGTCGTGGGCCATCGTCGAGACGCTGGCCGCGTCCCGCTTCTTGTAGTCGATGCGGACCAGCGTCTGCGCCGTGGCGCCCGTCTGCTGGTTTCCGTCGACCTCGACGGCGAGGTTGCCGCCGACGACCGCGACCGCGAAGCCGCGGTTCGCGAGCTCGACCTGGGCGGTGAAGACCTCCCAGGTGTCGGCCTTGGCCTCGAGCAGCTCCGCCTTGACGTTCGGCGGAAGTGCGACCGCGGGGTTACGCGCGAGATCGAGGAAGAGATCGGCGAGCGCCTTGCGCTTCTTGAAGTCGGGCTCGCCCGTCAGCACCCATGCCGGCGTGCCGTGGAGCTCCGAGAAGAGCCCGATATCGCGGAGGGCGTAGACCTTGAGGAGCCAGAGGACGGAGAGGCCGCGCCAAAGGCCGTAGGCCCAGGGTCGGCTCTTGCCGTACGGCGTGTAGACGACCCATCGGCCGTCGCCCGGCGTGACCTTCTCCCACTGATTCGCCGTGGTCCACGCGAACCAGCTCTGCTGCTCGTGGTCCCACTTGAACCAGCGCGGGTGCCAGACCTTCAGCGTCGCAACGAGGCGCCCGCCGTGGTCTTTGTTCTCGTGCCAGTTCTCGAGCGTCGCGAAGCCGGCGCCAACGCCGAGTCCCCACGTGACGAGTCGCGAGAGCTCGTCCTCCGGGCAGAGGAACCACCAGTCCTCCTGCGCCTCGAGCGCCTTCAGCGCCTGCTTACGCTTGGTGCGGTGACCGGCGGTGGATTCCTCGAACTCGAGCGGTGAGCCGAGTAGGCCACCCGTGCGCGTTTCGAAGACCGACTTGGCGCGATCGTCGCCGAGGACGGCGTCGAAGAGATCGGCAGCCCAGCGAAGCTCGCCGCCACCGTCAACGCGAGGGAGGACGGAGCGGATGAGTTGCGGCGTCCACTCCGTGTAGGAGCGGAAGTGCGGCTCGCGACTCGATGCGGCAGCGGGGCCGTGCGAGGGAGGCGGACCGGCTTGCGTGCCGGGGACTGCTGCGCCGACGAACGGCTTCTTCGCCCAGGCGCTGAATGCGCGGGCGGCTCGGCCGATCGTTGCGAGCATGGGTGGTCTCCGGGTTTCGGGCCCGGAGACCCACTAAACGGCGACGTCAGCGAGCGGAGGTGACTCGAACGTCGCTTTGCTGAGTCGGAGGCAGGATTCGAACTCTGCGATCTCGTGGGTATGAACCACGCGGGAACGGCCACTTCCCCACTCCGGCAGGAGCAACGTGAACTGGAGGGCGGGCTCCCGAGCGCGTTGCGTGATGATGGGAGTTTGGGTCAAGTTTTCTCGCGAAGCACGACCCAAGTTGTTTCGCGGACAGGCCGACGAAGCGCGGCCGAATCGATGCGCGCGTCTCAGCGTGTTCCGTTTTTGCCTCTCGCCTTGAGATCAGCCCCATCGACGGCGCGCCGTCGTCCGTCGAGCCAGCGATTGACGTCCCAGCGTCGGATCGAGAGACCGAGCGGATCCCGATCGACCGGAAGCCTGTCCAACCGCACCAGGCGCCAGAACTTCGAACGAGAGATCCCGAGCTCGGCGAGGATCGCCTTCTCGCCATAGACGCGCTCGTTTGCTCGCCTGCGCTCCGCCTCGATCGTTTCGAGCGCCGCCTTCGAGGCCGCGCTCGCGATGATGCCGATGTCCTCCGCAGTGAGCTTGCTCAAAGCGTGCCTCCGGTGTCCTCGCGCGTGATGCCCACGTCCGAGTCGCGCCGCTTCGGTGCGCCTGCAACCGCCACCCACGCGTCCCACGCCGCGCGCACGATCGTCGCCGCCTCCTTCCGTGCAGCTCGCAGCTCCTTCGCTTCCGCCCGGTGGATGAGCCAGTGCGCGAACGTCATCGTCTGCTCGCCATCGCGGACGCGCGCTCCGCCGAGCATCGCGACGTCGTAGGCCTTGTTGCGCGCGGCCTGTTCGTCGGCCGAGAAGAACGGGAGGTCGACGTGCTCATACTCGAAGAACTCGGCGTCGGCCTTTGCAGCTTCGTCCTTCTCGGTGACCTCGCGCTGCACCCCGACGAGTGTTTCCTTCGCCCGCTCGATCGCGTCGCGACGCTTCGCCTCATTCGCTTCTTGGTTCTCGAAGCGCGTCTCGAGCGCCTTGCGATTCGCAGCAGCGAAGGCAGAGCGGGCGGCCTCGGTCTTCTCGAGCACGAAGCGCCAGCGCCCGAGGCGAGCGCGCGCCGGCGGGTTGTCTCGCAGCGCCAGCGCGGGGCACGCCGACTCGGGACCATACGCGCGATAGAGCACGTCGATCGTCTCGGGCGTGAGCTTCTGGACGAGCTCGTAGACGGCTCGGTGCTGCGCCGCGCTGCCAGGCCCGCGCGGATCGGTACTCCACCGCATCACGCCCTTGTTCCAGAGCTTGGCGTCCGGGTCCTTCGGTGCGCTGCTCTCGCCGCGTGGGCCGATCGCCTGCGCGGAGAACCCGAGCGACGCGCCGTCGTCGCAGAAGAACTTCCGCAGCCGCGCGTCGTCGTACGGCGGCCCGTCATCGTCCTCGTGTCGCTTTGATTCGTTCACCGCATCCTCCGCGCCGGGACCAGCCCGGCGAGCTCACTCATTACCCCTGCGCCCTCGCCCGGTGAAACCACCGCAAGCTGCCCTCGTGCGTCTCGAACCCGTATTCAAAGACAGGTGTGACCCGCTGCCCCTTCAGCTCGAACCAATAGGAGTAGAGCTCGACGCGGGCGGTCAACCCGCCCTCGCGCGCCGCCTTGACCGTCTCGTCGATGGTGTCGCGCCAGAAGCCATAGCGTTCGCAAACGTCCTTCGCCACGCGTCCCTGCATCTCGGTGAGTACCCTGAGGCACTCGTCAGCCAGAGCGTCGTGGTCGGTGACGAGCTTCCCACCGAGTGCCTCGGCGGCGTCTGCGATCGACCAGTCCTGTCCCATCATCCTCTCCTACTTCCAAACCCACCCCACCGCCGAGAACCGCCGCCGACGGCTCCCTGATCCTGCCAATCCGAATCGAGCGGCACCTGGACCATGGCGAGCGCGACCGCCTTGAGCAAGTCGCCGTGCGCTGCGCCCGTGCGCGGGAGCACGACGTGGATCTTGCCACTCGGCCCCTTCTTGCTCTTCGTGTCTCGAAGCTGCTGCATCAGCCGCGGATTGCGCGGCATGATCGCGTTGCCCTCGAGCATGAGCGATCGCAGCTTCGTCATGATGTCCGCCGTCGAGTCGGCGTTGTCGACAAACGTGTCGTAGTAGACGGAGTCGCCGCGCGCGTTGGACACCTGCGGCATGTGCTCGATCGCGCTGTCCTCGTAGTACTGGTCGCCGCGGACGCACGTCGCTTTGTAGTTGAGCGCGGTCTGCGCGAAGGACTTGAAGACGATGCTCGGTGCGAGCCCTGGCGGGACGCCGCGCTTTCTGTCCTCTGCGATCTGCTCCGGGGTCTTCTTCTGCGGGATGAGTTCTTCCGTGTACGCGAGCTCGGCCTTGCCGCCGTTCGCGCGCGCGCCGGCGAGCGTCGCCGAGTTCTTGCGGAGACCAGGGTCGGCGCCGAACCAATGCGGCGCGCCGTTGGGCTCGAGCTGCACCTGGTCTCGGATGCATGACGCTACGATCGCCGCCTCCGGGAAGAACTGGTCGCCGCCGGCGATCATCGGCACGGCGTCGTATTCGCGCGAGACGAAGTCTGGGTCTTTGAGTCGGTCGGCTTCGATCTGCGCGATGTCGCAGATCGGGTTCATGTTCTGCGTGCTTGAGTGGAACGAGACCGTCTCTCCAGGATTGCCGAACGCCCCCGAGTGCATCTTATGAAAGTCGCCGCTCTCCTCCCAAGGCGAACTCGGGAACCACATCTGCCCGTCGGGCAGGAGCGCCGGCTGGATCGCCTTGACCTGGTCGTCGAGTGTCACGCTCGCGTCCTGCTCGCCGAAGAAGTCCGCCTCGTCGAAGACGACGCCAACGAACCACCCGCCGCGGAGGTTGGTGCCGCGAGGCGACGCGGCGAGCACGCATATGGTGACGATCTGACCGTCGTCGCGCTTGATCTCGAGCGACTCGGCGCCGACCTTGTGGATGTACTTCTTGAGGCGCGGGGAGCTCTCGAGCGTGGCGGCGACGAGCGCGAACGTCGCGAGCGCTTGGCGCACCCGGGGCGTCACGATCGGACCGCGCACGAGCTCGCCCGGGCGCACACCGACCAGTCCGTCGCGCCCCGGCTTCTCGTGGGGCTCGGGCGGTCGGCGCAGTCGGCACGTGAGCGCGCCTCGAATCAGGGCGAGGATGTCGGCGATCAGCGACTTGCCAGAGCGTCGTCCGGAGCGCGGCAGCACCTTGCGCGGGCGCCTGGGTGGCACGAACGGGCCGCGGGTTCCGAGGTAGTACTCGAGCTCGTCGGGCGTGAGGTGCGTAACCGGCAGCCCCTCGGCTGCTCGAATGAGCGCGCGCTGCGCCGGCGAGATCGGGACGTCGCAGTACTCGGGATCCTCGACGAACTGTTCGGCCGAGATCGTGTTGATGTCCGGCTCAATCGGAGCCATCAGCCTCCGCGCGAGCTCGGCAGCAGCGTCGACCTTGGGGCCGGTGGGCTTGCGCGGGGGCATCAGACCTTGAACCTCTCGGTCTCGCCGTCGGGAACGCGGAGCGGGAACGGTACGCCTGGGAGACGGAACGGCTCCGGCGGAATCGGGATCGCCGGCACGATTGCAACGCCGCGCTTGTAGTCACGCCAAAAGCGCGATCTCTCGCAGCCGAGGCATTCCGCCTGCCGCTTCCACCGCGGAATGGCGCCCAGCCGACACGTCTCGCATCGCACCCACCGCGTTCTCCACGTCCCACCCCGCCAGACGAGCCACCGCCGCCACGCAGAGCGCAGCCGACCGGCGAGCGTGCGCCCGTTGGCCGGCTTCGTGTCGCGATGGACGATGGCGCGGTAGGGGCTCACTCGTCGTCGAGCTCCTTGAGGTAGGCGCGAGCGGCTTCGACCCTCTTCCAGCTCCGCACCTCATCAGGCGTCGCACCATCCGGGCGCTTCGCCGGGACCACCTCGAGGATGGCTCGCAGGTGCCGCACCGCTTCGACCTCCTGCGAATGCAGGTAGCGACCGAGGTGCTTGTCGAGCACGTCGCCGAGGTGCTGGCGGTCGTCCCAATCGTTGTCGCCGAAGTCGGCGCAGAGCGACCGAAGGGTCCGTCGCACATCCTCGAGCTGTTTCAGGAGGCGCTCCTTCGATAGGTCTTCGCCGTCCGCGCTCAGCTCTCGTGTCGCCATTCCGAGCAGCTGTTGCCACGCCGCGCGGTTGCCGGAGATCCAGTCGCGGTCCTTCTGCTCCGCCGTCTTCTTCGATTGCTTCTTCTTGGTCGTGCTCACGCCGCTCGCCTCCCATCGCGTCGCTCGCGCTCCCGCAACGCCTCGCCCGCAACGTGCACCTCGTCGCGCGCTAAGATCAACTCCGGCGCATCCTTGCCGAGATGCGCGAGCGCCTGGAACCGTCGCATCCAGGCGTAGAGGGTCTGCTCGAGGAGGCGCTCGTCTTTCATCGCCCGCCCTTCGGCAACCGAGCCCGATTGCAAGCCGCGCAATCGACGTTGCCGCAGAGCTGCATCCCGTGGGGCGTTTGGCGGACGAATGCCATGGCGCGCAGATCGACCCATTCCACGCCGTGTTCCCAGATCTCCGAGACGCGCTCGCCATTGGCCTCGGCCCAGAAGCGTCCGCGGCATTCGCAGACCGTGAGTGTCACGTGGTCGTGACCCGCTTCGATTGCAGAGCAGAGCAAGGCCTCCTTTGTGCGCGCTACGGCGAGCGTGAGCCCGTCTGAGACCACCTGCAGGATATCGCTAGTGTCCTTCATTGCCGCGGATCCTTCGGGGCCAGCACCTCGCCATCGGGCGAAACGATCGCGCCGTTCACCTTCACGGCTCGACGCTTCCCATCCATCCACCCACGGCCGAGCGAGCCGGTCGCGACGTGACGCGGGATGACCGAGAGGTCGCTGCCGTCGACGCCGCCCTCACCGCCGAGCCCGAAGTGCTCCTGCTCCTTCGCGACGTCGACGAGCGCGAGGAGACGTGGCGGCGCGGGGTGCGCCTCGACTCGGCCGGTGGAGCTCGGCTCGGCGGTGACGAGAGCGATGGGCTTGCGGCCGTTCGTGTGCTTGCGGCGCCTCATAGCGGGCACGCCTCCCTGAGCGCCTCTTGCTCGGCCCGCGTTGCCGGCCTCCAGTGCTCGCGCCAGATATCCTGAAGGACGACCCAGAACGGGAACGAGTCGGCGGCGGTGCCGGCAACGAGCGCGACCGGATACACGTCGCCGTTGTCCGCTGGCTCCGGGCCGACGTAGCGCATGAAGAGCGGGTCGGCGTCCGTCGTCGTGACCCAGAGCGAGCCCGGCTCGGGCGCGTCGACGTAGCGCGTCCAGTCGACGCCGGTCGGGTCTGAAGCAAACGGGAGCGGGCCGAGGACAACCAACTCCTTTGCGCCTTCGATTCGGATCATCCGTCCCTCCACCCATGCAGCGCCCGCCGATACGCACGGCCATGCTGCCGAACGTCGCTCGCCCGCCGCGCCGCGAGCAGTCGACGCTCCGCACACGTCATGCAGAACGTCTCGCCGGCGTGGCTAACGCCGTCGTCGTCTTCCTCGAAGGCCTCGCCGCAAAGCTGTTGCTGCCCAATCCACGCACCGCAGGAGACGCAGGTTTCCCCATCGACTGCGACGCCGAGCTCGATGCTGATTGATGCGGTCTCGGCCGCCTTGCGCTCGCGCTCGCAATCCGCGCACTCGCGCACCTCGCTCGGCGCGCTGCAGTGAGCGCAGTTCGTGATCGGCCGATCGGGCGCACGCGGCAGCTCCATCGCCGCGATGGCCATGCCCTCGCTAACGCTCGCCTCGCCGAATCGCTCCCGAGCGCCAAAGAGCGCGGCCACCGATTCGAAGTTCACCCGGATTGTCGGGAATGGCGCCGAGACATCAGCAGGCGGCGGCCACGGCACCCACGCTGGAATCAGCTTGCAGCTTCCGCCCACCTCCGCGCTCGCCACACGCCAGCCGTTGAAGACGGCGCCGACTTCGACTTCGCCGGCAAGACTCGGGATGCTTCCGCGCATGTCGATCATCGTTCGCTCCCCTCAATCACTCGCACCACCGTCTCCCCGCCGAGCGCCCCATCCTCGAACAGCCGCTTCGCTACCGCCCACACCGCGCGCTCGTATTGGCGGAGGATCGACGTCGCCCGACGTCGCGCAGCCTTCACCAACGCCTCCGTGCCACAGTGCTCCTCGAGCACATCGACGTCGCCTGGGCCGGTCGCCGCATCGTCGCGAATGAGCCCGGCTTGCGTCATTGCACCGGCGACGGCGACAGCACCGATCCGAACCCTGAGGTCGTCGTCGAGGAGCCCGCCTCGATCCTCCGGCCTGCATTGGAAGTCGACGGCGCCCTCTCCGGGCTTCGCCCATGCTCGCGTAATCTCGAAGCCGCATGCCCACGCCACAACGGCGTGCCCGGCCTCGTGACGGGCGGCGAAGAGCCGAAGGTAGTCCTCGTGGCTCTCATCGTCGTGAAGGATCCGGATCGTGCTCACGCGCGGCACGTCGCGGAAACTCGGGCGCCATACGACGCCCTCATCGTGGAGTTCCGTCATCTCGATCTTCGAGACCTGAATCTCGAGATTTCCGAAGCGGACCACACCGCGGGCATCGAACGTCTTCGGCCGGATCTGCGCGGCCGCTGCAGCGATACCCTCGAGCGTTGGCTCCGGGAAGGCCGCTTCGTTCGCGTACGTTTGGTCGTCCTTCATCGCCTGCTCGCCTTCTTCCCGCCCCACCGGGCGATCGCTTCCTGACTCCGCGTCTCCCACTGGAACCCGCACGTGCGGCACTTCACGGGAATGAACGGCTCACCCCTACGCACCACGGCCGGGCCGGTCGAATCGACGGTCGTGGCGCGGCAACACCGACAGCGGGTTTGCTGGTTGTGGGTGCCTGGCGATGTGGGGCCTCGGTTCAATTCAGCCATCCGAGCTTGGCGGCGATCATGAGCAACGTGGCACCGACGAATACGCCCACCGCCGCGCCCGTGTAGGCGGCCTTCCACACCCTGACCTCGACGGAGTCACCGACCTCGACCGGCGGGGGCGGTAGCTTGGGCGGGGGCGGCGGCTCGCGCCGATCGCCCGCCAGGCCGGTTCGCCACTTCGCTTTGCACGTCATGCACTGCTGGTGAAGGTGCGGAGTCGACTCGATGTCGCAGCTTTCGCAGCAGGTCGGCCGCGACGGCCCACCAAGGATGCGGTCGTTGAAGAAGTCCGGTCGCTGCACCTCGCCGCACGCCTGGCACCGCAGGATCGGTCCGGAGGGTCGCGGCTTCTTCGGCTCCTCCGGAATCACCGCCGCGGTCCGGTACGTCTCGGCTTTCATCTGAGTTCCTTCCTGCTTGCTGCTCCCACGTGGTCGCCGCGCTCGAGTGCGTCGCTGAGCACATCGAACACGGCGAGCGTGACGTTGGAGACGCTCGTGCCGGCGAGCCTCGCTTGCTCTTCTCGGAGGTAGGCGCGGACATCGGCGATGGCGCCAGCGTTTCCCTCAGCGTGGACCTTCTCCCAGTGCGCCGCTGGCACCGGAAGGCCTTCGATAAGCTTCGACTGCTGCCGGCCGCGCTCGAGCGCTTCGTTCTGCTGCCTGAGCTTCCGCACCTCCTCGATCAGCGGCCGCAGCGCGTTGCGAGCTTCGACGATGAGCGCCGCGTCGACCTCCTCCCCGACGATCGCCATCCCGTCGACGTCGAGCCCCAGCAGCGAAACGCATGGCAGCGCTCGCGCCACAATCGCGCGCTGCTCTTCGATGTGGTGCGCCTGGTCCCACGGTCCCACCGTCGCTGCCTTCTCGATCGCGTCGAGCCGGTCGAGCTCTTCGTTCGTCATCTCACCCACGAACCACCTCCTCGTGCTCCTCGCGCCGGATCTCCTGCTCGATGTAGACACCGCCGCTCGGGTGCCACCGGCGCGTCTCCTTCAACTCGCTGCCTTCGCAATCGATGACGCACACGCCGGTGCCCACGTGCTTGCCCGCCTCGCGGGAGATGTGGCGGCGCATCGGGCGATGACAGAGGGAGCAGAACGAGATCATCCCCATCGCTGCATCGCCTCCTTCTCGCGCTCGATTGCTCGAATGGTCTCGCGACACATCCGCCACGCGAACAGCGCCATCGCGATCCAGTCGTCGCGACGCGTCTCGTCTGGCTCCCACCGCGCGCGCCCGGCCCAATGAAGGGCGACGTGCGACGCCTTCAAGAGCTGCTCCGGCTCACGACTGGCCGCCGCGGAGAGCGCCTCCTGAAGGTGCGGGTTGTAGCCATTCTCCTCGGCCCACGCGACGCCGAGCCAATACACGCACTCCTCGACCGTGAACGCCGAGGCCTTCGCCAACCGCTCCCGCTCGATCTCGGCGTCCTGCTCCTGCATGTAGGCGACGCAGGCTTCGCAGACGGTGTCGACCGTGAGCGGGTTCTCGCAAGCGCATCCGGCGAGCGGCCGCTCCTCGCGCTCGTCGTCGTCATCGTCGTAGTCGGGCCAGTCGTCGCCCGAGTCATCCTCCTCGGCCAATCGCCTGCTCCGCCGAGCGACGCAGTCACCGCACACGTAGTAGACCGGCCCGTTCAATCCCTCCTCATGGTCGCGTGTCGGCTGGCGCTTCTTGTTCTCCGCCTTGCACCAATCGCAGGGGCCGAGCACGGGCTTCCTCGGCGTCTTCATTCAATCCTCCTTCGGTTGTGTGATCTCGGGCGGCGACGGCAGCGCCGGCACCAATTGCCGCCCCGTCAGCCTCTCGAGCAGTGCGACACCCGCAAGGCGCGTCGCTGGGTCCTTGGACTTGTCGAACGCCTCGAGCGCCTGCTCCACGCACTCGAGCAGCGTGCTGACCTTCGCGTCGGCGTCGACCGCCTCGACGCGAACGGCGGCGGCGAGCACGGCAGTGAGGTTGATGGTTGTGCCGCTCGTGAGCAGCCCAGAGGCCTTGCCGATCTTGTCGCGACACCGATCGGTTGCCTGCGCCAGCTCAGAGAGCGCCTCGGATAGCTCCTTCATGCCGCGCGGGCTGACGACTGCGAGCATGTCGCCGCCATCTCCGTCCGGGATCCGCTCGTAGAGCTTGCTGTCGAGCCCCTCCTGCAGGACCTCCGCCGCGCGCTTCCGGAGCGGCTGCATGAGCTCGAGCTCCGCGTACACGTCCTGCCAGTACACGGCGTGCGCCACCTCGGGGTCGGCCTGGAGCTTGATGAGGAGCCCGGCGATGGAGGCATCGGTCTCGACGGTCGCGAGCTTCATGCCCCAGACGTCGGCGAGCACGGCCGGGGTGACGCCGCGCTCGTACTCGGTGCCGAGCTCGGCCATGAACCGGATCCGGGCGGCCTTATCGGTGTGGTTCACCTCGCGCGCACGCGCGCGCAGGCTCGCGTACCTGTCGAGCGATTTATCCGCCTTGTCTTTCGCAGGCTTAGGCCCCCTCTTACCCTTTGAGCCCACACTTTTTGCTTGACGAGCCTTCCCCGACTTGGCCCGATCGGAGTCCCTCGTGCGCGCGCCTGCTCCAAGAGGGCGAGAGCGACGACAAGGCTTCGACTCCTCGCTCGCTTCCGGCTCCGGCGTCGTCTCGTCGCTCATCGCCCCTCGATCCTCCGATGCAGCCACAGTCGGACGCCTTCGAGCACCGACGCGTCGCGCGTCCGGCCCTCGTCTTCGGCGCGGTGCCGCTCGGCCTCGACGTGCTCGAGAATCGCCTGGCACTCGGTCTGCGCCGCGAGGGTGTCGCCGGTCATCATCACGAGACCATCGGGCATGGGCGCGAGCGGAGGCGTCGGGAGGCGCCAGACACACATGCACCACGGGCCGCAGATATGGTTGACGCTCACGCTGCGCTGCCTCCCTGCTCGTTGCCGACGAGCGCGAGCAGCCCGCTTGACCCGAAGCCATCTGTGCCGCGCACCGACGGGGATAGGCTCTCCGCCTCCTCGAGGACGCACGTGAGGAACGGGACCACGACGATCTGAGCGACGCGATCGCCGATCCTGACCTCGAACGGCGCCTCGTCGAAGTTCTCGAGCACCACGCCGATCGCACCTCGGTAGGACGCGTCGATCGTCCCCGTGACGGTGCGCACCCCGTGGTCGCGGGCCAGGCCGGAGCGAGGCTGGACGAAGCCGACGTGACCGTCCGGAAGCTCCATCGCGATGCCCGTGTCGACCACGAGGCGATCGCCGGGGTTCAGGCACACCGCGCACTCCTGCCAGGTCTTCGACTCCGGCCAGCGCCAACGCCGCATCGCGAGGTCGAGGCCGGCATCGCCCTGCTTCGCGTGCTTCGGCAGCGGATAGTCGCCCGGGAGCGTGCGCTTGCAGCGGATCGTTTGCGGCAGCACGTCGCTCACGTGGTCCCCTTCGCCTGTGCCGGCTTGCCGAACGTGACCGAGACGTCATGTCCCGGCACCGGGTCCGGCGGTGCATACTGCTCGCCGATGGGGCGGCTCGGGTCGAACGGCCACGCTCCGCCGTTCTCGTCAGCGCCCGGCTCGTCCAGCACCGTCACGCCATTCGCCGGCACGTACTCGACGATGCGCGCCGTCTCGCTCGGAAACAGGTTGTGCTTGAAGATCGAAGCGTCGCCGACGTCCCCGGCGGTATCGCCGACCACGACGAACACGACCGGCGGCACGGCGGCCACCTGCGGAGCGCGCCCAGCCTTTCGCTCAGCTTCGAGCATTTCGGTGAGCACCGGTGGCGGACAGAGCATCCAACCCGGCCCGGACGGCACGCCCTGCGCATTCAGCGTGATGTAGTCGCCACCGTCCGTCTCAGCTCGTCGCCGGCCCGAGTCCACGCTCACGATCCGCTCGGGCTTGCCGCCGTCGCAGCTCCACCAATGTCCGGCCTCGGCCGGCGGGCGCTGCGCTGTTGGCTCCCACCGCGGACCGACGAGGCCTTCGCGGAGCTTGCGGTTCTCTTCGAGGAGGTCCTTGCAACGCGTCTGAACCCTCTCGAGAGCCGCGTACGCCTGGTCGAGCTCTCGAAGCTTCAGCCCCAGGTGCTTCTCGACACGACGGATGCCCTGCGCCGGCGTCTCGCCGTCCTGGTACTGCAGCGTGAGCGTGAGCTTCCGCTCGCCTGGTGCCGTCACGTCGACCGTGACGAAGTTCTCGGCCGCGCTCTCGCCGTCCAGCAGGTCAACGGCCGGCTGAATCAGCTTCATGAATGGTGCGAGGCGCGCGCACTCGGCGATGATGGCCTGCTCGGCGAGATACGCCTCCGCCACCGCCTTGCAGTCGCCGTCTCGGGCGGCACCATTGAGAATCGCTTTGGCTTGGTCGATTGCGTTCATGCCGCTCTCCTTCCGCGCACAGCTCGCGCGTCCTGCATCTCCGCGTTGCGCGCGCGCTCGTCTCGAGCGCGCTGCCGTCGTTCGCCTTCGCGTCGCGAGCAGCCACCGCATGCTCCGAATGCGCGGTCCTCTTCCGTGAACGGCGCCGCCCCGCACACGACGCAGTACCAGGGCCGCACCGGTGCGCGGCCTTTGCCGGTCCAGCGTCCGAGGCTGTCGAGGTCGAAGCCGCTCGGCGTTGCGATTGCCGCCTGGGCATTCGCTGCGCGCTGCTCGGTCTCCTCGGCAGCGACGTCGTCGAACTCGCCGGCGTAGTCGTCGTAGCTATCTGATCCGTTCATGAGTCACCTCGAAAGCGAATGAGCGATTCGTCCTCGAAGAGGCGGCGCGCCACGCCGTCACCATAACGATCGACGGCATCGCAAGGTTCGCCGTGCCTTGGAGCAGCGAGGAACGTCGTAACGATCGTGATCTGGCGTCTGGCATGACGTCGCTGGATCAGGTGGATGATGTCCCGCTTCCACTCACCACCCGGCTCTTGGCCGAGGTCGTCGAGTACGAGGACGCCAGCCTCGAGGCATCGCTCGAGGAGCTCGAACGGTTCGCGTCGCATTGCCGCGAGGCGCGCTCGGTGGACGATCTCGCTCGCCGCAATCCACTCACCGTCAGGAGCGTCCATTGCCTCGACGGCGCGCCGATAGAGCGCGGCCGCAACGGTCGTCTTGCCGACGCCGGAGGGCCCGGCGAGCGTCACCAGCACAGCGCCACGATCAAGGTTCTCGCACCCGAGCTTCGCGGCGTTGACCGTTCGCGGGCGCGCTCCGAGGCTGCCGACGGTCGCCCACCGGAACGCCTCGTCGACGCTCTCGAGTGCACGATCGATCGCCCGCTGTCGGCGTGCCTCCGCGAGGGCGGCGCGTTCAGCCGCGCGCTTCGCCTCGGCCTCCGAAGCGTCACGAGCGCGGGCCTCGATCGCCGCCGCGTTTGGGCGCTCCCACACACGCCCAGCGCGGCTCACGATCGCCTCAAGCGACGGCGGCGCCTTGGTGGTCGCGGGGATCCCGAGCTCCAATCGTTTGCGCTCCTGCACGGCGCGGAGCGCCTCGAAGTCGTCGTCGGCCTCGACGGTTTCGCTCACGGTCAAACCTCCCTCGGGTTGCTGGTCCACACCCGGCCTTCGCCGGATTGGACCGGCGGCGCGTTCGCCGAATGGCGCGACTGCGCGGCTCGAGCGCTCTTGCGTTTCGTGACCGCCCCCACGAGCCCGGAGCGCACCCGGTCAGCGATCGCCTGGTCGCTCAGCGCCGAAACGCCACCGCCAGGCACAGCGTCGACGGCGAGTTTCCCCGCGGCCCACGTGAGCGCTTCCTCGACATCGTCGGCCGATATCGGCTTCGAGGCTGCGACGGCCCCAGCCAGCGCCGCAGCCCACTCAACCGTGGCGATCGGCGCGAGGATCGGGCGGGCCGCCAACCCGCGCCGGATCGCCTCGGTCAGACCGACCCCGGGTGGTTCCCCCGAACCCCCTCCAGATCGATCCGTATTAGTAGCAGTAGTAGTAGCAGTAGTAATAGCGGGCTTCGGCGGCGGCGAAGCACCCTGTTCGCTGGTTGCTTCAACATGCGGAAGCAACTTGCTTCGCGTTTGCTTCGACGACCGGTGAGCGCGTCCCTTGTTTTGCTTTCCGCCGCGTGCGCCGTTTGCTCTGCGCACGGTCTCGAGGGCCTCACGCTGGGCTCTCGACTGGTTGTGATCGAGGAAGCCTCGAACCTCGAACTCGTCGCCGCCGAGGTCGATGAGGGCGTCGGCGTCGACCAGGGCCTTGATGACCGCGCGCGGCTCAGGGTGCCTCGTGCAATCGATGAGCGCGGCGTAGGAGATTCTGCCGTCGGTCTTGTGAGCGTTGCAGTACTCGACCGCGAGGTTCCACATGAGCGGCGCGGAGTCGCCGCAGGTCACCCACGCCTTCTTCACGCGCGGCGAGCTCGACCAGCCCATCTCGAAGCGGACGTGAGCCTTCATCACCACCCCAACCGAAGCTGCGCCTTGCCGGTGCAGTAGGCCGTCCAGAGCTCCCAGAACTGTTCCTTGCTCGACGTCGCGATCAGGTACGCGCGAATCGCGGACATGTCGTTCGACATGAGCTCGAGCAGCTTCTCGGAGAAGTGCTGGTGATGCATGTTCCGATCGGGCCCGGCCGGGTTGAGCTTCTTCAGCTCCTCGTGCTGCTCGCGACCGAGACGGATGTCGTACAGCTTCCCGATCACGCCGAGCATCGGTGCGGGGAACTGCTGCGTGCGCCTGATGCGGAAGACCTCACACGCGAGCTTGACGACGTCGTCGGGCCAGAACCGCTGCCACTTCCGCGGGTCTTCTCGGAAGAGCTCCCGCATGAACCGCGCGATGCGCGATTCGTTCTCGCCGGCGTATCCGGTGGCCTCGTCGACGAGGTCCTCGATCGCGATCGTCGACGCGGCCTCGATGATCCGACGCGCGTTCGTTGCGAGGTGGAGCTGGCTCGGGTGGAGCTCTCCGGCGAGCGCGGCCTCGACGTAGGCGTTGCAGACCTGGACGAACCAGCGAGCTTCGCGGCCATGCGCAGCCTTCCCGTCTTGCGTCACGAACTCGATGGCCGGGACCGCAGACAAGTAGCCGAATCGTTTTGGCAATCTGGCGATAAATCGGTCCAGATCGTGCGAACCGGGACCGGTGGCTTTCCCGTCAGATTTGACGGTTATCGCTCGTAGTGCCCCGCGCTGCGAGAGCACGCGACGGCCGTCCGCGAGGACGAAGCACTCCGCCGCCCCGCCAAAGAGAAAACCCGGACGCGTCGCCGCCTTCGTCTTGGTCATGATTCAGCTCCTGCGCGCCCGCCGCGCGCTTTCACACTCGTCTTCGTCCGCGCCCCACGCGAGCCGGCGCCGCGCTCCACAAGCGCCCCCGCACCAGCCAGAGCCCGCTGAAGCGCACGCTCCTGCGCCCGAAGCTCGTTTAGCTCAAGCAGCGACACCGATCGGATCTCGATCCGGACCGCGTACTCGCTCGGCTTGCCGCGCTCGGCCGGCAGGTAGTTCCAGAAGTAGCCGAGGTCCTTGTCGTCGACGCCGTTCCACGTCGCGATCGCATCCCGAACCGCCTTGAAACACCCGACGTAGTTGTCGCCGTCCAAGCCGCGCGGCGCGACGCGAGTGAGGCTCACGACGCACGGCATCTTCGGTCGGCGGTGACAGTTGAGGACGAAGGCGACGGCCGCTTTCTGGCACTTCGCTCGGCGGTGCCGCGCGCGCCAATGCTCGTGAGAGGCCTTGTTCGCCTCGGAGACGAGTTTGATCGGAATGGTGACCGAGATCATCGTCGTCGCCTCCGCGCCATTGCGGTGACCAGGTCCTTCGACCGGCTCTCACCCAGCGCCTGAAGACCGGCGCGGATAATCTTCCCAAGAGCGTCGTAGTTCTCCGTCGTCGCGTCGTTCGCCAGCATCGAGCAGGCGCCCGAGCCGAGCCCGCCGTCGTCGCGCGACAGATAGAAGGCGACGTTCTCGTCGAGACGAGACGGCTGCGCCGGATGTTCGAGCTCGAGCTTCATCGCGTCCACCACCCCAATTCCCATCCGCCCACCGGTTCAGCATCTCCCGCCGGCGGCAACCGCACCGGCCCGGCAACCTCCTCGATCTCCACCTCACGCCGCATCAGCGGCCGCTTCGGCTTCGGAGGCGGAACGAACACGCGCACCGGGCGAGCGAACGACGTGCAATCGCAGTCCGCGCACGCGCCCACAGTCGCGGGTCGAGTCGACTCGTCGGTGTGCCGGTCGAGCGAATGGTCGCAGGTGCAGAGAATGAGGGCGTCGCCCATTACGCCGCCCTCCGAATCCCGAGCGCAGCCGCAGCCCTCGCCACAGGCAACACGCCCGCCGACACGAGCGCCCGCAGCGGGTGCCTGGTGAATGGCGCCACGCGGGCCTTCGACTCGATGCCGGGCGCTCCAGCGAGCGCGTACACGGTCCAGCCGCGCGCATCCTGGACGCCGAGCGAGACCAGGACGTGATGCTTGCAGAGGTCCACGAGGTGACCGCGCGCCGACGCTCGCGAGCAGCCGAGCGCTATGGCGATGTCGCCCGCGCTGATCGTCTTCGTTGGGGAGGAGACGAGGAGGGTGATGATTTGGTGGCGGATCATCGTCGATTCCCTCCCTCCGGCTTCGCGAACGCCCACGCGAGGAAGCGGCGAATGCGGAGCCACAGCGGGAGCTCGATGCGTTGCCGGCGCCGGGCCTGCTCGGCCTGACTCGGAATCGCCATCGCGAAGTCAGCCCTCGGCCACGTGCCGCTCTGCGTGAGCGCCACGCGCGCGAGTCGGCGCCGATCGGCTTCGTCCAGGTCGCTGACCTGCGAGAGCGGATGCTGATCGATTCTCACCACGGCCTCCTCGGCAGCGACGGAATCGCCGTCTTCTTCACCTGCCTCACATCGAGCATGAGCCCGCCAGCCATGAGCGGCGTCGCGGCGCGGTGGACCCACTCCTGACAACGCGGATCGGCGTCGTCGTCACCAATGCGGAGGATCATCACCCCGGCGTCGCCGACGCTCGCCTGCACCCAGGAAGCGAGCTTCTCGTCGCGCAGTCGGCGCTCAAGAAACGCGGCGGCGCGCTCGAGCGTCGAGATGTCGCAGATGCCGTAAGGCACCATATGCATCCGCAGCTCTTCGACGAGCCAGTTGGGACCTGTCTTGTGGAGGTCGCGGCGGACGGGGATCATGCTGCTCTCCCAATCGCTCGGTCCACGACCTCAGCGGGCAGCCGAACCAGCCCCTTGGTCCCCGGTTGCTTCTCGCCGAGCACTCCGGCAGCTCGCAGGCGCTTCGCGAGCGTCGTCCGATCGAGCCCGACGCGCTTCGCGTGCTGCCTCACAGAGAGCTGCGAGACACGCGCGCGATACGCGGCCACGACCGCGTCGATGACGGAGGCGTCGAGGCGCCACCGCTTCCTCTTGCTCCGAGGCGGGACGTGGCCGGCGGCCAGAAGAAGGCGACGCAGCGTGTCGCCCGAAATGGCCGAGCGCGCGGCCGCCTCCTCGACCGTTTCTTGGCGACACCACTTCGCAACCGCGTCGTCCACATCGAGCGGATCGACGGCATTGAAGCGACGCTTCGCCACGACGTCGGGCCTGGAGATGGAGCGCTGTGGCCGCGCGCCGGCCGCGCGCAGGATCCGACGAAGCTGACCCGTGTCGTAGCCGGTCCGCTCTGCCGCTGCGGTGAGATACTCCCAGCCCTGCGGTGCGCCGCACTCCAGACCGAGCTTTCGCGCGCGCCAGTAGACGGTGCGCTGCGTGCGACCGAGCTCGACAGCGACGTTGGCGATCGGAGCGCCCCAGAGGAGGCGGAGCTTCTTGTCGTCGGCTGGCGACCAGCGGCGGTAGTGGCGAGGCGTCTTCATGTCCTCACCGGCATAACGATCGCGACGAGTTCGCCGTCGACCTTGGCGAAGACCGCGTCCTCTTTGCGCCCGAAGTACCAGCGGCACCGCGGCCACTTCGCCTCGACGAAGTCGACGTAGTTGCGCTGAACCACGCGCTCGCCGAGGCTCGTCGTGAATGCGTAGGTCTTGTGTTCGCGCTCCCACCCCGAGCGCGCCCGAAGTCGACGCCGCGACTGCTCTGGTGCACGACGCCGCTCCGGCTCGACGTTCGGGAAGCCCACGTGCTTGAGCTTCCTGCGTCTCGTTGCACGGATTGCGATGTGCTGGTTCGCGATCCAATAGCGGCCGCGGTCGAGGAAGTAGAAGAGGAAGTTCATGCCGTCTCGACCCCCTGCTTCTCCAGCCACTTCTCCCGCGTCAGGATCTCGATCCGATGCGCGACCCAGAGGCCCCACGTCTTCGCGGTCTGCGCGAAGGCGAACATCGCGTAGGCGCGCGCCTTCAGTTGGGTCGACGCCGACGCGATCGGCTTGCTCTTGCCGAAGTCGTCGATGACGACCACGAGCCAGTTGCCGGAGAGATCGATCCACGACGGATCCGTTTTCGCGGTGAAACTTGGCGCGTCGCTGATGACCTGAGTGCTCCCGCGCCGGCGAATCTGATCGGCTGCGAAGTTCTCGAAGGCTTCGCGCGCGGAGGTGTAGCGCTCGCGGTTGTCGCTCGTCGGATTGGCGATGAACGCTTCGCGGGCGGCGTCGAGCGCCTTTTGGAGTCGGGCGGCTTGGGTCATGAGTCGGCCTCGGGTTTCTCCACCTTCGGCTCCCAGCTCCGCAGTCGGATCCAAGTGCGGTAATGGCGATTCCAAGGTCCATCGCGATCGATGCACGACCCCGAGAGCCCAGAGAGCCGTCGCTCCGGCTTCAGGTGCTTGCAGCGCGCGAGGCTCGACCGCGCAACGCGGAGCGCCTGCCACGCGGCGAGGTTGCGATCGGTGTGGAGACGACGGAGCGTGATGCGCTGGCCGTGCTCGTCGACGCCGAACGCCCGGACCTGGAAGACGGAGACGCTGAGCCCGCCGTCGCAACGGGTCGCGTACTTTCCTTTGCGGTAGCAGGCCGGCGCATTCGTGTTCATGCCCTCATCGGCGTCTCTTGCCGCGAGAGACTCGTTCGCCGCGATCGACACGAGCAGCGCCGCGCAGGAGCGGTCCTCGCCGCACCTCGACACGATCGCGTCAGCGATCTTCTGGTACCTCGCGACCGCGTACTCTGGCGACGGGTCGGCCCACGGCGCCTTCTCGTGGCGCCCGGGTGGTGCGACGAAAAGAAGGGCCGCCAGGGTCCATTCGGCGGGCGTCAACGTCCACCTCCCAGCGTGCAATCGTGCTGGTTGTTCGGCATGACCCGCCCAGAGACCTGCTCCACGCGGCACGCGTCGCACGTCGGGATCGGCGAGAGCTTTGCCTCGGGCTTGGTCGCGAGCCTTCGCAACCAGAGCACGACGAACAGCCCCGCGACCACGACCGCGGCAATGGCGAGGTCGTCGCTCATACCCGCCTCGACACGAGAAGGCCGGCGCCAGCGAGCGCGCCGAGGTTGAGGCCACCGAGCCAGGCGATGAAGCGCGACTCGTAGCCGGGCAGGTTCGAGGCGAGCGTGAAGCCGATCCCGACGCCGGCAACGAAGAGGGCAGCGAAGACCGACTTCATTGGCCGCCCTTGACCAGATCGAGTTGCGGAGCGGCGTCTTGAACCGCTGCCTCTGCCATCTTCCCAGCTACCCACGCCGGGCTCCGCACGTGCGGGTAGTCGCCGCGCGGCACCATCATCCGCCCCTTCAGTTTGTAGCCGAAGGTCTGCATCGCCTTGTGCGCGGCAAGGAACGCGGACTTCAGGCGGTGCTCGCACTTCGGCGAGATGGCGAAGACAACCCGGCCCTTCCACGCGGCCACGCGACACATCGAGTCGTCATCGATCGTGCCGAGCGCATCGCAGATCGTTCGAATGATGTGCCCGCCCGCTTTGACGCTCGGGAGCCCGTGCTGGTCTGCGACCAATGACGCGGGCTTCCACCCGTCCGGCAACGGAGGCGCCGTCGGCATCGGACGGTGTGACGCCACGTCCTTGAGGCGGTGCACCTCGTCGACGAGGCCCTCCATGGCGGCAGCGTGCTGGCGCACGGCGAGCTTGGTGTCGGTGACGTCCTTCGCGACTTCCTCGACGCGGGTGGACGCGGCTTCCGCCGTTGCCTTTGCGGCCATCACACCCTGCCCCATGCCCTCGAGCAGCCCGCGGGCCCACGATGGCAGGTCGCCCGCAGCTACCGGCGCGACGGGTGCCGAGCCCCGCGCCATCTTCTCGCGAGCGGCCTGATTCACCCACGTGTGGAACGCTGGCGATAGATACTTCGCGTAGGCAAACGCGAGTTGCCAGTGGGCCCAGGTGCCGCCCGAGGCACCTCTTTCTGCGGTGATCCAATCCCCAGAATTTCTGGGATTTGAGTTTTCACTGAGGAACTCGATGAGATCGGATGCCTGTGCGGACGCCGCCCAGTTGCTGGGCTGCTTGCTCGGATCAGAGCCGTTCGCCCGCCACATGTCGGTCAAACACATCTGCTCGGCTCCGGCCGAGCCGCGCATCCGGATCTTCGTGTCACGGAAGATCATCAGCGACGCATCGGTTACCGACTCGGGCTCGTCAGCCAGCGGGAGCTGGACAAGCGCATTCCGCGGCGCCTCCGGCTTGGGCATCGGCTCCGGCTGCTCGTCGGTCGGAAGCCGCCTCTTCCACGCCTGGTATTCACGAAGGAACCAGTCGGGGAAGTTCTTCTTCTGGACGCCATCGTTGACCCACTTCGCGAGTTGGTGACCAACAGGCGCCGCGGCACCGATCGACGTGAAGATCGGCGCCAGACGGCGCGCCAACTCCTCCCAATTCACACGTCGCTGACCAAGCGAATGAAGGTGATCGCGAATCTTCTGCAGAAGACTCACGCGAATATTCTCCGCAACGTCGAGACCGGCTGCGGGAGTTCCAGGACGATGACCTCTCAAGCGACCCTCCATTCCTTCGGCACGTCTCGCTCCGCGTCCGGAACGATTGCGCCGTCGGCGGTGAGCTCGTCATCGAAGACGTGACCGGTGGCGATTGAAGACCGCACCGCGACGATGCCGGGTCGGGTGAGCCGATAGGGAATGCGGCGATTGGAGACCGCCGACGTGCTCCGTTCAGGTGCGCGCCCCCCATTGACACGCTTTGACAACTTCTTTCCCGCCATTTTTGCTTCTCTCAATTCGTATGGCCTGCACGCCTGGCCTGAACTGTTGCGACCCTCTTAAAGGCGCCACCAGGGCGCCTTATGACTTCAGGTATGCGAAAGCTCGATTCGATTGATGCGCTCCAAAACGCGCATTGCGATCTCGCGAGCGAGCCGCGCTTCGCGGCGGCCAGCGGCGGCGAGGATCTCGAGGTCGGCAAGGTCGAAGGGCTGCGGCTCGCTCTTCTCCCCGTGCTCCAGGATCCGGCCGACCCTGCGGAGATTGACGGCGAAGGCCCCAGCGACTTCGTCCGGCGAGACGTGCGAGGCCTTCATTGCGGGGACGACCACGAGCTTGCGATTGAGACGGCGCGCCACTACTCGCGTGCCATCATCGACATGCTCCGTGGTCGTCGACTCGACGTGCTCAGCAGTCAGCGGCAGGGCTTTCGCCCGGTGCTGGTGAAGGGCGGGAGGCGGTGATGAAGGAAGCGCAGAAGCCATCAGGTCCTCCGTGTGTCCCCGCGGGGCGCCACGCTCTCCGAACCCTCGGCGTGGCTCGAGCAGGCTCTCTCCAGGCGAGACGGCACCATGCCGTCATCCCCGGCCCGCCTGACGCGACCGCCCCCATTGCCGTCATCCGTCAGGATTGGTGCCAGGTTATGAGCCGCACCGACGGTGGGAGCGAACGCGTCGCTCGAAGAAGTGCCGGCGCCCATCCCGGCCTTGGGGCTCTGTTCGGACGTCTCTTGGCCGAACGCGCGCTGCGCAACGCCACGCGCCCAGGCGTCGTGCTCGCGAGCCGCGTCGCGGTACTCGGCGGTGACCTGGTTGAGCGCGAGAGGGAGGCCGCGCTCGCGGTCGCGCTTCACGTCGGCGATCAGTTGGCCGAGCATCGCGTGGGCGGCCTCAGCCTCCTCCAGCGTGAGCAGGCCGCTCGACGTCGAGGAGCGCGACTCGACGACCACGCCAATGGGCCGATCGGTGCGCTCCGTCCGCACGACGGCCACGAACGACTGCCGGAGAGGGAGGAGGGCGCCCACCTATCGAACCCCAGGCAGCCGAAGCTGCGGCTTGGCTTGCTCACGAAGACCGCGCTCGACGGTGCGGCGGAACTTTCGATTGAAGAGCTCTTCGTCGCGATCGCCACGGACCGCGTGCACGGTCAGGCCCCGGATGTCCGGGCGCGTCGAGCAGAGCGAGGACATCTCCTCGGCGATCTCGGCGGACAGGTCGAGCCAGGCCATCAGCGTCCCTTGCGAAGCAGGTCCGTCCCGCCAGTTCGACGGGAGAGTTCGTTGATGCAGTTGGCGAAGCGGTCGTTGTTGGCGTCCATCGCGCGATGGATCCCTCGGAGCCGCATGCTCAGGACGATCACGCCGCCGAGCGCGAGTCCGGCGATGAGGCCGACGATGAAGACATCAGCCACAGTGAGCCTCCCGCGCCGCGCGCACGGCCCTACGGGCCACGTCGACGCCAACCAGACGCACGAAGCGCTTGGCCGCGCCAAACGCGCTCACATCGATGTCGCGGTGAACGCGCCGCTCCCAGCCGTGGTAGAACGGGCCGAGCGGATTGGAGAACTCGTCCCAATCCTCGCGCCCAACATCGGGCCCGTCCGGCGTGTCGAGGCGGAAGGCGACAGAGTCGTCATCGCCGACCAGCCGAACCGTGACGACGCCGCGGGCTTCGAGGGTCAGGCCGAGCGTGAGCGCGATCGCGGCAAGCTCGACAGCGGACGGCTGCGGCTTGCGGGCGACGCGCTTCGCGGGCGCGGGCATCTGAGGGGCGACGGGGCGCATCTAGGCGGCCGCCTCTTTCACGAAGTCGGCGAACCACGCAGCCGGCACGCCGTACGACTCCTCGGCCCGACGAGCCGCCTCAAGCGTCGCTTTGCGACGTCCGCTCAGGAGTCGACTGAGGCGAGAGAGGTCGAGCCCGAGGGACTCGGCGGCCTGCTTTCGTGTGTGGCCGCGCCGATCGATCGCCTCGGTGAGCGCGAGGCTGCCTTTGGATACGAAGGGCATGTCGTTGCCACTGTGGCAACGTTTCCAAAGATTGTCAATGCGGCATGTTTTGCGGCCCGGGGGCAGAGCGTTCGACGATGCTCTACATGACCGAAAACAGTGGGATCGCGGAGCGCCTAAGGCAGGCGATGGCGGTCCGAGGTTTTTCCGTGACGGAGTTGGGGAAGAGCTCGGGAGTCGACAAATCGCACGTCACCAGGCTCCTGAAGGGAGAGCGCGGCGAGGGCATGCGACCGCCGACGCGGAAGAAACTCGCCGTGGCACTCGACGTGACCGCCGAGTGGCTCTTCGCTGGCGTGGGGCCGAACCCGTTCGGCGCCCCCGACCCATCGCCTCAGGACACGGCCACAAGCGTGATGATCGCTGAGAGGATCGCCTCCAACGTGAAGCGCTACCCGTCCAAGGCGGGCGCGGCTGTTGCACTCCGAGCGATGGGAGTGAGCGAAGAGGCGATCGAGGCGATGCTCACCGAGGAGAACACGGGGAACGAGGAGGTCGACCCTGGTCGCAAGCACTGGATTGATCAGGGTCTCTGGTGGGAGGCCGAGATTCGACGTGGAAAGGCTACAATCGAGAGCGACGCGTTCACGGAGGCTGCTCCAATGGAAGGTCGCAAGACCAAGCGGAGTCGGTGATCGATGAGCGAGGAGATGGGTATGAAAAGGCGACTGTGTGCGGCGTCTATCCTGGCGCTAATGGGCTGCAGCGACGACTCCGAGACGATCGGGCCCGACCCGACGGGGTCGACCGGATCCGATACGTCGAGCTCGACGGGCGCCGGCGCAGGAGGCAACGCGCAGGGCGATTACGTCTCCGGCAGCAGGATCCGCGCGCGAACGGTTGCTGGCGCTGATGGCTCCCGAGGACCGGCTGGCTGGTATGACGCGCAGCTCGAGACCGAGTGCACGTGGCGGACGGCGAGCGACGGCGAGACGCGCTGTCTTCCGCTCGCTACGCCGACAACGTTCTTCGCGGACGCCGGCTGCACTCAGCCGATCGTGAGGATGCCGTGCGATGCGGCCCCGCGCTACATCGAGGCCGTCGCCGCTCAGTGCAACCAGCCGGCACCAACGATCTACAGTGTTGGCCCGGCGATCGCGGCCCCCCAAGCGGCCTTCGTTCTGGGCGCGAACGGCGCGTGCGACCAGACTATCGCGGTGGGGAGCGGGTTCTGGTTCTCGTCGGAAGGCTCGCTGGCGCCTGGAAACTTCGTCCAAGCCAGCATCGAGATCGGACAGTGAACATCGACCGACGCGTGACCCTTTCAGCCGACTTCGTCACGATCGACGGCGACACCATCGCCCTCTCCGCCGTCGTTGGCGCGCGCGTTGAGTCTCGGCGCCTCGTGAGCGCCACGATCTGGCTTGCCCTCTGCGTTGGAGCGCTGATCGCCGCCGTTCTGCTCTGGGTCGTCGGCCGAGCGGCGAAGCCGTCTGAGTTGCCCGCCCTCATCCTCGGAGCCGTCGCCTCGCTTGTCGTCGGCGCCGTCACCGCGGTCCTCGGCGTGCGGGCCCAAGACAGCCACGGTGTCGTGCTGATCACCGCCGGCGGTGAGACACGCGTCGGGAAGCCCGGGACGGAGAAGTGGGCCAGTGGGGTTGCGCAAAGCGTTCTTGCTGCGGCTCAAGCGCGCAACGTCCGCTGACGCTCAGGTCAAAGCTGGCAACTTGCCAGCCTTCTTAAGATTCGCCGCCGGTCGCTAGCGTACGTTTGTCGATCGCCGGGAGGGCTTGCCTTAACTCGCAATCATCCCCCACTTCCGTTCGTCCACGAGCTTGATCGGGTGGGCGATCGAGCGGCAGCCGCCTCGCAGACACTTCCTTACGTCCGGCCAGTCGAACGGCTCGCCTCGAAATCGCTCACGCGGGCCGAGAAGGCGCACCGAGCGACCTGTCACCTCACCGAGCCGAAGCATCGCCGATGCCTGTGTGATCGAGAGAGCGTGGGCGAGATCGTAGACCGCGTATCCCCAGCGCCGGAACGCGAGTTCGAACGCTGGGCGAGGCACGAGCAGGCAGCTTCCTAGGAGATCGCAGCGACGCTCGAGCGCGATGTTCGCGTCCGAGTGGTGCTCACCGAGAAGGCCGTGCGCCATCTCGTGCCCCAGGACAAAGCGCTCACGCGCAGCGTTCGTCCCGGCGCGCACGTAGATCCAGACCTCACCCCGCACGATGCCCATGCGGCCCTCGCGCGAGAGTCCGGCCATCCGCTTGGGCCTGGTGCCGAACAGTTTCTCACAGAGGATACCTGGCGGAAGCGGTCGCTCAGGGTCGAGCCCTCGGCTCACGTAGGCGGCCACGGCGATCGCTTCGCACTCGGCAACGATGGTCGGCGTCATCGCCCAAACGGTCACCCCTTCAAGACCACGGCGGGAGTGGGCGCCAATTTGTCCATGACATTCTAGGTCCTTAGGAGGAATCGACACAGCCGCACGGTTGCCGAGTTGACAACGTTGCCATTGTGGCAATACTAGGCAACGCAACATGACGAACACGGCGACGACGAACGGCGGGGCGGCGAAGACAGCATCGATCTGGGCCCGCACGACCTCCGGCTCGGCCTTTGAGTCGGTGGTCGACGGACGCCTTGCGCTCGATGCGGCGAAGTCGCTGAGCGACGCAGGCCACGACGTCTTCGCGATCGACGTCTACGGCGCCGACGCCACGGGCTGGGAGAGCGAAGAGACCGTCCGCGTTTGGGAGGCTGCCTGATGTTCCGCCCCTCCACCTACCAGCGGATCGCCGTGGCCGAGCAGTACGACGCGACCGAGCGCGCCCTGCTTGAGGGAGCGACGCTCGCCGAGGCTGCGTTCGTGGCGACCGGCAGCGCCGCAAACGACGAGCGCCCCACCCTTCTCCCTCCGTGCGAGGTGTCCCAATGAACGCGCCCGCCTGCTCTTGCGTCCCCTGCGGTCTCACCGGCCGCGTCGAAGAGTGCGACCGCCTCACGCGGCACCCGATGCACTGGCGCGACCAGATCGTCGATCTCGCGAAGGCGTGGCACGCCGCGCACGCCGAGGAGCTCGACCAGCTCGATCCCGAGGACTGTCTCCGTTCGTTCCGCATCCCGAAGTCGGGCGTCGCGACGGCGGTGGACTACGACGCTAACGGCGCCGTCAAGGTGACGCTCCCGCGCCGCGGCTTCGTGAACCTCGATCTCGAAGACGTCTCAAACGTCTTCGCTGAGCTTGAAAGCGCGCGCCGCAAGGACGTCCGCGTCCGCAAGATCGTTCGCTACAGCGGGCGATTCGCTTCCGACGCGCGGGTTTGCTGCCCGCGCTGCGACACGACCGTCGGCGGCGACGTCGAGTGTGACGAATGCTTCGCGCGGTTCATTCCTCTGGAGGACCGGCTTCGCAAGGCGGTCGTCGCCGCTCCGATCAAGGCGCGGAGGGTCGCGTGAGTCGCATCGACGCTGTTCTTTTTGACACGGTGTCGGGCGTGCTGGTGCAGGCCGGCGATCTGACGATCCGCGACATCGAAGCGCTCACGCCCACGCAGCGTGACGCCTTCGAGCAGGAGACCGGTTGGAAACTCGTTCCGAATCGGGACGGGACGCTCTGGGGTATGCGCCGCGGTGACGCGCGCCGCCCGATTGATGGGGGCCGAGCGTGAACACGATCGCTGCCGCATGCGCGATCGCTGGCCGCGCCTACATGCTCGACCGGGTTGCCGACGACGTTGCGGGGAACGCCGTGTGCGAATTGGTCATCTACGCGGACCTCGGCGAACCCCGCGACCCCTACCTCGCATTCCGCGAATACATCCTGCTGCTCGTCGAGAGCAATCGTGCGCACTGCACGAAGGTCGACGAAGCGGCGCGGGTGATGGCTGCCGAATACCGGCGCCAGGTGACCTTGGAGAAAGTTGCGGCGGCCTAGTCCGCAGGAGAACGAAGATGACGACGACGACGCAGACCAGGAGCATGTTCAAGATCTTCGGTGGCAAGGAGAAGGGAAGACTCCTTCACGACGCCAGCGACGACACGCTGCGATGGTGGTTCAACAAGGTGGCCGACGGCCTCGTCGACGACCCCCAGAAGCAATTCGCCGAGAAGGATCGGCAATGGCTGGGCGACGCCAAGAAGATCCTGGTCGAGCGCGGCTTCAGCGCCGACGAGCTCAACGTCCCGGCCGGTGGCAATGGGTCACCGGCTCGCCCCGCGAATGGTGGCGCCCAGCGCCAGGCGCAGAATGGCACCCAGCGACGCGCTCCGGCGACGTCTACGGCGATCACACAGGGTCAACCTCAGCAGTTGGTCGTCGGCACCTTCAACAACTCCCAGGTCGCGAGCGCAGCGCTGCTTGAAGCCGCGAAGAACTACCACCTCGTCTCGCCGGCCACGATCGTCGGTCGCCTTCCCGAGGGCTGCGAGGTCGCGATCTCCCTTGTGCAGGTGGATCCGTACGGTCGCGAGGTCTACCAGATCACGGGTAGCAAGGAGAACCCCAAGGATGACGACACCGTTGGGCTTGACCGTGTCGCCCTAGCGAAGATCGCATCGGCGGCGGGCGTCTCCTGGAAGTATTCGCGACGCACCGACGACGGGAGCCACCCGCATTACTGCGCCTGGGAGGCGGTAGCGATCTTCACCCTCTTCGACATGACAAAGCAGGAGATCCCGGGGAACGTCGAGATCGACACCCGCGAGAGCGACGACGACGACTTGACGGGAGCCGCGGCTGCCGAGATCCGAAAGAAGGCCGCGGCGAAGTCGGACAAGGGCGACGCCCAGTTGCTCGAACTTCGAAAGTTCATCATTCGGCACGCCGAGTCGAAGGCGATGAACAAGGCGATTGGCAACAAGGGCGTGCACCGCTCCTACAAACGAGCCGACCTGAAGAAGCCGTTCGCTGTCGCTCGCCTTGTCTTCACCGGTCATTCCGATGACCCGGAGGCCCGACGCGACTTCCGCCAGATGATCGGGCAGGCGTTCCTCGGCTCGGCTGCCACCCTCTACGGCGGACACCAGCAACCCGCGCCCGTGCTCGCTCCGGCTCAAGCGGCGCCGCAGTTCATGCCCCACTCGCCCCCGCCAATGGGGACGCGCATCGACCAGGGATACGGGGATTACAGCTACGACGAGATCCCTGCGCCGCCTCCCACGCCGCGCCCTGCCGGAGAGTCCGCTGCATCCGGGCAGCAGCAGCCGGGAGGCTCCGACGACGAGGAGCTCGAGGACCCGTACAGCGATCGCGGGCCGGACGCTGACAACTACTAGGAGCGCGCAATGCACAAGCTTGGCCAGATCCGTGTCCTCCTCGTCGGTGACTCGCACTTCGACGAATCGTCTCGGTTCGACGAGTGCGTGCGTGTGCACGACTTCATCGCCGACGAGGCCCGGCGCCTCGACGCCGATCTCCTGATCCACTCGGGCGACGTCTTCGAGCGAAAGAGCACGCCGACGGAGAGGCGCGCAGTGGCGGTCTGGCTGGCGAAGGTCGCCGACCAATGCCCGGTGGTGATGGTCCGCGGAAACCATGACGTAGTCTCCGACCTGTCGATCTTCTCGCGGCTTCGCACGCGTCACCCCGTGATCGTCGAGGAGACCGCCGGCGTGCACGTGGTTCGAACGAAGTCGGGTGAGGTAGCGATCGGCTGCCTCGCCTGGCCGCGCAAAGCGGAACTCCTCGCGGTGAGCGGGGCGGTTGGACAGGAGGCCGAGGGGCTCGCGCAGGATGCGCTTCGCAACTTGCTTCGAGGGATTGGCGCCGAGCTCGCCGAGCACTCAGGTCCGCGCATCGTGCTTGCTCACGCAATGGTAAGCGGCTCGGTGACGTCGACCGGGCAGCCGCTCATTGGGCACGACATGGAGCTAAGCCTCTCCGATCTGGCGCTCGCCAAGGCCGATCTCTACGCGCTTGGCCATATCCATAAGGGCCAGCAATGGGAGATCGCCGGAGCGCCCGTGATCTACCCGGGCTCTCCGCGCCGAACCGCGTTCGGCGAGATCGAGCCGAAGGGCTACCAGATGCTCGAGCTCGACACCGCTGCCGGTCAGGGTTGCACCGACGACGGGGACGGGAGCTCGTGGGGCGTCGTCGAGAACGATCTGAACGAGACCCCGTGCGCCGCGATGTTTCTCGCCGAGGACGAGTGGGGGCCGAACGCCGAAGGCGTGCAGGAGTTCCTCGTCGGCTGGCACGGCCTCGACGCCGACCCGGCGACGCTCGACGGCGCCGAGATCCGCTTGCGCTACAAGGTCGCATCCGACCAGCGCGACGCCGCTCGGTTCGCGGCCGCGAGGGCTCGCGAAGACCTCCTCTCGCGCGGCGCCGTCAACGTGAAAGTCGAGGAGGTGGTGAGCGTTCACGCTCGCGCTCGAGCGCCTGAGATCGCGGCGGCCGCCACGCTGGACGTGAAGCTTCGCGCCTTCTGGAAGTCCACCGGACGCGCGCCCGGTGAGGCCATCGAGGCGCAAGCGATCGAGTTGCTTCACCAGATCGAGAGTGAGGAGCGGGCAGCATGAGATTCTCCACGATTCGCGCCCACAAGATGGGTGTCCTCGACGACGTCGATCTCAACCTCGACGCGATCCCCGGAAAGCTGGTCGGCGTGGTCGGGCCCAACGGCTCCGGAAAGACGACGCTGCTCGGCTTGCTCGCTGGGGCGATGTACCGCGAGGTTCCGACACGTGGCAGCCTTGGATCCCTCGCACGGGCGCGCGACTCCTTCGTCGAGGTGAAGGCCGTCAACGGGTCCAACTGGACCCTTCGGCACGCGGTCGACTCAGTCTCTGGAGCTGGCGACAGCATCGTTCTACGAGAGGACGGATCTCCGGCATTCGACTCGGCGAAGCGGCGGTCGTTCGACGCGTGGGCGTCGAAGCATCTGCCCCCGCCGGAGGTGACCTACGCCTCGATCTTCTCGGCGCAGCAAGCCGGCGGCTTCTTGGACATGAAGGCGGCCGAGCGGAAGCAGGTGCTGCTGAAGATCCTTGGGGCCGAGAGGTTGGAGGCTCTGGCCGAGGCCGCCCGTGGTCGTGGGCGTGACGCCAAGACCGCAGCTGCCCGCCTCCGTGGGCGCATGGACAGCCTTCCGAGCTTCGACATGGCCGAGGTCGACGCCGAGCTCGTCCAGGCCACTAGGGGCGTCGCGGACGCCGAGGCGGCGCTCGCAGGAGCGAAGCAGGCCGACGAGGCGGCCAAGACGTACGCGGTCACCCTGCGGCGCCTGGAGGACGTGCGAAAGTCCCTCGGCGACCTTGAGGGCAGGCGCGCGAACAATGCCGCGCTCTTGCCGGAGGCGGACAAGATCCGCCAAGCGGCTGCGCGGACGGTCGAGCTTCGCGAAAAGCTCGTTCCTGCGGTCGACGCCGAGATCGCGGCCATCACGGCGCAGATCTCCACGATCGACGGTCAGCGCCGGGAGACCGTAGCTCGCTGGGAAGCGGCTCAGCGCCACGCGACCGACGCCCGCTCCCGCATTGCTGCCGCTGACCGTGTGCTCGCCGGCGAGAGCGAAGTCACGAGAGCGACCGAATCGCTGCAAGGGTTGCGCGACGCTGTTCAGCAGACCGCTGACGAAGAGGCCGCGGCAAAGGTCTGCGTCGACGAGCTGGCGAACAGCCTGCTGGACGGTGCTGGGAAGCGGATCGGAGCCTTGCGGGCTGGACTCACCCAGATCGCTACCGAAGCCGGGAACGGCATCGAGCAGCGTGCGGTCGCGACTCGCGTCCTCGCTGAGGACGACGCCGCCAAGGTCGAGATCGAGACCGGTCCGACCCGACTCGCGACCGCCCGGGCCCAGCTCGCCGACGGCGCCCAGCTACTCCGGAAGAGGCGCGATGACCTTGCACACGCCGAGCGCATTGCGGCTCGCGCTGGCGAGTTCGATGCCGCGCGTGCTGCAAAGGCCACGGCGGCCGAGCAGCTCGCGACCGCGGAGCACGAGGCGACGCAGTACGAGGAGATGAAGGCGGACCTTGAGCCGCAAAAGAAGGAGCTCGCAGACCTCCTCGCCGAGAAGAACTTCGTTCGCGCGGGGTACTCCACCGAGATCGGCGGGCTGGCAGTCGACGCGCGCCGGGCTCCGCACCTCGAGAACGCGAGTGCGCGACTCGCTGAGATCGACCCGCAGATCGCCAAGCTCACCGCCGAGAAGGCTGAGCTCGAGGCGGCCCCGGCCGTGGACGCCGAGACCGACCATCTGGCGCAGGCGGAGACGCGACTATCTGCGTGCCGAGCCCGGCGTGAACGAGCCGCGCTCGCCGTCGAGCAGGCCAAGAAGACAACCGTCGACCGGGCGAATGTCGAAGCCGAGTTGGAAGCGACCGAACGGTCGGTGTCTGCCGCCGTCGTGCTCGCCGAGAGTCTCGGGAAGGACGGTCTGCAAGCGCTCGAAGCCGACGTCGCTGCCGTTCAACTCACCCAAATGGCGAACGACCTGCTCCAAAACTGCGTGTCCACCCGGTGGACCATCTCGATCGAGACGACGCGGGCGAGCGCCGACGGTAAGCGCGAGCTCGAGACTTGCGACGTGCGCGTGGTCGACACCGAGCGCGGCCGCGACGCCCTCGTCGAGACGCTGTCCGGCGGAGAGCGGGTCCTGATCGGGGAAGCGATCTCGCTCGCAATCACCATGTTCGTTTGCCAGCGAAACGGCATCTCTGGCGCCACGTTGATCCGCGACGAGTCAGGAGCAGCGCTCGATGCGGCGAACTCGCGCGCCTACGTAGCAATGCTTCGGCGCGCCGCCGAGCTCGCGAACGTGCACCAGCTTCTTCTCGTTTCGCATTCGCCTGAGGTTCAGGCGTTGTGCGACAGCCGCATCGTCGTCGCCGATGGTCGCGTGAGCGTGGAGGCGTAAATGAGGCCACGCGATTGGAGTGCGTTGGTGGGCCGCCGGTTCGCGGCCTGGACAGTTCTCGGAGTCGAACCTCGCTCAAAGGGCGAACCCGCCCGACTCAGCTGCCGCTGCGATTGTGGCGCCGTTGTTGTGGTCGACGCTTCGAACGTTGCTAACGGGGTGAGCAAACGCTGCGTGGCATGCGGCGCGATGGCGAAGTCGAGGCCGCTTACTCACGGCGCCACGGTTGGGGGGACGACGACACCGACGTGGGAGTCATGGCGCGGAATGAACGAGCGGTGTGAGAACCCCAATCACCGCGGCTTCAAACGTTACGGCGGCCGCGGGATCCGAGTGGCGCCCCGCTGGCGGGCCTCCTTTGGGGCCTTCCTTGCCGATATGGGCGAGCGACCGTCCCGGTCGCACTCCATCGATCGATTCCCAAATCGGGACGGCAACTACGAGCCGGGCAATTGCCGATGGGCGACCATGAAGGAGCAGAACCGCAATCGCAGCTCGTCGAGGATGATCACGATCGACGGGCAAACACGTTGCGTCGAAGAATGGGCCGAGCACCTCGGTGTGAGGGCGGGGATGATTCACGATCGTCTCGGCACCGGATGGCCCGATCGCGATGCGGTCATGACGCCACGAGGCAGTCGGCGCCCGTCAGCCGGCGACCAACCGTCGCGTCCGGGAGTCTCGCCATGAAAACCACGCAATCACCCTGCTGCTTCACCCCGCTGTACCTGCTCGAAACGAAGGAGCGCGCCTGCACGTTCTGCGGCGCCCCGCTGAAGCGCTCGGGAGACACCTACGAGCTCGCCGGCATCCCGCCGATCGAATCGAAGGCGGAGATCGCGGCGCGTCAGGCTGCTGTCGCGCGACTTGGAGCAACCTCATGAGCCGCACCGCCCACGTCGTGGCCCAAAGCAACGGCGCCGCCTGCCTGCACTGCGGGCGCGCCGTCACTTTCGGTATGCCGATCGCGATCGACGACTTCGTTGCGATGAGCAACGCGTTCGTGAAAACGCACGCGAAGTGCAAGAAGCCAGCAGGCGACCAGTGCGCCTTCTGCCTCGGTCACGGACACACCTACCTCGGCTGCGAAACCGTCGACACGCTCGGCCGGTGGCGTGAGTCTCGCGACACAGGTCTCTCTTCAGAGGCGATCTATCGATACTTTGGGGGGCTCGGCGGTGACCCGCGTCACCCGATCGATCCGGCCGACTTCGGTCGCTGCTATCGCCTCACGAAGCGGTTTCCCGAGACGCTCCGCGCGCTCCAAGCACTGGCTGCCGCGTCGAAGGTCTGGGCGGCGCTCCATAAGCATTGGGACGAGCTCTGCCGTCTCTATGAAGAGGAGTTCCCGACCGGGCGAGCACCGAGGCTTTACGCACGCATGGAGGAATTGGGGACCCATGGGTAGGACTCCCGAATCCATCGAAGCCGATCGTGCGGACGATCTGGCCCGCGTTCGCGAACACGACGCTTACGACTGCGCCCACGGCGCACCAGCCAGCACCGTCTATTCGCAGTGGCAACTCGCGAACAACGATCGAAAGTTCCTGCTCGCCGAAGTCGCGCGCCTCACCGCCGCCCTTGAGCAGACGCGAGCGCCCGGGACGCCGGCGCTGGCGACGATGAAGACGGAGCCGCCCGCCGAGCAACGCTTCTACGTCATCTCCCTCAAGTACACCCGGGATCAGGTCATCTGCTGGTGGCAGCCCGACGCGAACGGCTACACCAACGCGCTCGACTACGCCGGCACCTACGCGCTGGAGGAGATCGACAGCAAGCGCGACTACTACGACGACGGGAAGAATGCGCTCGCCATCCCGGTCGACTGGGTGACCGGGCTCACGCGCACCGTGGTCGACAGCGCGCACCTCCGCTCGTTGGTCGCGAAGCGCAGAGAAGCTGACAACGTCGTCCGCGTCGAGGAGCCGAGCCGATGAGCGCACCGAACCGCCGTGGCTCTCGCGCGCGCCACAGCTGCAACCAAGAGCTGGTCCGTACGTACCCCGACCACGCGCGCGCGAGCGATGGCGAGACGTGGCGGTGCTCCTGCGGAAAGCACTTCACCCACGTCTGCGACGAAGCAGAGGGGTGCTCGTGGCACGAGCGGAGTGCCGCGCGATGAACGACTGGATCAAGCAGCCGCCCACGAGCTGGGTTTGGACCAAGTACCGATGAAGCTTCAGATCTCCGCCGACCTCGATCTCCCGCTCGACGCCGTGACGCAGAAGCTCGCGTTCATGGGCCGCACCGGCAGCGGCAAGACCTACGCGGCTACGAAGCTCGCCGAACTGATGCTCGGTGCCGGCGCGCAGATCGTCGCTCTCGACGGCGTCGGTGTCTGGCACGGCCTGCGGCTTGGTGACGGCGCCTTCCCGATTCCGGTGCTCGGCGGACTGCACGGGGACCTCCCGCTCGACCCGGGCGCCGGCGCGATCGTCGCCGACGTCATCATCGATCGGGGGATCTCCGCGGTGCTGGACGTGAGTCAGATGCTCTCGGCCGAGCAGACGCGGTTCGCCTACGACTTCGCGACGCGCTTCTTCCAGCGGAAGAAGGCGGCGCCCGGCGCGGTGCACCTGTTCCTCGAGGAATGCCAAGAGTTCGTCCCGCAGAACCCGATGAAGGGCGAGGAGCGGATGCTCCACGCGTTCGAGCGGATCGTGAAGCTCGGCCGGAACTTCGGGATCGGTGTGAGTTGCATCTCCCAGCGCGTGCAGGAGGTGAACAAGAAGGCGCTCAACCAGACCGAGTGCCTCTTCGCGTTCCAGATGACCGGGCCGCAAGAGCGGAAGGCGATCCGCGCCTGGGTCGGCGACAAGGGCGCAGAGGTCTCGATCGACGACCGCCTGCCGTCGCTTCCGGTTGGGACTTGCGTGGTCTGGAGCCCGCAGTGGCTGGGCGTCTCGAAGCAGATCCGGATCGCCAGAAAGCGCTCGCTCGACGCATCGAGCACGCCGGCGGTCGGCGCGGCTGCCAGGCCGACCGGCAAGCTCTCGACGATCGACATCGCTGAGCTTCGAGCGCGCCTCGCCGAGCTCGCCGTCACGGAGCCGGCGTCGCCGAGGAGCAAGGCAAGCGGCGAGGTGAACGCGCTGCGGACTCGCGTCGCTGAGCTCGAGCAGAAGCTCGCCGAGCGTCCCGCCGCGGCTCCCGCGCTTACGCCCGAGCAGGGCGAGCTCCTACGAGCCATCCGTGGCGGCGTGGAGCAGGCGTTGAAGGTGCTCGAGACCGCCGACCAGGCTGCGAGCGAGATCCTCAACCGCCTCTACGACGCGCGCGACGAGGAGGTCGAGCGTCCGAAGCAGATCAACTTGCGAACCTCATCCGACTACCCGCAGGCGTTCGAGCCTTTGCAGAAGGCTGCCGCGAGTGCCGTCGCACGTCGCGAGACGCCAAAGACCTCGGGCCTCGGCCGCGCCGAACTGGCCCTGCTCCAGGTCCTCGCCCAACGCTCGACCACGACGGCGCAGCAACTCTCGATCCTCAGCTGCTACAGCATCAAGTCCTCGTCGTTCGCCAACGCACTCGGAGCGCTTCGCAGCGCCGGCCTCGTCGAAGGGTCCAGGGATGCGCTCAAGGCGACCGACGCCGGCCGGAAGCGCGCAGGCAAGGTCGAGCCGCTGCCGACCGGTGCGGCGCTTCTGGGCTACTGGGCGGCCAAGCTCGGGAAGGCGGAGCGGTCGATGCTCGAGTTCGTCGTGCGCGCTCGCCGTGGCGTGACGAAGGAGGAGATCGGGAAGGCCACGAACTACTCCCTCACGAGCTCGAGCTTCGCCAACGCGCTTGGGAAGCTCCGCACGCTCGAACTGGTGAGCGGCCGAGAGCGGATCGAGGCGGCGGGCATCTTCTTCGAAAAGGGAGGCGGGCGTGGCTGAGACGTCGATCGAATGGACGAACAAGGTCTGGAACCCGACGCGCGGGTGCTCGCGCATCTCGCCAGGTTGCGGTGACGGCACGCCCGAGCTCGTCGGCAAAGGCGGCTGCTACGCCGAGCGAATGGGCGCGCGTCTCTGCGGCCCCGGGCGCCCGTACGAAGGGCTGATCCGTCTCGGCAAGAACGGCCCGCGCTGGACCGGCAAGATGCGGCTCGCGCACGACATGCTCCCGCTTCCGCTTCGCTGGAAGAAGCCGCGGCGCATCTTCGTGAACTCGATGAGCGACCTCTTTCACGAAGGGCTCACGAACGAGGAGATCGCTGTGGTGTTCGCCGTGATGGCGGGCGCGCACCGGCACACGTTCCAGGTTTTGACCAAGCGCGCCGAGAGGATGCGCAAGTGGTTCGAGTGGGTCTCCGACGAGCCGCACAGCAAGCTTGCGGCAGCGCTCGACCGGGCCGGCTTCGACGAGGACTTCGTCGCCGCCGTCGCCAATTGGGTGAGCGGGTTCTCGCGGTGGAAGAACGCGCCGGCCGACGGCAACCCGCTCGACGGAAGCCAGCCGCGCTGGCCGTTGCCCAACGTTCACCTCGGGGTGAGCGTCGAGAACCAGAAGTACGCCGACAAGCGAATCCCGCAGCTGCTCGATACGCCGGCGGTCGTGCGCTGGATCTCGGCTGAGCCGCTCCTGGGACCGCTCGAGATCTCCGAGTACCTCGACGGCGAGTACGCGCCGAAGGACTTCGGCGGAGCCGCTGCGGAAGAGGTCGGCCCGCGGCTCTCTTGGGTCGTAGTCGGCGGGGAATCAGGCCCGTCGTCGCGTCCCTATCACGTCGATTGGGCGCGCGAGCTCATCGCCCAATGCCGCGACGCTGCGGTGCCCATCTTCCACAAGCAGCTCGGTGCCAGCCCTCACGATCGAATCAGCAACGTCGAGTCGTGGCCGCTTCCGGACTCCCGCTTTCACGGTCTGCCGAACAGCGACGACGTGGTCGTTTTCATCAAGGACAAGAAGGGCGGCGACCCGGAGGAGTGGCCGGAAGCGCTTCGCATTCGCGAATGGCCGGAGGTCTCGCGATGAAGCCCTACAACACCGCCGACGGCATCGAGACCTACCTCACCGATCTCGACGGCCTCCACCGGCTCATTCGCGAGCGCCAGGCGGCCTATTACGACCGCAAAGAGGCGCTCGGCAACTTCATCGTCCAGGGGCGCGCCTACTTCGACAGCTGCGGCAACTTCGGGCGGTGCACGTTCGAGCACGACTACCGCACGTTGTTGGATTGGATGCCGGAGACCCTGCCGCGTGTGGTGCGTCCTGAGGTGCTGAACGAGTCGTTGACCAAGCTCGTCATCTCGTACGGCATATCATACGCCATCCCGACCGTGGACCACGTGTGCGCCGAGTGCGGTCGTGTCTGGACGATCGCAGATTGGCACGACTCGGTTGCAGTACGCGGGCAGGACCACGAGCTTGCCTCCTTCCGTCACGTCCGCTGCGATCTGCTCCGCGACGAGCGCGAGTCGCTTCGCGAGATTCAACAGATTGCGAACGACGCTGGCCTCGAGGGTGCGTTCGTCGTTCCCATACCGACCGAATACGACCGAAGCGGGCGCCGAACCTGGGCGCTCCTCTGCACGCCTTGGGGCGACATCAAGGTCGGGTGGCGAAAGCGCGTCATCAACATCGATTGGTCCGATGTGGTCGAGCGAGCTTGCGCTGGCCACCGCTACGAGGCCCGCGAGCGCCTTCGCTCGGTGTTCGACGGCACGGAGCTCTTCAAGAATCAGGAGACCACGAAGGAGCAGGCGCTTGTGCACGCGTGGAGCGCCGCGAAGGCGGCGGAGTACCTCCGTGAGATTCACTCCGTAGCGAGGGACTTCGGGCGATGAGCACCCGCCCCCTCACCCGCGACGAGGCCGAGGACTTCTTCGCGACCTTCTACCGCGGCAAGCACCACATCCCCGAGAAGGGCGTCCGCGACGAGGGCGGCGGCTCGTGGTACGTCGCCCACTACAACGCCGGCGCCGGACTATCGTCGTTCGACTACGACGATCTGACTCGGCTCGTGTTCATGGCGCACGACCGCGGCGTCCGCGTCTCGTTGCATTCGAGCGCGCCGAACTACGTGAAGATTCGGATCAGTCATCAGCGCTCGCGACCGCCCGGGGACATGTCGACGGTGCACCCGACCCTCGAGCAGGCCGTCGACAAGTGGCGCGAGGATCCAGACGGCTCCTGGTGGAAGCGGCTCGAAGGAGGCTCCAATGGCTGATCTCGCCACCATCGCCGAGCTCCGCGCTCTGCTGGCAAAGGCGACGCCGGGGGAGTGGGCCTGTCGCGGCTTCACCGTCGAACCAGTCAACGCAGAGGGCCTGGCGTGCCCCGACGGCTGCGACGGTGGTTGCGATGACGATCCCCGCATCGCCAAGAGCGGTGGCATCGAATGCGCGCGCGTAACGCACGCCAGCGAGGTCATCGCCGACTTCTACGGGCTGCTGCAGTTCGCAGAGGCCGACGGGCGCGCGGTGTGCGCGCTGAAGAATGCTGCTGCGGAGTTGCTCGACGCCGCGGAGCTACTTGCCGACCTGCGACGGATCGCCGCCGGCGCAACGGCGTACGCGGCCGGCATGACGATCGGAGATGCGCTCCATCACGCGGAAGAGGACTTGAGGATCCGGCGTGAGTTGCGCGAGACGGCAGCGAAGGAAGGCTGACGATGAGCGACCTACACGTTTTCACGGACGACACCGACTGCGTGATTGCGCGCGATGTCCACGACGCGGTGGCTGTCATGCGCGAGACCTACGGCGAAGGCTACGAGCCACCGAATCACGATGGCGTCATCGAGCTTGAGCAGCTCGCCGACGACGCGGAGTTGACCATCTGGGCCGACCCCAATGGGGACGTGGGCGAGCCGCACGCTGACGGTAACGCGCTCCTGACGCAGCCGTGCTCGGCGTGGATCGCGAAGCGCGGCCGCGGCTTCCTTTGCAGCACGGAGTATTGACGATGGACAACTTCCGATTCGGTCCCAACCCGGCAGAGGACGCGCGCATTGCCGCCGAGGAAGGCGAGCGCTTGGCGGCTGAGGTGCGCCGCGTCGACCCGAAGGACTTCGAGATCTGCCAATGCGACCGCCTCCGCAAGTCGTGCCCGAAGCACGCGGCGGAGTGGCAGGCGGAGCACGGCAGCGCGCCGACGGCAGGTGCGGATGTGGCAACGCTGGAGCGGGTACTCGCGAAGCTGCGTGAGACGCGCTGCGGAGCAGCAGACCTGCTGACGGTGGAGACGATGCTCGCGGAGACGCGCGCGGCCGCTCAACCGTCCGATCCGGCGCATCCGCACCTCATCGGCGGAGAGTTTCAGAGCGACAAGTACCCGACGTGCCCGCGCGGGAAGGTGCCGCTCAGCACGAAAGACGCGACCGCGCAGGACCTGCTTTGGGAGTACGCGCAGCGCCATCGCACCATTGACGCCCAGTTCTCCGACGACCTCGAGGCAGCGCTTGAGGCGAAGGGCTTCGAGGCCGCTATCGGAGCGTTCCCGACGACCCGCGACGCTGCGCTCCTCGAGGTCGGCCCGCTCGGTGGCGACGAATGGGTCGGCAGCGGCTCCGATTCGCCGCACGAATGGCGATTGGAGCGCGCGCTGGAGAATGCGTTGCGTCGGGTCCGCTCAGGTCAGCGGTTCGCCACCGAACTCGACACGACGCAGCGACAACACGCTTCGCTGCGCGAGCAATACGACGAGCTAGTCAAGGCGTTCGAGCAGTGCTGCTCCGCGGCGAACATTCCAGCGTCCAACGACCAGGAGGAGCGCCTGCACGCGTGGATCCTCGAAGTGTCGGCCGGTGGTGAGAAGCTACTCGAGGACGCTGACACGGCTCGGAAGGAGCGCGACGAGGCGAACCGCAAGCTGGAGCTGGACAAAGAGACGTTCCGCGCGGCGTCGGACGAACTGGACGCCGAGCGCCGAGCTCGCGAGGAGGCCGTGGCGCTCGCCGACCGCTACGTCGATGCGATCGCGAAAGAGTCGTACGAGATGGGTCTCGTTGCGACGATGACGCCCGAGCAACGCGTGCGCGCGATGCGCGTGACTGCGAACCTGCTGAAGACGGACCGCGACGAGCAGAAGGCGCGGGCTGAGAAGGCGGAGGCGGATCTAGCGCTCGCAAAGGAAGACGCGAAGCGCGAGTACTTCAACGCCTGGTGCCGTTGCGGCGCACGCTCGATGCCGGGAGAGGGCGAATGCCACGCGTGCTGGATGAGGCGCCCTGCTGGCGCTCCGCGCCCGGGGTCCGATCTGCGGCTCGACTTGGCGAAGGCCATTGCGAACCGTCCGAACGACACGCAGCTAACGCACCTGCTCACTGAGGTGAAGGCCGCGCTCTTCGAACTGGAGAAGCGCGCGGAGCTTAAAGTTGGAGCCAAGGCACCAACTGCGCCGCCCGCACAGCTCCCAGCCTGGCTCTCCCATATGGCGATCGTCCGCGCTCCGCTCGACATCCCGGCCGACGTCTTCCGCTCGTGGTGCGCGTCTGAAGCGACTTCAGAGCAGCGCGCGACCGCGTGGCTCCTCGCCGAGTTCGAGCTCGCGCGGCGGGCGATCGAGCGGCTCGAGGCAAAGCGATGAGCAAGCGCAAACACATGTCGACAGCCGACCTTCTCGCGCTCGTTGAGACCGCGCGACTCGTCGGTGCCGAGTACACGGAATGCTGCCGGGCGATTGCTCTCGAGCGCGCGACCGAGCGTCGTCTCTTTCGTGCGAAGAGCGCTGCGTGGCTGCGGGAGGCGGACCGATGAGCCGCTCGAAGCACGCACGAAAACAGCCGCTTCAGAAACGGTATCCGGGGCAATGGGTCATGCGCTCCGTCGTCTACACGCCGGCGGGGATCAGGATCGAAGGCACCGGGCTCGTGCCAGAGCCCGCCGTCGGGCGGCTCATGGTCGCGCTCATGGCCTCGTCGGTGGGGCGGCTGGATCCGAAGGTCGTCGCCGAGATCGAGCAACTCGCGGCGAAGCTCGAGGAGCGGCCGAAGAAGAAACGGAGCGCCGAGGGATGAGCACCAAAGACGAAGTCGAGATCGCGCTCGTTGGCAGCATCGAGGGACCGAGCCTCACCATCAACGGCGTCCACATCTGCGGCCCGAAGCCATGGGCGGGTGGGTCGGTGGAGATGTCTTGGAAGGCGAGCGCGGCGAGCATCCGGGCGGCGCTTGGCGACGCGCCGCGGGGCCCCACGACGCGCTGGGAGAGCAACGGCGAGGCGGGTGATGCGAATCAGATCTGCAACGGCTGCGACGAAGTCGTGGCCGACCCGCACACCTGGGAGGAGTGCACCGCGAAGATGCGGAAGGCGTTGGCGGCCGACATCGACGCAGCGATCGAAGCGGAACGCCCGGCGATCGAGCTGGCCGAGCTCCGGGCGCTGCGACCCCGCGAGGAGTATCACGAGGACTACGGGCCGGTGCTCTGGTGGAAGGTGCCGATCAAGGAACCGCCCTACTGCGGCACCGATCTCGACGACGACTTCCCCGACTACATGACGCATTGGTCGCCGGTGCCCCAGGTCTGGGAGTCGAAGGAAGGCGGAGCCAAGGCCGTGGTCACGTGCGTCTACTGCGGGCACGCCTACCCACCGGGTTCGCCGACGCACGGCGCCGAGCTGCTGAAGGAGCACATCAGGATGTGCGAGAAGCACCCGATGCGCGAGATCGAGACCGCGCTGAAGGACGCACGCGACGCCCTCAATCGCGACCGCACCGGTCTCGCCGCCGGTCTCGTCGACGTCGTCACGCGATGCCGCGGCACGTTCTGGGTGACCGAGGGGCGCGGCTCCTACGAATGGGACGACGATCGGTACAAGGCCGAGACGCATGTCGCCCTGACCGAGGTGATCGCCATCGCCTCGAGGGCGCTCGCCGCATCGGGCACGCTCGCCGGCGAGGAAGTTCGCAAGGCGGATGAGGCGCTGCGGAAGGCGCAGGCAGCGGCGGAGCAACGACGATGAAGGTTCTGTTCCTCGACATCGACGGCGTGCTGAACGACCACGCATTCCTCATCGAGGCCGACACCGGGCGCGCCGAAGAGACCGTCGTCGAGTGGCGCCCGGTCTCGCACATCGACGCGGCCAAGGTGGCCGAACTCAATCGCGTGATCGATGCCACCGGAGCGAAGGTCGTTCTCTCCTCCTCGTGGCGGAAGATCTACCCGCTCGCCGAGATGCGCGAGATCCTCAAGTCGAGAGGCTTCACCGGCGCGCTCATCGGAAAGACGCCGTCGTGCTCAGGGAGCGGGCGGCACCGCGAGATCAAGCGCTGGCTGGAGGAGCAATTCAGGCCGGTGGAGGCGTTCGCGATCGTCGATGACGATGAGGATGCGGGCTACGGACTCGAGCGCCACTTCGTGCGCACCACGTTTCAGCCGCGCGGCGGCCTCACCGCAGAGCACGCCGACAAGTTGATTCGAATCCTTGGCGAGGCGAGCCATGAAGCGAAGGTCGAGGCCGAGCGATGACCTACGCCGACCACATCAAGGCGCTCAGGAACGTCGACGTGAACCTCTTCGTCAACGGCATCTGCGAGCGAGCTGCCGAGAAGCTGGCACGGGCGGAGAAGCTCGAGGCCGCCGCGAGTGCGCTGTTCGAGGCGCTCCCGAGGTGCGGCTACGTGCATCCCGGGAGCGACACCTGCTGCGACGAGCTCGCGCTCTACGGCACCGCGAGCCACGAGCCAGAGCGCTGCGAAGAGCACCGGCACGAGGGCTACCGGCGCAACCGTGAGTGCGACTGGGCCGACGAGGTGCGGGTGCTGCAGAAGCTTTCGGAGGAGCGATGAGAGCACTAAGCGTTTGGCAGCCGTGGGCATTCTCCGTCGTCCACCTGGGGAAGCGGATCGAGAACCGCGAGCAGTGGACCGCCTGCAACGTCCGCGGCCCGTTCCTGATTCACGCGGCCTTGGGCGTCGGAACGCGACGGCAGTTCCACGACGCCGCCGAGCGGGTCACGAACACCGTCGACGAAGCGACGGCGCTGCGCTTCCGCGACGAGCACCTCGACATCACGACGATCAAACGGCAGGCGATCTGGCTGCCGCGCCCGAGCCTCCACCGGGGAGGGATCATCGGAGTTGCGGAGGTCGTCGACGTCATCAAGGGCGAGCAAGACATGGCGACCTACGACCTCAGCCAGACGGTCTACCCGCACCATTACAAGCGCATCGAGCTCGACCAGCGACGGTGGTGGTTCGGCGGTTTCGCGCTCGTCCTGAAGAACGTCATTCCGCTCCAGTTCCGGCCGTACGTCGGGAAGCAGGGCTGGTTCGACGTGCCTGAGGCCGAGCCGATCATGCGCGATGGGCGGTTCGTTGGAGTGAACTGGAAGGGAGCGGGGACGGCATGAAAGAGCGGCCGATCATCTTCAGCGGTCCGATGGTGCGCGCCATCATCGAGGGACGGAAGACGCAGACGCGGCGGATCCTCCGAACAGATGCGCCGCACGTGTACTGCATCAGCGCGGGCGGTGTGGCGCTCGAATGGGGCCCCGCCGACGAGGACGGCGACCCGATGGATGGCGACTTTCGCTCCCCGTACGGGGTCGCCGGCGATCGGCTGTGGGTGCGCGAGACGTGGGCTCTCGAAGAACTCGGAAAGATCGATCCGATCGACGGCGATCGCGTCGTCTGGAAGGCCGACCGGCAAGCCGCGTGGCGCGTGGACATGGCCGAGCGCTTCTACCTCGCGAGCGACTACGAGCCCGACCGCTGGCGCCCCTCGATCCACATGCCCCGCTGGGCATCGCGGATCGATCTCGACGTCGCCTCGGTTCGCGTCGAACGCTTGCAGGACATCACCGAGGATGACGCGCGCGCCGAGGGGCTGAAGAAGCTCACGAAGGACGGCGGCATCACCTGGAAGTTCGGGATCCCGGATCGCGACGGACTGCCCGGAGAGGATGACGACGGCCAGCACTGGCAAGAGTGGGAGGTCGACCCGCGGAAGGCCTTCGCGAAGCTCTGGGACCGAATCAACGGTGAGCGGGCTTCGTGGCAGAGCAATCCACATGTCTGGGTCGTGTCGTTCGCTCGCGTGCAGGAAGGAGCGAAGGCGGCGTGAAGTTCACCAAAGCGGACTACGACCGCGCGCTCGCTGATCTCAGCCTCGCGGCGACGCAACTCGCGCCCGACGGTCGGAACTGCGCTGTGTGCGGCGACACGGACCACCAGGCCTTCGAGTGCCACCAAAACCCGCTCGTCTTGGCGAGGCGCTACGAGGAGCTGAAGGAGAAGGCCGACGAACTACACGATTCGCTCCACCGCGTAATGGGAGAGCTTGGGCGATGACCGTCTACGTCGACGAGTTCCGCATCTGGCATCCGCCGGGCGCGAAGGTGCCGCGGTGCTTCCGCGCCGGCAGCTGCCATCTGACCGCCGACACGCTCGACGAACTGCACGCGATGGCGACGAAGGTCGGAATGCGGCGGGCGTGGTTTCAAGAGCAGTCGATGCCTCACTACGACCTCACGGAGAAGCGTCGCGAGGCGGCGATCGCCGCCGGCGCCGTGTTCGTCCCGGGGCGCGAGCAGGCGAGGAAGCGGCGCGCGGCGCGATTGGCAGCGAAGCAATGACGATCCGTCCCATCATCCTCCGCGACGAGGAGGCACAGGCGATCGCCGAGGGCCGGCAAACGCAGCTGCGGCGCCCGGTCGACGAGAGCCGCCTTTGCGTGCTCACCCGCCGGCCGGTGCGGTCGGACTTCTTCTTCGAGATGGGAGCGGATCGCGCGCTCTCCGCCCGCGAGGGCGTGCACCCGGTCGCGCTGAACCCCTACGGCGCCGTTAGCATCCTCCTCGCCGAGCTCGACGAGGACGAAGACCCGAAGCGCCTCGGCGTGAAGCCAGAGGAGTTCGACTTTCTGTGCCCGTTCGTCGAAGGCAACACGCACCTTTCGACGTTCGAGAGCGGGAAGCAGTGGACGATCGCGCCGCACGGCCGGCAGCAACTTTGGGTGAAGGAGGCGTGGCGCTGCTGGTCTGGCGACCCGGATCGCGCGACCTATCGGGCTTGGCACAAGGACGAGGAAGCGAAGAGCCGGCGCGTCGCAGGCACGTACGGCTGGAACAGCGCATCGTCGATGCCGCGCGCTCTTTCGCGGCTGACGCTGAACGTCTCGAGTGTTCGCCTCGAGCGGATTCAGCACGTGACCGAGGCCGATGCTCGCGCGCTCGGCGTGAAGCCGCTCGAGTGCATCGCGGCCGAGCAGCGCATCCTCGGCGAGGACACGAGCCGAACGCACGGGACGCACCCGCACACGCTGGCGTTTGCGGTGCAGTGGGACACCGCGTTCCGGCGGTCGATGTGGATCCAGAACCCGTGGACCTGGGTGATCTCGTTCTCGCACGACGAGTTGCACCTGCGACGTGCTGAGCGGCGGGAACCGAAGTCGGCGAGGAAGGCGGCGACGACGTGAACCACGCTGCCCTCGTCAAGCGCGCGGCCCGCTGGCTCGAGCTCTCGCAGGGCTGTGGCTTCGTCATCACCGAGGCCGCCACCGCGGCTACCGGAACCTTTGAAAGCCCGGACGCAATCGGATGGGCTGGGCCGGGGCGCTCCATCCTCGTCGAATGCAAGGTGTCGCGCGCTGACTTCCTCGCCGACGCGCAGAAGCCGCACCGCATCCATCCGACGATGGGCATGGGGCGCGAGCGGTACTACCTCACGTTGCCCGGATTGCTGAAGCCGAGCGATCTCCCGGAGCGGTGGGGGTTGCTTGAGGTTGGACCGAAGAACACGCGCGTCCGCGTGAAGGCGCACGACCAGGCCTTCTACATCTTGGCCGAGCAGCGGCTGCTCTATTCGGCGCTCGTGCAATCGAAGCGGACGCTGGCAGATCTGCACAGGGCGTGGAGGCGCATGGGACGATGAGCACCGACGTGAGGCCCAGCCGTTGGCAGGCAAGCCACATCCTCGCGGAGGAGGATCCCGAGGGCTACACCGCTCTCCTCAAGAGCCGCGACGAGGCAATCGAGGCCGGTCGCAAGGCTTGGCCGGGCGAGAAGGAGATCCGGCTGCAGGGGTTCGCGCCGGCGGTGCTCGCCGACATGTTCTCGACGTGGTCGCTGCTCGAGGAGTTCCAGGAGACGCTCCAAGAGGAGACCGGGCGCGAGGTGACGATTCCCGAGGACGCGAAGCGCGACCTCGAGGCGCTCCTCGGCGAGTGGGCGAAGACGTTTGTGACGGGCGAGGTTTGGCGGTTCTGTGGTGGGGCGGAGTTTGTGAAGCTATGAGCCGAATCAGCACACCCTGGCGTCGCGACGTTTGCCACACGTGGACCCTCGTCCTTGTCGACGAGAGCGACAACGAGGTGAGGCGCGAAGAATTCGCCGAGCCAAAGGACCTGTTCCGACGACAGTCCGCGTTTCAGGAGGCCGCGCATGGTGGCGAGACGCTCGACCACTCTGGCAACAGGTGGATGCCCCCTACCCTTGGCCTTTGGCGATCGACGCGACGGCGCCTACCGATTCTCGGCGAGACTGCTGTCGACGCAGCTATGCGCGAGATTGCGGACGATTGGAGCTTCGGTCCGTGGCTCTGGTCGAACAGCCGTTACCCGCACTTCTCGGTCAAGGACGGGCACTCGCGATACCATGGCGAAACCGGTCGGCTCTTCTGGACAATCGACCAAGAGTGCGACCCGAGCCTCATCACGATCCAGGAGCTGCGAGAGCTCCAGGCACATCCTCACGTCTACGCTGGCGGGCATCTCGAAGACTGCGACGACGCGGACTGCATCGGTTGTGATGGCAGAGACCGCGACGACGATGAGGAAGAGGAGTGCGACAGCGACGAGTGCTTGGCCTGCGACCTGGCCGATCAAAGCGAGTTCATCGAGCGCAAGGTCGCCGCGTTCATCGCCGCATGCCTGCGAGCTCGAGGCCTCGGGACCAAGTCTGCAAAGCACGCCTGCAGCTCGAGCCTGGTTCCCCTCACCCCGCCCGAGACGAGCGGCGTGTACTTCGTTGCCGCAGACGATCGCGTGAAGATCGGGAAGGCGAAGAACATCCGCAAACGAATCAGCGAATTGCAGACCGCGGCGCCTCACAAGCTCGTTCTCTGCAACTGGATCGACAGCCCCGACCCGGGCGCGGAAGAGTCGCGGCAACACCAGACTTTCAAACCGCTTCGGGTCGTCGGCGAGTGGTTCTTGGCCAAGGGCGCGCTGCGTCGCTTCATCTTGGCGGAGAACGCTCGACTCGCGCCACAACACGGGTCCGCACCATGACGGCTCGCGTCCTTCCTTTCCAACTCGAGCCCACCGTCACCCCTCATGATGTGATGGAACAGCTTGGCTGCGGGAAGACCGCGGCCTACGAGCACATCAGGAAGGCGCTCGGCCGCAAGCCTGGCGAGCGCGGCGCCTCGCGTGTTCTTCTCTCCGCCTGGAACGCCTACGTCGCAAGGATCGCCGGATGTCCGACCACCTCTTCCGAAGAAAGCTCCGAAACGGAAAGCTCAGCAAGACCCTCTACTGCTGGGCCAAAGACGAGACGGGCAAGATCGTCAAGCGGTCGACGGGGTGCACAGATCGTGCAGCTGCGAAGCTCTATCTCGCCAATCTGGAAAGACGATTCGCCGATCCCGTTGCCGCGGCCGCCCAATCGACGACGCTCGAAGCAACCCTCGCCCTCCTGATCGCCGACCGTGAAGCACTCGTTCGCGCAGGCAAGCGTTCGGCCGACACGGTCGCGTACTACAAGAAGAAGTGCGCCCAGCTTCGCGCGCACTTTGGCGACGACTTCGTCCTCGCTCGTCTCACCGCGCAGGAGGTCGACAAGTACATCGATGCGCGCCGCGCGGTCGGTACCGCCGAAGCAACGATCGCGAAGGAGCTCGGCGCGCTTCGAGCTGCGCTCAGGATCGCCAAGCGCCGCGGGCTCTGGGCCGGAGACCACAGGGTGATTCTCCCCCTCGACTTCTCGCCGGAGTACACACCCGGGACGCGCTGGCTGCCGGAGCCAGAGCTCCGCCTCCTCCTCGGCACGCTCACCGAGGACCGCGCCGCGCGCGTGGCCTACAGCGTGGCGACGAGCGCCAACTTCGGCGAGGCCGACAAGGCGCAGCGCAACGACGTCGCCGGCCGGCTCGTCCACATCCGGGGCACCAAGACCGCGAAGCGCCTGCGGGACGTTCCCCTCGTCTTCCCGTGGCAAGAGGAGCTGGTCGCCTACGCGCTCGAGCATGGCAAGGGCGAGGGCGAGAACCTCTTCGCGCCGTGGCCGAACATCCGGCGCGACATCCACGCGGCGTGCGAGCGCGTCGAGATCGCCCCCTGCAGCACGAACGACTTCCGCCGAACCACCGCCCACTGGCTACGCCGAGACGGGATGCCGAAAGAGATTGCGGCGCTCGTGTTCGGCCACAAAGGAACGAAGATGCTCGACGAGGTCTACGCGGTTCCCGACGGCAAGGAAGCCCTCGACTGGGCACTTCGTTGGTTCTCCAACGACCGTGGGAAGCCGGTGGGAAAGGAAGGGGGCCGAAAGGGCGGAAACGGCAGGACTCGCCGAACAGACCGACAGCAAAAAGGCCGCGAAAAGCGGCCACTCGGGGTGCCTGGACCCGGAATCGAACCAGGGACACGGGGATTTTCAAGCCACGTTCACGGCTCCGGCTGGTGGCCGCAACCGTCGAAAAGACCTGACCAATTGGGCCGCGCTGCCGAGCGGCACGATGCTGGTGGGAAGCCGGTGGGAAAGAAGAGGACGGCTTGAGCCCTCCCCTTCCCGCCTCCATCACCCGTACCCGCGGCGTCTGCGGCGGCCGCCCGACCATCACCGGCCGGCGGATCCAACCGATCGACGTCTGGTCCTGGCTCGACGCCGGCTACACCGTTGATCAGATCGCGCTCGAGTACGAGCTCACACGCGCGCAGGTCCGGCTCTGCAAGAGCCTGCTCGAAACCGCACGAGCACACGTGCGCGATGTGGACGCGAAGGCGCGGCGTGATGGGCGGCGGATTCCGAAGCGGCGGTGGTCGCGATGATCTCGCTCCACCACGGCGACTGCTTCTGGGTCCTGCCGAAGCTCGAGCCTTGCTCGGTCGACGCGCTCCTCTGCGACCCGCCCTCCGGCATCGGCTTCATGGGCAAGGAATGGGACAAGGATCGCGGCGGGCGCACGCAGTGGATCCGGTACTGGGCGGTGCGCTTCCGTCGCGCACTCGAGGTACTGAAGCCGGGTGCGCATGGGCTCGTCTGGGCGTTGCCGCGCACGTCGCACTGGACCGCGACCGCGCTCGAGGACGCGGGCTTCGAGATCCGCGACGTCGGCGTCCACATCTTCGCGCAGGGGATGCCGAAGTCGCTCGACGTGAGCAAGGCGATCGACAAGGCGGCCGGCGCGACGCGGCCCGTCGTCGGTACCCGAAAGCTCACCGGCAACGCGGCGCTCTCGACCAAGGAAAAGCGCGGCACCTACGGCGTAGGCGTTGGCACCGCGCCGGCGAAGGAGGTTCCTGTCACCGCTGCTGCCACCGAGGCCGCGCGCGAATGGGACGGCTGGGGTACGGCGCTAAAGCCTGCGGCTGAGCATTGGATCCTGGTGCGCAAGCCGCTCGACGGAACCGTCGCGGCCAACGTTCTCGCGCACCGCACCGGCGCGATCAACATCGACGCCGGACGCGTCTTCACCGACTGGAGCGAGCGCCCCGAATCTTGGAAGCGCAGCGGTCATTCGGCGAAGCCGGACGCACCGAAGATCGCGGCGCCGCCGGGTACCGGAATCAACTGCCACCCAAAGGGGAGGTGGCCGGCGAACGTCACGCTCGAACACCACTCCGACTGCGAGCTGCTCGGCAGCAAAAAGGTGCGCGGTTCGAACGTCGCAGGGCCAGCGCCAGAGGCAGGGCCGGCGTGGTTCCCCGGCGCTGGATTCGCCCATCAGGCGGGCGCCGCGCGCGCACGTGCTCAGGAGCTCGCGCCGGATGGCTTCGAGACCGTAGAGGATTGGCGCTGTCACGACGACTGCCCGATCCGCATCCTCGACGAGCAGAGCGGCGAGCTGAAGAGCGGCTTCATGGCAGCAGGCACGATGCGCGCTGGGAACCGGATCTACAACGACCTTAGTGGACTTGTAGCAAGCGACACGATCGGCGATCGCGGTGGCGCTTCGCGCTTCTTCTACTGCGCCAAGGCGTCGCGCGCCGAGCGCGGCGAAGACAACGATCACCCGACCGTGAAGCCGCTCGAGCTGATGCGGCACTTCGTCCGGCTCATCACGCCGCCGGGCGGCACCGTCCTCGACATCACGATGGGGTCGGGCACGACGATGCTCGCTGCACAGGCCGAGGGCTTCGGTGCGATCGGCATCGAGATCGACGGCAAGTCGTACCGCATCGCGCGGAAACGTCTCCGCACCGATGCGCCGCTTTTCGCCAACCTCGAGAGGAGCTCCGCGTGAGCGGCCACGACGAAGACCTCATCGTCGATCTCTTCTCGGGGGCAGGCGGCATCAGCGGCGCGCAACGTAACGTGCACGGCCGCGATCCCGACGTCGCGATCAATCACTGGGAGACCGCGGTGCGCGTGCACGAGGTCAACCACCCGGGCACGCTGCACCTTCACGGCAGCGTCTGGCACTACCGGCCGATCGACGTCACGCGCGGGCGCCGCGTGCTCCACGTTCACGGGAGCCCGACGTGCACGCACTTCAGCCAGGCCAAGGGCGGGCCGCTGGACCGTAGCGAGGCAACCAAGGTCCGTGCGCTTGCGTGGTCGCTCTTTCGGTGGGCCAAGGAAACGCTGGCGGACGTCATCACGGTCGAGAACGTGCGGCAGTTCGCCGACTGGGGCCCGCTCGACAATGACGGTCGGGTCATCGAGTCTCGCAAGGGAGAAACGTTCCGCAAGTGGATCCGCGGCTTCGAGCGCCTAGGCTACGTCGTCGAGTGGCGCGTGCTCTGCGCCGCGGACTACGGATCCCCGACGTCGCGAGAGCGCCTCTTCATCGTCATGCGACGCGACGGAGAGCCGATCAGGTGGCCCGCTCCGACTCACGGGCCTGGCACTGGCCGACCGTGGCGAGGCGCGCACGAGTGCATCGACTGGAGCATCCCAGCGCCGAGCATCTTCGATCGCAAGAAGCCGCTCACCGAGGCAACGCTCCGCCGCATCGCGCGTGGCGTGACCCGGTTCGTGCTTGAAGCTGCTGAGCCGTTCATCGTGCCCGTCTCTCACTCCGGCGACGCCCGAGTGCATGGGCTCGACGAGCCGCTCCGCACGGTCACCGCGTCGAGCCGCTCCCCGTTCTCGCTGGTCGTTCCGTCCCTCATCCACGTCAGCAACGGCGAGCGCGAGGGACAGGCCCCGCGGGTCTACGACATCCGCGATCCGCTCTCCACCGTCGTCGCCGGGGGCGTGAAGCACGCGCTCATCGCGGCGACCATCGTGAAGAACTTCGGCGGTCACGAGGGCAGTGGGCTCGATGTTCGGCGCCCGCTCGGCGCGGTGACAACCAGAGACCACCACGCGCTGGTGACGTGCGCAACGGACGCCGACCGCCGCGCCGAGGTGCGAGCGCTGCTGCGCGACTACGGCCCGCGCACCGTGCACAACGACGGGACCATCCGCGTTCGCGTCGGTCGCGCGGACGCCGCCTTCGAGGTCGCGGACGTCGGCATGCGCCTCCTCGTCCCGCGCGAGCTCGCCCGCGCCCACGACTTCGACGACATGGTGCTCGACCGAGACGCATCCGGTCGACCCGTCACCAAGACCGATCAGATTCGACTCATCGGCAACAGCGTGCCCCGCCTGCTCGCCGAGGCCGTGATCGGCTCGCAGTTCGGCACGTGGCCGAGTCTGCCGGTCGAGCCTGAGCAAGGCGAGTTGTTTGCGGGGGCAGCGTGAGCGCCGCCGAGCAACTCGCGATCGATTTCGACGCTCCCGAGTCGTCGACGATGCCGGTGGCGCCGGCGCCCGATCCGGAGAGTCCGGCTGCGATCGCGCTCGAGATCACGACCGAGCTCAAAGCGGCGGAGGTCGAGTTCGGCGCGATCGCCGCGGACCTCGCGCCTCGTGATGGCAGCTGGGCCGACGAGCTCGTGGCGATGCTCGAGGACGCGAACCGTCGCGCCGAGGAGGACCTGCAGCGGCTCCGCACGATGCACGCGCGAATCCTTGGCGTCCCGATCGAGGACCTCGACCGCGTCGTCTCGGAGCAGCGAGCGAAGGAGAAAGCAGACATGGAAGCGATGAGGGCTCAACGCGTGGCGCCGCCGGTGCGCGCGGCGAAGGGTCGTGGCAGGGGGAAGCAGGCCGAACCGGAACCCGCGGCGCCGCCGACGAAGCGGCTCACCGATCGGCAGCGTGAGCTCGTCGGCCTGGTCGACGTGAGCGGCAACGTCGGGCGCTACACGAAGTCGGAGCGGATCGCCGACTGGGCCGCGCTGAAGGAGGTCATGCTCGCGCTCGGCGCCCGCTGGGTCGCGCGCAAGGGTTTCGCCTTTCCCGACGATGTCGACGGCCGCGAGGCGGTGCGGCTCGCCCTCGAGAACGGCGAGGTACTCGACCCGCGTGCGGCTGGGTTCTTTCCGACGCCTCCGGAGCTCGCTGACGCGCTTGTCGCTCGGCTCGACCTTCCGCCCGGCGCGGTGGTGCTCGAGCCGTCTGCCGGCGATGGCGCGCTGGTGGCGGCCATTCGCCGGCGGTGCCCGACCGCGAGGATCTACGCGTGCGAGCTCTTGCCCAAGAACCGAGGGAAACTCGAGCGGCTTGGCGTCGAGCTCGTCGGCGAGGACTTCCTCACGCTCGAGCGCGCGCCTGAGGGGCTCGTCGCGGCGACGATGAACCCGCCCTTCGCGGGCCGCACCGATGTCCACCACATTACCCGCATGATCGACCTGCTCCCCGTCGGCGGGCAGCTCGCGGCGATTGGTAGCGCCGGCGTGGCCTACCGCGAAGACCGGCTCGGCTGTGACTTCCGCGCGCTCGTCGCAAAGCAGGGCGGCGTCATCGAGTACAACCCGGACGGGGCGTTCGCTGCGTCGGGGACGATGGTGAGGACCGTTTCGCTCTGGCTGAGGAAGCGGTGATGCAGACCGCCGTGCTCACGAGGGCGACGCTTTCCTACGCCTTCCACCGCTGCCCGATCTGCGGCTCCTATCACGAAACACCAGCCCAGACCTTCACCGGTCCGTACGCCGCGGAGGCCTATCACGCTCTCCACGAGTTCCAGAGCCGCGAGCGCGCCGAGCGCTTCCAAGCCGAATGGGACCGCCTCCTCCGACAGCTCGAGGAGCGCGAGCGCGCTCTGTACCAACGGGGTGGCCCGCGCTTCGGCACCGCTCCCTTCCGCACCTTTCCGAGCACCGATCGCGCGCTCTACCAGGAGCACACGACGGAGCAGCGCGCGCCGAGGATGACGTTGTCCGGCTTGAGATTGCGATGCGTGAAGCCTCGAGCTCGCGAGCGCCGGCCGATGCGATCGCGGCCGGGGACGAAGAGGAGAACTTCTCACGCGCTTTGACGGCGTTTCCGGCCGAGCGCCGACTACTTCCCTGCACGAATCGAATGGTGTTCGGCGAGAATGGAGGTCGCTAGGTGCTGCTCGCTCGCTCTCACAAGGCCGGTCCGCGGATCTACCCGTCGCCCGGAGCGTCCGCGTTCTGCTCGACTTGTGGCGCTGCTTGCGTTGCAAAGTGTGGAACGGTCAACGCCTGGCACTGGGCACACAAGAAGCGCGCCGATTGCGACCCGTGGAGTGAGGGCGAGACGCCGTGGCACGTGTGGTGGAAGACGCGAGCAGACGAGAACGAGATCGAGGTCACCGTCGAGCAGTCTGCAGAGCCACTAGGTCTCGTGGTGCGTCACCGAGCCGACATCAAACGCGCCGACGGGCTCGTCATCGAACTGCAGCACTCGAATATCTCGGCGACCGAGATCGAGGAGCGCGAACAGTTCTACGGGAACATGGTGTGGTTGCTCGACGGGCAGCCATTTCTCGACCGATTCCAGCTTCGAGCGAAGGACTCCTACCACACCTTTCGGTGGTACTCGCCGCGCCGCTCCTGGTTCGCGGCTCGTCGTCCGATCCTGATCGATCTGGGGGCTCACCTCTTCGAGGTGAAGAAACTGCACACGGAGACTCCGTGCGGGGGATGGGGATTCCTCCATCCCAAGAAGGAAGGCATCCGTAGGCTTCGTCTGCGGGCGCTTTCCTCGATCGAGGCAAGCGAGTTCGGCAGCATAAACGTCGAAGTCGTGACCGACGTCACCGGCGTCTTTCGTCGCACCTTCCTGGACCTCAAAGCCGCGAGACGGTGGGCGACCGGTGCAGGAGGCGACGCTCGCGTGCGCGGCGAAGTTCGGATCGACATGTTCCGCGCCGACGGTAGCAAGGTGCCCCATCAAGAGGCTGCGGACCTGTGGACCAAGCCGTGATGATGGTCGGACAGATTACGTCCTAGGACATTTTCCGGCTCTCCTCGCCGCGTCCGCGCTCGCCCATCCTTCTGGCATGAGCACAACAAACGAAGAGCAGGCCATCAGCGAGAGCTCCTGGACCGCGCGGGGGGAGTTCGGGATGTACGGACGGCATCAGATCCGCGTCTACGAGCGCGTCGCTCGGTTCGAGCGACGCTGCGACGAGGGCTGGGAGACGCTGGTCGAGGTCCACCGC